>DATKCV010000001.1:0-33172 GCA_035513015.1 Gemmatimonadaceae bacterium
TCGCGTATCACCTCGGCGCGATCCGGCAGATCGACCGCACCGCGCGGGGGCCGGCAGCGAACGACTGAGGACCTGGTCGGCTGCAATTCGTACGCTCGCATGGCCGGTCGCGCCGGCTCAGCCTCCGCGCGAGTGCTCCGCCTCCGACGCCGCACCGACCCCTCCCGCCTGCCCTGCTTGCATGCGATGGAGCAGCACCGGCACCGTGGCCCCACGCAGCACCTTGTCGGACACGCTGCCCGCGAGCCGGCGCAAGAGTCCGTGCCGCGCCTGGGCATCCATTGCGATCAGGTCGGCACCGATCTCCTCGGCGAAGTCCAGAATCGCCCGCGCGGGACTGCGGTGCCGCATCGCGTGGAAGTCGGCGGCGACTCCGCGTGAACGGATGCTGCTCGCCAGATCGACGAGGTGGACGCTGACTGGCGGCCGATTGGACGAAGATGGGCCCCGACGGTAGCGTTTGGTCACAAGAATCTTCTCGCAAAGGCTCCAACCGGAGGCAGGTTCAATGGGCACGCGTTCAGCCCGAGTGATCGGGGCGGTGGTCGCCGTTCTGGTGGCGGCGGCATGTCTCGGTGGCAATTCGGCGCCGCCGGCCGACGCCGAATCCGGCACGGGCCCACCCTCCTCCGATCAAGGCGGTGCCACGATCTTCGCCGACGAGTTTTCCGGCCCCGCGTTGGACCGGGAGAAGTGGACGGTCTACACGGGGACGGTGTACAACAACGAGCTCCAGGTGTACGTCGATGGCACCTCGGTGGTGTACATCGCGCACGGAGACGCTGCCGCCGGTGCGACGGATGGCGCGCTCGTGATCCAGGCGCACGAGGATCCGGATGGCGCTCCAAGGTTCACTTCGGGACGCCTGCACGGGCGGGTGCTGTTTCGCTACGGCACCGCCACCGCGCGGATCAAGCTGCCCGCAGGCGCCGGGTTCTGGCCCGCCTTCTGGCTCCTCGGCGGCGGACCGTGGCCGTCCCACGGCGAAATCGACGTGATGGAGAGCGTCGGCGACGCCACGTGGGTGAGCGCCGCGCTGCACGGGCCGGGCTACTCGGGTGACACGCCGTTGGTGCACCGGACGACGCTTCCCGACTCGCTGGACATCACGGCCTGGCACGAGTACGCGGTCACCTGGACCGCCGACAGCATCGTGTTCCGGGTCGACGGTTCGCCCGTGTACCGAGTGATGCGCGAACAGGTGGCGCAGTACGGTCCCGCGGCGGCGCTCGACAGCGCCAAGTACGTGGTCCTCAACCTGGCGCTGGGCGGCGTATATCCGGCGGCCGTGAATGGCGTGACCACGCCGCTGCTCGGCCTTCCGGAATCCACGCTCCCACTCATCCGGAGGGGCGAGGCGAGGATGCTCGTCGATTGGGTGCGAGTCACGCCCTGAGATCCGGGTGCCAGTGAGCGAAAGCCCTGGTCCACACACGAGGTATCGGTGACGATCTGATCCTGGACCGGATTTTCAACGACTCTGACCCCCTTGAAACTCCCTTGAAACTGACCTTTGCGGCGCTCGTGTCGATTTGCGCCCGCGCCGTTCGACGTAGAATCAGGAGGGCGGGTCAGCCGCCCCACATCCCTCCGCAACTGGAGTGAGAGGAGACCCCACGATGCGCTTCATGGTTCTGGTCAAGGGAAACACCGACTATGAGGCCGGGCGGCCGCCTTCCCCCGAGCTCATGGCGGCGATCGCAAGGCTCGCCGAAAAGGACTCTGCGGCCGGCCGGCTGATCGCGACCGGCGGCCTCATGCCGAGCTCCGCCGGCGCGCGCGTTCGCGCGGCGCGGGGGAAGGTGACCGTGACCGACGGGCCGTTCGCCGAGGCCAAGGAACTCATCGGCGGCTACGCGATTCTGGAGGTGGAGTCGCGGGAGGCGGTGCTCCAGATGGCGAGGGAGTTCATGCAGACGCACATCGACGTGCTCGGCCCTTCCTTCGAGGGCGAGTGCGAGGTGCGCCAGATCTCCTCGCCGCCGCATGGAGAACCCGAGCCCGGCGCCCCATCGGACAGGCAGCGCATCGACGACACCATCACAATTGCCACATGACCCCTGCAATCGAGACTTCCAGCCTCGTCAAGACTTTCGGAACGACCCGCGCCGTCGATGGCGTGGACCTCGAGGTCCGTCGCGGCTCCGTCTACGGCCTCCTCGGTCCCAACGGCGCGGGGAAGACGACGACGATCCGCGTCCTCGCCACTCTGCTTCGGCCGGACGCCGGCTCGGCCCGCGTGTTTGGCCACGATGTCGTGCGCGCCCCGGCGGCGGTCCGGGCGAAGGTGAGCCTCACCGGTCAGTTCGCGTCGATCGACGAGGATCTCACCGGCCGCGAGAACCTCGTTCTCGTCGGCCGGCTCCTCGGCCTGAGCTGGCGCGACGCGAAGGCCCGCGCCGACGAGCTGCTGGACGCGTTCGGCTTGTCCGACGCCGCCGGCCGGCAGGCGCGAACCTACTCGGGTGGCATGCGCCGCAAGCTGGACATCGCGGCCAGTCTCGTCCTCACCCCGGAGCTGCTGTTTCTCGACGAACCGACGACCGGTCTCGATCCGCGGAGCCGCAACCAGGTTTGGGACATCGTCCGCGCCATCGCCGCCGAGGGCACTACGGTGCTCCTGACCACACAGTATCTCGACGAGGCCGACAGACTCGCCGAGCGACTCGCCGTGATCGATCACGGCAGGCTGATCGCCGAGGGCACGAGCCGCGAGCTCAAGTCCTCGGTGGGCGGCAGCACGCTCCATGTTCGACTCGGTTCCGCCGATCGGCTGGCCGAGGCTCAGGCGATTCTCCGCCGCACGCTGGGACCCGACGTACACAACGGCACGGACGCGTTCACGCTCTCGGCGCGCGTGGGCAGCGACGCGGTGGTGGCTGCTGCGCTGCAGGCGTTGTCGGGCGCCGGCGTCGCGGTGACCGAGTTCTCACTGGGACAGCCGAGCCTCGACGAGGTCTTCTTCGCTCTCACCGGTCGACCCGCCGAGGCGCCGAAGGAGGCGGAGCCGGCATGAGCGATCCGACACCATTCATCGCCGACGGCGGACTGCACCGCGTGCTGTCGCGGACGCAGCGTCCGTCCGGCGCCAGCGCGCTGTCGGCCTCGATCACGCTCGGGTGGCGCGCGCTTCTCAAGATCAAGCACGTTCCCTTCCAGCTGTTCGACGTGACGGCGTTCCCGCTCATGATGACGCTCATGTTCACGTTCCTCTTCGGCGGCGCGCTCGCCGGCACGCCGCGGGCGTACGTCCAGTTCCTGCTGCCCGGGATCGTCGTCCAGACGATCGTTTTCATCACGGTGTACACGGGCGTGGGGCTCAACACCGACATCTCCAAGGGTCTGTTCGACCGCTTTCGCTCGCTCCCAATCTGGCAGCCGGCACCGATCGTCGGCGCGCTGCTGGGCGACGTGCTGCGCTACTCGATCGCCGCGCTGATGGTCATAACGCTCGGCGTGATCCTCGGCTTCCGGCCCGGAGCGGGCGTGGCGGGCGTGATCCTGGCAGTCGCGCTGATCCTCGTGTTCGCGTTCAGCGTCTCGTGGATCTGGATAGTCGTCGGCATGCTGGTGAAGACACCCGAGTCGGTCATGACGACGAGCTTCCTGTTCCTGTTCCCGCTGACGTTCATCAGCAACATCTTCGTCGATCCGGCGACGATGCCGGGCTGGCTTCAGAGTGTGGTCGCGGTCAATCCGGTGACGCACCTGGTCACCGCGTCGCGCGGGCTCATGCACGGCGGCGTCTCGCTCGTGAACGTGGCGTGGGTGTTCCTCTTCTCGGCGGTCATGGTGGCGATGTTCGCTCCGCTGTCGCTGCGGATGTACCGGAAGGAACGCTAGAACCCGTCGAACCCCGAGCCCGGCGCGGAGACATGCGAGAAGCAATCATGTGGAACCCGATCACGCTCGACGGCTGGCGGGGCGCTGGCCCGCAGCCCAGCGATCCCCGCGCCACCGGCCGGGGGCGGGGCGATCGGGGAACGCGCGGAAGGGCGCCCGCCCTCCGTCGACTCCTGGAATGCCGGAGTGACCCCGGCCGTCCACGAAGCGGATCACGCGAATCCCGGGGCGAGGAGCTCCACCGCGGTCCAGGGCGTCGACACGCCGGCGGCTCCCAGCCAGGCTCCGACACGAGCCCGTTGCCGGACGACGCCCGGTCCGCCATCGTTTCGGCTTTCCCACCCTTCCCCTCGCCCCGCCAATGCTCCTCCTCGCCCTCCTCGCCGCGTCGCTGGAGCCCGGCCCGGTGCACAACGGCCGTGCACGCGAGCTAGCCGTAAGCCCGCCCCGCCTCGAGGAGACCGTGACCATCGATGGTCACCTGAACGAAGACCCCTGGTCGCGGGCCGCCGTCCTCACCGGCTTTTCGCGCTATGCACCGACCGACGGCGTCGCAGCCGACGATTCGACCCACGTCCTCGTCTGGTACTCGCCGACCGCGATCCACTTCGGAATCCGCGCCTTCGCCGCGCCGGGCGCGGTGAACGCCACCCTCGCCGACCGCGACCGGATCTACAACGACGACTACATCGGGATCTTCCTCGGGACCTTCAACGACGGCCGGCAGGCGACGGTGTTCGCCGTCAACCCGCTTGGCGTCCAGGGCGACGGGATCGTCGTCGAGCGCGGCGCGAGCTCGGGCGGTGGATTCTCCGGGATCGTGACCGGGCGCGAGCCCACCGACATCGCCCCGGACTACGTCTTTCAGTCGAGGGGGCGGGTCACCGAGTTCGGCTACGAGGTCGAGATCAGGATCCCGTTCAAGAGCCTGCGATACCAGGCGGTGCCAACGCAGACGTGGGGGATCAACGTCATCCGCAAGGCGCAGAGCCGCGGGTACGAGTACAGCTGGGCGCCGGCCGAGCGCGCGGCGGCGTCGTACATCGGTCAGTTCGGCACGCTCGAGGGGCTGACGGGGCTCGAGCGCGGTCTCGTGCTCGACGTCAACCCGGTGTTCACCGCGCGGGCCCTCGGTGTGCGGAACGCTGCGACCGGAGCAATGGACCGGCAGTCCGTGGAGGATGTCGGCGGCAACGTCCGACTCGGGATCACCAACGACTGGACGCTCAACGGAACGATCAACCCCGACTTCGCCGAGGTGGAGTCGGACGCCGGGCAGATCGTCAACGACCCGCGGCGGGCACTGTTCTTCGCCGAACGGCGCCCGTTCTTCCTCGACGCGATCGAGCAGTTCACGGTCCCCAACCAGCTCATCTACACGCGACGCATCGCCGATCCACTCACCGCCGCCAAGGTCACCGGCCGCCGCAGCGGCACGAGCGTCGCCTGGCTGGCGGCGCTCGACGATCGGGCCCTGTCGTTCACCGGCGGGGAGCGGCCGTTCTACAACCTGCTGCGCGTGCAGCGGGACGTCGGCCGGTCGTCGCGCGTCGGGATGGTGTACACCGATCGCATCGACGGCGACTTCTCCAACCGCGTACTCGGCGTGGACGGCCGTCTGATCTGGCGCACGAGCAACAGCGCGCAGTTTCAGCTCGCCGGGAGTCGCACCGGATCACCCGGC
This sequence comes from Gemmatimonadaceae bacterium, assembly GCA_035513015.1. GTDB lineage: Bacteria > Gemmatimonadota > Gemmatimonadetes > Gemmatimonadales > Gemmatimonadaceae > DATKCV01. The sequence goes on from DATKCV010000001.1 coordinate 5,528, forward strand.
GCCGAGGTCACGGGCACGGCGTTCCAGCTCGACCTCCGGCACACGGGCCGCGTTTTCAACGCGCGCTGGCGGCTCAACGCCCTGCACGACGACTTCCACGCACAGAGCGGGTACATCAACCGGCCGGCGATCGCCAACGCGCTGCTCAGCCACAGCTACACGCTGTACGGGGGCGAGGGCGCGATGGTGGAGAGCGCGAACCTGAACCTCGTACTCGACGGTACGTGGAAGTACCAGCGATTCGTCCACGGCGACGACATGCTGGAGAAGAAGCTGCAGTTCAACCAGAACTTCGTGCTGCGCGGCGGGTGGCAGGCGGGCGCGTCGGTGCTGGTCGAGACGTTCGGCTACGACCCCGATCTCTACACCGATCTGTACGTCGAGCGCGCGTCGGCGGGTGGCTCGGTGACTTACGAGCCGTTCGTCGGCCGGCCGTGGATCCCCAACCTCGACTACGTGCTCACGCTCACCAGCCCGAGCTTCCGCCGGTTTTCGGCCCACGCCATGTACGTCTGGGGGCGCGACGAGAACTTCTACGAGTGGACGTCGGCCGACATCTACTGGATATCGGCAAGTCTGACCTTCCGCCCGAGCGAGCAGCTCCGCCTGGTGACGAGCTGGAACGAGCAGTCGTACGCGCGGCGCAGCGACGGCACGACCGTGGCGCGCACCCGAATCCCGCGGCTGCGCGCCGAGTACCAGATAACGCGGTCGATCTTCGTCCGCGCGGTGGCCGAGTACCGGGCGGACTTCGCCGACGACCTGCGCGAGTCGGACCGGAGCGGCGATCCGCTGTACCGGCAGACGGCGAGCGGGCTGGTTCGGGCGCGCGGGTTCACGACGGCCGACCGCCGGGCAAACCACCTCAACTTCCTCAGGCCCGAGCTGCTGTTCTCCTACCTGCCGACGCCGGGCACCGTCATCTATGCCGGGTACGGGGCGACGATGGTCGAGCCGGAGCCGTTCGGGCTCGGGCGAGGCGACAGCCAGCTGCGGCGGCAGAGCGATGCCCTGTTCGTGAAACTGGGCTACCTGTTCCGCATGTAGGGCGCCTCCCCCGGGTTGCCCCGACGCCCGCTCTCCGCCAATTTCGGCGGAACTTCCCGCGGGGGGTCGAACATGCTGGCAACCCAGGTTCGGCAGAAGGACAGCGTCTACTATTTCGTCGCCTACCCGGCTGACGACCTGCTGGACAAGGTCCGCTTCATAAGCCGTTACTACGGCGACGGCGAGCAGATCGCTCCCGAGGCGACCCCCGAGGGCGACGAAGTCGCCAGCTTCATCGCCCGGATCGAGCGCACCGAGAAGGCCTTCCAGCGCCAGCTCTCGCGGGCCAAGGTCCGCGCGATCACGAACTTCTACGAGACGGCGGTGAGCCAGCCGCCCATTCCGGGCGCGGTCCTGCTGTTCACCGAGGAGAAGCTGGCCTTCGAGTCGATCGGGAAGTTCGACAACGTCGGCAACCTCCAGGAGCCACGCGGCAAGTTCCTGATCATCGACGGCCAGCACCGCCTCGCCGCGCTTCGCTTCTACAGGTCGGAGCGTCCGGAGGAGGCGGCGTCGATCCACGTCCCGTGCGTCATCTTCGACGGCAAGAGCGAGGACTTTGCCAGCGAGATGTTCGTGATCATCAACTCGACGCCGACGCGGATCAACAAGAGCCATCTCGTGGACCTCTACGAGAGGGTGTCGTGGGCCGCGCCCGACAAGAAGTTTTCGGCCCGCATCGTGGACCACCTCTACCGCGAAAACGACAGTCCGCTCCGCTACCGTATCAACCGACTCGGCGGCCGCAGCCGGCAGGAGAAGTGGATCCTCCAGGCGGAGCTGTTCAACGAGATCCACCGCTGGGTCACCGCCGACTGGAAGCGGATCTCGCGCGCCGGCACCGACGCGCGGCACGCCGAGAAGTTCTACGGGATCGTGCGCGACTTCCTGAAGGCGGCCGAGAAGGTGTGGGATGAGGCGTGGGGGAACCCCGGATACTTCGTCACCAGCTCGGTGACGATCAAGGCGATGATCCGGGTCTGCGCCGACCTCGCCGCCGAGGATGCGGAGCCGGCCGATGGGCGTATGCGGCGCTGGGAGAGGCGGCTGGCGCCGTGGACCGAGATCGTCCGCTCGTTCCGCTCGGACGGATTCTACGAGCGGTTCCCGGCCAAGGGGCAGGTGGAGCGCGTGGGCCGGATTCACAAGGAGCTGGCGCGTGTGGCCGGGATCGAGCCGGTGGTGCGGTCGGCGCGGCGCGCGGGCAGCGCGGCGCGGCGCTGACGCGCTGATGCGAAGGGGGCGCCCGGCCACCGGCCGGGCGCCCCTCGCGTTCACACCGCCGCGGCCGGCTACTGCACCGCGTTCATCATGTCGAAGATCGGCAGGTACATCGCGATCACCATGCCGCCGACCACGACGCCGAGGAACACGATCATCATCGGCTCGAGCAGCGACAGCAGCCCGGAGACCGCGGCGTCGACTTCTTCGTCGTAGAAGTCGGCGATCTTGGACAGCATCTCGTCCAGACCGCCCGTCTGCTCGCCGACCGCGATCATCGAGATGACCATCGGCGGGAACACCGCCGATTTCGCCAGCGGGGCCGAGATGGTGTCACCACCGGCGATGCTGGCCCGCGAGGCCATGATCGCGTCCTGGATCACGCGGTTGCCGGCCGTCTTGGCGGTGATCTCCAGCCCGTCGAGAATGCTGACGCCCGACGAGATCAGCGTTCCGAGCGTCCGGGTGAACCGGGAGACCGCCGACTTCCGCAGCACGTCCCCGAGCACCGGCACCTTCAGGAGCAGGCGGTCGATGGCGAGCTGACCGGTGGATGTCTGGTAGTACTTCCTGATCATGAACACCAGTCCGGCCACGCCGCCCGCCAGGGCCCACCAGTAGGACTGAAGCGACTTCGACATCCAGATCACGATTCGCGTCGGGGTCGGCAGCGCCATCCCTACCGAGCCGAACATGTTCTCGAACACCGGGATCACGAACAGGAGGAGGACCGCGATCGCGATCCCGGCCACGCTCATGATCACGGCCGGGTAGATCGCCGCGCCCTTCACCTTTCTCACCAGCGCGTCGTTCTTCTCGAGGAACACCGCCAGGCGCAGCAGGATCGTGTCGAGAATACCGCCCGCCTCACCGGCGGCGACCATGTTCACGTAGAGCTCGGTGAACGCCTTCGGGTGCTTGCGAAGCGCGTCGGCGACCGTGTGCCCGGACTCGACGTCGAACACCACCGCCCGCGTCACCTCCTGCAGCACCTTGTTCTCGCTCTGCTTGGCGAGGATGTCGAGGGCCTGCACCAGCGGCAGACCGGCGTTGATCATCGTCGAGAACTGGCGGGTGAAGATCACGATGTCGCGCATCGAGATCCCGCCGCGCGTCTTGCGCTGCTTCGTCTCGTCGAGCTTGACGACGTTCATCCGCTGCCGCCGCAGCTCCTTGATCACATCGTCGCGTGACCCCGCCTCGATCTGGGCCGACTTCAGCTCTCCACCGATCGTGCGAGCCGTGTATGTGTACGTGGGCATTGGGGCTCCCCTTTGTGGTCTCGAGCGCTGCGCCTAGCGGCGCCCGCCGGTGGTGGTCGCCGCGCGGCCGCCGTTTCCGGCCGCCTTCGGGTCCGACCCGTCGTCCACCGGGCGGCCGATCATCCGCAGGAACTCGGTCGGGTCTCCGGTCACGCGGAGACATTCGTCCTCCGAGACCTCGCGCGACATGTACAGCTGGTAGAGCGCGTCGTTCAGCGTCTGCATCCCGTACTTCTTTCCGGCCTGCATGGTCGAGTAGATCTGGTGCACCTTGTCGTCGCGGATCAGCGCCCGCACCGCCGGCGTCACCACCAGGATCTCCGCCGCCATCGCTCGCCCCCGACCCTTGGCCTTGGGCAGCAGCGTCTGGGTGATGATCCCCTCGAGCACGAACGCCAGCTGAGCCCGCACCTGCGACTGCTGGTGACTCGGGAAGACGTCGATGATGCGGTTGATCGCCTCGGCGGCCGAGTTGGTGTGAAGCGTAGCGAACGCCAGGTGGCCGGTCTCGGCGATCGTCAGCGCGGCCTGGATCGTCTCCAGGTCGCGCATCTCGCCGATCAGGATCGTGTCGGGGTCCTCGCGCAGCGCGTACTTGAGCGCGGCCGCGAACGACTTCGTGTCGGTCCCCACCTCTCGCTGGTTGACGATGCAGCCCTGGTGACGGTGAATGAACTCGATCGGATCCTCGACCGTGATGATGTGTCCCTTCCGCTCGCGGTTGATCTTGTCGATCATCGCCGCCAGCGTCGTCGATTTGCCGGATCCCGTCGGTCCCGTCACCAGCACCAGCCCGCGCGGCTTGTCGGCCATCTTGGCGATCACCGCCGGCAGGCCGAGGTCCTGGAACGTCTTGATCGAGAACGGGATCTGCCGGATCACCATCGACACGCAGCCGCGCTGCTTGAACACGTTGCCGCGGAACCGCGCCAGGTTCTGGATGCCGAACGAGAAGTCGAGCTCGTCGTCCATCTCGAACCGCTTCTTCTGGTTCTCCGTCAGCACCGAGTACGCGAGCTGGAGCGTGTCCTTGGGGCTCAGGACGTGCTCGATGTTCGAGTTGGTGATCTCGCCATCCACGCGCAACTTGGGACGCTCCCCGGCCGTGACGTGCAGGTCGGAGGCGTCGCGCTCGATCATCTCCTCGAGCAGGACGCGAAGATTGACGGCTGACTGCTGGGTGGCTGGTGAGGTCATCGGATGATGTCGTTCATCGTGGCTGGGCCGGCTGGAAGCGTACGCCTATGCACTGGTCTCTCTCACGACCTGCTCGATCGTCGTGATCCCCTTGATGATCTTCAGCCACCCGTCCATGCGCAGGGTGAGCATCCCCTCCTGCACGGCGGCGTTCGCGATCTCCTGGGCACCGACGTTCTGGAGGATCAGCTTGCGCAGGTTCTGGGTCATGAACATCACCTCGTAGAGCCCCTGCCGGCCGCGGAGCCCGCTGCCGTTGCACTGGTCGCAGCCTTCGCCGCGGAACAGCGGGATATCGCCGAACCGCGTTTCGAGCGACAGACGGTCGAGATAGGGCGCCGACTCCTTCGTCGCCTTCGCCTTCGCATCGCGCAGGGCTTCCTCGGTGTAGCGCAGCTCCCTGAAGGTCATCTCCGGACCGACCTTGGCCGCCGCGTACTCCTCCGGCTCCGGCATGTACTTGACCTTGCAGTTGGAGCAGATGCGGCGTACGAGGCGCTGCGCCAGGATGAGGTTCAGCGCCGAGGCGACGTTGAACGGCTCGAGCCCCATGTCCAGAAGACGCGTGACCGTCTCCGGCGCCGAGTTCGTGTGCAGCGTGGACAGCACTAGGTGGCCCGTGAGCGCGGCCTTGATCGCGATGCCGCCCGTCTCCAGGTCGCGGATCTCACCGAGCATGATGATGTTCGGGTCCTGCCGGAGGAACGCCTTCAGCGCGGCGGCGAACGTCATCCCGATGTCGGTGCGCACCAGGACCTGGTTGATCCCGTAGAGGTTGTACTCGACGGGATCCTCGGCGGTCATGATGTTGACGTCGATGTTGTTGACCTTGGACAGCGCCGAGTAGAGCGTCGTCGTCTTTCCCGAACCGGTCGGACCCGTCACCAGCACCATCCCGTACGGGTTGGCGACGGCCTCCATCAGCTCGCGCTCGGCGCGCGGCTCGATCCCGAACTTCTCCAGATCGAGCGTCAGGTTGCCCTTGTCGAGAATTCGCAGCACGACCTTCTCGCCGAACAGAGTCGGCAGGGTCGAGACACGGTAGTCGATGACCTTGTTGCCCAGCTTCAGCTTGATGCGACCGTCCTGGGGCACCCGCCGCTCGGCGATGTTGAGCGACGCCATGATCTTGAAGCGGGAGATCAGCGCCGCCTTGAGCTTCATCGGCGGCTTCATCACTTCGCTCAGCGCGCCGTCGACGCGGTACCGGACGCGCAGCTCGTGCTCGAAGCACTCGAAGTGGATGTCCGACGCACCCCGCTTCACGGCGTCGGTCAGGATCGCGTTGATCAGCTTGACGACCGGTGCGTCGTCCACCGCGGCCGCCAGCGCCGCAGCCGACATGTCCTCTTCGTGATCCTCGACGACCTCGACGTCCCCTTCCTCCACGATGCCCTTGAGCAGGGCCTGCATCTGGACGTCGGAGGACTCGTAGTACTTCTCGATCACCGAGCGGAGAGTGAACTCGCCGGCGATCACCGGGAAGATGTCGTACCGCGTGATGAACTTGAGGTCGTCGATGATCGCCAGGTTCGTCGGATCCGCCATCGCGACCGTGAGCGTCCGGCCGTCGCGCTTGAGCGGCAGGACCAGGTGCTTGGTGGCGAGGTCGCCGGGCACCAGCTTGGCGATCTTGGGGTCGACCTCGAACTTCGACAGGTCCACGGCCGGCATGCGATACTGCCGGGCCAGCATCTTGGTCAGCTCGGTCTCTTTGATGAAGCCGAGCTTGACCAGGTTGTACCCGACTCGCGTGCCGTTCTGCCGCTGTTCCTGGAGGGCCTTGTCGAGCTGCTCCCGGGTGATCATCCCCTCGCGGACGAGGAGGTCACCGATGCGCTCGGTCGAGGCGACGGGTGCGGCCATGGAGGGACGTGTCGATCGCGTGGAGGTGGGCCTGCACAGGACGGCGGGCCAATGCCCCGGCCCGGATCGCCGTCACTGCGGGATGCTCATCCGCTCGGCGCGGCGCGTCTCTCCTGCCGTTCCGGCGGCGGAATCGCGCGCGCCGGTCGCGCGGGAACGCCCGCCGAGGTCGGCACTTGTGGGACGCAGGGTACCTGAAAACGTCACATGCGGTGTCAAGCGATTGTACAGCGCCGTACCGGGACTTTGACGCGCTGAAGGTCGATCATGGAACCGAACGGACCGTCCATGCTCCGGTCGTCGATGATGCCAGCTGCCAGGGCCAATCCGACCCCCGGGAGCTCGATCCAGCTCCTCAGCGTTCCCCGGTCGAGGTCAACGAGTCCGCTCTGCGTATGCGGCCTTTGACTGGCTGCGCTGTGCGGAGGTGACCGCCAACGGCGCGGAGGACGCACAGGAACGGCTGTTTGTGCGGCCCGGATGAGTGCCTTGCGCTCGGTGGCCGTCAGCATGGGGGAAGATGCGGCGACATCCACACCGGTCAGGCATCACGTCGTTGCGTGGACGAGCGGACGGTTGCCCCGCTTCATGCCACTCTGGAACACGGTTCGGCGACTCACCACGCAACCATGAACCCGACCCTGGCGATCGCGCTCTGAATCGGCGCGGCAAGCTCGCCGCCGCCCGTTTCCGTGCGCCGATCGAGCCGCTGGAACTCGAGATCGCCGGTGAACCGAAGCCGGTCGGACCACGGTGCGTAGCCCACGTGCATGCCGATCTCGACGCCGAACGGCGCGGAGCCGCCGCCGGAAAACCTGCTCCCGCCCAGATATGCGGCGCGCACCGCGAGCTCGGAGCCGATGTGGAGCGGAAACGCGACCAGCGCGCCCAATCGCAGCGAGGCGAAGGACTGGGCCGCGTGCAGCGGCTCGACGTCGCGGTCGACGAATCCCGCCTCGACGCTGACGAGCGGCGTCGCCCGGACCCGCAGCCGCAGGTCGCGCTGCGTGGCATTGAATCCCTCGGCCTGGACGTTCCCGTCGTGCGGCTCGAACGAGAGCCGCGCCGCGGCCACGTGGAGGCCGAAGCGCCGCCACTGCACCGACGCCTGGGCCGCCGGTCCTCCGCCCGCGAATCGCAGCGAAGCCCCCTGCTCGGCGTACTGCGCCAGAGCGTAATGCGCGCCCGCGGTGACACGTTGCGCCTCCGCACTTGGCGCGAGCATTACGGCGACGACCGCCGGCAGGACGAGTCGAAGCAGTCGCCGCCCGGGCCGCCGCACCGCGGGACGGACGGAAGTCGGGTTCGCACCCTGCCTGCGCGCAATCATGGCTCGTTCTCCTTCGCCGCCGATTCCGCCACCGGCACGACCGTGAGCTGCACCTGACGGCGGCGGCGCGCGCTCTCCTCGGCGAGCTCCGCGTTGCGGCGCGCGAGCTGCTCGCGCACGAGAGCGTTGTAGCGGATGTTGGCCGGCGCCGGAACCGGCGCCGGCCGGCGGAGCGTCGCGACGAGCCCGACGATCGAGGTTCCGACGCCGATCGTGACCAGCTCACGCCGGCCGATCGCAGCGAGGTCCGCGCTCTCGAGCGCCATGATCGTTCCGCTCGTGGCCGCGGTCGCGATGAGCGCGATGCCCAGCGGGCGCCAGCTCCGCGGCGGGATCCCGGTCTCCGGGAGAAGGTCGTATCCGGGCAGCGAGGCGAGATGGGCCAGCGTATCCACCGCGCCGGCGGTGATCCGCAGCGGAACCGATGCGGCGTATGCGTCGCGGCCGGCCACCGCTTCCACGATCAGGCGATAGTCCCCGCCCGGCGCGGGCGTGCCGTCGCGCAGCAGCCCGTCCCACGAGAGCCGCAGCGTACCGTCGGTCAGCGAGGAGTCGACGAGCGCCTCGCCTCCCGGGCCGACGATGCGAGTGCGCACGCGCGCACCGCGCGTGACCGTGAACCGGATGGAGAGCGCGCCTCGCCCGGCGATGAACGTCGTCGTGTCCGCAGAGACGTGGCGCACCACGAGGATCTGACCGAGCGCGAGCGCAAAGAGACTCGTGATCTTCGGCGAGATGCGCGCCGGATCCAGCTCGCGGTCCGGCTCGAGAAAGAGGAGCTGCTTGAACGCCTCGGTGCTCTGGCGCGCGCTGTCGAGCGCGGCGTAGGCGAAACCCATCAGCTCCCAGGCGCGCGCCTGATCGGGTCCCGGCAGGCGCTCACCGAGCGCGCGACGCGCGTGGGTGATCGCCTGGGCGTAGGCGAGCTCGCCGTACGAGGCCTCGGCGCGGGCCAGGGTCGCGCTGCGCTGCGCGTCGAGTGACGCGGCCGGCAGGACGAGGAGCAGGGCGGCAGCGAGCCCGGCCCGCAGGATGGCGTGGATCACGAGGCGGCTCCGGGGTCGAGCGTGAACTGGCGCCGGATGGGATTGGGATCGCGAACGGTGATGCTCTCCGACTTCGACTTGTAGCCCTCACGCTCGACACGGATGCGGTAGGTGCGCCCGACCTCGAGCGGATGATTGGCGACCGGCGTGTCGCCGATCATCGCATCGTCGATGAAGAGCGTCCCCCACGGCTCGGAACCGATGGTGAGCGGCGCGATGCGCGGCGCCTGGCGTTCCGGGGCGCGGGCGGCGCGGTCCGGGCTACCGCGCACCGGCGGCGGCTCGACCCCTCCACGCTGCTGCCGCGGGTTCGGCGACTTTCCGGCCGGCCGCCCGGGCTCGGAAGCCGCGGCCTCACCGGTGGCGGACGGCGTTCCGCCCGGCGCGGCGGGCGAGGCGATTGGCTCCCTGCTCGACAAGGCCGCCAGGTGCTTGCTCGTCTTCTCGAGATCGGACGCCAGCGCCGGGTCCAGCTCGTGCGTGCCCCTCGCCACACTTCCCGACGCGGCCCACAGGGTGGCACCGACGACGAGAACCAGACCTCCGAACGCACCGGCCCACACTGCCGACCGCAAGCGGCGAGGCGATGTGCGCAGTGCCTTCGCGTTCACCCTGACCGTCGCGACGCTCGACGGCGTGGGCTGCCCCGCCCGTGATCCGGCGCCGGCTGCGATCGCGATGGTTTTCCGCGATTCGCGCACGGCGAAGACCGCCGCATCTCCATCGATCGCGCGGGCGAAATCCTCCATCGTCGCGAAGCGATCCTTCGGATCCTTGGCCAGCGCGATCGCGATCGTCTCCACGATGTGCGGCGGGAGATCGGGCCGCAGCGACGCGACGGAGCGCGGCGGCTCGTGGATGTGCTTGTAGATGATCGTGTGCGCCGAGTCGCCGGTGAACGGACACTGGCGCGCGAGCATCTCGTAGGCCACGACTGCGAGCGCGTACTGATCGGCGCGGCCATCGACACCGGTGCCCAGCGCCTGCTCTGGCGCCATGTAGTGCGGCGTCCCGATGATCATGCCCGTCTGCGTGAGGTGGGTGCTCTCGCCCGCGCGCGCGATCCCGAAGTCGGTGAGGACGACCCGGCCGTCCTCGTCGAGCATGATATTCGCCGGCTTCACGTCGCGGTGCACGACGCCGCGGGTGTGCGCGTGGCCGAGGGCGGTGGCCGCCTCGCGAAGGATGCGCGAGGCCGTGCCGAGCGGGATGGCATCGGGCGCCTCGAGCAGGGACTCGAGCGAGCGACCGGGCACGTACTTCATCACGAAGTAGTGGAGGCCGGCCTCGCTCTCCACCCGATGGATGGGGATGATGTGGGGGTGGTCGAGCCGGGCCGCCGTCTTCGCCTCGCGCTCGAAGCGCGCGACGAGCCCCTCGTCGCGCGCGAGCTCGGGCGGGAGCACCTTGATCGCAACCGGCCGGTCGAGGCCGATCTCGTCGGCCAGGAACACGGACGCCATGCCGCCGGCGCCCAGTAGTCTCCGCACCTCGTAGCGGCCGGCGAGCGTGCGCGCGAGGCGCTCATGGAGCTCGGCGCCGGCGTCGCGCGGCTTCGTCTGGACCGTGGCGCCCGGATCGGTCACGTCCACGCCGCACGTCATGCAGAACCGCGCATCCGACGGCAGCGGCGTCGCGCAGACCCGGCAGTCGGTCACCGCCATGGGCGCTCGAAGCCCGCACGGGCCCGCATGGCGGCGCCGGCATCGGGTGTCGTCCCGAGCCGCATCGGCAGGGAAACCGCAGAGGGCTCCAGGGTCGTCGAGGGCGGCGCCGGCGCGGGCGGGAGCGTGCACGTAGACCCGATCGCGATGCAGACACCGTAGTGCGTCGGAACTCCCGCCGAATCCACCACCGCCAGATAGTAGTCGCCCGGTGCGAGCAGGATCGTGGTCGACGAAGTGGAGCCGGGGTCGACGTTGCCGCCGAGGATGTCGAGACCGCCGGTGGCTCCAGGGACGCGGAGCACGTACGTGTCGAGGTCGGTGCGGTCCGCCTTGCCGAACGTATGTGGAACGGTGCGGACGGTCACGGGCTGCGCCACCGTCCCGGGCACACGGAAGCGAAGCCAGTCGATGCCGTGCGGCGTGTCCATCGTGAGATTCTCGGCGAACGCGTTCGTGAGATCGATCCGCGTGGTTGGATTGGCGAAGTTCTCGTCCGCAAATCCGCAGAGGTCGTTCTCCTCGAAGCGGTCGGGCGGGATCTGGCGAAACGCGGGCTCGTACGCCTGAAGCACGCCGAGCGCGTAGCGACCCTGCTGCGTGTAGACGGAGATGAGATCCACCGAGCCGGCAGGCAGGCGCCCGAGGGCGACGTACAGCGAGTCGGTTGGTGCCACCGGCGGCCGGAACTCGTACCCCTTGCAGTCGTACTGGCCGGGGCCGAGCCGCCAGGAGTCGGGGCCCACGGTGCTCGCGTCATCGGTGAGATACGAGCCGTGCGTCCCCTTCAGCGAGGGGCCGACGAAGATGAAGGTGTAGGGCTTCGATGGATCGGCCGTGGTCCAGCGATACCAGTCGTAACCGAACGGCGCTCCGCGGAGATCCTCGAAGGCGAGGGCGGGATTGAAGAACCGGACGATCGGGAGCTCGGGGTACGGGGGCGCTCCATCCAGCTGGATCACCGCGGGTGCAGTCTGATTGGGCTCGTAGATGTCGAATGGCAGTACGACGGTGGAGTCGGGGGACGAGACGAGCTGTCCCGCGCCGGCGCCGAGCAGGAACCCGGTGCTCGCCGGATACGCCACCCAGAACGCGCGGACTCCCAGGCCCGCGGGATCGCCGGAGAAGGCGAGACTGTCGATGTTGAGCGTCGCGTTTCCGAGTCCGGCGAAGAAGAGCTGCCCGACGCCGACGCCGTACGCGAGGAGGAGTTGCCCGTAGCGCACCGTGTCGGGCGAGATGCTGTCGATCTCGAGTGGGTTGGCGACGCGCAGGTGGAAGAGGCCCGGCTCGGCGCTCTCGTAGCCGGGAGCGATGGCGCGGATCTCCACCATGCCGGGATTCACGCCGGTCACGCGGCCAACGCCCGCGCCGCCGCTGGCGATGGTGGCGAGTGAGGGATCGCTGGTGCTCCAGATCAGCTCCGCGTTGTGCACCTCGATGGAGTCACCTGCGTCGCCGCGGATCCAGACGCTCGCCTCGAGGTCGGCCACGGTCCCGCGAATGAGGACCGGACCGGGAGCGGCGACGGAGACGTACATCCCGATGCTCTGATCGGTGGGGTAGGTGCAGCCAGCGGCGAAGACGAGGGCCGTCGCCGCTAGTGACCGGAGCAAACATCTGGGGACGAGCATGACGGGGGGCGCGTCGAGGGAGGAGTCACAGGAAAGGACGCGCGGTAGGGCCGACGAGAAACACCCGCAGGGCGACGGGAACGTCGGGGTGGGCGAGGAGACTCGCCGTCAGTGAGGCCGCGTGAGGTCGGCACTCGAGGGGCGCGGGATGCCCGAAAACGTCACATGCGGGGTCAAGCGATTGGACAGCCCCGGACCTATGCCTCTTACTCGCTGGAGACCCATCAGCGAGCCGAATGGACCGTTGTAGTTCCGGTCCTCGACGATGCGCAGCGCGAGGGCGGGGCCGATGCCCGGCAACGCCTCGAGCTCGGCGGCCGACGCCATGTCGACGTCGATCGCCGTCGCCGGCAACTCGGGTTTCCTCGACGATCTGGAGGAGGTTGCGCGTTTCGCGGCCGGTTTCGGAGTCGCCTGCCCTGCCGCGGCCGTCAGTCCGGTCGCCTCCCCCCGCTTCGCGCTCGACGAGCCGCTCCGCCTGGCAGCTTCGACGGCGTTCATCTGCTCTCTGAGTGCACGTCGGGCGGCGGCGTCACTGGCCTCGGCGCCGCGAGGAGCGCCGAGCGCACGGACGCCGGCGCCCAAAAAGGCAACGAGAGCCAGAAAGAGGAGTGCTTTGCGTTCCGCGGGGGTGCCCATGGTCGCGAAGATGGCGGCGGCCAGCCAAGGAGTGTCACCATTCCATCCCGGGACGCGGCAAATGCGAGCATTTGACGCGGTTTGACGCGGATCGCGCCGAGAACGCGGATGACTCCGATGCCGGGCCACGGCTCCCCGCGACGGTTGATTGAAAAAGTTCCGGGGCCGAGGACCTGCGTGGCAGGTCTCTTCCATCAAATCGTCCGGGCTCGTCGCGCACCGTTCCCTCCACCGCGCGATTCACCATCCGCAGGCTCCTCGAAATCCGCGTCCCCGTGCGAGGCACGCCCGGATGAGGAATCCGGACCAGACGAAGAGTGGCTCGCTACGGAAAGATTCCCCGCTCCGCGTACGCCCGCGCGACCTTGTCGATGGCGTTAATGAACGCCGCCGATCGCAGATCCACCGACCGTGACGACGCCGTGTGGTGGATCTCCGCGTACGCTGCGCTCATCGTCTCCTCCAGACCGGAGTTGACCAGATCCTCCTCGCCGGCGCCGGCGGTGAGCTGCGTGAACCTCGCCGAGTCGAGCCGCTTACCGGTGAGCTCCTCGATCGCGCTGAGTATGCGCGCGTTGCTCGCCTCCTCGAACCGCTTGCCGAGCCGGCCGAACCGGACGTGGGACAGGTTCTTGATCCACTCGAAGTAGGAGACCGTGACGCCGCCGGCGTTGAGGTAGAGATCAGGGATGATCAGCGCGCCGCGGGCGAGCAGCTTCTCGCTAGCGTCGGCCGTGACCGGTCCGTTGGCCGCCTCGGCGATGATCCTGGCGCGGACGCGATCGACGTTGGCCGAGGTGATCTGGTTCTCCAGCGCCGCCGGGACGAGGATGTCGCACTCCAGCTCCAGCGCGTCCGCGCTGCGGGACAGATCGGTCGCGCCCGGATAGCCGAGTATCGTACCGCGATCCGTCCGGTGGGCGACGACGCGCTCCAGGTCGAGCCCCCGCGGATCGTGTATCGCGCCCTCGCGCTCGGCCAGCGCGATCAGGATCGCCCCGTGCTCCTGCATGAACCGCGCGGCGTAGTAGCCGACGTTGCCGAGCCCCTGGACAATCACCCGCTTGCCGGCGAGCCCCGGTGAGAGCCCGAGCCGCTTCATGTCGGCCACCCGCGCGCACGCCTCGCGCACTCCGAAGTAGACGCCACGCCCGGTGGCCTCGACCCGCCCGCGAATCCCGCCCTGAGTCACCGGCTTCCCGGTCACGCATCCGGCCGAGTCGAGCTGCGTCGGCGCCATTGCCATGTACGTGTCGACGATCCACGCCATTTCCTGCTGACCGGTGCCGTAGTCGGGCGCGGGGACGTCGACCGCCGGACCGATGAAGCTTTTCGCCATCAGCTCGAAGGTGTAGCGCCTGGTGATGCGCTCGATTTCCGACGTGGAGAATTCGGCGCGGTCGATGCGCACCGCGCCCTTGGCACCGCCGAACGGGACGTCCACCAGCGCGCACTTGTAGGTCATCAGCGCGGCCAGCGCCATGACCTCATCCTCGTTCACGTTGGGCGCGAACCGGATTCCGCCCTTGGTGGGAAGACGGTGGTGGCTGTGCTCGGCCCGCCAGGCGTCGATGTTGGAAATCGTGCCGTCGTCACGGCGGATCGGGAAGGTGGTGTGCAGGACGCTGTTGCACACCTTGATCTGGTCGAGAAGGCCGGGCGGGTGGCTGGTGTGGACGGCAGCCTTGTCGAAGTAGCGATTGACCTGGGCGAAGAAGTCCATGCCCCCGTATACAGTAACAGTGGAGCGCCGTCAACCCGAACCAGGACGGACCCAAACAGCCTGCGACCCAGTACGCGGTTGCCCCAGTAGGCAGTTGCCCCAGTACGCCGTTGCCCCAGTACGCCGTCACGCCGCTGCACTCGATGACGCCCCTGTTCAATGACCCGTGCCGCCGTTGAGAGCCCCCCGGACGATCGAAGTGCGCTCGACTGCGGCACGAGTCATTGAAAAACACCGTCATCGAGTGCAACTGCGTGACGGCGTTTCGTGTCCGCTGCGTAATGGGTTCGGGGGTTCGGGAGAGGCAGTCGGGCGGTTGGGGGGACGGAAAGTCGTTGGAGGCGACGGAATGGTGGGGGCTTCGTCGGTCCCCGGCGCCATGGTCGAGCATGCAGGATCACAGAAAGCTCCGCGTCTGGCACCTCGCGCACGAGCTCGCCCAGGAAGTCATCGCGACGCTGCCGCCGCGGCTGGCCAGGGCGGTGCCCGGACTCAGGGCTCAGGCGATCCGTGCGGCCATCTCGGTGCCCGCCAATCTGGTCGAGGGATGCGGGCGCGGAAGCCGCGCTGAGTTCCTGCACTTCGTGCAGGTCGCGATTGCCTCGCTGAACGAGCTCGAGGAATATCTGGACCTCGCCCGCGGGGCTGGCATGCTCCGCTCGGATGCGCACGCGACGCTGGAACACAAGCTGGTACAAACCCGCAAGCTGTCCATCGGCCTTGCCAGGACTCTCAGCCAGCGCCTCGCGCAGCAACTCCCTGCCGACAGCCAGCCCCGCTGAAGCGCCCTCGCGCCGGCCACGGTAGCGTCAGAGCAATGCCTTGACCCAGTACGCAGTTGACCCAGTACGCAGCTGCCCCGGAACGCGGTCACGCCGTTGCACTCGATGACGCCTCATTCAATGACCCGTGCCGCGGTTCAGGCATCTCGGACAGTCGGAGTGCGTTCGACTGCGGCACGAGTCATTGAAGAGCAGCGTCATCGAGTGCAACGGCGTGACCGCGTATCGGGTCAACTCCGTACTGACCGAACTGCGTACCTACGGAGTCACCAACGACACCGCCACGTCGCCGACAGCCTGCAGGGTTCGGGGCGAGAGCTTGTCAATCGTATCCTCGAGCGTATGGTGATACGGATACCGTATCGTGCTCTCATTGACATCGATCACGTCGATCACCCTCAGCCCCGCCTCGAGCATCGGCAGATGATCATCCGTCACCGGGATCCCGCGCCGCTGCACGAAGATGCTCGAATATCCGAGATCCGCCGCCGTCTGCCAGACGCGGGACACCACCTCCGGCGCCCCTTGCAGCGAGTAGCCTTCCTGGTAGAACGTCGCGCCCTCGGCGCCAACCATGTCCCAGACCACGCCGAATATCGGCCGGTAGTCCGCCGATGGCAGATTGCGCGCGAAGTAGCGCGACCCGATCAGCACATCGGTATTCGTGTCGAAATCCCCGTAGTCCTCGCCATCCACGAACAGCAGATCGACCCCGAACTGCGGCGGTGTCTCCTGGAGCGCGTCGGCGAGCGCGATCAGCAGCGCCACGCCCGACGCACCGTCGTTCGCTCCCTCGATCGGCCGGCTCCGGTCCTCCGGCCGCTGCGCCTTCTCCGCCACCGGCCTCGTGTCCCAGTGCGCCACGTACAGCACCCGCTGGCTCAGGTCGGGTCGGATTCGCGCGAGGATGTTGCGCATCGGGAGTGCCACACCGTTCGCCGTCTGGTGCGTCCACGTCTGCTCGATCACCGTGTCGGCGCGCGCACGCATCTGCTCCACGATCCAGTCGCCGGCGCGCCGGTGCGCCTCGGTGCCGGGCACGCGTGGGCCGAACTCCACCTGGATGCGCGCGTACCGGAGCGCGCTCTCGCCGCTGAAGGCGGTGCGTGGGCCGCGCCCCAGTCCCAGCTGGTCGCACGCGGTGACGACCACGAGGAGGGCGCAGGCAATGGAAAGCATCTTCACCGGAGCTCGCCGGCGAAGAACTGGAGCTGGAGGACCACCGAGAACACTGTCTGCGTGTACCGGCGTCCCAGGTTGTCGTCGAACGTCACCACGCGCGAGCCTTGTAGGCTGAAGGTGAGATTGTCGGCGAGGTCGGTATCGGCGTTGAGGTTGAACGCCTGGCGGCCGTTGTCGGTGAGCCTGCTTCGCCGGCCGGTCGCGGTGCTCAATGTATAGCTCTCCGTCCGGCTCTGCTGATACCCCGTCCGCAGCCGGAGGTCGCTCCGGAGGTCGAACCGGTCGGGCATCGGCACCAGCCCGGAGAGGTCGAACGACATGTCCTCGGTGCGCGACTCGCCGAGGCTGCCGGGACGCGAGTCGTCGCGCGTGGTCAGCGTGTACGACGCCGAGCTGCCCAGCCCGCGCAGGAATCCCCACGAGATCGAGCCGCTCACCGGGAGCTGGGTGACTTCCGAGCGGGTGCGCTCGAGCTCCCCGCCCAGCGCCACCGGGACCAGAGTCGTCGCCGCGACTTTCCGCAGACCCACCTGCGCACCCACGCCGTCGATCACGAAGCGCAGCGCCGGCGGCCGCCAGCTCCACCGCACGGTGAGGTCGGGCAGCGTCACGCTCCGGTTCTCCACCAGCGCGTGGGTCTCGTCGAACCGGCGCGTCCAGTTGCGTCCCTCGACCAGCCGGAACCGGTTCAGCACCGTCAGCCCGAGCGGGAGCCGGAGGCCGCCGCCGAGGCTTTTCGTGTGCGTCACGCCGGCGCTGGTCGCCAGCCGTCCGTCGATCGTACGGAAGTCGTCGATCCCGCCGATGGCGAACTGATAACCGAGACCGGGGGTCGAGGCCGTGCCGTCGAACGCCGACAGCACGTTGCGGTCGAAACCGGCGTCGATCGCCATGATCGCGTCGAGTATCGAGCGCCACCGCGGATGGAAGGCGAGCGTGGTGTCGGGGAGCCAGGCCTTGATCATCCCAGCTAGGTCGAACGACGTCCCCAGCGACAGCGCATGCTGGTTGGTCAGCCGGCGCGGGAGCGCCAGCGCGCCGGCGCCGATGTCGACGAGCGAGCGAGCGTTCGGGTCGCGCCGCATCGTGTAGTTCGTCCCCCAGGTGAGCCGCGGACGGAACCAGTCGCGGATCGCCGGCGTCCAGGTGATCCCGCTGCCCATCGACCGCTCGCGCTCGAAGCCCACGCCGAGCCCGAGCATCTCCCCCGTCTCGCGCCGGGCGGCGCTTCCCGCATCGGTGGTGTCGCCGTAGTCGCGCAGGTCGCGGAGCGAGAGGATGTTCCAGCGCAGGGCCAGACTGGTCGTCGGGCGCATCTCCAGCACGCTGGAGTTGCGCCAGATGTGATTGAGTCCGAGGCTGGTGCGCGGCTCGTCGTCCGGGGCGTCGACCGGCTTGAAGTAGCTGAACCGCCGGTCCTCGTTGTGCGCCAGCCCGCTCGTCACTCGAAAGAGCGTGGGACTCCAGCGGACCCGCCCGGTGCGCGCCGCGCGCAGCAGCGACGACTCGGAGAGCCAGTCGGGAAGCGCCTCCAGCGCGTTGCTCATCCACCCGGGCAGCCCGACCGTGCGCTCGCCGGCGGCGATGTTCCAGTCGGTACCCACCGTCCACGCCCGTGAACGTCCGTCTGAGTACTCGGTGCGCGAGCTCGCGTTCGCCCAGCTCGAGCTCACCGCGAGGTCGTTGAGCAGCGGACCGAGCCAGCGGTTCTCCAGCGGCGTGGTGCGCCGGGCGATCAGCGAGTACGACGTGGCCGACGATCGCGGCGTTCGCAGTCCTTCGATCGCGCCGCCGCGGATGTCGGAGCGCGAGAGGAAGAACGGATCGGTGCCGGTCGACGTGTGCGACACGCTGAGCGGGAGCGACATGCCGAGTCGCGCCGGGAGGAGCCGGTCGAGCCGCACCGTGGAGGCGAGGTCCAGCGCGTCGTCGGTGATGAACGTGGGCTGCTCGGTGAGCTGCCGGAAGTGCGGGTCGCGCCGGCTGGCGTTGAACCTCAGGTCGGCGACGTCGGCGAAAACCGCCGACAACCCGATCTGTCCCGCGTATCCCGGCGTGCTCTCCACGCCGCTCAACCGGATGTCGTTCACCCACAGCTCGAGCGTGTCGCCGGGCATGATGCCGCCGGGAAGCGTCGAGCCGTCGTTCACCCGCACGATGCCCACCGCCAGCTCCTGCACGGCGTGCAGGTTCGGCGCGGTCAGGTTGGGATCCATGGTCAGCACCATGTATCCCCCGTCGCAGGCCGCGTATGGCTCGCCGGCGAAGCCGGCCGGCAGCTGCGACTGGGCGATGAGGGCCGAGTCCACCCCGGTGCATCCCTGGATACGCGGACCATCCCGGAGAAAGGCGTTCTGCACGCGCTCCCTGAGCGTGAAGAATCGCTCGAATTGAATCTGAATCTCCGGCTCCCACGCCGCGCGTCCGGGGCCGGCGCTCACCGGCGTGCGATACAGGTAGAAATTGTTCTCGTCGCGCCCGACCTTGAGGAAGAACTCGAGCTCGGCGGCTCCGCCGGCTCCCCACCCGTTCCCGCGGCCGCGCGCCCAGACTCGCAGCGTGCGATAGTTCATGAAGCTCTTCTGCCCCTCCGGGAACCGGAAGAAGGCCTCGGCCCGGTGGTACAGCGGGATCCCCACCGCCTGAAGCCGGAGCGCCGTCTCGTTGATGATGCCCTGGCCGATCTGGAGCTCGTCACCGCGACGCTCGACCAGGTCGCCGACACCGGGCGGCGATTCGTAACCGAGCGTCGCCCGGTCCTGCGTGCCAACGAGCCCCGTGAGCACGTACCCGCCCGCGATCCCGTCGCCGGCCACCCCGCTCAGCACCTGCTCGTCCCGCTTGAGCCACGGCGCGCCGACGAGCCGGAGCCGGGCGATCGGCACCGTCGTGATCACGTCGTCCGGCGTCAGCGCGCCCGACACCATGGTCACGCGAAGCGCCCGCATCCGGCGCAGGTTGGGCGCGTTCACGGTGTCGGTGGCGCTGGTGAACGGGATCCGGAACTGCACCCAGCACTGGCCGCCGCTGCACAGCCCCGTGTGCGCGTAGGTGCGCGAGTCGCTCAGGTCGATCACGTAGCGCAGAAACCGTTCGTCCGTCGCCTGCCGCTCGTCAGTCATGTTGAGGACGAAGTCCTGATCGATGTCCTCCTCGTCGAGCCGGTTGTTGCGCACCGTACAGTTGGTGCGAGTGTCGCCGAGCCGGTGGATGTCTCCGGGCTGCGCGATGCAGATGAACACGTTCGCCTCGGTGCGCGGCTCGCCGACCTCGTCCACGACTACGAGCGACTCGGCGACATCGCCGGGGAGGCCCGTGTCGTCGGACACGACGTTGAACACGCGGGACAACGAGTCGCGCTCGGTGTCCAGCCGGTCGTAGCCCTGGAGCTGCTTCCCCACCCAAACGCTGTCCACGCCGCCACCCGGGCGCGGACGCACGTACAGCGTCTCGGGGGAAAACGCCACGGTGTTCTCGGAGATGTCGCCGAAGTCGAAGACCAGCGTCGGGTGCCGGTCGCGGGCGATCTGCGTGGTGTCGAGAAGCGACCAGAACTCCAGTTGCTCGATCCGCGTCAGGTCGGTCCCGCTTGGCGAGAGCACGGTGCGGACCGAGCGCCAGCGCCGTCCGCCGGGCGCGCCGGGCACCGTCCAGCGGGCGACGCCCGCGTCGACATCCAGTTTTCCGCCGACGTTCAGCGGGTAGAGCGAGAGCCACAGGATCTGCTCGGAGCCGAACCCCTGCCCCGCCGTGCGGAAGGCGGTGTCGATCTGCTGGAGCGTGTAGACGATCGGCGATCCGTCGGCGCGGCGGGCGTTGCTCTGCCAGGCCATGGTCGCCGCGCGGTCGAGCTCGAACGGCGAGGTGGGGAACGTGGAGCCGGGAAGCGGCCGGCTCGAGTAGTACCAGACCGGGTCGCCGAGCGGGATCTGGATCCCCCGCTCTCCCTCGAACGTCTCGATGTAGGCCAGCCCCTCGGTGTGCGGCTGCGGGCGGCTGGTGGCGAACTCGCCCTGAAAGTTTATCCGCGACGGCGCGTCGGTGCTGATCATCGGCAGCGCGTCGAGCGCGCGGGTCAGCGGTGATGCATCGAACGCGAAGTTCGCGGTGATCCCGGCGAGCACCGAGGCCAGCGGCTCGAAGCCGAGCGGCGGCCGGTTGAACGTCGTCCGCTGCGACTGCGAGATCATCGTCACGTGCACGTCGCCGTAGTCGGTCGGGAAGAGCGACGAGAGTCCGTATATCCGCGTCGGCGCGGGCGCGAACAGCGGGTTCTCCTCGAACTGCGCCGTCACCGTGCGGCGGCGGGAGAACAGCGTGTCGGGCCGGGTGAAGGTCACGCGGCCGAGGTCGTAGTCGATCTCGTAGTCGGTGCCGCGGGTGAGCGCGACGCCATCGACGATGAGCCGCTCCGAACCCTGCCGGAGCTGCACGGCACCGAGGTTCAACGATCCTCCGGCGACGTCGCCGCTCCCCCGGGCGTCGTAGCGCGTGCGGATGCGATACACCGACTGCGGTCGCTGAGTCGAGTAGAGGTACTCGCCGGGGATGGTGTACAGCGTGTCGTTGACGGGATTCCCGGGCTCGACCAGCCCGTCCACGGAGAACGGGCGCAGCGACGGGAAGACGAGGAAGTTGTCGGCGATGATCCGCGCGTCGCTTCCCGCCGCGGCGATGTTGAAGTTCGGGTCGCCCGGGCGCGGCCAGATCCGGTTCTCGGCGTCGAACGCGGCACCGCTGGTGCTCTGGGCGAGGCCGAACATCTCCAGATAGGTGTCGGCCGTGCCGGCCACCGGCTTCTCCTGCCCCCCGGCGCTGGTGACCACGGCGAGGTGCACGCCCTCGCGGACGATGTCGCCGCCGCCGATGCGGTACACGGACCTCAACTCCTGCCGGAACGCGTCGTCGGCCGGGATCAGGGAAGGATCCCAAAGCAGATTGGCGAACTGCTCGCGCGACTGGAACTCGATGTCCGGCGTCCCGCCCGTGCTCACGACCACCGTGTCGCGTCCGTCCACGCGCACGCGGTAGGCGACGACGAGCCGCTCGTTGTTGACGTTCAGCGGGCGGACCAGCGCCACCCACAGTTGCGACGGGTCGATGTAGTAGTCCACGCCCTCGCGCAGGTACTCGTAGATCTGGCCGCGCGTCTGCGGGAGGTTGCCGCCGCGGACGATGAACTGGGGGCCGTTCGGATTTCGCGGCGGGCTGCCGAGCTGGAGCCGGTAGAGGTACACGCGCGTCGGACGGACCGAGTCGGGCAGCGCGGCGGCCATCACGCCGAGCTGCTGCCGGTCGAGGATGTCGATGTTCGGGTAGCCGGCGAACAGCGCCGGATCGACGGTGAAGAAGAAGCGCCGGGGCTCCAGCTGATAGTCGTCGATGTCGCGCTGGATCGTCTGCAGCGCCTGGTCGCCGACGGTGAAGATCCGGTCGCGGACCACGTTGCCCTTCTGTTGGGCGTAGATGGCACGCACCCGGGCGGAGCCGAGCCGGGCGATGGCCTGGACGCCGTAGTTGCCGCTGGGGATCCCGCTCGTGATGAAGCGGGAGGGCGGGAGGGCGAACGAGACGTTGCCCAGCTCCACGCGCTGGAGTCGCTCCTCACCCCGCCCCTCGTAGAACAGCGAGACGTTGTTCGACGCGTCGAACTCCCGCTCCGAGTCGTAGTCCACATCCACGTGCACCCGCTCGGCGACCGTTCCTCCCGTCTGGAGGTTGAACTGGAATTCGAGCTGTGGCAGGTAGCCGGCCCGGCAGTTGGCGCCGAGCGTGAAGAACTGGCTGGAGTAGCAGCGCTCGTTGCGGTTCTGCTCGGCGCGAGTCTCGATTCGGGCCTGGAGCTGGAGGCCGAGGTCGGCGTAGTCGCCGAAGATGTCGGGGAGCGAGTCGCGTCGGGCGGCAGCGCGGAGCGAGTCGGCGCGCAGGGAATCGGCGCGAAGCCGGGCCAGGCGCAGGGAATCTGCACGCACGCTGTCCGCCCGGAGCACCGAATCGGGGACGACGCGAGTGGTGTCGCGGCGCTCCTGGGCTCCGAGGATGGCGGGGCTGGCGAGGAGCAGGAGCGAGCCGGCGAGAAGTCGCGTTAGGCGGGGGCGCACCAAAAGCCGAGAGGTGGTGTAGGACCTTGGGCGCCAAGCCGAACGGGGTCTGACGATGGCCACGGGAAGCGCGCCCGCCCTTGAAATCGACGGCCTGGACGGTGGAATATACCGGACGGCCCATACGCTACAACCCTGTGTCGGACACGGGGTTCCACGCACGGTACCGGACCTCGCGTGAGGATCATCAGCAAGTACGTACTCAAGGAGCATCTGGGGCCGCTGGTGTTCGCGCTGTCGGCGCTCACCTCTCTGCTGCTGCTGAACTACGTCGCCAAGCAGTTCGAGCGCCTCGTCGGCAAGGGGCTGCCGTGGTCGGTGATCGGGGAATTCTTCCTCCTGTCGATCCCGTTCACGGTGGCAATGACGCTGCCGATGGCGGTGCTCGTCGCGACCCTCTACGCGTTCAGCCGCCTGGCAGCGGAGAACGAGATGACGGCGCTGAAGGCGAGCGGCGTGTCGATGGTGCGCGTGCTGGCTCCGGTGATCGTGGGCGCCACCGCGCTCGCCGTGTTCATGGTCGCGTTCAACGATCAGGTGCTCCCGCGCGCCAACCACCGGTTGAGCCTGCTCCAGCAGGACATCGCGCGGGTCAAGCCGACGCTCGCACTGCGAGAGCGTACCTGGAACGAGCTGGCCCCCGGCAGGACCTTCCTCCAGACGAACTACCTGGATGGGGCGACCAACCGGATGCGGGAGATCACCATCTACGACATGGCCAACCCTGCCACATCGCGCACGATTCGCGCCGACAGCGGACGGTTGGAGATGTCGGAAAATCAGACGGATCTCCTGCTGACGCTCTACGATGGGCACGTGCAGGAGGTGCCGAAGCGGTCGCCGGGGCAGTTTCAGCGGCACTACTTCCGGGAGGATCGGATCCGCATCCGGGGCGTCGGCAACTCGCTCCAGCGGAGCGACGCGGGCGGGTACAAGGGCGACCGCGAGATGTCGATCTGCGAGATGCAGGCGCAGGTCAACTCGGCGCACAGCGAGTACGTCGCCACACGTCAGACGCTCGGCGAATTCCTGGCTTCGGCGGCGCGCGAGGCGGTGACCGGGAGCTTCGATGAGCCTGTCACGACTCCCCAGAGGTCGGTCGCCCGGTCAGGCATCGGCCAGACGTACTGCGTGGTCCTGGCGCGGCTTCAGGGCCACCGGCGACAGGCACCCAGGATCGAGGAGGCGGCGGAGCCGGAGGTAGCAAGCCGGCACCCGGACGGTGAAGCTGGGCAGTCGTTCGACGACGGCCCGGTCACGGTGGAGATGACGGTCGCCGATACCGCCGCGCCGGCTCCGGCGTCGGCTGTTTCGGCGGCGCCACCCGGTGCTCGACCCACGCCTCAGGCGGCGCGTCCAGGCGTGCAGCCACCCGTGCAGCCACCCGTGCAGCCACCCGTGCGGCCCGCCACACCCGCGAGGCGACCGCTCACCCCGCCGGGGTTGCAGGGAGGGGCTCCGTCGGGCGGGCAGGCGCCGCTCCCGATCGGCGAGAGTCCCTATCTCCGCGACGCACAGGGATCGCCGGTGCAGCGACCGAGGGTCATAGACGACCGGGGACTCGAGCGGGCGGTTGCCGACTCGCCGGCGGCCGGCTCGCCGCTCCCATACCACCTGCGGCCGCAGGCCCAGAGCCGACTGGCCAGCCGGCTGACGCCGGCGAGCGCGGTCAGCGGCCGAATCGAGGCCCTGCGCTCGCAGATGGAGATCAGCGCGCGCACACAGAACAGCTACGACGTCGAGATTCAGAAGAAGTTCGCCCTCGCCGTTGCGTGCGTGGTGTTCGTGCTGCTTGGCGCGCCGGTGGCGCTGCGATTCCCGCGCGGCGGGGTGGGAATGACGCTCGGCGTGAGCCTGGTCGTGTTCGCGATCTACTACGTGGGGCTGATCGGCGGGGAGGCGCTCGCCGACCGGGGGATGCTGACGCCGTTCTGGGCGATGTGGGCGGCGAACGCGATATTCGCGGTCGCCGGGCTGGCACTGATCGCCCGCATGGGCCGTGAAGGCGCGACGTCGCGCGGCGGAGACTGGGGCGAGATGCGCGAGGCGCTGCGAAGCTGGCTTGCCCGCCAGGGGCGGCGGGTCGGGCTCCCGCTCGAGCGGCGCACGGGGACCCGGCGCGCATGATCGGCCGACTCGGGCGCCGGATCTTCCGTCCGCTGGACCGTTACGTGTTCTCGGAGTTCTTCAGGATCTTCTTCACGACGGCGCTGGGGTTCCCCCTCATCGTCATCATCATCGACCTGACGGACAACCTCGACCGCTATCTCGCGCGCGATCTGCCGAAGAGCCAGATCGCGATGAGCTACGTGTACTGGATTCCGGACAGCATGTTCATGGTGCTGCCGGCGGCGGTCCTGTTCGCGACGGTTTTCACGATCGGCGGGTTCACCCGCTACTCGGAGATCACGGCGGCCAAGGCGTCGGGGATCAGCTTCCACCGGTTCGCCGCGCCGATCTGGCTGGGGGCGGCGATCGGCGCCCTGCTCGCGCTCGGACTGGGTGAGCTGGCGCCGAGGACGAACGCGCTGCGCGAGGAGATGCTGGAAACGCGCCGGTTCCAGCGGGGAACGGACCGGTACAACTTCGTGTTCGCCGCCGACGAGGGTCGCAACTACAAAGTTACGGCGCTCAACGTCCTCCGGTCCAGCATCGATGGCGTCGAGATCGAGCGGAAGGGCAACGGGCCCGAATACCCGACCACGGTGATCGCCGCCACCGCCGGGACGTGGGAGGAAACCGAGGGCTGGACGCTGCGTACTGGATGGTACTATGTCCTTCCGGACAGCGCCCGCACCTTCGCGTTCCGCTTCGACTCGTTGGTGGACAACCAGCTGCGCGAGCGACCGATGGACCTGATGGCGACACCGAAGGCGCCGCAGGACATGGGCTTCCGCGAGCTCGGACGGTTCATTCGCGCGATGGAGCGATCGGGTGCCGACGTGCGCGTGATGAAGGTCGAGCGGATGCTGAAGCTGGCGATCCCCGTCACGTGCATCGTGATCGCGCTGTTCGGCGCGCCGCTGGCCACGAGCTCGCAGCGCGGCGGCGCGGCCTACGGGATCGGAGTGAGCCTCGGCACCACGGTGGTGTTCCTGATGCTGATCCAGCTGACGAAGGCAATCGGAGGGCGCGGCGTGCTCGATCCGGAGACGGCGGCGTGGACGCCGAACATCATCTTCGCGGTGGTGGGGCTTTATCTGTTGACGCGAGTGAAGACGTGATAGGGGAGAGGGACGAGGGACGAGGGACGAGGGACGAGTTGATCCTTGGCCCATCCTCGGCAATCTGGCCGCCCGCGGTCATTCGTCTCATTGGTCCAATTCGTCCAATTCGTTCGTGACCCTCCCCGAGCTCCGCTCCACCTCCACCTTCCCGCTCCCGCAGAGAGCCGGGATCCGGATCTTTCGCCGGTTCGGGCGGGCGGGAGTCGGGGTGTTCAGGGAGATCGGCCTCCGTGTTTTCTTTCTCCGCGACACGCTGCGGGGGCTGTCCGATCCGGCGACGTACCTGCCGCTGACGATGCGGCAGATGCGGGGGATCGGGGTGGACTCGATCCCCCTCGTCGTGATCGTGGCCGGCTTCATCGGCGCCGTGGTCGCGGTGCAGTCGTACTACCAGCTGTTCGCCGGCGTCCAGCGCTCGGTGCTCGGGCTGATCGTGCGGCAGATGATCGTGCTCGAGCTCGGCCCGCTGCTCACCGGGCTGGTGCTGACCGGGCGGGTGGGCGCGCGGATGACGGCAGAGATCGGGACGATGCGGGTGACGGAGCAGATCGACGCTCTGGAGACGCTGGCATACGACCCGGTCGCCTATCTCGTCGTGCCGCGCGTGCTCGCCGCGCTGGTGATGCTGCCCGTGTTGACGGTGCTCGCCAACGCGGTAGGGCTCGGAAGCGCGTTCCTGGTGTCGGTGCTGGCGACGGAGGTGCGCGCGAACGAGTTCACCGAAGGATTGCGGTTCGGCTTCGACACCTTCCAGATTGTCTACAGCCTGATCAAGGCGACCTTCTTCGGGGTCGCCATCGCGTTCTTCTGCACATATGAGGGATACACGACCGGCGCCGGCGCCGAGGGCGTCGGGCGCTCGACGGCGGCGGCCGTCGTCATCAGCTCGGTCGCGATCCTCGTCCTCGACGCGCTGACGGCACTCCTCCTCGCCCGGTATCTCCAGGGATGAAACGACGCGACGAAGTGCTGGTGGGAATCCTGATGACGATCACGCTGGTGATCGGCATCCTCGGCGCGCTGTGGCTGGCGCGGGGCGGACTGTCGGCGGGGTACCCGCTGCACACGCGGTTCGCGTGGGGCGCGGGGCTCAAGCAGGGCGGCCCGGTTCTCCTCGCCGGCGTGAGCGTGGGCTACGTGGACGACGTGCAGCTGCGCAACGACGGCTACCTCGACGTCACCTTCCGGGTGGAGAACCGCTACCGGATCCCCGAGGGGAGCGTGGCGACCGTCGTCCCGGTTGGGATCTTCGGCGACGTGGCGGTGGCGCTCACGCCGGCGCGGGTGACCGAGCAGCACTACCAGCCGGGCGACACGATCCCCACTGGAGCGTCGCCGCCGGGGCTGACGGAGCTGGTGGCGCGCATGGACACGATCGGACGCAGCATGTCCGACGTCACCCAGGCGATCGAGTTCCAGCTGGTACAGGAGGGTGGGCTGGCCGACCTGCGCTCCACGATCGCCCTGACCAACCAGCTGGTGATGCGGCTGAACACGATCGCGGCCGAGCAGGCGCGGGAGCTCTCGGCGACGACGGCGGCGCTGCGGCGGACGGCGAGCGCGATCGACTCGGCGGCGGTGGACTCGACGATGCGGGCACTCCAGGCATCGAGTCAGAATCTGGCGCGGATGTTCGAGGAGCTGACGACGACGACCGAGACGCTGACCAGCATCGTGGCCAAGGTGGACACTGGAGCCGGCAACCTCGGCCGGCTGGTGAACGA
>DATKCV010000002.1:0-6166 GCA_035513015.1 Gemmatimonadaceae bacterium
GCACACCTGAGCCGTCAAGGGGTGGGCATCCCGAAAAACGGAATGCCGGCGCTTCGGTCCCTTCATCCTCTCTCTGGCCCACGTCCCTCGTCCTCCACCCGCGTCTGGCATCCGTGCGCAACGCGGACTATTTCTTCGCGCATGACCACTACATCCATGCAACCCGTCCCCGAGCTGGCTGGGCTGTGTACGTACGCCGAGGCGGCGCGTGTCGGTTTCAGCGTAGGGGAAAGCGTGCGCCGTCTGGTGCGGCTGCACTGGGTCGAGACGCGGCTCAGGGAGATCGCCGTCGCCCATCTTCCGGCGACGCCCGAGTGGGAGATGAAGTGCGCCCTTGCGCTCCACCAGTGGCAGGACGCCGAGCACGCCGACGCGCTGCGCCGGCGCATCGCCGAGATGCGGAGCCCGCCGCCCGGACTCGACGAGTCGCCCTGCGATCGCCTGAACGCGTTCCTCGAGGAGCTGCTGCGCGCGCACGACACCGTCGAGCTGGTGGCCGGGCTCGAGCTCGCTCACACCGCGCTCGCCAACGCGTATCGCCGCCACATGGAGGGCTCGAACCCGTTGGTCGATCATCCGACGCGCCGCGTACTGCGGTTCAATCTTCTGGAGGAGGAGGAGAGTGCGACGTGGTGCGCGCGGCAGTTGGCCGCGCTGATGGTCCGGGATTCGGCGGCGCGCGAACGCGCCGAATCGTGGCAGTCGCATCTCGGCGCCTGGCTGGGCGCCGCCGGCGGGCTTGGCGGCGACGAGCCGGTGCCGGACGCCGCGGTGCCGCCGGCCCGCGCGACCGGGGCGTTCGTCCCCGACATGACGCCGCGCCGCGACGCCCGCTTCGCCGGGCTCCACGACTTCGACTTTCCGCCGCAGACGATGTACAACGCGCCCGGTGTTCCGGCCGACGAACGCAACCTCGCCCTCCTCTGTCGCCGCACGCTGGAGATGGACGTGCCGGAGACGATGGCGTCGTTCCTCACCGAGCGGCGCGATTGCCCGTGGGACTTCTATCGCGAGTACGGCCGCCAGCTCTGGGATGAGGCGCGCCACGCGATGATGGGGAGTGTCGCGCTCACCGCCCGGAACGTCGACTGGACGAAGCTGCCTCTCAACATCGGCTTCTCGCTGCGACTCAACCGCCATGCCGAGCCGCTCGAGCGTCAGATTCTTCTCTACGCCGTCGAGCAGAGTCTGATGCCGGCCGATACCGGCAAGCGGTTCGAGTACGAGACGGCGGTCGAGGCGGGGGACCCGCTATCGGCTCACTTCCACGACTTCGACTGGGCGGACGAGGTGCTCCACGCGCAGATCGGGCGCCGGTGGATGCAGGAGGAGGGGATCACGGTCAAGGAGGCGATCCGCCGCGGCGCCGAGATCCACGAGCGCACGTGGGCGTCGCTCGAGCAGTATCAGGAGCGCGATGCCGGTGACACGTGGGCGTGGTGGCGCGAGCTCGTTCGCCGGGTGCTCGGCAAGGAGAGCGCAGGGCCGCCAGGCGTCGAGGGACGGCCGACGATCGTGGCGCAGGGCGGGTGAGCGCGAGCCGGGAGCGACGTGATCAGTGGACCTCGCCCGCCAACGCCGCGCGCAAGGGGGCGAGTCTCGCGGCGGCCTCCGGCCGAACGACGTCGGTTATGGACGTCCACAACGAGTCCCAGATGCCGGCGAGGGCCGGATCGTCGCCCACCCGCGCCGGCTCGTTCTCGATCGCCGGTCGCGCGAGAACGCGAGCCGCTTCGTCCGCGGCACGAGTGGCATGTTCGGCGAGGACGATCTCGACGCGCGTCAACTCATCGGTGGTGAGCGCGCCCACGCCGGCGATGGCCCGCAGATAGTATTGCGCCGAAGCGGCGAGCGAGAGCGCACGCGCGTCGAGGCCAGGCGGTCCGGCCCGCGGCTCGAGCCCCAACCGCACGTGGGGCAGCCCCCAGTTGTCGCTTTCCCATACTCCGGCCGGATTCGCGATCCAGATCCAGGCGTGCATGACCGCGATCCGCAATCGCGCGTCCGAGCCACCGGCGCCGTGCGCTGCGTGATGCGCCGTCGGCAGCACCTCGTTTTCCACCGCGCCGTTGTGCTCGTGCCAAGCGTTCGGCTGGCTGCGTGGGAATGCTGGCGGAGATGCCCCGGGCGCGAGCAGGCGCGTGTACGCGACGCCCGCCAGCACCGGGCGGCCGGCGACGGACACATAGACGAGAATAGACGGGCTCGCCGGATCGAGCGTGTCGGCGAGCACGCGCCCGCCGTGCACCCAGTGCTGCCCGAGACTTGGCAGGTCGCCGCCAAGCCGGCGATAGCCGGCCTCCTCTGCGACGGCAACGTCCTGAAAGCGTGCCGTGCCCGCGAGTGCCTTGGCGATGAACGCCGCCTCGGCGGCGGAATCGGCCTGCGGCTCGTGGATCCGGAGCGACTGCTGCCTCCGTGACTCCAGTAAGCGCGCCAGGTGCTCGGGTGCGATGCCGGCCGGGAACCGGCTGAGCAGGCGGAGGCGCTCGTGCGTGGCTCGCGACGGCGTTCCGCCGGCGTAGGCGGTGCTCTCCTGCGCCAGCCGGAAGCCGCGAATCGAGTCGAACGGGATCAACACGACATCATCGACCGGGAGCACGACGATGCCGGAGTCCCGCACCTCCAGTAGCTCGCCGCGGATCTCACCACCCCGCAGGCGAACCCTGATCTCGACGCCTGCCGGCGACTGCGCAGGAGCGTACGAACCGACGTGTGGACCGGTCGTGCAGCCCGCCAGCGCGAGAATGGCGGCGGCGAGTGAGCGGAAGGAGGGCTGATGGCGCATGGTCAGAGCACCGGGATGCGGCTGCGGAAGAACTGCCGTTCCATGGAATCGCGCTGGCTTTCCCAATCCCGCAGCGCGCGGACGAGAGTCTCCGCCGACGGGACGAACGTGGCGGTGTCTCGCGTCCCGCTCATCCACGTGCCGCGCACCCATTCTATGTAGTAGCCCTGCGACGCCAGGAGAAAGGTTCGCCGGGTGCCGCCGGCGGGGGCGCGGCCGACGTCGAAGGTCACGGCGAATCGCTGCCGAGGCGTCGTCTTCAGGTAGTGATCGTCGGGCGCGCGCAGCGCGGCGAGCGCGTCATCCTGGAGCGTGCCGTCCGATGCTGTCACCGACGCCGCCTGGAACGGCGTCGGCGTCACCCGGCGAACCCGTCCGGCAACCGCGAGCCGGTCGATGCGCCACTGGTCGGTGAGGAACGACAGGCGGATGCGCACGCTGTCGCCGGTGGGCACCGGCACCATGAGGCCCACATCGCGCCAGGCGATCGGCCCGTAGTCCGAATACTTCGCGACCGGAAGCCAGCCGGTTCCATCGTGGACCGAGACGCGAACGCCGAAGTGCTCGCCGTACCATCGACCGAGCTCCGCCACCCGATCGAGCCGCGTCAGCTCCTCGGCCATCCAGTCGAGCGATCGGGCCCCCGGCCGCGCCAGCATGTAGTCGTAGAAGACGAGCGTGTTGAGAAGACTCGACCGCAGCCGGAGGACCACCGCGACGCTGTCCGCTCCCGCCGGGCGAACCAGCGCGATGTCGATGTGATCGAGCAGATCCGAAGCCGTCGCAGCGGCAATGGTGACGGTGTCGGAGCTGAAGACATCGCCGTCCGATCGCGCGAGCACTGCTCTCAGGTCGCGGCCCGAGCGATCGGTCACCGATCCCAGCATCAGCTCCGCGGCGACGGCCAGCGGTCGGCCTCGCTGATCGGGGAGCACTACCTCGTCGGCGCCGTGCTCGGCGGCGAGCAGCTCCAGGTGATTGATGAAGTGCGTCTCCAGTGCCTCGTTCCACACCTCCAACCGTACGATACCGAGCGAATCTGCACGGGTACGCAGTCGATCGACGTCCCGGGCCTCGAGCAGCGGCGAGATGCTTCCCGAGAACCCCTCGGCCTCGAGCACCGGCGTGCCGGCGCTGTCGGCGTAGATGGTGGGACACGAGCCGAAGCACTTGGGGTCGGCGACGCAAATCAGCGCCACCGCTCCGCCGAGCGCCGCCGCCGTAGCCAGTGTCGAGTAGACCAGCGTCCGTCCGGAGCTCACTTCAGTCGCGAAGCTCTCCATCGCCAGGACGCTGTCGAGCGGGATGCGAGCGACGGCGGTGCTCTCGGCCAGGAGCAGATCCCAACGCCACCCGGCGCCGTGTACCGTGTCCCGTATCACGGTGGCGCCGCCGGTGAAGACGACGGTGCTGGCGTCCAGCAGATGCGCCTTGACGGGGCTTCGTACGGTTACCGAGTCGGCGGCGGTCGCGGCGAGCGGCGACACTCCCACGCCCCTCGAGGTGATGCAACTGAGGCAGGCGACCGTGATGGCGAAAACGAGGAGGGAACGCAGCGGTCGACTTCCTGGCATGAGGGCCTCCGTCCGAGGTGCGCCAAGGGAGAACGTGCGGCCGGCTGGCCAATATGCGGACCGAACATGCCGGTGCGCGGAACGTGGGGCCATACGTCAGGTGACGTAGACGCCGCGCGCCTCGTTGGATCCTCGCTGCTGGGGCCCGCGCGTCCGCGGCCCGGCCTCCATGCCAGCGCCGAGGGAGCTCGACGATCAGCGCGAGCCGCCCGCGAGCAGCCTCGTGGCGAGCTCCGGCTTCCCCCAGCGGTCGTAGAGTCGCAGCAGCCGCTCCCGCGCACGCCGTGCACGGCTCGAGCTCTCGCCGAACGACTCGATCAGGATACCGTGGCTCTCTCTAAGCAGAGAGTCGGCTTCGGCGTACCGACCGCGCTCCGTCAGGCACGCACCCAGGTCGCCCAGTGTCTCGGCCAGATGGCGATCGTTGGCCGGCAGCGCCGCACGCCGCAGGGCGAGCGCCTCGCGCAGCAGCGGCTCCGCCTCGGGCCAGCGACGCTGAGCCATGTAGACGGACGCGATTCCCGCCTTGGGGAAGGCACGATTCGGATGGTCGGCTGCCAGAAAGGGCTCGAGCGCATCGATGGAGCGCCCGTAGAGCGCCAGCGCTTCGTCGTGCCGTCCCTGGTCGCGCAGCGTGCCCGCGAGATTGTTGTACGCAGCCGCCAGGCCGGGATGCGGGCCGCCGTGTATCCGCTCGAGCATCGCGATCGCCTCCCGGCTCACCGATATCGCACTGTCCGAGAGATCCATGCGCTCGAGCAGCGTCGCGTAGCTGTTCAGCGCGTTGGCGACATCGGGGTGGTCATCGCCGAGGGTCGCGCGGCGCACGGCGATGGTCTCGCGGAACAGAGTGTCGGCTTCTGCGTATTCGCCCTTGTCCCTGAGAAGCGCCGCCAGGTTGCGGATGCCGCTGGCCACCTCGGGATGCTCGTCGCCGTAGTGCCGGCGCTGCGTCGCCAGCGCCTCACGGAGCAGTGGTTCGGCCTCGTCGAACCGCCGCTGCTGCCGGAGCAGACGGGCGAGCTTCATTGTCGACCCGGCCACGCGCGGATGATCCGGCGCGAAGAACTTCCGGTCCTGCGCCAGTGCCTCGCGGAACAGGAGCTCGGCGTCGGTCTGATCTCCTTGCGTCTCGATAAGATAGGCGAGCCCGCTCAGGCTCTCGCTTACTAGCGGGTGCTCGGCGCCATGAAGCCGCCGTCGAGTCGCCAACGCGTCCCGATACAGCGGCTCGGCGCCGGCGAGGTCGCCGAGGTCCTGGAGTGTGTAGGCGAGCGCCATCTGGCTCGTCGCGACCTCGCCGTGCTCATCGCCGTGGAGCGCACGGTGCTGCGCCAGCGCCCGCTCGAGGAGCGGCCGCGCTCGCGACTCGAGGCCCAGCCCGTGGTAGACGCCCCCGATCAGCCGCATCATTGCCGCCTGGAGCTCGGGCTGGTCCGCCAGCTCGGCCTCAACGCGGCGCGCACCCTCGTCCAGCAGCTCGCGCGCGGTGACGCTCTCGCCGCGCGACTGGGAGGGATCCGCCACCTCGAAGATTCCGGTGAGCAGCCCGGCGACCTGTTCGGCGTGAGTCCTGGCGAGCGTCGCGGCATCGCGTTCGACCGCCAGACGCCGTGCCTGCACTCCCGTCGCCACCGCGAACACGACCAGCGCCGCCGCCGCCGCCACCGTCGCCGCGACGCCGACGCGGTGGCGCCGCACGAACTTGCCGAGCCGATACATCCTCGTGTCGCCCCGCGCGCGCACGGGGCGCCCAGTCAGGTGCCGTTGAATGTCGTCGGCCAGCCGTTCCACCGACTCGAAC
>DATKCV010000003.1:0-2052 GCA_035513015.1 Gemmatimonadaceae bacterium
GCGCCGTGGTGGGATCCCGTCTGGATCCGCGACGAGCGCCTCGACGATCCGGACACTGTGCTGGAAGCGCGCACCCAGCTCTGGCACATCGGCCGGGTCACGCACGCGCTCACGGTCTCGGATATCCTCGCCGGCGAGGCCGGCACCGTCGAGATCTCCGAGCACGACTATGCGTCCCTCGGCATCGCCTATGGCTCGCCGCCGGTGCGCCGGGCCCGCGTCGACGCCGAGGTGTCCTGGGAGCAGACCGCCAGCGGCACCCTCGACGTTTCCGGCGCGCTCATCGCGGCCTTCGGCGTGGCCGGGTCGCCGGCGCACGTGATCTCGTCCTGGACCGGCCAGGGGCTCGAGGAGGACTGGCCGGAGAAGGGCGACGACCTCAACGGCGGCTGGTCCGTCGGCCGGGCCACTCTCGCGCGAGCCGACGGCGTCTGGCGGGAGCCGCGCTACAGGGACGTGCACGTCGGCAACGGTGTCCGGCTGGACGACGGGATCGAGGGCGACGCCGCGGAGGCATTCGTCTCGGCGCCGGTGACGGCACGCTTCTTCCTGTGGGAGTTCAGCCCGCGCCTCGTGCTCGCCTACGGCGTCTCGCGGTCCCGGGTTGAGCGCCTCACCTTCGAGATCACTGCCGACGTGCAGCCGGTGTTCGCCGAGCCCGGCGACGAGGAGGAGATCGTGATCGCGCTCGGATCGCGGAACATCGGCGAGGAGATCGACGGCGTTCTCCCGATCGGCGACCCGCGCCGGAGCGCATACCTGCGGACCGACCGCGGCCGCCGCTCGATCGACTACCTGATCGCGCTCGCCCGGGCGAAGCTGCTCGCCCGCGCCCGCGCTGCCGAGGTCAAGGTCGTCGTCCCCTTCGCCGAGGCCGTCGGCCTCTCCAGCCGGCACAGCGCCACGATCATCGACGACCGGATTCCCGACGGCTCGGCCACGGGCAAGGTCATCCACTACGCGCTCCGGGCCGACGGCGTCGGCGAGGACAAGAGCGTCACCCGCGCCGTCATCTACACGATCGGCGTGAGCCTGATCATGACAGCCGTCACCGGCGGCGTCTTCATCGGGACCATGCGTGCTCACATCAGCATGAACACCGAGCAGATCGTCCAGAACAGGGTGGAGTTCTTTCAGCGCTTCGACCGGATTCGGGAAGAGCAGATCAATCAGGATGAACAACTGAACAGGGTTCAGGGAAGCTTGATCGAGCTCACCGCGACGGTGAATGCGACTCATGACGATGTGCAGAACATCACCGGCTGGGTCGAGGAAGAGCGCCGGGGGCGCGAGCAGCGCGGACAGCAGTACGAGCACCAGAAGCGGTAGCATTGCTGCCCCTGCGGTCGTCGCCCCGCGCCGCTGACCGGCCGCCACCCGCCGCGGGCGTGACCGCGGCGCCCCTCTTCAGACCCCTCTCTACCAGACAAGGAGGACCTGCCATGCCGCAGGACAGGAAGGCTTTGCCCGAGCAGACCACGCACAAGACCTGGGCCTCGTATGTGGCCGGGCTCGCGGTGTCGCTGATCGTCGGCCTCGGCGCGCGCCGGGGGTTTGAGCTCGGCGAGGACACCACGATCGCGCTCATGATCGTGCTGACGCCAATGGCGAGCGCGCTGGCGACCTGGCTCAAGCGCAACTGGCGGATCGAAACCGGGGCGGCGTTCTGAAATGCCGATGGTCGTCGATGTCGCCCTTCTCCGGACGGTCGCCGGCGGAAGCCCGGACGAGAGCTACCGGGGGCGGTACACGGGGCAACTAGTGATTAAACCGAAACGGAAGAGTCCGCGACAAGGGCGGGCAACCAACTGCGCCGACAACATTTTCTATCATCACGCGCGGGCCCGTCCGTTCGAGTCTATCCACAAGCATTGCCCGCAGACGCTCTCGGAGCCGCGAGGATTGGAGTTCCGCTCTAGCAGGCTGCTGAAAAACGGTTGCGTAGAGGGTTTTGCTCCTGCCTTGGGCGGTTCCATCGGTGAAGGGCGCGGATGGGCTTGGGTCGGCCTGTCACGCGGCGATGAGCTTCGGCAGTCGGATCAGGTTGTAGGC
>DATKCV010000004.1:0-3275 GCA_035513015.1 Gemmatimonadaceae bacterium
CGCGACGCCATCGCCGCCAACCGCACGCTGTGGGACGCCTGGACGCGGGCGCACCGCGAGTCCGCGTTCTACGACGTCCCCGGCTTTCTCGCCGGGCGCGATCCCCTCAATCGCATCGAGACCGAAGAGCTGGGCGATGTCACCGGCAAGCGATTCCTCCACCTGCAGTGCCACTTCGGAATGGATACGCTCGGCTGGGCACGGCGCGGCGCACGGGTGACGGGGGTGGACCTGTCGCCGGAAGCGATCGCAACGGCACGAAGGCTGGCGGCGAAGGCGGGGGTCGAGGCGACTTTCGTAGAATCGGACATCTACGCGCTAGACGAGCACTCGCTAGGCATGTTCGACATCGTCCACACGTCGTACGGCGTGCTCTCGTGGCTGCCGGACCTTGACCGGTGGGCGGCGGTCGTCTCGCGGCACCTCGCGCCCGGTGGGCTGTTCCACCTCGTCGAGAACCATCCCTTCACGATGATGCTCGACGAGAGTGGCGTGGCCATCCGGTATCCGTACCTCGGAGCCGGGCGTCCGGTGCGATTCGAATCCGAGGCCAGCTACGCGGCGCCTATCGAGGGCGGGCCGCTGCCCGAGTACAACTGGCCGCACGGCCTCGGCGAGACCGTGACCGCGTTGATCGCGGCCGGGCTGCGGATCAGGTGGCTGCGGGAATACCCGCGGTCGCCTTACCGATTCCCCGGCTATCTCGTCAGGCGGCCCGAGGGGGACTACGGGTGGCCGGATGGGCGGGAGGACGTGCCGCTGACGTTCAGCATCGGCGCAATCAGGGAGCGGCAGCCCGGCGACCACTGAGCGTCGCCGGACGGCAGCGTGCGACCGACAGCGCGCCAGTTCCCGCATCGCGCGCCGCGCACCCCGCTCGGGCGCTAGTCGCTACGCAGTGCTGCGATCGGATGTACCTGGCTGGCGCGCCGTGCCGGCATGTAGCTCGCCAGAATTCCGACGCCGATCATCAGGAACGACATCGCCGCAAAGACCATCGGGTCCACCGCCTTGGTCTCGTACAGCAGCGCGCTCATGAGTCGCGTAGCCGCGACCGCGGCGACGACACCGAGCACCACGCCGACGAGCACCACCTTCGTGCCTTGCGACACCACCTGTCCCTGCACGGCCCGCGCGGTCGCTCCCAGCGCCATGCGTACGCCGATCTCGCGCGTCCGCTGCGTGACCACGTAGGCCAGCACCCCGTACAGCCCGACGACGCCGAGAACGAGTGCCAACCCGGAGACGACACCTAACGTCAGCATGGTGAACGAGAGCTGGACCATCGACCGCCGCGCAAGAAACTCCACCGTGTACTCGCGGTAGACCGGCGCTTCCGGCGCCACCTCGCGCACCAGCTCGCGCACCTCGCGCGTGAGGCTCGCCGCGCGCGGCGACTTAACGACGTACGCCGGGGACCCCATCCCCCAGAGGTCCGCCGTCGGTCCGGTGAGCGGAAAGTAGACCACCGCCTCGCCCGCATCACGCCAATCGTCCTGCTTCACGTCGTTGACGACGCCGACGACGGTGAACCACAGCTCAGTGCCCGACTGCGTCCCGCGCCGGATGCGCTGCCCGAGCGGGCTCTCGTTGGACCAGAGCCGCTCGGCAACCGACCGGCTGATGACGACGTTGCTGTTTGGCGTGAACGCCTCGTCGGGAGTGAACGTCCGGCCCTGCACCAGGTCGATGCCCATCGCACGGAAGTAGTCGCCTCCGGCGAAGTTCACATCGAGCAGCGCGCCGCCGCCGTCGGCGCTCATCGATTCTGTGAAGAAGCGATTCGTGTTCGTGCCCTCGTCCAGCGGGATGTTGTTCACGACGCCCACCGCCGTCACACCGGGCAGCTCTCGCAGCCGGTCCATGAATGCGTTATGAAAGCGCCCCAGACTCGGCCCATCGTTCAGATCTTCCTGGTCGGGGGCGAATTGAAAGGTGTAGAGGTCGGCCGTTTCGTAGCCCGGGTCGACGTTGCGGAGGCGCTGGAAGCTCTGCACCAAAAGCGCCGAGCCGATGAGCAGCACCAGCGCGAGCGCGGTCTGCCCGATCACGAGCAGGTCGCGGCCCCACTGGCGGCGGCTCGTCGAGCCGCGCTGGCCCTCGCGCAGGTGGATGAGATCGGGAGCCGACGCGCGCACCGCCGTCGCCCCGCCGCACGCCAGCGCCGCCAGCAACACGATGCCTAACGCCGCTCCCACCGTCGCCAGATCGAGCCCTGCCGTGCCGAGCCGCGGGATGCCCTCGGGAGCGGCCCGCACGAACAGCGGCACCGTCACCGCGCTCAGCGCCACGGCGAGCACCCCCGCGGGAAGCGCGACCAGCACCGCCTCGGCCATCTGCAAACGGGCCAGCTGGGTGCGCGAAGCGCCGATTGCCCGGCGCACCGCCATGTCGCGCCGGCGCCCCTCGGCCCTGACGAGAAACAGGTTCGCTACGTTGGCGAATGCTATCAGCAGCACGATCGACACCGCGCCGAGCAGTACCCAGAGAGAGGTGTTGACCGCGGGCTCGACGAGGCGGTCGAGAACGGGCTCCACCACCGCACTGTGCTGCCCGATGAGGCGCGCGTAGTTCGGCGGTCCGCCGAACCGGTCCGGCAGCTGCTTCGACAGGCGGGTGAGCTCCGCCGCTAGCTGTTCGGTCGTGACCCCCGGCTTCATTCGCGCGACGACCGGAAGCCCGAGGTTGCCGGGCTGCACTTGATCGAGCCGGGGCTCGTTGGCGTTCCACAGCAGCGTCGCGTCCGAGGGGAATCGGAAGTCGGGCGGCATGACGCCGATTATCTCCTTCATCCGGTCCGACACGAAGTACGACTTGCCGATGACGTTAGGATCGCGGCCGAACCAGCTGTCCCACAGCTGGTCGCTGATGACCGCGACGCCATCCGCATCCTCGGGCACCGGCAGCCGGCCGAGCTGCGGGCGGACACCGAGGGTGGCGTACATATCGTTGGTGGGCCACGCCATCGGGACGCGCTCGACGCGCTCGTCGGTGCGCAGCGTGGAGGTGCCGGCGCCGAAGACGAAAATTCCGTCGAGAAGCTGCGAGTTCTCCTTGTAGTGGAAGTAGAAGTCGAGGCCCAGTCCGAATGTCTCAGGGAGGTCCGAGCCGGGCGCCGTGCCTGACAGAACGACAAGGCGATCGGCCGCCGGATATGGGAGCGGCCGCAGCAGGACGGCGTTGACGACGCTGAACATGCCGGCGACGGCGCCGATTGCCAGCGTCAGGGTACCGATGGAGATGATCAGGAAGCCGGGCGTGCGGCGGAGCGCGCG
>DATKCV010000005.1:0-28359 GCA_035513015.1 Gemmatimonadaceae bacterium
CGAGCGTTATCGCGTAGGTATCCGCGCCCGGGACATCCTCGCCGCGCAGCGCGTTGAACAGCATCGACTGGTTGGCGGAGAAGATCCCGAACATCGTCCAGATGCCGGTGACGAGCAGCCACGCTCGCCAGGTCATCGGGCCGCGCCCGGGCCGAAGCTGCCACGGGTCGGGCTCGATCGCCGGCGACCAGTTCGCCGGCATTGCGCGAATCACCGCCGCGGCCGGGAATGCCGCGGGCGGCGTCACCAGCGCGGACGCGGCGTCGCGGTCTCGCTCGTGTGAGAAATGCGTCATCGGGACGTATGGGAGTCGAGCGCCACCGCTTGCCGCGGCGATGCCCGGTGACGCAATCTGGGACGCTCGTTGCGACCCGGTCAATCGGGGGCGGGCGCGAGGTGGCCGCTCGCGCGACGCTCCATCCCAGTCAGCGTGCGTGTGACACCGCTGACGCACCGTTTCGTCCCACCGCGGGGGATTTCGTCACATTCGACGCGATCGGCGCCAAATCCGGTGGAATTCCAGCGCCCGCGCGTCCACCCGCGGATCTTGCTCGATCGACCGCCGCTCCGCACGTTGGAGTCATGAGGGCGAATTCCACGCGCAACCGGCGCCCGCGCCGCGCCCGGACGTCCACCCGATGAGGGGGCAAGCCAGGCCCGCCACCTTCCGCGCAGCCGTGATTCCCGCCCCGCACGAGGCGGTTCGCTTCGATTCGTTTGCCGCACCGGTGCTCGAGCCCGGCGCGGCCCTGTTGCATACGTTGTGCTCGGAGGTGTGCGGCACCGACGTCCACCTGCGGCACGGCCGCCTCGCCGGCGTGCCGTACCCGCTGATCCCCGGACACGTCGCCGTGGGTGCCATCGCCCGACTGCGGGGGCGGATCACCGACGTCGACGGAGCGCCGTTCCGCGAGGGAGACGTCGTGACGTTCCTCGACGTCCACGAGACCTGCGGGCAGTGCTGGTACTGCCTCGTCGCGCGCGAATCCACGCGCTGCCCGCGCCGCAAGGTATACGGAATCACCTACGGCGCCGGCGACGGCCTGCTGGGTGGCTGGTCGGAGGCGATCTGGATGAAGCCGGGCGTGCGCATGCTCCGCCTGCCGCCCGGGCTCGCGCCGGAGGCGTTCATTGGTGGTGGATGCGGGCTCGTCACCGCACTCCACGCGGTGGACCGCGCCGAGATCAGGCTCGGTCAGTCGGTGGCGGTGCTCGGCGTGGGACCCGTTGGTCAGTCGGCGATCGCGCTGGCGGCGCTATCCGGTGCCGGCGAGATCATTGCCATCGGTGGGCCCTCCGACCGCCTCGCCTTCGCCCGCAGGATGGGCGCGACCCTCCTCGTCGATCTGGCAACGCCGTCGAACGCGCGCGCCGATCTGGTGCGCGAGCGGACCGGCGGGCGCGGTGCCGATGTGGTGATCGAATGCGCCGGCGCTCCGGCAGCGGTCGCTCAGGCGCTCGATCTGGTTCGCGACGGAGGGCGCGTGGTCGTGGTCGGACAGTACACGAACAACGGTCCGGTCTCGATCAATCCGCACACGCAGATCAACCGGAAGCACGTCGAGATCCGCGGCTGCTGGGGCTCGGACTTCTCGCACTTCCATCGCGCGCTCGAGCTGGTGGAGCGGTTCGGCGGCCGTGTTCCGTGGCGGGCCATGATGGGCGAGGTCTTCCCGCTCGACCGCGCCGACGATGCTCTGCGCTCGGTCGAGGAGCAGCGCGTCCTGAAGGCCATAATCAGGCCCAACGACTGACATCGGCGCGGCCCGTGGTGCGCGATGTCGCCGCCGCGTGCGTCGGGCCGATGATGCAGTTCCGTGCCGACTCGCCACCGTGCGGTCATGCTCGCAACCGTACGCTCGGCCGCCGTCGCCGGGATCGAGGCCTACGATGTGACGGTGGAAGTCGACTGCACGCGCGGACTCCCGCACTTCACCGTCGTCGGTCTCGCCGCCACCGCGGTCCGGGAGAGCCGCGAGCGCGTCGCGGCCGCGCTGGCCAACTCCGGCTTCGACACACCTTCCAGGCGTACGACGGTCAACCTGGCGCCCGCCGACCGGCGCAAGGAGGGCACGGCGTTCGACCTTCCGATCGCACTCGGATTGCTCGCCGCCACGCGCCAGATCGACCAGCGGTGGATCGAGAGCATAGCCGCGATCGGCGAGCTCGCGCTCGACGGAGGCATCCGGCCCGTTCGTGGTGTGTTGCCGGTCGCCCGGCACCTCGCCGGCGCGCACGGGCTGACACTCGTCGTGCCGCCGGCCAACGTCGCCGAGGCGCGACTGGTGGGCGGCGTGCGGCTCGCCGCGCCGGAAACGCTCGCCGAGCTGGTCGAGAGTCTCCGCGCCCGCCACCTGCCCGAACCGGAGATCACCGCCAGCCGTCCGACGGTGGTCGGCGACGTGCCCGATCTGCGCGACGTCGTGGGGCAGAACACCGCCAAGCGCGCCATCGAGATCGCTGCCGCCGGTGGACACGGCGTTGCGCTCATCGGACCGCCAGGGTCCGGCAAGACGCTCCTCGCGCGGTGCATGCCCGGCGTGCTTCCGGCGCTCTCGCAGGCGGAGGCGCTGGAGGTGATCGCGGTGCACTCCGTCGCCGGCATCCTTCCGCGGGGCGAGTTGCCGGCTCCCAACAGGCCGTTTCGTGCTCCACACCACACGATCTCCACCGCCGGGCTCGTCGGTGGCGGCTCCGCTCCTCGTCCGGGCGAAGCGAGCCTGGCCCACCTCGGCGTGCTCTTCCTCGACGAGATGCTCGAGTTTCCCCGCGTCACGCTCGATGCGCTCCGACAGCCGCTGGAAGATGGCTACGTGGTGATCTCCCGCGTCGCCGGAAGCATCCGGTATCCGGCGCGCTTCACGCTCGTCGGCGCCATGAACCCGTGTCCGTGCGGGCGCGCCGGCGACCCCACCGGCAGTTGTGTCTGCGCCGCCGCGGACATCGTGCGTTATCGCGCCCGCCTCTCCGGTCCACTCTCCGACCGGATCGATCTGCACGTCCCCGTACACGCGGTGCCGGTGCGTCTACTCCGGGCGACAGGGGAACGGGAAAGCTCGGCTCAGGTGCGCGAAAGGGTCGAGCGGGCACGAGGCCGTCAGCGCGCGCGGTACGTTCGCTTCGGCGATGCGATGTGCAACGCCCGCGTACCTGGGCGGTGGATGGAGGTCGAGACGCCGATCGATGGCGACGCTCGCGAGCTCCTCGCCAACGCCGCCGAGCGGCTCGGCCTCTCGGCGCGCGGCTATCACCGCGTGCTCCGCGTGGCGCGCACGATCGCCGATCTCGCCGGTCAGCATGCCGTGCGCTCGGACTGCGTAGCCGAGGCTCTCCGATATCGGCCCTCGACGTCGGAGGCTAGCGGAGTCTGACCGCCACGAGTGCGGTGGTGGCCGGGTGTTCTCCTTGCAGATGCATTCGAACGCGAACGTCATCGTGTGATTCGCATCACAGGAGAGCACCATGTTCACACCGCAGATCGCCGCCCTGGCGCCGCTCGCCGCACTGGCGCTGCTCGTTCCGGCGGCCGCCGGTGCCCAGGCACGCTGCCGGCCGCTGTGCGCGCCGGTACTTCTGCTCCAGCCGGGGCTCGTCGCCGAGGACATCGCGGGCGACGCATCCCCCGAGATTGACCTCAACCTCCGCCTCGTCACGGCCGTACCGACTCGCATTGCCCGCACGCGGCTCATTGCCGGTGTCCAGTGGACCCCGCTGCGAGAGATGGAGGGGAGAACGCACAACGAGCCGAGCGTCGTCTACGGCCCCATCTTCACGCTACACGACACCCGCCGGTTCGCGCTCGAGCTGGACGTGCTCGGTGCTTTCGGCCCGGCGGCGCGCGCCGAGGATGCGGCCGAGCGGAGCTATACGCACAAGCTCCTGCTCCAGGGCGACCTGCTGATCAAGGCCGGGCAGCTGATGGCCGATCCGCTCGGACGCTGGCGCGATCTGTCGGTCTACGCCATGGTCGGCTACGTGGCCACGGGGCTGGACGAGCGCTCGCCGTGGGTCCTTCTCTCCGGCGTCTCGATCCCGATCACTCCCTGAAGGCAGCGCGGCGGTGGAGCACTCGCTCCACCGCCGCGTCGCCCGTTCCGGAATGCGCCCGGTGCCGCTCAGAGCGTGATCGTGAACCGTGGGCCGTGCCCGCGCAAGCACCGCGCGTCAGCGTCGTACGCCATGGCCTCGAGGAGGAGCTTGGCCCGCAACTCGTCTTCCCAGCTCC
This sequence comes from Gemmatimonadaceae bacterium, assembly GCA_035513015.1. Lineage (GTDB taxonomy): Bacteria > Gemmatimonadota > Gemmatimonadetes > Gemmatimonadales > Gemmatimonadaceae > DATKCV01. The sequence goes on from DATKCV010000005.1 coordinate 4,226, forward strand.
ATGGCTCGCCGATGATCCGCGACGCCCAGCCGAACCGGGGTGGCTGCGTGGTCTGAAGCGCGCGCCGTGCTCGGCGCCACTGCCCCTCGCCCAGCGCCTGGTGCAGCATGTCGAAGCGCGCCTCCAGTGCGTCTACCCCGCCCTGTGGGAGCATGGCCACCTCGGCATCGATCCGCGCCGCGAACGCCCGCGCCTGCTGCGGCGGGAGCAACTCCCGGATCGAGACCACGACGGAGTTCGTCGCCCCACGCACGACGTACGCCGAGAATCCGTCCTGACGGTCGTGCGACCGGATCTCCGCCTTGAGCGCGCGCAACTGGGGCGCCGGGAGACGACGCTGGGCCACGTGCACCAGCTCGTGCAGGATGCTCGAGCCGTGCGCCGACGGGCTCCACGAGATCACCGGTCGGAACAGCCCCGTGCTCACCGAGGCCACGACCGAAACGCGGTCGTAGCTCACCTCGGGACGCGGCTGCGTGTCCACCGTCCTGAGCACGTCCATCGGCAGCCCCGGTGCGAGAGGCGCCCCGAGCACCGGCATCAGCTGGTCGAGCGTCTCCGCAGAGCTGATGGGCGTATGACACGCGGCGGCGAGTGTCGCGCTGCGCATCGGCCCGCTGAGCGGCGGGAGAACGGCGAACAGGAGGAGCGGAGCCCAGGCGGACATGCATCGAGCCGGCTAGGGGTTCGGAAGGCAGGCGGGCGAACCCGAGGCGAGTGGGACGAAGTCGCGAACGACCCCCTCACCCAGTGTCTACCACATGAGACACCAAAAAGTTGCCCATCGTTTGTCTGACATTCCAACCCGTGTCCGCGTAACAGGCGACGTCCGCTCACCGCCCGAGCGAAAGGGGAAGTGGCCCGGCCTCCTGCTCGCCGCCGAGCCAGCGCCGCCACCAGGGGAGCAGGTGGTCGCGGCGGAAGGCCGTGTCCATCGCCTCGCGCCAGGCCTGCTGCATCTCGATCGCATCGGCGAACCGCTTCTCCGGTGCCGCCGCGAGTCCGTGACGCAGCCAGTCGGCGATCTCCTCCGGATACGGCGAGAGATCGATGTTCCCCGTCAGCTCGCGGGCGAGGATGACCTTAGCGTCGCCGCCCCCGAACGGCAGCGCGCCGGAAAGCGCGAAGACGACGATTCCGGCGAGCGAGAAGCAGTCCACGTTCGGGCCCTGGGGCTCGCCGAGGAGCTGCTCGGGCGCGGCGAACGCCGGCGTTCCGGTGGAGCCGCCGGTCTCTTCCCAGGCGTGCGCGATGCCGAAGTCGGCGATGCGCCACCGCCGGTACCGGTCGATCAGGATGTTCTCGGGTTTGAGATCGCGATGGATTATCCCCACCGCATGCGCCGTCACGAGGCCATCGAGAAGCAGATCCACCTGCGGTGCCATCTCGCCGAGCGAGCGCGGCCCCGAGCGGGCGATGAGCTCGGCCAGCGATCCGCCTTCGGCGAGCTCCATCGTGTACCAGGAGACTTCGCCTCGGCTGTCCCAGTCGTAGATCGGAACGATGGCCGGGTGGGCGAGCTGCGCCGCCAACTGCGCTTCGCGTCGGAACCGTCCCACGGCTCGCTGATCCCGCGCCACGTGCGGGTGGAGCATCTTCAGGGCGACCTCACGCTCGAGCGCCAGGTCGCGGACGCGCCACACCGATCCGAACGAGCCCGAACCGAGTGCCGCGCGTACCTCGTAGTCGTCCCCGGCGGCCCAGCGCAGACGTCCCTCCTCGCTGGTCCCTGGCGAGCCGACTGCGGTATACTCGCCGCTCGTCAGGATCGCCGACCTGCTGCCGCCGGCCCGCTCCAGCCCGCGGAGCATCGACGCCACCGATGGGTGTCGTGTCGCCGGGTCCCGCTGGAGCGCGCGGTCGATCACCTGCGCTACGCCCGCCGGCACCTCCGGTCGCATCAGCTGAATCGGCGGGACGTCGGTGGCCGGCGGAAGCTCACCGGTCAGCGCCGCGAAGCAGAGCGCCGCAAGCTGCCACTGATCGCTGGCCGGCGTCGGAATGGGCGCCGCCGCGCTCCACTCCGGCGGGTGCGGCGTCCAGTTCGAGTCAGGTGAGAGCTGCCCCGGGATGTCCGTCGGCGGCACCGCCCACTGCCAGCCGAGGAGCCAAAGCCTCCCGGTCGGTGCGACCCAGAGCGTTTCCGGTCCAATGGCGCTGTGGGGCATGCCCGTGTCGTGCAGGTACGCCAGAGCGGCCCCAGCCGAACGGAGGATGCGGAGCGCGGTGGGGATGTCGTACGGACCCTGGCGGGCGATCTGCGCCGTCACGCGCTCGCCCGCGATCCACCGGCGCAGGTAGCCGGGCCCGCGGCGCGCCTCGTGAACCCAGTAGTGATACGTGGTCGGCACCGCCGGGTGGTTGCGGTGCGCGAGGTGGCGTGCCTCGGAGGTGAGCCAGTCGAAGTGCTCCGGATCGGTCGCCGAAACGAGGGACAGCGACCGGCCGAGCGCGTCGATCAGCTCCTGATAGTGCCGGTGCTCACCATGAACGCCCTCGGTGCCCCATCGCCAGCCGGGCGGCAGCTCCCAGTTCACCAGGTGCTCCGGCAGCTCGTGCGTCACCCGGTGAAGTGCTGGGATCTCCTGGCGTCTCGGGTCGGAGCGCCGGTCGGGGGTGTACTCGAGCATGGCTGAAATGTAGTCGGCGCGGTGGGTGGGCAACGGGGTGCGAGCGGGGGCCAGACGCGTTTCGCTTTGTGGCGAGTAGGCCGTTGTCGTTGCCGTTGTCCGTTGGCCGTTTGGGCGTTGTCCGGCAGCGGGCCCGCCGGTGAACAGTCCCGGGTTCAGATGTGTGACGCGCCCGGTCGTTCATCGGGCCGCTCGGCCGTCGCGCGATACAGATACGCGACGCCGAGGAGGAACGCTCCAACCACCAGATAGCTGGCGAGACGCAGGCCGACGTCGAGCGCATTCGCCTGCCAGAGCCCGCGCAGACCGGCAATGATCGCCAGTGCGAGCCCCAGGTGGCGGGCCTCGGGGATAGCCCGGGCTCGGCCGAGAACGATCGCCAGCACCCCGGCCGCAGCCACGTAAGCGATGACGAGGAACGTGGACAAGTCGGGTGAGAACGCCCGCGCCAGCTCCAGGTAGCCCCAGGCGAACGTGATTGCCGGCGCGACCAGCCGGACGACGATGAGCGGTGACGGGTCCATGGCGCCGAACCGCGTCGAGAACGGCTCTCGAGCCGTCGTGAGCGAGAAGGCCCACCACGCCGCGGCCACCGCCGCTGCGGCCGCCGAAGCACCGGTTAGGAACGGCGGATAGGCGAACGCTGGACGCTGCACGAGGAGCATCCCGGCCCACATCGACGCGCCGGCGAGCAGCAGAAAAAGTGTGGCGGCGAGCGCCGTCGAGGAGAGGCCGCCGAACCGTGGCCGATGCTCGATCGCCGCGGCGGACGGTACCGGTTGCTGGAGCATGGTGAGCGCCGCGCAGAACATCGACAGCGTCGCGAGGCAGATGACCGGCCGATCGTGGAGTCCGAGCACGATGGCGGCCGCACCGGCGAAGGCCACGACCACGAGGTGCGCACCACGGCGCGCCCCGGACGCGACCCGTGCCGCCGCGACTGCGATCAGCAACCAGAGCGCGCCGAGCGATGCGCCGGCGGGCGAGGCGGGTTCGGCCAGCGCCAGCACGGCCGCCGCCAGCGCACCGAGCGGTATCACGATGGCGACCCGCGTCCCTTCATGCGCAGGCTCATCGCCTGTCCGAACCAGAAGGCCGTGCGCGGAAAGCGTGATCGCCACGGCCAGCGCGATCAGCTCCGGGCGCAGGATACCGGGATTCGAAAGTGCCGGCACTATCGCCGCGATGGTGGCCAGCGCCAGCAACAGGCGTCCCATCCGCATCCGGTGGCTGTCGCCTGCTACGCCGATCACGCACCAGGCGCAGGCAAGTGCGAACATCGCCGGCGCCGAGCGATGCAGCGGATCGGCGAGGTCCGCCATCCTGAGACCGGCGAAGACGTAGAGCGCCGCGCCGGCGAGGAGGATTCGCGCCGACACCCGCCACGCCCGATCCCGGATAGCCAGTACTCCGCTGGAGATGACGAGCAGGCCGAAGCCGAGCAGGTGCAGCATGCGTCCGGAACCGCCGGACGTGACGAACGGCGCCAGCAGCGCGCCTCCAGCGCCGACGGCGAAGAGCGCCTCCTCGTTCTCCCTCCAGGCCAGGGCCGCAAGCGCGATCGACGCGGCCGCCGCGGCGGCGAGGGCCACTGTGGGCGATACGACGCGCAGAGCCGGGCCCGCGCCCCAGGCGACGACGTGTGCCACGGCCAGCGCGAGGCCCAGCATGACGTTGCCGAATCTCCGCGCGCCCCGCCGCCGCAGCACCCCGCCGAGTACGGCCACGGTGGCGGCGAGCGCGGCACCGAGCGCCACGCGGGCGGCCGGTCCGAGCCGCACGTGCTCGATCGCCCATGAGAGGAACACGCCCACGCCCAGCAGGATCGCCACCGACGCAAGGGCGAAGGCGCCGTAGCGGCCGACGAGTGTCTCGATGCTCAGCGTGCGCCATGCGGCCGGATCCTCGCGCTCGGCTCGCAGCGCGCCGTTCCCGCGCCCCGGTCGCCTGCCGGCGGCACCGCCCGGTCCGGGCGCCGGCATGGGAAGGACGCGCACGGGCAGGTCCTCCGCGGCCCTCTCGATCGGGCGGTCGCTCTGTCGCTCGCTCTGCCGCGGCGACTCCTCCTCGGCGAGCGCCTCCCCGCGGAGCTCACGCACCTCGCGCGATAGACGTGCGACGTCTCGCGCGAGCTGTCGCAGCACCTTCTCGAGCCCATCGATCCGCTCCGACTCCGACATGTGCCTCCGGGAGTTGGCCGTGCGGGGTAGTGGGGAGCCCTGACGCACGTAATCTGCGTCGATGCGCGGGCGCGCACCAACTCGCAGACTTCCGTCGCTCCCCCGCCACCGGGTACGTTGTAGTCATGAACGATGCGATCGATCTGCCGGCCGCGGCCCGGGACAAGGAGGCTCGTCTCGTCGATTGGCTACGCGCGCGCGGGTCCGTCCTGGTCGGCTTCAGCGGCGGGGTCGACTCCGCGTACCTGGCCTGCGTCGCCGTCGAGGTGCTTGGCGCGCCGCGGGTGCTCGCGGTGATCGGCCGCAGCCCCTCGTACCCGGCCGAGCAGTGGGAGCGCGCACTGGAGATCGCCCGGCGCTTCGCCGTCCCGGTGCTCGAGGTCGACACGCACGAGATGGATGACCCACGCTACGCCGCCAACCCGACCACCCGGTGCTACTACTGCAAGGGCGAGCTCTGGTCGCTCTTGTCTCCGTTGGCCCGCGAGCGGGGCCTGGCGGCGGTCGTCGATGGGACTAACGCAGATGATCTGGCCGACTGGCGCCCGGGCGCGCAGGCGGCGCGCGAACACGGCGTCGCGTCGCCGCTCGCCGATGTCGGAATGACGAAGGCCGAGATTCGCGCCCTCTCCCGCGCACGCGGGCTGCCGACGTGGGATCAGCCGTCGTCGCCCTGTCTCTCCTCGCGGATTCCCTACGGGACGGCGGTCACGCCCGAGCGACTGCGGCGGATCGAGCGGGCGGAGCGCGCGCTTCGGGAGCTCGGCATCGCCGGCGACCTTCGCGTGCGCGACCACGGGGATCTGGCGCGCATCGAGCTGTCCGGCGAGGCGCTCGAGCACTGGCTGGCGCCGGTGCGGGCGGCGCGGCTCGCCGGGGCCGTTCGCGAGGCGGGGTTCGACCGGGTCGCGCTCGACCTCCGCGGCTTTCGCTCCGGTTCGCTCAACGTGCTCGGCGGCGTGACTGCGGCATGAAGGCCAACGCGTTCGAGGCGGCGCTTCGCGCCGAGGGAATCGACTGCACGGTGGAGGAGCGCGACGCGCTGGCGGTAGTCGTTCCCGGCGGCGACGGAATGCCTCGAGCCGGCGGTGCGGTGCTCGACGCGGCGCAGCGCGCGCTCGTGCTCCGGCTCGGCCGCGAGCACGGGTTCACGCACGTCGCGGTGGAGCTGCCGCCTCCGGCCGCGAGGGTATGAGACTGTTCGTGGCCATCAACCTTCCGCTCCAGCTGCGGCAAGCGCTGCACGACGCGGCGGCTCCGCTGCGCGAGGCTGCACCGTGGATCTCCTGGGTGCCGGTAGACCGGCTTCACATCACCGTCAAGTTCATCGGTGAGCAGCCCGACGAAATTGTCGGGCCGCTCGCCGCCACGCTCGGCGAGACTCTGGCCGGCCACGGTGTTCTCGACCTCCACACGCGCGCGATCGGCGGGTTCCCGAACTTTCGCCGGCCGACGGTCGTATGGCTCGGTGTGGATCCGCATCCGCGGCTCGAGCTCCTGCACCACGACGTCGAGGTTGCGTGCGAGCGGCATGGTATCGACGTCGAGGGCCGCCCGTTTCGGCCGCACCTCACGCTGGGTCGTGTGCCCCGGCGGCCCGACATCGAGACGGCCCGGGCTCTCGCCGACGCCCGCCGCCGCATCACGTTTCGCAGGGAGATCCGCGTGGAATCGGTCGATCTGATGCGAAGCGAGCTTCGGCCGGAAGGCGCGCTGCATTCGGTCGTCGCCACCGGACACCTGCGGACCCTCTAGGATGGGATGCATGCGACGTCTCTTCCTCCTCGTCGTCGTCGCCGCAGCGGTCCTCGCCGGCTGGTATCTCCGCGACCTGTGGACGCGAGAGCCGGAGCCCGCCGCGGCCGATGCCGAGGGCGTGGTCTGGGAGCCCCTGACGATGGAGGGCGCCGAGCGCGCGCGGGCAGCCGTGCAGCAGCTCGCCCGTTCGTCGGGACCGGTGTTCCAGAACATCCGGCCCGGGGACCTGGCGTCGTACGTATACGTCGAGCTGGCCAGGCAGCTCCCTCCGTCGGCCGAAGATGTGCGGGCGGCAGTGATCGGCGAGCGGTTGTACCTGAAGGCGTGGGTGCGGTTGAGCGAGATGGGCGCGGCCGAAGTGCTGGGGCCGTTCGCCGGCATGGTCAGTGAGCGCGACACGGTGTCGTTCGGCGGCACGTTCGACATCGTGCGCCCGGGGATGGCCCAGTTCAGGGTGCGCGACTTGCGCGTGCGCGAGCTGTCGATCCCGCCTCGTTACGTGCCGCGGCTCCTCGCTCGCGTCCGCCGCGGCGCCGTCCCCGAAGGAATCGCCGAGGATGGCCTTCCGCTCGAGGTCCCGGCCCACATTGGCGACGTTCGCATCGCCGGCGGCCGGATCACGCTGTACAAGAACGTGCCATGACCCGGCGAATTCTGATCGTCGATGACGAGCAGGGGATCCGCGCCGCACTGGGCCAGCTCCTCGAGTACGAGGGATACGAGGTCCGCGGCGTCGCCAACGCGGTGGACGGAATAACCGAGTACGAGCGCTGGCAGCCGCATCTGGTCTTCCTCGACGTCAAGATGGCCGGCATCGACGGGCTGGAGGCGTTGAAGCGGATCCGGGAGCGCGACCCCCGCGCGGTCGTCGTCATGATCAGCGGGCATGCGACCATCCAGACGGCGGTCGAGGCGACACAGCTCGGCGCGTACGACATCCTCGAGAAGCCGCTGGACACCGACCGCATCCTCGTCACGCTGCGGAACGCGCTGGAGCATCTGACGCTGCACGAGGAGAACGCGCGCCTCAAGGAAACGATCGAGTCACGGTACGAGATCGTCGGACGCTCGTACGCGATCCGCGCGCTGATCGACCGCATCGAGAAGGTCGCGCCCACCGATGCGCGGGTGCTGATCTCCGGCGAGAACGGCACCGGAAAGGAGCTCGTCGCGCGGGCGTTGCACCGCCAGTCGCCGCGAGCGAAGGGACCGTTCGTGGAAGTGAACTGTGCCGCGATCCCGAGCGAGCTGATAGAGAGCGAGCTGTTCGGGCACATGAAGGGCTCGTTCACCGGCGCCGTCGGCGACCGTGCGGGCAAGTTCGAGCAGGCCAGCGGCGGAACGCTGTTCCTCGACGAGGTCGGCGACATGAGCCTGGCCGCGCAGGCCAAGGTGCTTCGGGTGCTTCAGGATGGTCAGGTGACGCGGATCGGCGGTGCCAAGCCGGTCGCCGTCGACGTGCGCGTGCTCGCCGCGACCAACAAGACCGTCGAGGAGGAGATCGCCGCCGGGCGGTTCCGCGAGGATCTCTACTACCGACTGAACGTGGTGCCGCTCCACGTGCCGCCGCTCCGCGAGCGCCGTGAGGACATCCCGCTGCTCGTCGCACATTTCGTCCACACGCTGTCGTCGCGAGAGGGAATGGCGCCCCGCGCGATCAACCCGGACGCGGTGGAACGGCTCGTCGAGCTGGACTGGCCCGGCAACGTACGCGAGCTGCGCAACACGATCGAGCGCCTCCTGATCCTCGCCGCCGGACCGCGCATCGCCAGCGCCGACGTCGAGCGGCTGGTCGGCCGGCGTGCCTCGGAGGCCACCGGCCTCGGCTCGCTCACCGAATGCCGGACGTTCGAGGAGTTCAAGCAGGCCGCCGAGCGGGCCTTCCTGCTCGCCAAGCTGCGCGAATACGACTGGAACGTGTCGGAGACGGCGCGGGCACTGGAGATGCCGCGCTCCAACCTGTACAAGAAGATCGAGCGCTACGCGCTCGTGCGCGAAAGCGCCTAGGAGGCGAGGTGGCCGACCGCGACTGGGACAAGGAGCTGGCCAAGATCGACGCGCAGCTTCGTTCGATACCCGAGGAGGACCAGGCGCCGGCGCGCCCGACCCCCGGAAGATCGGCTCTGGCCGGTCCGGCGGCGATCGCCGGAGTTGGATCCCCGATCCGCTCCGGCTCGAGGGCCGGCGCGTTCCTGCGTCTCGGCCTCGCCGGCACACTTGCGGTGGCGATGCTGGTCTGGCCGTTCGATGCCCGCTGCGGCCTCGGACTCGCCGCCTATCTCGGTTCGGTTCTCGTGGTCGCCCTTGCCGGCGGGTGGAGCGCGATCTGGACGTGGCGCCACCGCACGCCTCGCGCGCACATTGTCGCGCTGGCGATCGTGCTCTGGGGATTCACGCTCGGTGCCCTGGAAATCCTGCCGCGCGCCGGCTACGGCCCGGCGACGATCGAGCGCCCCCGCGTCTGGTCGTGCGGCTAGCGCGCCCACTCGACGAACCGAACACCGACGACAGATCACTGCCCACTTCGCCTTTCGCCCAAATGAAGACATTCAAGAATTTCCTCGCCGGCACCTGGACCGAGCCCTCCACCGATGACTACTTCGAGAACATCAATCCGGCCGACACGGGCGACGTGATCGGACGGTTCCCGCTCTCCGGTCCTGACGACGTGCAGCGCGCCGTGGAGTCGGCGCGTCGCGGGTTCGAGCGCTGGCGTCGAACGCCGGCGCCCGAGCGGGGCGACGTTCTGCGTCGCGTCGGTGACATTCTCTCCCGGCGAAAGGAGGAGATCTCCGATGCCATGACGCGGGAGATGGGCAAGCCGCTCGCCGAGACGCGCGGCGACGTCCAGGAGGGGATCGACACCGCCTACTATGCCGCGACGGAGGGGCGACGCCTGTTCGGCCACACGGTCCCCAGCGAGCTGCGCGCCAAGTGGGCGATGAGCTTCCGCCGCCCCATCGGCGTCTGCGGCATCATCACGCCGTTCAACTTTCCCATGGCGATCCCGACCTGGAAGATGTTCCCCGCGCTGCTGTGCGGTAACGCCTGCATCTTCAAGCCGGCCGAGGACGTACCGCACACGGGTACGATGCTCGTCGAGATCTTTCTCGAGGCGGGGCTGCCGCCCGAGGTGATCCAGCTCGTGCATGGCGCCGGCGAGACCGTCGGCCGCGCGATCGTCGAACACCCGGAGGTCCCCGTCATCTCGTTCACCGGTTCCACCGAAACGGGGCGGATCGTAGGCGAGACCTGTGGCCGGATGCACAAGCGGCTGTCCCTCGAGATGGGCGGAAAGAACGCGCAGATCGTGCTCGACGACGCGGACCTCGAGCTGGCGCTGGATGGGGTGCTTTGGGGCGCGTTCGGGACCACCGGGCAACGGTGCACCGCGACCAGTCGTCTGATCCTCCAGGACGGCATACACGACGAGCTGTTGAGCCGGCTCGTCGACGCGGCCCGCTCGCTCACCCTCGGCGACGGCCGGGCCAAAGGCACCGACGTCGGGCCGCTGATCAGTGAGGACGCGCGAAAGAAGGTGGAGAAGTACGTGGACATCGGGCAGGCGGAAGGAGCCGACCTTCTCACCGGCGCCCGGCGTCCCACGGGAAAGTCCCTCGACTCGGGGTACTTCTACGAGCCGACGATCTTCGCCAGGGTCGAGTCGGGCATGCGGATCGAGCAGGAAGAGATCTTCGGTCCGGTCCTCTCGGTGCTCCGGGTGAGGTCGGCCGACGAGGCGTTCGCGATCAACAACGGTGTCCGGTATGGGCTCTCGTCGGCGCTGTACACGCGGGACGTGAACACCGCGTTTCGGGCTCTGACCGAGCTCGACAACGGCATAACGTACATCAACGCCCCGACCATCGGAGCCGAAGCGCACCTCCCATTCGGCGGTGTGAAGCAGACCGGCAACGGACATCGCGAAGGGGGCTGGGAGGTCTTCGAGTTCTACTCGGAGACCAAGGTCGCTTACGTGGATTTTTCGGGCCGTCTCCAGCGGGCGCAGATCGACAATTACCTCGGTACGCCGAGTTGAAAGCGGGGACCGGGGTATCCTCTGTAACCGCCTTGCTTTCGGTGCAACCCGTCAATTAATTCACCTGGGATGGCCGGATTCAGCAACGACGTACGCCATGCGCTTCGCAAGCGAGTGGCGAAGCAGGTCGAAGGACGCGGGATCACGCGGAGCCAGGTGGACTCGGCCGTTGATCGCGTCGTCGCGGCCCTCCCGTCCGTGGATGGGGCCGGCGTTGCGGCCGCCCCTCGGCCTGATGACCTCGTCGCCACCTTCAGCGCCGTCTCCGCGCCCGACCTGGCGTCGAGAATCCGCCAGTCGCTTGCCGACGGTGGCCTGCCGGTGATCGGCTTTGGCTCGGCGACCGTCGGTCGCCATACGGTCGTGGCCGTGCGGATGCCGGCGGCGGCGGAAGGCGCGCTCGACTCTCTGGCCGCGCGGGTGTCGGCGTCTCTTTCGGTAGTCACTGCGGCGGCGGAGAGCCCGTGAACACCGGCTCGGGATATCCCACTCCGAAGGACCGCGCGAGCTTCTCGGACGAGCGGCGTGAGATTGCGTTGCGCGAGGTCAACCGCTCCAGCCGGTCGTGGCGACTGTTCTCCGACTGGGCAAAGTCGTTCATCATCGCGGTCGGACTCTTCCTCGTGATCCGCGCCTTCTTCGTCGAGGCGTTCAAGATCCCGAGCGGCAGCATGGAGCGCACCCTTCTGGTCGGCGACTTTCTGCTCGTCAACAAGCTCGTCTACGGCGCGCAGGTACCGTTCACATCGCATCATCTGCCGGCGCTGCGGCCGCCGACGCGGGGCGATGTGGTGGTCTTCCAGTTTCCGGTGGACCCCAGCAAGAATTACGTGAAGCGTCTCGTCGGGCTGCCGGGCGACACGCTGGCGATGCACAATGGCGTTCTCTACCTCAACGGGGCATCGCAGGCGGAATCGTACGTCCTCCGCACCGAGCCGGATGCCGATCCCTCGGCCGACGACTTCCGCTGGCAGCGCAACCATTTGATCCGCACCGCGCAGGCGAGCGCGGCCCATCCCTCGCGTAACAACTGGGGTCCGTTGGTCGTCCCGGATCGGAACTTGTTCGTGCTCGGCGACAACCGCGACAATTCGTCCGACAGCCGCTACTGGGGCTTCGTCCCTGATTCGCTTCTCCGCGGTCAGCCGTTCATCGTCTATTACAGCTACGCACCGGATTCGGCCAACACGTTTTCGTGGCTCACGCGGATCCGCTGGTCCCGGGTAGGCGAGCGCGTACGCTGACTGGATATTCGTTTCGAAGCCGAACACCCGCCTCACCGCAGCAGAGCACGCCAGGCCGAGGAGCCGCCGTCGTTATGGCAGTCACGCCCAAGAAGTCCTCGTTCGACGAAGGTTCGCTGGACCAGTACCTGCGGGACATCAGTGCGTACCCGCTGATCACCCGCGACGATGAAGTCACGCTGGCCAAGCGCATCCGCGGAGGCGATCAGGAAGCGCTCGACAAGCTGGTGCGCTCCAACCTGCGCTTCGTCGTGTCGGTGGCGAAGAAGTATCAGAATCAGGGCGTCTCGCTCTCGGACCTGATCAACGAGGGCAACCTCGGGTTGATCCGCGCCGCCCACAAGTTCGACGAGACGAAGGGGATCAAGTTCATCTCGTACGCCGTGTGGTGGATCCGGCAGGCGATCCTCCAGGCCCTCGCCGAGCAGTCGCGGATCGTCAGGGTTCCGCTGAACCGCGCCGGCACGCTGCACCGGATCGGAAAGCGCGCCAACGCGCTGCTCCAGGAGCTGGGCCGCGAGGCGACGCACGCCGAGATCGCCGATGGGATGGACATCACCGAGGAAGAGGTCGCGAAGACGATGTCGATCTCGCAGACCCACCTCTCGCTCGACGCTCCGCTCACACCAGGCGAAGACAACCGCCTCCTCGACTACCTCCCCGACAATCTCAATCCGACGCCCGACGAGCTGACCTTCGAGAAGGCGCTCACCGAGTCGATCGAGGAGGCGCTGTCACACCTCAAGGAGCGCGAGGCGAAGATTCTCCGCCTCTACTTCGGTCTCGATGGCGAGGAGCCGATGACGCTCGAGCAGATCGGCTCGCTCCTCGGGATAACGCGCGAGCGCGTTCGCCAGATCAAGGAGAAGGCGCTGTCACGGCTCCGCCACGTGTCGCGGGCGCGGGCGCTGGAGTCGTTTCTCGGCTGATCGAGCGACGAGGGACGGAACGAGAGACCAGTGCAGGCGCTCGCACTCTCCCGGCGTTCATCCCTCATCCCTCGTCCCTCGTCCCTCATCCCAAAATGGCCCCGACCAACTCGTTCGACGTCACGACCGGGGTCGATCTCCAGGAAGTGGACAACGCGGTCAATCAGGCGCAGAAGGAGATCGCCGCACGCTACGACTTCAAGGGCACCAAGGTGAGCATCGAGTTCAATCGCGCCGATGGGAAGCTCGTCCTGGTCGCCGACGACGACTTCCGGATGCGTGCCCTGTTCGACGTACTCCAGGCGAAGCTCATCAAACGCCGCGTCCCGGTGAAGAATCTCGAGATCGGGGAGATCAAGCCAGCGGGCGGCGACACGGTGCGCCGGGAGGTCGGCCTCAAGACGGCGCTCGACGGCGAGACGGCGAAGAAGATCGCGGCGGCGATCAAGGAGGCCAAGCTGAAGAAGGTGCAGGCCTCGATCCAGGGCGACCAGGTCCGTGTCTCGTCGCCGTCGAAGGATGATCTGCAGGAGGCGATGAAGCTGCTTCGCGGCCAGGATTTCGGCGTCGAGCTCGAGTTCGGGAACTATCGCTGAGGTCCTTGTGAGGAGTCGACACGCGCAGCCTGGTCGCCGGTTGACCATCCAGGGGCTCTGCCACTCCTTGCGAGCGCGGACTCCCGTTGAGCCCCTGCTACCTCGCGGCTAGCTTCCCTGCATGCCGTCTCCCCCGATCCGCGTCGCCCTGATCACGCTTGGCTGCGACAAGAACACCGTTGACTCCGAACGGTATCTGGCGCAGCTCGCTGGTCACGGGGCCGAGCCGACCGAGGACCTCGCACGGGCCGAGTTGATCATCGTCAATACCTGCGGCTTCATCGATGCCGCGAAGAAGGAGTCGCTCGATGCGATCCTCGGCGCCGCGCAGCTCAAGTCCGAGGGCGTCTGTCGGGCCGTGGTCGCCGTCGGCTGCATGGTTCAACGCCACCGCGAGGAGCTGGCCGCCGAACTGCCGGAGGTCGATCTCTTTCTCGGCGCCGCCGAGATGGACCGGCTCATCCCGGAGCTGACCGAGCGCGGGCTGCTCGGCGAACCGATCGACCTCCTGCCCGGCGAGCGGACGTACATCGGCGAGCTGCCGCACTTGCGCTACCTCAAGATCAGCGAGGGCTGCGACCACGGGTGCGCGTTCTGCGCGATCCCGCTGATGCGCGGACGGCACCGCACGTTCGCCCTGCCCGACGTCGTGCGCGAAGCTCAGCTGCTCGAGCTCCAGGGGGCGCGTGAGATCAACCTCGTCGCGCAGGACCTCGCCCACTACGGCCGCGATCGACGCGACGGGGTCGGGCTGCACCAGCTGCTCGAGTCGCTGCTCGCCGAGACGAGCGTGCCGTGGTTCCGGCTCCTCTACATCTACTCGGCCGGGCTGACGCCCGCGGTGCTGGAGCTCATGGCGCGCCAGCCGCGCATCGTCCCGTACCTCGACATGCCGATCCAGCACGCGTCGGATCCGGTGCTGCGCCGGATGCGGCGCCCCGAGCGAGAGCGAACGATCCGCGAAACCGTGGCCCGCGTCCGTGCCGCCGTGCCCGATGTGGCGCTGCGCACCACCTGTATCGTCGGCTTCCCGGGCGAGACCGATGAGGACTTCGAGCGCCTGCTCGGCTTTCTCGAGGAGGTGCCGTTCGAGCGGGTCGGCGCCTTCACCTACTCGGCGCAGGAGGGGACGCTTGCCGGCGCGATGCCGGATGATGTTCCCGAGCCGCTGAAGCGCGAGCGGCTCGAGCGACTCACCGAGCTCCAGCGCTCGATCACCGCCGAGCGATACGAGCGCCACATCGGCCGCACTGTTCGCGCGATGATCGATCATCGAGCCGACGACGATGGCATCGCGGTCGCCCGGACCGTGTGGCAGGCCGATGACATCGACGGCGTGACGCGGCTGCACGGCGATGGCCCGCCCGGCGCCATCGTGGAGGTCGCCATTGAGGACGTGGTCGACGACTACGACTTCCGCGCCACGCTCATCCGTGTCGTGGACCAGCCACCGCCTGTACCCGCCCGGCGACGCCTTCCGCTCCCGGTTGCCGGAGCGTCCATCGGGAGCTTCGGCCGGTGACCACGCGTTCCGCGCAGCTGATGGCGCGGGCGCGGTCCCTCTTTCCCGGTGGAGTGAATTCCCCCGTTCGCGCATTCCGCGGCGTCGGCGGCGAGCCGTTCGTGGTCGCCCGCGGCGCGGGCTCGCGGCTCTGGGACGTGGACGGACGCGAGTACATTGACTTCGTGCTCTCCTGGGGGCCGCTGGTTCTCGGACACGCACCGCCGGAGGTGCTCGCCGCGCTCGGGGAGGCGATGGCCCGCGGAACCAGCTTCGGCGCGCCGACCCGGCTCGAGGTGGAGCTCGCCGAGGCGATCATCGAGCGGATGCCGCACGTCGAGATGCTCCGCTTCGTCTCCACGGGCACCGAGGCGACGATGAGCGCGGTGCGACTGGCCCGCGCCGCGACCCGGCGCTCGTCGATCCTCAAGTTCGACGGCTGCTACCACGGCCACGCCGATGCCTTTCTCGTGCGCGCGGGATCGGGAGTGGCTACTCTCGGGCTCCCCGACTCTCCCGGCGTGCCTCCGCAGCTCGCCGCGCTCACGCGCACCGCGCCGTTCAACGATCTCGACGCGGCGCGCGCGGCAGCCGAGGCGACCTCGGGCGATCTCGCGGCCATCATCGTCGAGCCGATCGTCGGCAACGCCGGGTTCATCGCCCCCGATCCCGGCTACCTGCACGGGCTCCGTGATCTCGCCGACGAGACAGGAGCCCTTCTGATCTTCGACGAGGTCATGACCGGATTCCACATCGCCATCGGTGGGGCGCGCGAGCGGTTCGGCGTCACCGCCGATCTCACGACGCTCGGCAAGGTGATCGGCGGCGGTCTCCCGGTGGCCGCCTACGGCGGACGTCGCGATCTGATGGAGCTCATAGCCCCGAGCGGACCGGTGTATCAGGCGGGTACCCTCTCCGGGAATCCCCTCGCGATGGCCGCCGGGATCGCCACACTTACCGCCCTCACGCCGGCGGTGCACGGCGTGATTACGGCTCGTGCGGCGCGGCTCGTCGAGGGCCTGCGCGGCGCGGCCGCCCGGCTCGGCATCCCGTTCACCGCCGATTGCGCGGGTTCCATGTGGGGGATGTTCTTCCGCGCCGAGCCGGTCCGCTCGTTCACCGATGCGCGCGGCGCCGACACAGCGCTTCACGCCCGCGTGTTCCACGAGGCGCTTGCCCGTGGCGTCTACCTCGCCCCCTCGGCGTTCGAGGCCGGGTTCGTTTCAGCGGCGCACGACGACGATGACATCGACCTCGCGCTCCAGCGGCTCGAAGCGGCGATGGAGGCGGCGCGTGGCTAGGCGGCTGCCAGCCGCGGCCGCGGCCATCGTCGTAATCCTGTCCTGCGTCCCGCCGGCGCGTCCGCCGGTCGTCGACCCGGCCCGCACGCGGCTGGACAGCATGCTGGCTGCGGATCGGGAGGCGGCGCGGGAGGCCGCGCGCGCCGAAGCGGCGGCCGCGGCCGAAGCGGCCGCGGACAGTGCCGCGCTCGCCGCCATCTCGCCTCCCCCGGACTGGGCGGCGGACGATCACTCGCCGATCATTCGCATCGCGCTGTCCACCGCCGCGCGCGATCCGGCGGTGTCGGCCACCGGAAGCTGGCGGCTTCACGATGCCGCCACCGGGGCCGTGCTCGTGCGGGCTCTGCCCGGTGAGGAGTGGCGGGTCCAGCGCGCGTCGCAGCGGCTTCGCGCCGTGCGCGACTCGCGCACGGGCAGCGCCGCCGCCGCGCAGATCGTTGCCCGCCCCGCCGAGCCGATGGCGTTCCTGGTGATCAACGGTCGCCGCTACCGCGGCGAGATTGCCTTCACGCCGACCGACAGCGGCGTGCTGGTGATGAATCGCCTGCCTCTCGAGCAGTACCTGCGGGGCGTGGTGCCACTGGAGATCGGCGACCGGGTTCTGGCCGAGCGCGAGGCAGTCGCGGCCCAGGCGATCGCCGCCCGCAGCTACACCTACGTTCGCCGGATGGCTTCGGCGTCCCGTCCCTACGATCTCGGCGCGACGGTGCTCGACCAGGTCTATGGGGGCGTGGACGCCGAGAAGCCCGTCTCGGACCTCGCCGTTCTCCAGACGCGGGGTCTCGTCCTGAGGTTCGGTGGCCGCATCGTCAACACGCCATACCACTCCACCTGCGGAGGCACCACCGCGGCGGCCCCGGAAGTCTGGCGCAGTGCCGGGGAGCCGTATCTGCGGCGCGTCAGCGACCGGATACCCGGCACCGACCGCCACTACTGCGATGTGTCGTCGCGATTCCGCTGGACGCGGACGTACTCCGGCACCGAGCTGTCGCAGGTTCTCGAGCGCTACCTGCGCTCCTACGCGTCCGTGCCTTCCGGACGTCTCGGGGCGATCCGCGACGTCGAGACCGACGGGCGCACCGCCTCGGGACGGACCGAGGCGTTGATCGTGGCCACGGAGCGCGGGCGGTTCCGCGTCCGGGGCAACGACATGCGCTTCGTGCTGCGCACGTCTGGTGGCGAGATCCTGAACTCGACGTATTTTTCCGTCCGTCCGACGATCGAACGCGGGAGTGTCTCGCGCCTCGTCATCACGGGGCACGGATACGGCCACGGAGTCGGAATGTGCCAGTGGGGCGCCATCGGCCGCGCGCGCGCGGGCCAGGACTTCCGAACGATCCTCAGCACCTACTACCCGGGGACCACCGTTGCGCCGGCCCAATGAGCTTTTCGTTCGCGCGTCGCTCGTCGCCACGCCCTCGCTGGCGTTGCTGCTCCTGCTGCCCGGCGTCGCGGTCGGCCAGGAATCCCTGTTCGAGCGGCTGAATCTCGACCGGCTGCAGCTCACCGAGTTCGGTGCCTCGATCGGCCCGGTCAATCCCTCGCAGACGCTCCCCACCACCGCCTACGCTGTTCACGCGGACTACGGCGAGGTCACGCCGCGGTGGCGGGTCGTGTTCACCGCCACGTACTGGGGATCGGAGTTCGCCGAGGATGTCGTCAGCCGGTTCGTGGATTCGCTGGCCAAGTCGATCGACGACCCGACCGGCGACGCGACCATTCGGCCGAGCCGGATAACCATCTCCGACATCGCGATCACGGTGGACCTGCGCTGGTCGCCGCTGCCAAGGGGCAGGGTGCGCCCGTACGTCGGCGCCGGTGGCGGGGCGCACGTGATCAACGCCGAGGGGCCGCTGATCGATGGCACGTTCGTCGAGCGCGCGCTGGACAACATCACTGCCGGTGTGGCCGGCCTTGCCGGGCTGGACCTGACGATGTTCAACAGGGTAGTTCTCGGCATGCAGGTACGATTCGACCTTCTTAGCGGCATCCGCTTCGGCTCGCTGCGGGCCGGTGTGAGCTATCGCTTCCCTGGCACGCCGGCGCCGGCGAGATCATGACGGTACTCCGATTCGGCGTAGTCGGCGCGGGCGCGATCGCGCAGGTCGCGCACCTGCCCGCGCTCTCCCGCATGCGTGGGGCACAGCTCGTCGCGATCTGCGACAACGATCGGGTCAAGGCGCGAGCTCTGGCCGACCGATTCGCGATCCCCGACGCGTTCACCGACATCGAGGATCTTCTCGAGTTCGACGAGCTGGACGCGGTCGTGGTCGCGTCTCCGAACCACCTTCACGAACCGCACGTCCTGGCCGCGCTCGCCGCGAAGGTCCACGTGCTTTGCGAGCGGCCCCTGGCGCTCGGGGCACGCGGAGTTGAGCGCATCCTCGCGGCGGCCACCCGCGCCGGGCGGAAAGTCGCCGTGGCCAACAACCACCGGTTCCGCACCGATGTCCAGGGCCTCGACCGCTTCCTGCGGGGCGGGGAGCTGGGCCGGATCATCGGGGTCCGCGCCGGAACGTACCACCTGCGTCGCGAGGCGCAGGGCTGGCGCTACCGTCGTGAGGAGGCTGGGGGCGGTGCGTTCCTCGAGTTCGGGCTCCCGCTGCTCGACCTCGGCCTGTGGCTCGCCGACTACCCCGCGCCGGAGCGCGTCTCGGCCCACATGGAACGGCCCAAGGGAGCGGGCAGCGTGGAGGATCTCATGCTCGTTCACCTCGAGTGCGCCGGAGGTCAGACACTCTCCCTCGATGTGACGTGGTCCTACGTCGGTGAAGAGGAGCGCTGGTGGTTCGAGGTCCTCTCCGCGCGTGGCAGCGCGCGCCTCGCGCCGCTACGCGTCATCAAGGAGCTCAACGGCAAGCCCACCGACGTCTCCCCCAGCGGCGCAGCGGCCCGCGAGAGCGCGTTCGCCCAGTCCTATCGCGCCGAGCTGGCCCACTTCATTGCCGTCATCAACGAGGAGATCGAATACGAGCCGCCGGCCGACCAGGTCGTGCTGCACCGTATCGTGGAGGCGATCTACAGGTCGGCGGAAGAGGGTAAAGAGATCCGGTTGTGAGGCCCCGCGTTCTCTGGCCGTTGCGCCGCGATGAGGCGCTGGCGGTCCTCGCCTCGGCGGTTCTGTTCACGCTGTCGTTCCCTCCGTTCCCGTTCGTCGTGCCGGTGTTCTTCTGCCTGGTGCCGATCGGGCTGGCGGTTGCCCGCATCGCCGATGGAGAGAGCGGCGTGCGCGCGGCTGCTCGGCTCGGCTTCTGGTTCGGCCTTGCCGCCTACGCGATGAGCGTGTACTGGATCGCCTCGGCCCTGAAGCTGTTCACCAGCCTGGCGTACCTCGGCTTCGCGGCTACCATCGTCGCCGCCGGAGTGCTCATCTCCGTCGGAATCGTGGGGATGTTCTGCCTCCGCCGACTCTCCAGGTGGCCGATGGCGATCGTGCTCCCGGTTGGCTGGGTCGGGTTCGAGGTGATGATGGCGAACTTGCCCGACATCGCCTTTCCCTGGCTGCCGCTCGGGCTCGCGACCGCCTGGCAGCCTCTGCTCGCCCAGGTGGCCGACGTCAGCGGAGTGCGCGGGGTGAGCTTCATCATCGCCGCGATCAACGGTCTGTTCATCGATGCCTGGCTCCTGCGCGCCGACCGCCGGGCGGTCGCCATGCGGGCAGCGGCGGCCATCGCGATCGTCCTGGCGATGCTCGGCTACGGTGCCTGGCGGCTGGCGACGATCGAGACGCGCGTCGTCGGTCGGGTGGCGATAGTCCAGCCGAACATTCCTCAGCTCGACAAGTGGATGGACGAGCATCGCGATCGCATCGTCTCCATCGTCGCCGAGGAGACGCGCAAGGTACCGGCGCTGGGTCAGGCCGACCTGATCGTCTGGCCCGAGGCGACGTTCACCGACTTCATCCAGTACCGCCCCGCCTGGCTGGACACCGTGGCCGCACTCGTCCACGAGACAGGCGCGCCGATCATCTTCGGCACGCCGGACCTCGACTGGCGCGGCGAGAACGACTACGACTACTACAACGCGGCGATGATCACGCAGCCAGACGGCCGGGTGACGCAGCCCGCCTATCGCAAGCGCGACCTCGTGCCGATCGTCGAGCGCGTTCCGTTCGTGAATCCGCGGTGGTTCAGCAGGCTGCGCTACTTCGGTGGATTCAGCCGCGGCAACATGGTGCTGTTCGAATCTCCGGTCGGGACGCTCGGAATCCTCATTTGCTACGAGTCGGTGTTCGCCGGACGGTCGCGCGAGTTCCGCCGCAACGGCGCCGCGCTCCTGGTGAACATCACCAACGACGCCTGGTTCGGTCGCAGCCTCGCGCCGTACCACCACGAGGCACACCTCGCGCTCCGGGCGATCGAGAACCGCGCGGGCGTCATCCGCTCGGCGAACACCGGGATCTCCAGCTACATCGACCCGCTGGGCCGCTTTCACGGCCGCACGCCCCTGTTCGAGTCTGCCGTCCGCCTCTTCGATGCCGAGACCACGGACGTCGTGTCGCCGTACCTGCGGTTCGGCGACTGGGTAGGCACCATCGCCGCGCTTGCGGCGCTTCTCGCGATCCTCGTCCTCGCAGTCGGTCGCGGCCGGGCACCATGACCGGCATCGCCGTCGGTATCGACGTCGGCGGCACGTTCACGGACCTGGTCGCCATTGCCGCCGACGGCGGGGTCCGCGCCACCAAGGTTCTGAGCACGCCGGACGATCAGAGCGCCGGCGTCGCCGAAGCGCTCGACGCCGCCGCGCTGCCCGTTGATCAGGTCCAGCGACTCGTCCACGGCACCACCGTGGCAACGAACACGCTGCTCGAGCGCTCCGGCGCGCGGGTCGTGCTCTGCGCCACCGCCGGCGCGACCGACCTGCTGGAGCTGCGCCGGCAGGACCGGGCAGCGCTCTACGATCTGGCACGCGAGCACCCTGCGCCCCTCGTGGCGGCCAGCGATGTGATTCCCGTCGACGAGCGCGTCGCACCCGAGGGCGTCGTTCGTGCACTGGACGTCGCCGCGGTGCGCGAAACCGTCGCGCGCGTGGAGTCACTCCGTCCGGAGACCATCGCGGTCTCGTTCCTCCATGCTTACCGCGACCCTTCACACGAGCGCACGATCGCGCGGGCACTGGCCGAGCGTCTCCCGGACATCGATGTCGTCGTCGGTTCGGAGGTTCTTCCGGAGATTCGCGAGTACGAGCGGACCGCGACGGTGGTCGCCGAGGCCTACCTGCGACCGCGTGTCGCGCGGTACCTGCGCCGGCTGGCCCAGCGGCTGCGCGAGCTCGGATTTCCAGCGCTCGAGGTGATGACGTCCGGTGGCGGCGTGCGCCGCGCCGACGAGGCGGCCCGAGGCGCGGCGGCGCTCGCGCTCTCGGGTCCGGCCGGGGGCGTCGTCGGCGCGGCACGGGTGGCATCCGCGGCGGGATTCGCGCGCGCGCTGACGATCGACATCGGCGGCACCAGCGCCGATGTGGGTCTGATCCTCGACGGCGCACCACTGATCGAAGCCGGCGGCGATGTGGCCGGCGTGCCGATCGCGCTGCCCCGCGTCCTCGTCGAGACCGTCTCCGCCGGCGGCGGCAGCCTGCTGTGGGTGGACGATGGTGGAGCGCTGCGCGCCGGCCCCCGCAGCGCCGGCGTGAGTCCCGGGCCGGCGGCGTTCGGACGCGGAGGCACGGACGCGACGGTCACCGACGCGCACCTCGTGCTCGGCCACCTCGGCCACGGCGCATGGAGCGGCGGCGTGCGCCTCGACGGCGATGCGGCTGGCGAGGCGATGCGGCGCGTCGCGGGTCGGCTCGGCCGGTCGCTCGACCAGACCGCCGAAGCGGCGATCGCCGCCGCCGATGCCGCCATGGCACGCGCCCTCCGCCGCGTGAGTGTCGAGCGGGGCATCGATCCGCGGAGCTGCGTGCTGGTCGCGTTCGGCGGTGGCGGGCCCCTGCACGCGTGCGGGCTCGCCGACCGCCTCCAGATGACCCGCGTTCTGGTTCCGCCCTTCGCCGGTGTGCTGAGCGCGCTCGGCCTCGCGTTGAGTGCCGAGCGCCGCGAGTCGATGCGGAGCGTGATGCGATCGGCGAGTGAGCTCGATTCGGGCGCCGTGGCCTCGCTGGCTGACGCATTGGCCGCCGACGCCGGCGACCCGCGCGGCGGCGCCGCCAGCCGCCAGTGGTGGATGCGCTCGCGATACGCCGGACAGGGGCACGAGATGGAGGTTCCGTTCGCGCCCGGCGACGATGGCCAGGTCGTCATGCAGCGGTTCGCCGGACTTCACGCTCGACGCGTGGGTTTCGCCCTTGATCGCGCGGTCGAGGTGGTCAGCGCGCGCCACGCCGCCACCGGCGCCGCTCGCGACATCGTCCTCCAGCGCCGTGCCGCGCCAGCATGGCGCGACGACCGGCGCGAGGATGACGGCTCGATCACCGACGCTGTGGTGCGCGGTCCGGCGGTGGTCGCCCTCCCCGACGCGACGCTCCGCGTCGCCGCCGGCTGGACGGCGCGCGCGCTCCCGATCGGCGGCTGGATGGTGGAGCGGGACGCATGACGCAGACCGCACCCGCCGGAACGAAGGCCGCCTTCGATCCCCTGCGGCTGATCGTAGTCGCTAACGCGGTGGCCATGATAGCCGAGGAGATGGGCACGGTGCTGGTGCGCGGCGCGCTCTCGCCCAACATCCGCGAGCGGCGCGATGCGTCGGCGGCGATATTCGATGCCCGCGGAAGAATGGTCGCCCAGGCGGCCCACATCCCGGTTCACCTCGGCGCGATGCCGGAGTCGGTGCACGCCGTTCGTGCGCGCGAGCCGCGTCCGGGCGATGTGTACCTGCTCAACGACCCGTTCGCCGGCGGGTCGCACCTGCCCGATCTGACGCTCATCGAGGCGATCGACGACGGTGGCGCGATCGCCGGCTACGCCGCCGTGCGGGCGCACCACGCCGACGTCGGCGGCATGAGCCCCGGAAGCATGCCGCAGGGAGCCACGGAGCTGGTGCAGGAGGGCATCATCGTGCCGCCGGTGCGCATCGCTTCCTCGCGCGGGTGGAACGAGGAGATCCTCGCTCTGCTGCTCGCCAACGTCCGCACCCCCGGGGAGAGGCGGGGAGATCTCGCTGCACAGCGCGCCGCCTGCGCTGCCGGAGCGTCGGGCTGGCGCGCGCTCCGGACGAGCGAAGGTCCCGGGGTGCTCGACGACGCCGTCGATGCACTGCTCGACTACACGGAGCGCCGCGCACTGGCCCGGCTGGAGCAGCTCGATGGAAGCGCCGGCCGGGCCGAGGATGCGCTGGAAGGCGATGGAACGAGCGACTCTCCCGTACAGATCGTCGTGCGGGCGACGATCGCCGGCGGTCGGCTGCGGCTCGACTTTACCGGAACCGCCGAGCAGGTGCGCGGCAACGTGAACTGCCCGCTGGCCGTTACTCGCGCGGCCGCCGTCTTCGCGCTACGCACGCTGCTCGACGAGGACGTGCCGACGAACGACGGCATCGCCCGCGCGATCGAGCTCATTGCACCGGAGGGCACGGTGCTCAACGCCCGCTGGCCGGCGGCGGTTGCCGCGGGCAACGTCGAGACATCGCAGCGGATCGCCGACACGATCGGCGCCGCCCTCGCCGACGCGGGACTCCCCGTGCCCGCGCAGGGACAGGGCACCATGAACAACATCACCTTCGGCGGCGCGGGCTGGACGTTCTACGAAACGCTGGGCGGCGGCCAGGGCGCGAGTCCCCACGCCCGCGGGCCGAGCGCCGTTCACGTCGGGATGAGCAACACGCGCAACACACCGATCGAGTCGCTGGAGACGGCTTGCCCGATCCGGATCGACGAATACGCCGTCCGGCGAGGCTCGGGGGGCGCGGGGCTCCACCGCGGCGGCGACGGCGTGATCCGTCGCTACCGCGTGCTCGAGCGCTGCACGGTCACCCTGCTCACCGAGCGCCGCCGCCTCGCTCCCCGTGGTGCCGCCGGCGG
>DATKCV010000006.1:0-19089 GCA_035513015.1 Gemmatimonadaceae bacterium
CTACCTCGCCGGTGGCCTGCACGAGGAGGTGCTCGGGCAGCTGTACAGGGTGCCGGCGCTTCAGGTCATCGGTCGCAGCTCGGTCATGAGCTACGACGGTCCGAACCCGCCGCCGATCTCGCAGGTCGCGAGGGAGCTGCAGGTCGGCAGCGTCGTGGAAGGAAGCGTGCAAGTTCTCGAGGGCCGGGTGCGCGTCAACATCCGTCTGATCGACGCCGCGACGGGCGCACCACTCTGGACGCAGCAGTACGATCGCACGCTCGACGACGCGTTCGCCATCCAGAGCGAGGTCGCGCAGCAGATCGTCGCCACCGTTGGCGCGGCGCTCACCAACGCCGAGGCTGGCGCGCTGACGGCGGTGCCGACGGAAAAGGCCGAGGCGTACCTGCTGTACCTTCAGGGGCGCGACCACCAGCGTCGCCCCGGGATGCTGCGCGAGTCGTTCGAGGCCGCCGAGCGGCTGTACGAGCAGGCGCTGGCGCTCGATCCCGACTTCGCGCAGGCGCACGCGTCGCTCTCCGCCGTGCACGGGTTCATGTACTGGCTGCGCTACGACATGACGCCGGCGCGGCTCGCCCGCCAGCGCAATGCGGCGGAGATCGCGCAGCGGCTTGCGCCGGATCTGGCGGAGGCGCACATCAGCATGGCGCACGTGTACGCGGTCGGTCAGGTGAAGTCGCGACAGGGGCTCGAGCACCTCCGCATCGCCGCCCGGCTCAGTCCCAATGATCCGGCCGTCTGGCGGTGGATCGCGCAGACGCACCGCCGACTCGGCGAGTGGGACGAGTTCGTAGAGCCGTTCCAGCGAGCGGTTGCACTCGACCCGCGCAACGCCGATCTGCTGTGGGATCAGGGCGGCGGCACGTACGGCAGGATGGGCCGGTTCGCCGAGGCGATCCAGTGGTTCGACCGGGCGCTGCGCATCGCGCCGGATCTCGAACCCCCCGCGATCAATAAGGGATGGTACTACCTCGCGTGGCAGGGTCAGCTCGACACGCTTCGCGCCGTCATCGATGAGCTCTCGCAGAGGCCCGGGTTGGGCGGCGAGACCGACGTACTTCTGCGCGCTCGCCTGCTGCACTTCGAGCGCCGCGCCGACAGCCTCCTGCGCGTACTGGAGCGCGCTCCTGGTCCGGTGCTCCAGTCGGTCACCGCCTACACCCCGCTCTCGTTGTGGAAGGCGTGGGCGTACGAGCTCCGGAGCGACTCGATCGCGGCGCGCGCGGCATACGAAGACGCGCTGGTGACGATCGACTCCGCGATCCGCGTATACCGGGACGACTGGCCGCTGCACCAGGCGCGCGGCATGGCGCTCGCCGGCCTGGGTCGTCGCGAGCAGGCGCTCGACGAAGTGCGCTGGCTCGAGAACTGTCCGATCTACCGCGAGGACATGTACCTGAGCCCGAGGGTGGCAGTCGGCGCGGCGAAGATCCTCGCGCGACTCGGCGAGACGGACGCGGCCCTCGACCGCGTCGAGCGGCTGGTCGCTCAACGTCCCCCCGGGCTGGCGATGCACTTGCTGCGGCTGGATCCGCACTGGGACCCGATCCGCGAACACCCACGCTACCACGCGCTGCTCCGGACCCACGCGAGCTGACATCCGTCGAGCCCTGGAGCCGCGGGGCAACCGGGAGCACACCCGACGACGGTGCGCGCGCCACCTTTCCTGCTGCAACCCCAGCGTGCGGTCGAGCCGGCGCACGCAGACCCACCACCCGACCTGACCATCGTGGAAACGGGCGCCGCGAGGCGAACGCGGGGAACGCGCGGACCCGAGCGCCGGGCCCCCACGCCAGTGCGCGCCTGACCGGATCAGGCTTCGGCACAGGCGGGTGGGCGGCTCATGGAGGAGGCGCTTGCGCGTAGCAAGAGACCGCGGAATTCGAACTACGAGAGGCTCTGACTCCGCAGGCCGCGGGCTCGCAGCGTATAAGCGCATGCGCCGACGGAGTGAGCCGCCCACCCGCCGGCGACGACGGAGTGAAGCCCCGCCGCCGACGACTTGATGAGCTCACCCGGCACAGATCCGGAGTCAGGGCGTAGGCACCGGCCGTCCACCGAGATCCAGCAGCACTACCGGAGCGATCCCGGTAGCCCGCAGCGGAGACTCGATCGCCGCCCGATCACCGACGATCACGATGTTCAAACGCTCGAGATCGATGTGCTGCCGCGCCACGCGAACGAGGTCCTCGCTGGTGACCGCGTCGATCCTGGAAGCGAACTCCTGGTAGTACCGCTCCGGGAGCCCCTGCACGTAGAGGGTGGCCACCGCGCCGCCGATCCCGTTCACCGACCCGAAACGCCGCGGCAGGCTCTGGATCAGCGACTCCTTGCCCTGGGTGATTTCGTCCTCGGTGAACGGCTCTCCACCCTGGACGCCGCGCAGCTCCTGCATGAACTCGATCAGCGCGCTGTCGGTCTTCGCCGTCATGATCCCGCCGCCCGCCTGGAACGGCCCCGGCCCGCGACCGTGAGCGAACGACGAGCGCACCCCGTAGCTCCACCCCTTCACCTCGCGGATGTTGTGATTGAGCCGCGACTGGAAGAGCCCGCCCAGTATGTGGTTCATCACCGTGATCGCGAAGTAGTCGGGCGTGTCGCGCGCCGGACCGGGGTGGCCGATCGCGAACACCGACTGCGCCGAGCCGGGCTTGTCCACGAGGTAGATCGTGGTCGGACGTGGAGCCGGCGCCGGCGGATACTGGAAGCTCGGCCGGTCGCCACCCGTCTGCCAGCGCACGAACGCGCGCTCGACCGCCGCCCGCGCGGCGCCCGGCTGGACGTCGCCGGTCACGGTGATCACCGCCCGCCCCGGCCGGAAGTACGCGCGGTGGAACGCCACGATGTCGTCGCGGGTGATCGCCGAGATCGTCTCCTCGGTGATCACGCTTCCGTACGGGTGCTGGTCACCGTAGAGCACCTTCGAAAAGACGTTGGCGGCGATCGCGCCGGGTTGATCCTTCGCCTGCGTGAGCGCCACCAGCCGCCGCGCCCGCAGCCGCTCGAGAGCGTCCTCGGGGAAGCTCGGCGCCATGAGCATGTCGGCGAGCAGCGCCAGTGCAGGCTCGAACCGGTCCTTCAGCGCGGTGAACGTGATCGTGCCGGATTCGCTACCGATCCCCGTGCCGATCTGCGTGCCGAGCATCTGCATCGCGTCGGCCAGCTGCTCTCCGGTCATCGACGTCGTGCCCTCGAGAAGCATCGCCGCCGTCATCGACGCCACGCCGAGCTTGTCCGGTGACTCGAAGTTGGCTGCCCCGCCGACGAAGTTCACGCTGAACGCTACCAGCGGCAGGTCGCGCTTCTGGGTGATGATGATCTCCGCACCGTTGGAGATCCGCGTGCGCTCCCATGCCGGGACTCGCAGTTCGGGCGTGCGGCCGGCGGCCGGCTGTACGGTACGGTCGAGCGCCGCCGGGGCAGGCGCGGTCCGCTGCGCCGCCAGCGGCGTCGCCAGTGAGGCCAGCGTGAGGCCGAGCGCGGCCGCGCCGCGCGAGAGAATCCGTACGGTCGTCATCGATCGCTCCCGAGGATGTAGCGCCCGCCATCCGGGCTCACGGTCACCTTCATGCTCTTGTCGGGCTTCGCCGCCTGCTCCGCCTGCCCCTGCGGGACGACGCTGAGCACGACCCGGTTCCCCCCGAGGTACGTGCGGGCGACACGGTGCACGTCGGCGGCGGTCACGGCACGATAGCGCGCGTAGTCGGTTCGGAACCGGCCCGGATCGCCGTGGAAGACCTGCCCCGACAGCAGCATCTCGGCCTTGCCCAGATTGGACTCGAGCGAGCTGACGAAGTCGAACTCGATCCCCGCTCTCGCCTTGGCCATCTCCTCCTCGGTCGGTCCCTCTCGTTTGAGGCGCTCGATCACCGAATCGGTTTCCGCCTCCAGCGAGGTCAGTGTGTTCCCGGGGCGCGGCGTGATCGTGATCGCGAACTCGCCGACGGATTCGCGGCTTCCCTGGCCGGCCGACACGCTGGCCGCCGACTGGGCGTCGTAGACCAGCGCCTTGGTGAGCCGTGCCGTGCGCGACGCGGTCAGCACCTCGCCGAGGAAGGTCAGCGCGTAGGTATCGTCGTGCGTCGTGCCGACCGTGGGCCAGCGCAGGTACAATCGCGGGACCTGCACCCGGTCCTCGTAGACGAGCCGCTGCTCACCGGTCAGCGAGGGCGGTGCCACGGCCGGACGCGTGATCGCCGGTCCGCGCGGCAGGTCGCCGAAGTACTTCGCGACCAGACGCCGGGCCTCGGCGGGCTGGAAATCCCCGACTATCGCGATCGTCGCATTGGTCGGTGCGTAGTACGTGCGGAAGAATGCCCTGACGTCCTCCAGCGATGCCGCCTGGAGGTCGGTCATGTAGCCGATGACCGGCCAGGAATACGGGTGCGACGGAGCGTACATCGCGCTCGCCATGATCTCGAACGCTCTTCCATAGGGCTGGTTGTCCACCCCCTGGCGTCGTTCGTTCTGCACCACGTCGCGCTGCGCGACGAACTTGACGGTGTCGAGGGTCTCCAGCAGGAATCCCATGCGGTCGGCCTCGAGCCAGAACATCGTCTCCAGATAGTTCGATGGAACGGTCTGGTAGTAGTTCGTTCGGTCGTTGCTCGTCGATCCGTTGTTGTTCCCGCCGACGCCTTCGGTCAGCCGGTCGTGCAGCCCGTACGGCACGTGCCCCGAGCCCGTGAACATCACGTGCTCGAACAGGTGGGCGAACCCCGTCCGTCCGGGCACCTCGTTCTTCGATCCGACGTGATACCACACGTCCACCGCCACCTGGGGCGTGGACGCATCGGGCGCTAGGATGACGGTCAGGCCGTTCGGAAGTGTGTAGCGCTCGAACGCGATGTTGATGTCGGTCGCCGCCGCGGCCGGAGCCGCGGTCGTGACCGGACGCTGCGCCGTCGCTGCCGGGGCAATGGCCAGCGCAAGGGCGAGCGGGAGAACCGCGCGCATCGACGTGGAAGAGCTCATGGGGAAGCCGGTGAAGGAGTTGCTGCGGGATCGCGGAAGGCGATCGCTGAAACGTGAAAACCGGAGCGGCGGAACGCAACGACGTGTCGACACGCTCGCTGGCGGCCAAGGCAGGAAGGATCCCGAAGCGGGCTCGGCACCCTGGCCGGAGCCGTGCCGCACGACCATCGAACCCCGCTCCGCCCTGAAAGCTCCATCGTTCAGTCGTGTGCCGCCACTACGGCGGTACGGGTCACACCCATTCCGTGATCGGCCGCCCCCTGCCGTCCTTGAACGCCTCGGCGAGGATCATCACCATGTCAATCAGCATCCAGATGCCGAGGCCGCCCAGCGTCAGCAGTTGGAGCACCGCGGTCCCTTTCCGACCGACGTAGAAGCGGTGGGCGCCGAAGACGCCGAGCAACAGACAGAACAGGAACGTCGGGAGTACGCGCTTGTCGCTCGCCAGGGGCTCGAGCGCGACGGCCTCCGGCACGGAGGGCGTTCCGAACTGTCGCACGCCACACCTGGGGCAGACCTCGCTCGCGGCGAGGATCCGGCCCCCGCACGAGCGGCAGGTCGTGACCGTTCCGAACGATGATGACTCCGACATGCGGACCTCGCGAACGGGCTACGCGGCGCTCAATCGGGAATCCAGATCTTGTCGGCGACCACGACCTCGCACTGGCGCGGCAGCACCAGTTGGCCATCGCTCTTCGTGAAGAACGCCAGTCCGCGGTAGCTGGTGAGGTACTTCACGTGCCGCCGGAACACACCGCCCTCGGCAACGACCACCAGCGGCGCTTCCGCGCGCTCGAGAATACGCATGAAGTCCACCGGCTGGACTCGCACGATGACCCCCGACGCCTTGGTCGCTCGGGCGACCGCCGCCGCTGCCGCTGCTGCTGCACCGCCCGCCATGGTCACGCTCCTGGTGTTGGTGGGGCATTCTCGTCACCGACGCGCCGGTATCGGTGCCCTGACCGACCGCCCCCACACGATGAACCCCGCCATCGCGATGAAGATCAGGTTGATCGGCAGCGCCGCCCACTCCTCGCGGGCGATGTGAAACACGATCGCGAGCGCCATGATGACCGACAGCCCCAGCGCGGCGATCGGCGTCAGCCACGGAACGATTCTCGTCGCCGCCGGGATGATCAGACCGGCTGCCCCGATCAGCTCGACGGCACCGATGGTCCGGACGAGTTCGGGCGGAAGCGCCGACGGCCAGACGAGCATCTCGATCAGTTGTGGCATCGGCATTGAGAGCTTCAGCAGCCCGGCCGAGCCGAACGCCACGGCGAGGAGCGCCTGCGCTACCCAGAGCACGATGTGGCGGGCGCCTCCCGGCCCCGCTCCGGACTCCGCGTCGTAAGCCATGCGCGCCTCCAAAGGTCGTAGCGCGTGCCGTGGTGACACCGAATCCTGGGGGAAACCGTAAGGAACTGGCCACGCCGCAGGGGAGGATGCCGCCCGCCCGCCCGCGTGACAAGAGGCGGCGGCGCGGCGAGATTCGAGTCCCGGCCCCGGATTCGCCGGACCGGCCGCGGTCGTGGCTCGGGGGCCTCGCCATGATCGCCGGATGGGGCAGATCAGCACTCCTCTGAATGGGACCGTCATGCGCAACCTGAAGCTCGCATTCCGCACGCTGTTCAAGGCACCGTTCGTCACCGCCGTAGCCGTGCTCTCCCTGGCCCTCGGTATCGGCGCCAACTCGGCGATCTTCTCCCTGTTCGACCAGTTCCTCCTCCGGCCGCTCCCGGTCCACGAGCCCGAGCGGCTGGTGAATCTCGCGGCGCCGGGACCGTCGCCGGGTTCGACGTCGTGCAACCAGGCCGGCGGCTGCGACGAGATCTTCAGCTACGCGATGTTCCGCGATCTCGAGCAAGCGCAGACGCTGTTCGTCGGGGTTGCAGCGCATCGCATCTTCAGCGTGAACCTGGCCTACCGCGGCCAGACGCTGAACGGCGACGGGGTGCTCGTGTCGGGCTCGTACTTTCCGCTGCTCGGGTTGCAGCCGGCGATGGGGCGGCTGCTCACACCGGCCGACGACGAGACGATCGGCGGACACTTCGTGGCCGTGCTCGGCCACGCCTACTGGCTGACGCGCCTCGGCGGCAGCCGGGAAGTACTTGGCGAGACGATCGTCGTCAACGGACAGCCGATGACCATCGTCGGCGTGGCGCCGCGGGGGTTCGAGGGCACGACGCTCGGTGCGTCGCCCCGCGTCTATGTGCCGATCTCGATGCGGGGCGTCATGTCGCCAGGGTTCACCGCGTTCGAGAACCGGCGCAGCTACTGGGCGTATCTCTTCGCGCGGCTGAGGCCCGGCGCGACGATCGAGCAGGCGCAGACGGCAGTGAATGCGGTCTACAAGCCGATCATCAACGAAGTCGAGGCCCCGCTCCAGCAGGGGCTGAGCGAGCAGGCGATGGCCCGCTTCCGGGCCAAGGACGTGATCCTCGCCGACGGCCGGCGGGGACAGAGCTCGGTACACGGAGAGGCGCGCGTTCCGCTGATCCTGCTGTTCGCGATCACCGCCGTCGTGCTCCTCATCGCCTGCGCCAACATCGCCAATCTCCTGCTGGCCCGGGGCGCCAACCGGTCGCTGGAGATGGCGGTGCGGCTCTCGCTCGGCGCCAACCGCCGGCACCTCCTGGCTCAGCTCATGACCGAGTCGATCGTGCTGGCCGCGCTCGGCGGGATCGCCAGCCTTCTCGTCGCCAGCTGGACCCTGTCGCTGATCGGCTCGATTCTGCCGCCCGATGCAGCCGCGACGGTTCAGCTCGAGCTTCGGCCGTCGATGCTCGCGTTCGCCGCCGCGCTGTCGCTCGGCACGGGGCTCTTGTTCGGCATCTTCCCGGCTCTGCACAGCACGCGATCGGATCTGATCACGACGATCCGCGCCAACGCCGGGCAGCCGTCGGGCGCCCGCGCGGCTGCGCGCTTCCGCCTGTCGCTCGTCACCGCGCAGATCGCGTTGTCGATGGCGCTGCTCATTTCCGCGGGCCTGTTCGTCCGCAGCCTGGCCAACGTCAGCCGGGTGGACCTCGGGCTCCGGGTGGAGAACCTGGTCGGCTTCGCGATCTCTCCGGCGCTCAACGGCTACGAGAGCGCGCGGTCGCGTGCACTGTTCGAGCGGGTCGAGGAGGAGCTGGCCGCCATCCCGGGCGTGACCAGCGTGACGGCGTCCCGCGTGCCGCTCATCGCCGGCAGCAACTGGGGGAGCGACGTCTCGGTGGAAGGGTTCCGCCGCGAGCCGGACACCGACGCCAGCGCACGGTACAGCGAGATCGGGCCCGGCTACTTCGCGACACTCGAGATTCCACTGCTGGCGGGGCGCGAGTTCACCGTCGCCGATGCCGGCGAGGCACGCAAGGTGGCCGTCGTCAACGAAACGTTCGCGCGCAAGTTCAATCTCGGACGCGAGGCGGTGGGCAAGCGGATGGCGAGCGGAGGGACCGACGAGCTCGACACCGAGATCGTCGGTCTGGTCCAGGACGCCAAGTACAGCGAGGTCAAGCAGCAGATTCCGCCGCTGTTCTTCACGCCGTATCGCCAGAACCCGAACATTGGCGCGATGAACTTCTACGTCCGCACCGGCATGGCGCCCGATCAGCTCCTCCGGACGATCCCGTCGGTCATCGGCCGGCTCGACCCGAACCTCCCGGTCGAGGACCTGAAGACGATGCGACAGCAGGTGCGCGACAACGTGTTCCTCGACCGGATGATCAGCATGCTCGCGGCGTCGTTCGCGCTGCTGGCGACGCTGCTGGCCGCGGTCGGCTTGTACGGCGTGCTGGCTTACACGGTGGCCCAGCGCACCCGGGAGATCGGGGTGCGAATGGCGCTCGGCGCGGACGGCGGTCGTGTGCGCGCGATGGTACTCCGGCAGGTCGCGATCATGACTGTGATCGGCGGAGTGATCGGGATCGCGGCGGCGCTCGCGCTGGGACGACTGGCGAGATCGCTGCTGTTCGAGCTGGAGGGACACGATCCGCTGGTCGTAGCCCTGGCAGCGCTGCTGCTGACGCTGGTTGCCCTGGGCGCGGGCTATCTGCCGGCGCGCCGGGCGTCTCAGGTGGAGCCGATGCAGGCACTGCGATACGAGTGAACGACGCAATACCGATAAGCGGACTCTGCCATATTCGCTTGACTCCGTGTGATCTGGTCTACAAGTCTGGCGTGCTGGTCATCACTAAGTTCGGTCAGATTCCGCTTGCCGCCACCCGGAGAAACGACATGCGCGTCAACGTAGTGGCTCTCGCCGTCCTTGGGACGGTCGTGTTCACCGCATGCGGCGAACGCCCAACGACCTCGCCGGAACACGCTCCGAGCCTTTCGATGTTGGCGGCGCAGGGCAAGACTTACGTACTCCTCTCGAACGGCTTGACGCTTCCAGCAGGGCTCGCGTCCCGCGTACGCGACGCCGGCGGGACGCTGACGTCGTCGATGGACGGGATCGGGGTCGCGGTCGTGACTTCGACGGATCCGCGGTTCCTGGAGCGCGCCGGCCGCATACCCGGCATCGGAACGGTCGCCGAGGACATGATTCTCGAGTTCAACGACCCGCACATGCCGGTGGTCGAGACTACGGCGGAGCAGGTCGAGATCCGTGATCAGGCGCACCAGATCGGCGGACACGAGACCTTCCGCGCGGTGCAGTGGGCGCCCGATGCGATCAGCGCGCCTGCCGCCTGGGCCACTGGCGCGCAGGGCGCCGGCGCTCGCGTGGCGATCCTCGATGGGGGGATCTACCACCTCCACGCGGATATAGCGCCCAACCTCGATGTGGCGCGCTCCGCCTCGTTCGTTCCGGGGCAGCCGTTCAACACTGACCTCGGCACTTTCTGGCACGGCACCCACGTAGCCGGCATCGTCGCCGCGCCGGCGAACAACTTTGGCACGGTTGGGATCGCCCCGCAGTCGACGATCATCGGAGTGAAGGTGCTGCACGGCGGCAGCGGCGCCTTCTCGTGGATCATCAACGGCATCTACTATGCAGCCACGCCGATCGACGAGGGCGGCGCCGGCGCGCACATCATCAACATGAGCCTCGGAGCCCTGATCCAGAAGGGTGGCCCAAACGCGGCGGCCCTTCTCAATGCGCTGAACCGCTCTACGACGTACGCGCGCCAGCGCGGCGTCACGGTCATCGCGGCGCTGGGCAACGACGCGGTTGACCTCGACGCCACTGCAGGTATCGTTTTCGTCCCGGCCCAGAGCACCCATGTGATTGCCGTTTCGGCGACGGGCCCGTTCGGGTTCGGGTTGGGCGCGACGAACTACGATCGCCCCGCCTCGTACACGAACTTCGGGCGGAGCGCGGTCACGTTCGCCGGTCCCGGCGGCGACTTCGTGTGGCCCGGCAACGAGATCTGCGTGCTGCCCCGCCATCCCGCCGGAACGGTCGTGCAGTTCTGCTGGGTGATGGACATGGTGATGGCGCCGTGTCGAGGCACGGCCGTGCCGCCGAACTTCGCCTTCTGCTGGGCTTATGGCACCTCGATGGCGTCACCGGCGGTGGCCGGAGTCGCCGCATTGATCGTGGGCAAGCTCGGACCGATGCATCCGGCGCAGCTGGAGGCGCGGCTGCTCCAGTCGGCCGACGACCTCGGTGAGCCGGGCAAGGATCCGTTCTACGGACTCGGCCGCGTGAATGCGCTGCGCGCGGTGCACGGTGGTCCGCCGGGCATCCCGGTACTCGCCGGTCCCCCTGGTCGGCTGCGGTAGCACACGAATTACGAGGCTGCTTCCCTGTCCTTGCCATTGCCGCCCCGCCCTTCTCGCCCCATCGTGGACGGGAGCGCAGCAGTGGTAGACTCGCGTAATCACGCACGGAGGCGGATCATGCAGCCATCCCGGTCGCACACGCTCGCGCACGGCGCCATCGCTGGCGTTCTCGCCGGTTCGGTCGTCGCGCTCTGGTTCCTCATCGTGGATCTGGCCGCCGGCCAGCCGCTGCGAACACCGCTGCTGCTGGCGAGCGCGCTGCTCGGCGCCCCGCGGGACCCGGGCCCGCTGCTCGTGGCGTCGTACACGATCATCCACTACGCCGTCTTCGCCGGGCTCGGGATGGGCGCGGCCGCGGCGCTGCGGGCGGCGGGGATCGCGCCGGGGCTGGCGCTCGGCGCCGTGTTCGGTATCGGCGTGCTCGACGGCGTTCACTATGGCGCGCTTCTCCTCACCGGCACCGGCGCGCTGGCCGTGCTACC
Source organism: Gemmatimonadaceae bacterium (assembly GCA_035513015.1). Classification (GTDB taxonomy): domain Bacteria; phylum Gemmatimonadota; class Gemmatimonadetes; order Gemmatimonadales; family Gemmatimonadaceae; genus DATKCV01. Next base: position 11,169 of record DATKCV010000006.1, read on the forward strand.
GCCCGTCCACGTGCTCGCCGCCAACCTGGCCGGCGGCATGGCGATGATGGTGTACCTGCATCGCGCCTTCCAGAGCGAGGAACCGCTCGGAATCCGGACCCTGCGCGACTTCCCGCTGCTCGAGCGCGGACTGATCACGGGCGCCATCGGGGCGGTCGCGGTGGCACTGTGGATGTTGGGGATCGACCTGGCGATGGGACGCCCGCTGTTCACCCCTGCCGCACTGGGATCGGTGTTCTTCCTCGGAGCCGACAGTCCGGCAGGTGTGCAGGTAACGTTACCGGTCGTGGCTGCGTACACCGTGCTGCACCTGTCCGCCTTCGCCGTCGTCGGTATCGCGCTCGAATGGACAGCCGGGCGGATCGAGCGGGCACCGGGTATGTGGTTGATGGCGCTGCTGTCGTTCATCGTGCTCGAGGCCCTGTTCCTCGGCACGATCAGCGGCATCGGTCAATGGGTGCTCGACGCGATCGGCTTCTTCGCCGTCGCGAGTGCCAACATCGTCGCCATCGCCGCCATGGGCTACTGGGTGTGGGAACGCCACCCCGCCCTGCGGAGGGAGTTGGCTGCGGCTGGCGCGGTGCCCTGACACCGACGAATTGGACGAATTGGACGAATTGGACGAATTGGAGCGCCGTCCGCTTGGCGTCCCGTTCGTCTCGTTCGTCCAATTCGTCCAATTCGTCCGTCACATCGGCGTCGCCGCCCGCCCGGTGTCGAGGACGATCGGCAGCCGCCTGATCCGCTGCCCAGTCAGCGCGAACAGCGCATTGGTGACCGCCGGCGCGATGGGCGGCACTGCCGGCTCGCCGACGCCGCCCGGCTCCTCGGCGCTCTGCACGATGTGCACACCTATCTGCGGCATCTCGCCCATGCGCAGCATGCGATAGCCGTCGAAGTTCCCCTGCACCGCCCGTCCGCGCTCGATCGTGATCTCTCCGTAGAGTGCGGCGGTGAGTCCCGCCACCACCGACCCGGCGAGCTGCGCCTCCACGATCCCCGGGTGAATGATCCGCCCGCAATCCGCGGCGACGGTCACCCGGTGCACTCGCGGGCGTCCGTCGGCGATGGAAACCTCGGCGACCTCGGCCACCAGTCCGCCCTTGTCCTCGACCAGCGCCACACCGCGTGCACGCCCGGCCGCCGCCGGCGTTCCCCACCCCGATTCGCGCGCCGCCAGCTCGAGCACGTGGGCCAGCCGTGGATGCCCACCGAGCATCTCGCGACGGATCTCGACCGGGTCGCGCCCAGCCGCGTGCGCCAGCTCGTCGATGAAGCTCTCCAGGATGAACGTGTTCTGCGACGGTCCCACCGAACGCCAGTAGCCGACGGGTACGCCGAGCTCGGCGCGGCAGTACTCGACCAGCAGGTTGGGGATCGCGTACGGAGTATCGGCCACCGAGGCCACGGCCGGCCCATCGATCGGTCGCCCGCCCGAGATCGCCTGGGCGGCGATCCGCACGTGGAGCGCGCTCAGGCGGCCGTCGGCATCGAGGCCGCCCTCTAGGCGATGATGGGCGGCCGGCCGGTAGAAGTCGTGCTGCATGTCCTCCTCGCGCGTCCACACGAGCTGTACCGGCGCCCCGACCTTCATCGACGTCTCGACGGCATCCTCGACGAAATCGGTCCGGCTGCGTCGCCCCCAACCGCAGCCGAGATGGGTGACGTGCACCGTCACGGCTTCGACGGGCAGCCCGGTGAGCCGCGCGGCGGTGCTCTGCGTCCCCTGCGGGTTCTGCGTCGGCACCCAGATCTCACACCGGTCGGCGCGCACGTCGGCGGTGCAGTTCATCGGCTCCATGGTCGCGTGGGCGAGGTACGGCGCCTCGTACGTAGCCTGCAAACGCCGCGTGGCCCGGGCGAGGCCGGCGGACGCGTCGCCCTCCCGCCTCGCCTCGGCGCCGGGCCGTTCGGCGAGCCGGGCCAGCTCCCCGAAGATCTCCGGCGTGCTCATGGCGAACGCGCCGTCGTTCCACCGAATGTCGAGGGCTCGCGCACCTCGGAAGGCGGCCCATGTACCGTCGGCGACGACGGCCACACCCTGCGACACCTCGACCACATGCCGCACGCCGGACACCCTCAGTGCACGCGAGGCGTCGAACGATGCGACGCGCCCGCCGAACACCGGTGGGTGTACCACGGTCGCGAACAGCATCCCGGGAACGCGCACGTCGGCACCGAAGAGGGCGCGCCCGGTCACCTTGTCGCGCGTGTCGACGAGCGGCGGGCTGGTGCCGATGAGTCTGAACGCCGACGGGTCCTTCAGCGGCGGCCGCGCCGGCACCCGCAATGCCGCGGCTGCCTCGGCCAGCTCGCCGTACGTCGCCGACCGGCCCGATGCATCGTGCAGGACCCGCCCCCGCTCGGTGCGGCACTCTCCGGCGCGCACTCCGAATCGCGCCGCGGCGGCCGCCATGAGCATCGCCCGCGCCGCCGCGCCGGCCTGACGCAGCGGCATCCAGGCCCCACCGCGCACGCTGGTGCTCCCCACCGTCATCATCCGCCCATACTTGCTCGGATGCGCGTCCGCCTGCTCGATCCGTACGCGGCTCCAGTCCGCATCGAGCTCGTCGGCGACGATCATCGGGAGCGCGGTCCGCACACCCTGACCCATCTCCGAGCGCGCCACCCAGATCGTCACCGTGTCATCGGTGTCGATGCGCAGGAAGACGTTGGGCTGGAACGGCGACGAGGATCCCGCCTCCGGCGCGGCGCCGCGTGAATCGGGAACGTAGGCGCCGAGCAGCAGCCCGCCGCCCGCGATGGCGCCGAGCTTGAGGAAGTCGCGGCGGTCGAGCTTCGTGATGGCTCCCATGGCTCAGCCCTCCCGTGCAACGCGGTGCACGGCGCGCCGGATCCGGTCGTAGGTGCCGCAGCGGCAGATGTTGCCGGCCATCGCGCGGTCGATGTCGGCATCACTCGGCGACGCGTTCGACGAGAGCAGCGCGGCAGCGGACATCAATTGCCCCGACTGGCAATAGCCGCACTGCGGGACCTCCTCGGCTATCCACGCCTTCTGTACGGCGTGCGTGGCGTCGGGCGAAAGCCCCTCGACGGTCGTCACGGCGGCGATGCCGACCGCGGACACCGGCATGGTGCAGGAGCGGACAGCGCGACCGGCCACGTGGACGGTGCACGATCCGCAGGTGGCGATGCCGCAACCGTACTTGGTGCCGGTGAGCCCGAGGGTGTCGCGCAGGACCCAGAGGAGCGGGGTGTCGGGCTCGACGTCGATCTCGTGGGCGCGGCCGTTCACCCGGAGCGTAATCGCTGGCATGGGCTTCTCCCCGCGATGAGGTGTGTGCGGTGGATGTCCGGACGATAACGCGCCCGCGCCGCGAGTCAACCGGAGCGCATACCTTCACGCCGAAGTAACGGCAGACGCCACGCTACCGCTCCGCCGGCCGGGCGTCGTCATCGATCGTCTCTCCCGGTCTCCCCAGCCGGTACTGGAGTACGCGCTCGACGCCAAGCTCGTCCCGGTCGAGCACGAGTAGGTAATCGTCCCCGAGCTCGAGCACCTGGTTGAACGCGGGCATGGCGGCGGCGCACTGGAAGCGCCCCGCCGCATCGAACGCCAGCCAGCGGTGCCTCGCGGGTGCGCTCGGCAGCGGGAACTCGCGCACCCAGAGCCTTCCGTCGCGGCCGCCGATCAGCCGGTTGAACGCCGGAAACCGGTCGGCTACCGGCCGCTCGGGGCTCACCAGGGGATCGACGAACCGGCGGCGATCCGCTGCCGGCATGTCCGCGTACGGCGCAGCGATGCGTCGCCGCTCCGCGTCGATCTCACGCGATGAGATCGCGCGGTCAGCGGTCGTCCAGCGTACGATGCGCTGGACGCGTAGCGCCGAATCCCCGGCGAGGAGCGACAGCTCGGCCGCCGATCCGTGTCCGATCGCCACGAGATCGCCGATGCTCGTCAGGTGCATGAACGACTCGAACAGCGGAAAGATGAACATGGCGGATTGATGATCCTCCATCTGACCCCACCGGCCGTTCGGATACACGCCGATGGTGTCGGCAAGCGAGCCGTCGGGGCGGTGGACCACGATCGCGATGTGCCTGGGCTCGAATCGCGTTCCACCGCCGAGGTCTCGCGTCTCCCGGCCGAGCACCGGGCGGCCATCGCCCAGCACGGTCATCGCCGACGGCGAGTTCACGTACAGCGGTTCGGGGACCACGGTCCGCACGAACTCGCCGTCCGGTCCGAAGACGAGATAGCGCCATGGCCGGTAGTCACCCACCCAGATCGTGTCGCCCGGCAGTACCCACAGGTGAAATGCGTCGCGGAACTCCCCTGGTCCGCCACCCCGCCGTCCCGTCTTGGAGACGAAGCGGCCCTGCTGGTCGAAGAATCGCAACTCCTGACTTCCCTGGTTCACCAGCGCGATCCGGCCGTCATTCATCCGGCGGGCGCCGAACACGCGGTAGAGCTGCTCCTCCGCCGCGCCCTCGGCGACGCCGATGCTCACGTTCGGCGCGGCACCGACCCGGCAGGTGGCGTCGAGACCCTGGAGATCGTTCTCCACGATGACGAGCCCCGCGCTGTCACGAACCACGATCGCATCGGCCGGGGAGTCGCCTGCCGCGCATGCTCCGAGGAGCAGCACGGCGGAGATCACGGCGGGCTGCATGGTTCGGAGTGCGATGCGTGCACGCGCCATCTTCACGCGTCTCCGCGAGAGGGGTGGATCCGGATGCGATGACAGGCTAGCTCATGGCTGGAGCCGTCCGCCACCGCCATCGTTCGCCGGGACGCTGCCGTGCGGGCGCGAGCCGGCCCGCTCGGTCAGCAGCCGCTCCAGGAAATCGACGCGCTCATCGAGCCGCTTGACGGCCCCCGCGATCTCGTCGGTATCTCGCTTGTCAGTGGGAGCCGGTCGGTCGAGCCGGAGCCGTCGGCGAAACCATTCCCCCAGTGCGTCGCGGACACGGCTGCTGGCGATGATCGCCACGATCAGCACGGCGGCGACCGCCAGCGGAAGCATGGCGAAGAACGGCATGAGCGAGATGAAAACGGCGACCAATCCATCCATGGGCGGTTCGGCTCGGGGTTCGACGATACGTACGGTGGAATTCGGTCCCTTGTTTCCCGCCCTGCGACTTTGACACTCGCTCCGCCCGCGGGATAACGTAAGGGGCCTCGCCAACTCGGATGCCGTCCACGCCGCCACGGCACTGGAGCGGACACCCGGTCATTCGCCCCGCACGCGCTGGAGTCCCGACATGCCTGCTTCGCGATCACGCCTCGAAAGGGGGAAGCGCCGCACTTTCCACCTGGTCGTCCTCGTCTCCGCGGCCGCCGCTCACATGGTCGTCCTCATCTCCGCGGCCGCCGCGCTGGCGTTCGTTCCGGCGCCGGCTCGAGCGCAGGTGCAGGACTACCGAACCGTCATCCCCGCCTCCGCGCAAACGGACCGCGGGATGTTCCAGGTGCACCGGGTCGGCGACCGTCTCCTGTTCGAGATCCCCGATTCCCTGCTCGGCCGCGACATGGCCGTGATGAGCCGCTATGCCCGGACGCAGGACGGGCTGGCCGATGGCGGCGATCGCATGGCACCGAACATGGTGGTCCGCTGGGAGCGGCGCGACGACCGCGTCTACCTGCGCGCAGTCTCGCACGAAACGGCGGCCGGCGAGGGCTCGGCGGTGCAGCTGGCGGTGGAGAACTCCAACTTTCCGCCCGTGCTGCAATCCTTCTCAGTCCGCGCGCGCGGCGACCGCTCCTCGGTGATCGATGCCACGCCGATTTACCTCGGCGACGTCCCCGCCTTCTCGCTTCCGCGACAGCGACGGACCCAGCTCGGCGTCAGGAGCTTCGACCGCGAGCGGAGCTGGCTCGAGTGGGCGCGGACCTTCCCGATCAACGTCGAGGTCCGCGTCGTACACACGTACGCCGCCGACCAGCCGCCGTCGAACGCTCGCGGCGGGTCGCTCAGCTTCGAGGTCAACCACTCGATGGTGCTGCTGCCGAAGGAGCCGATGCAGCCGCGGCACTGGGACGAGCGCGTCGGTTACAGCGCGCTCTCGCGCACCGACTATTCGCGCGACTGGCAGGGCGTGCGGCCGGACAGATACATCCGGCGCTTCCGGCTCGAGCCGAGGGACACCGCGGCCTTCCTGCGCGGAGAGCTGGTCGAGCCGGTGAACCCGTGGGTCTGGTACATCGATCCGGCTACGCCGCCGGAGTGGATCCCCTTCTTCCGCGAGGGAATCCTCGAGTGGAACGCGGCGTTCGAGCTGGCGGGCTTCAGGAACGCCCTCCAGGTGCACGTCGCGCCGACCGAAGAGGAGGATCCCGAATTCAGCCTGCTCGACGCCCGCTACTCGGTGATCCGCTACGTGGCGTCGCCCACCCGCTCGGCGAACTCCGGCGGCGACGTCGTCGATCCACGCTCTGGAGAGGTGATCCGCGCCCACACCAACATGTACCACGGACTCATGGAACGCCTCCGGTGGTGGCTGGTGTCGCAGCTCGCGGCGGCCAACCCGAACTTCCAGGTGAGCCAGCTGTCGCGCGAGGACATGGGCGAGGCGCTGCGCTACGTGGTATCGCACGAGACCGCGCACTCGGTCGGGCTCCCGCACAACCAGCGCGCCAATTTCGTCTATCCGGTGGACTCGATCCGCAACCCCGACTTCGTCACGCGCATGGGTCACTCGGCGTCGTCGGTCGGGCGCACGCGGTACAACTACGCGGCGCAGCCGGGCGACGGCGTCCCGCCGGAGCGTCGCATCGGCCTGTGGGACAAGTTCGCCGTCTACTGGGGCTACCGCCCGATCATCGAGGCCCGCTCGGCCGATGCGGAGCTGCCGATGCTCAACCGCTGGATCGTCGAGCGCGCCGACACGGCGTGGTACCGGTTCGCCTCGGCACAGTTCGGGATGGACGTGGAGTGGGACCCCTATCGGATGACGGAAGGGATCTCCGCTGATCCGGTCGAGGCGGCGGCGCTCGGGATGCAGAATCTGCGAGCAGCGACCTCCAACCTGATGCCGTGGCTGCTGAAAGATGGCGACGACTACTACGAGCTGGAGGCTCACTACCTCCAGAACCTGACGCAGTGGAACCGCTACGCCGAGCACGCGGCGGCTGCGGTCGGCGGCTCGTGGACGCATCACAAGCGCTACGGCGAGCCGGGAGCCGTGTACACCCCGATCGAGCCGGAGTATCAGCGCAAGGCAATGCGGTTCATCGACGAGCACGTGCTCCGCACGCCTTCGTGGGCCCTCGACGCGGACCTGTTGCGCCGCCTCGAGCACGCCGGTGCCGTCGAGCGCATCCGCGCCTACCAGGAGCTGGCCGTGCAGCGACTGCTCAATCACGCACGACTGGCCAGGATGATCGAGCACGAGGCGTTCCTCGGCGACGCCACGTATCGTCCGGCGCAGATGCTCGACGACACGCGGGAGATGGTATGGCGCGAAGTGCGGCAGGGCGCCCCGATCGACACGTATCGGCGCAACCTTCAGCGGGCGTACCTGGATCAGGCGCATCACCTGCTGCGCGACGCGACATCGCAGCACTGGACGCCGCCGGGCTCGGGGAATCTGCGCGTCGGGCGGAACGACGATCCGCCGTTGAACGCCGATCTGCACATCGGGCAGTCGGACATCCGGCCGCTGGTGCGGGATCAGCTATCGTTGCTCAGGGAGGAGATCCGGGCGGGGCTGAGGCGGCGGGGCATCGACCGGATGACGCGGATTCATCTGGAGGATGCAATGGTGCGGATCGAGAAGGCGGTCGACGGTTGAACGGCGTCTTTGGGGCGCAGGACTGCGTGACGGGTCGTTGAGCGGAACGGCGTGAAGCGTCCCCACGAATGGGCGTGGCGGGTCAACGGGCACAAACGGCCGGAGAGTCGTCCCCCGATCGAACGGATTCTGAATCAGGGAATCAAGGGGTCAGAGTCGTGGGGGG
>DATKCV010000007.1:0-3521 GCA_035513015.1 Gemmatimonadaceae bacterium
GGCGAGGCGATGCTGTGCGCGGGCACAGTCACCGCACAGGACGCCATTCGGGAGTGGGAGTGTGCCGGCCTGCCCAACGCGGGGACCGTTCTCGCGCTCCACCAGACGCCGTCGGGGAGCATCTGGGCGGCAACCGGCCGAAGAGGGGTGCTCGCGCTGCGCGACGGCGCATGGGGACCAGCGGCCGGGAATGACATGCTCCCTTCCATGTCCCTGCTAAACCTCATCCCGTCGCGTGCCGGCGGCGTCTGGCTCCTCGGCCACGGCGTCGTGTGGCGCGTGGAGGAGAACGGGGCGGGCGGCCCGTGGCTCGTCAGGGAGCGGTTAGGCGAGTGGCACGGCCTGCCGCTGGAGAGCGGGCGCGACCTCCAGGAGGATGCGGATGGTACCCTCTGGATCACGACGTCACTCGGTGTCATCGAGGTGCCGCCAGCCGCGAGGACGCCGCCCGCGCACACGCCGCCCGTGGAGCTGGTGGAGGCGCTGATCGATGAAGAGCCGGTGGCGATCGGCGACAGTATCGAGCTCCCGTATCGGCGTAATCGGCTCGAGCTGAGATTCGCCGTCCTGTCGTTTCGCGATCCCGGACGGCTGCGCTACCAGGTGCGACTGTCGCCAGGCGGCGGATGGCAGGAGGCGTCGGGACGGCCGTGGTTCCGCTGGATCGACATCCAGCCGCGACGGCATCGCGCCGAGCTTCGGGCCTCGCTCGATGGAGAGCGCTGGACGGCGCAGCCGGCGGCGCTCGCCTTTCGAGTGCGGCCACCCTGGTATCGGACGTTCTGGGCGGTCGCGGCGTTCGCCATCGCGGCATCGCTACTTCTGTGGGCTGCCTATCGAGCGCGCGTCGGCTACCTGATCGGCCTAGAGCGGGAGCGGACACGCATCGCGATGGACCTGCACGACGAGATGGGGTCGGGACTCGGCAGCATCGGGATCCTCTCGGGCCTGCTCGCCAGCCGCGGGCTCGATGATGGACGCGGTCGCGATCTGGCGCGCCGCATCGCGCATACCGCGCAGGATCTCGGCGGCTCGCTTTCGGGGATCATCTGGTCGCTGGACGCGCGGCGGTCCACGCTGGCGGAGCTGGCCTCACGCCTGGCTGAAGCGGGGGGCAATCTGCTGGCGGCGCAGGGCATCCAGTTTCGCGCCGAATTCCCGGACACGTGGCCGCCCGATCCCCTCTCCCCGCGGGCGCGGCGAAACCTCATGCTGCTCGGCCTGGAGGCGCTGCATAACGCCGCACGCCACTCCAGGGCGCGGTGCGTCACGCTCGGCGTCAGGCGCGCCGGGGGCCAGTGGGAGATGCGCGTCGCCGACGACGGCACGGGATTCGACCCGGCCGCGCCGCCCGGTGGCGGGCTCGGGCTCGGCACCATTCGACGGCGCGCGGAGGAGATTGGGGCGTCGATCGACTGGGAGACGAAACCGGGGCACGGGACGGCCGTCGTCGTGCGGTTCTCCCTGCGAAACATCCGTGCGCGGCGGTCGTCGGGCGCGTACGAGGCCGGCCGCCGCACGGCGCCTGACGTGCACGCGGCGTCCTCGGCGGGCGCGCCTGCCGAACCGGAGCGGTGACGCCCCGCATGACCATGCGATCCCGTGCCGTCGACGAGTCCCGTATGCTGCCGGGGCGGCAGGTTCCCGGACTCACGACACGCGAGGGACGGATGACGATCCGCACGATCGCCATCGATGATGACGCGCGCTATCGCACCAGCCTGGAGATCCTGCTGGAGCATGCGCCGGAGTTCGACCTGGTGCAGGCGTTCGCGTCCCCTTTCGACGCGCTCGGCTCCCTCGAGGCGTCGATCCGCGTGGGAAGCGCGCGGCCGTGGGACCTGGTGCTGATGGATCTCAATCTTCCGCAGCTGAGCGGGATCGAGTGCACCCGCCGCATGAAGGAGCTTTTGCCGGGCCTGACGATCGTCGTGCTGACGGTGCTCGATCAGGAAGCGTCGATTCTCGAGGCGATCTGCGCCGGCGCCGACGGCTATCTCGTCAAGCACACGCCCGCCGACCAGCTGCTCTCCCGGCTGCGCGAAGTGATGGAGGGCGGGTCGCCGCTGTCGGCCAGCGTGGCGCGGACAGTGCTGGATCTGGTGCGGGACATCGGGTCGTCAGGCGGCCGGCGCGGACCGGCATCGTTGAGCCTGACGCCGCGGGAGCAGGACGTGCTGCGCTGCCTGGTGCGGGGAATGAGCTACGGCGGCGCGGCGGCCGAGCTCGACGTCAGCATCGACACGGTCCGGAGCCACGTGCGCAGCATCTATGCGAAGCTCCAGGTGCACACCGTGGCGGGTGCGGTGAGCCGGGCGCTCCGCGAGCGGCTGGTGTAGGTCGCGGCTGCAACCGCGCGAGCAAGAGCCTGGCGTCGCTGCGCAGAACCAGCACCGCGAATTGCGCCTGCCGGCGGGCGGCGGAGTTTGCCGCATGCGTCGCCGGCAGGCGCTCCGAATCAGAACGTCGCTTCGGCCTCGCGGAGCCAGGCCGCGAAGTGCTCGAGCCCGTCGCCGACCGCCAGCGTTGCCAGGCGCGCTCCGGCTGTCGGTGCAAGCAACGGCACGTGAATGTCCGTCGGAATGATGATTCCGCCGATCTCCAGCATCAGCTCCCAGCTCTTGACGCTCGGCAGGTGGCGGAGGCTCGCCTCGAGTGACGCGAAATCGTTCGTTAGGTCGGCGATCACCTGGCCGTCCTGCACCACGACGACTTTGATCGCCCCGGCGCCCCAGTCCGGCTGCTCGATCTTGAAGCCGCCGCCATCGCCCGGGACCCAGGCGTCGCCTCTGATCAGGAACCGGATGCAGGGTGGCCCTACCACTCCCGGCAAGTTGATCTCGAAGTCGAGCTGAAGGTCCTCCACCGCCGCGACCTGCGGATCCGGTTGCAGCTCGCCGCTCGTGAAGGTCGAGTACACGGCGAACAGCTCGCGGAGAGCGTCGGGGCCTACTTCCCGAATTTTGGTTTCCGCCTTGAGCACCAGCTGAGCCGACTGGAACGTCGCTTCGTTCTCCCGAATGCGGGTGACGAGCTCGGTCTGGTCGATCACCAGGGTGCCGACGCCGGAACCCGTGATCGTCTTGAGCATTGATGGCGTCACGATCTCCGACGGGGTCACGACCCCCGTGAGCTCGAGCGTGAGCTCCCACGCCTTCAGGTTCGGGTTGAATGCGAGTCGCCCTTCCACTGCGGCGATGTAGCCCGTCAGGTCGGCAACCGCCTGTCCGGATTCGACGACCTGCACCCGCACGACATGGTGGACCGCCTGCGGGTCCTTCGCATCGAACACGAAGTCGCCGCCGTCGAGCTCGGCCCAGGCATTCCCCGCGATGGTGAACCGGATCCAGCAGGGCTGAACGATTCCGGCTATGGCGGGAACGAAGTTCAGCTGGATTTCCGCCACCGCCGCTCCCTGCGCCTCCGGATCGAGCGGCTGGATGCCGCTAAAGTACGCGCTTAGCTCCAGCAGCTCGCGGATGGATTCGGTGTCCACCCGCTCGACTTTGTACTCGGCCTTC
>DATKCV010000008.1:0-3602 GCA_035513015.1 Gemmatimonadaceae bacterium
CCTCGTGCAGGCCACCGGCGAGGTAGGCGTGCTCGCCGTCGGCGCTCAGATTCCGGAAGGGCAGCACCGCGATCGCGGTGCGCGCTCCAGCCGCCGGCTGCGCCGTGCGCCTCGCTGCGATCGCGCCGACGGCGAACGCGCCAAAGGCGATGAGCACGGCGCCACTGGTGACGACGCGCCGCCACTGGGCGGGGAGGCGGCGCCGGGTCCGGTGCCAGCGCCGGCGGAGCGACACGACAAGGCCGTCACCGCTGGTCCCGACGCGCGCGAGATCGACGAGCAACGCGCCAGCCGTCGCGTGGCGTTGCCCGCGATCCTTTCGGAGTAGAGTGAGAACGATCTCCTCGAGCGCCGCCGGCACATCGCGGCGGTGGATCGACAGAGGCGCGGGCTCGTCATGGAGCGCGGCGCGCGCGACCGCGATCGCCTCATCTCCGTCGAACGGCTTGCGCCCAGTGAGCATCTCGAAGAGCACGACACCGAGCGCCCATAGATCGGCGCGGCCATCGACCGTGTCGCCGCAAATCTGTTCGGGCGCCATGTACCACACGGTGCCGAACCGCTCGCGGGATGCGCTGAGGCTCTGATCGCGCGCTTTCGCCAGGCCGAAGTCGAGGATCCTTGCCGTGCCGTCCGGCAGCAGCATGATGTTCGCCGGCTTCAGATCGCGGTGCACGATCCCTGCGGCGTGAGCGCTCTCGAGCCCCGCCGCCACCTGTCGAGCAATGGTGAGGACCTCGTCTACCGGTATCGCCCGGTCGTTCGCCAGTCGGGCCTTCAGCGTCTCGCCCGCGTACAGCGGCATCGCCAGGAAGAGCCGTCCGTCGTCGCTCGCCCCGACCTCGAGGATGGTGCACAGGTTCGGATGATCGAGCGCTGCCGCCGACAGTGCCTCACGGCGAAACCGCGCTACGGCGAGGGGATCGAGCGCGGCAGCGGGGAGGAGAAACTTGAGGGCGACAGGGCGGCCGAGCCGGACGTCTTCCGCGCGGTAGACGACGCCCATTCCTCCGACGCCGATCGGCTCGAACAGGCGGAAATGCGAGATCGTGCGTCCGGCGAGGCCGAGCGGATCCAGGGCATGCGTCTCCTGAGGGAGGAGCGCATCCTCGAGTCGTGCGAGTCGGGTATCGGCTTCGGAGTCGGCGGCGAGGAGCGACTCGACCGCGCCGCGCAGCTCCGGATCCGTGTCGCCGAGGGCGGCGAGTCGGTCCCTCCGCTCAGGGTCGTCGAGGTCGACGAGAGCATCGAACGCCGCCTGGACATCACTCCAGCGCCGCAGGTACACGACCTGGGTCATGTGGCCGACGCGCCTCCCAGCTCCAGCGCGAGCCAGGCGCGCGCCGAGCGGAGCTCCCGTTTTGCCGTCGCGAGCGAAACGCCGACGGCCGCTGCGCTCTCCTCCAGCGACAGGCCGCCGAAGTAGCGGTGCTGGAGAAGGAGCGCCTGCCGCGGGCTCACGGTGTGGAGACGCGTGAGCGCCTCATCGAGATCGGCGGTGCTGTCGCAGCTCTCATCTGAGACCCACAGCGCCTCTGCGAGCTCGAGCGGAGGCACGCCGCCGCCGCGCTTCGCCGCACGACGGGCGCGCGCGCGATCGACGAGCAGGTTCCGCATGACCTCGGACATCAGCGCCAGGAAACGCGCGCGGTCCGGCAGGTCTAGGCGAGGCGCATCGGCGAGGCGGATGTACGCCTCGTGCACCAGCCCGGTCGTGTTCAGCGACATCTCTGCCGGCGCCTCGCGGAGCCGCCGGTGCGCCAATTGGCGCAGCCGCTCGTAGACGATCGGGATCAGCTCATCACGGGCGAAATCGTCCCCCGCGCTCCAGCGCTTGAGAAGCTCGCTGATCTCTGGTGGGGCCGATGCGGCCATCGGGTCTCCGCTCGCCTGAGCCGTGGAAGCGCGGGTCCACTATAGACCCCGACCAGACGTCCGGCAAGGCGGACGTGAGCCGTTCCGGAACCCGACTCCGTTACTGGAAGAGTGAGCCGCCTGGTGGCGCGGTCGTCGGCCATCGTCCGCGCGTGACCGCGCTTTCACTTCCAGCAGGAGGGATTCATGGGGTCGCGAATCTTTGCCGTAGGAGTCCTGTCGACGTTCACCATCCTTTCGGCCTGCGAGGCCCCGGGACCCCTCGAGCCACTCGCGCCCGGCGACGGAGCGCTACTGGCGAGCGCACCAGCCGATGGTAATGGCAACAAGACGGTCTTCACGATCGACGTGCATCTTCCCGGCTTCACCGGCTGCCCGAACGGGATGACGCTCGACCTTCGCATCGTCGGGTGGATACAGGAGCTGAGGGTCGAGCAGGTTCCGATGTCGGTTCTCCCTGGTCACTTCGAGTTCATCTACTCGAATGCGGCGGGCGATACGTTCGTGTGGAAGCAGGTATCGGTGCAGCGCTTCTATTTCGCCGAGAATGGCGATCTCATGCTCCTTGTCGCGGGGCGGCTCGGCTACGACGGGAACATCGGGAGGTTGTTGATCAACATCACGACGAACACGGTCGAATCCGTGGCGGGCAGGGAAGTCTTTGCCGAAGACCTCGCCTGTGCGGCGTTGAGCTGAGTCGTGCCGAGCGCGGTCGCGTCCTTGGTCCTGCCGGCTCGACGTTTTCGAGTGTCCCCCTGAGCCGAATGGTGCAGGGTCGCGGGTTCGAATCCCGCCGCCCCGATTTTGAGTGAAAGCGCCATGGGCATTTGGCTCATGGCGCTTTTTCAGGTTCTTCGGAGAATCTCGGGAATCGAGAGGGTGACAAGCGGCGAGCGTAGCGCCATGCTCTGAGGCAACTCAGGGCCTGGGGGAGGGAAGGGCGTACGAGGACATCACGCTGCTGTTGGGCGGATGGCCGGGGTTCGAGATCACCGAGGCCACGCGCGAGCCGGGCGGGACGCAGCAGGAACTGATCGGAGGCGCACGATTGACGGAGGAGAGCACGTACTCTGCGCCGTCGCTCCCGCCGCACGCCGCGACGTGCAGAGCGAGGAGAACTAGGAGGAGGACTCGGCGCGGATGCGAAGCGTCGCTCATGGGGCCGTCCGTCGTTCGATGTGGATCGGGAAGCGTTTCGGAAAAATCTGGGCCCAGCCCGCCATCGTGCAACGGCTTGTCAAGGCCTCGGCAGGTCTGCCGCGCGGCGGGCGCTAGTCCAGGCCCGGCATGGGTTCGTCGCATCGGTCACGCCAGCGGCAGCGCCAGGATCGCCAGCTGCACGACCGAGAGCCGGCGCACCGTATGTCGCTGGACTGTGGTCGGATCCGGAGCGAGCATCTTCCCGGGTGGGGAGGAACGCGAAAGCTCGCCAGGTCGGCGCAGCCGGGGCAGGTCGGTTCGCACCACCGATACCGGATACAGGAATGAGGCACGCATTCGCACCGCTGCTGGCTCTGCTCGCACTCGCCGCCTGTGCTCGGCGGACTCCGATCGCATCGACCTCGGCACCGGCGCCCACGGATCGGCGCGCGCTCTGGCTCGATCCCTCGCATCCCGAGTGGCGAACGCCGGCGCCACCGGTCTCGCACATCCGATTCGAGACGACCAGGGGAGTGTTCGTGGTCGAGCTCGTGCGGGAATCAGGGCCGATCGGCGCCGACCGATTC
>DATKCV010000009.1:0-10840 GCA_035513015.1 Gemmatimonadaceae bacterium
GCATACCGGTGGCGGTCGTCTGTGGATACCCGGAACCACCACCAGGTGTCGGCCTGACTAACGGCGCCCTGTCTGGGCTCACACTCGAAGGTCCGGCCGGCATCGGTGAACTCGAAGGCTTCGATCACGCTGCATCCTGGTGGGCGATGATTGAATCTACTCGTGTGGCCGTCCCGGCGCGCTCCGAGGGGCTTCCGGCTGTCGCGCGCCTGTCCGGAAGCGAGGGGGCTGCTCGCGCCGATGGCGCAGGCGAAGAGACTCTCGCTCACTTGAGTCTGGCGATCACGCGTCAGCTGGCGCAGCTCCTTGGCGGCGATGTCGCGTTGGAGAGGCGCCGGCGGTCAGGTTCGGAGCTCGGAGGACAGCGGCGGCTCGTCGCCGCGCACCTCGACGAGATGGCGGCTCAGCCGCTCGTCCACGCTGAGCTGTACGCCCGCATCGGCGCACCGCATCTGCGCCGCCTTCTGCTCGGTGGAGGACTGCGCTTCCCACCACGCGCGGCCGACGACGATCGTGCGCGCGCCGGTGAGCGTCCCGGTCTCGATCTCCCCCAGCGCATCGCCGAGCGAGCTGCGGAATTCCCTCATCACGTCACCTCGCCTGCGTGGTGGCCCGGTCGTCGGCGATCGGCGACGCATCGATCATCGCCGTTGCCACGACCCGGGTGCGGGTCCAGACCTCGCAGACGTGCTCGCCAGGTCGCTTGTCTCGAAGCGCTGAAGCACGTGGCGTACTGGTGGGATCAAGGTCGAAATCTACCCTCACGCGCGGGACGCCGCTCTCCGGGCGGAAACGGGGGCCGGTCGGCGTCTCAGTGAGCCGATTGCATCGAGACACCGAAGACGAGCCCCGACCTGACCGACGGCCTGGTCGGCGATCGCGGGAAGTGCGTCACGGGTGAATGGAGCGGCCTACAACGAGCTGGCGTTGAACGTGTCGCAGGCGCTCGCGTCTCCCGTCTCGAGTCCCCGTCTGAACCAGCGCACCCGCTGCGTCGACGTGCCGTGAGTGAACGCGTCGGGCACCACCCTACCCTGTGATTCGCGCTGGAGCCGGTCGTCGCCGATCGCGGCGGCGGCGCGGAGCCCCTCCTCGATGTCTCCCTCCTCGAGAATCTGGCGCGAGCGGTGGCCGTGGTTCGCCCATACACCGGCGTAACAGTCGGCCTGGAGCTCCTGCATCACCGACAGCCGGTTGCTCTCCGTCTGACTGAGGCGCTGTCGGAGTGACGCCGTGCGCTCGAGTGTGCCCGTCAGGTTCTGCACGTGATGCCCGACTTCGTGCGCGATGACGTACGCCTGCGCGAAGTCGCCGGCGGCCCCGAACCGGCTGCGCAGCTCCTCGAAGAAGCTCAGGTCGATGTAGACACGGTTGTCGAGTGGACAGTAGAACGGCCCCATCGCCGACTGACCGGTGCCGCAGGCCGATGGGGTCGCGTCCCTGAAAAGCACCAGGCGCGGCTCCTCGTAGCTGCTGCCCGCCGCCCTGAACAGCTCGTTCCAGGTGTCTTCCGTGTCCGCCAGGACCTGGGACACGAAGATCCGTCCGGGATCGTTGGCCAGCGCCGCCGAATCCTCCGGTGACACGGTCGCGGACTGCGGCGCCTGCTCGAGCAGCTGGCGCGGGTCCACGCCGAGGGCCAGCGCGGCGATCAGCAGGACGATGCCGCCGATCCCGCCCACTACCGGACCTGCCCGCATCCCGCGGCGATCTTCGATGTTCTTGCTGCGTCTTCCGAGGCGCAAGTCGACCGTCCAGGTACTGTCGAGCCGCAGCAGGAGCAACCGCCGTACCAGTGGCCGCCCGCTCCGTGGTGCCGCCGATCAGTTCGCCGCTGCCCGCGCCCCGGCGCCAGGCCGCGAGCCCATCGCCGCCATCGCCAATCATCGCGCGCTCACCGGCCGGACTGCCGTTCCTGGCGGCCGCGATCAGGCGCAGCGACTCGTCGGCACGGACGTGCGGACGTTGCGGTGCATCGCCGTCCGGCTCAACTTCCAGCCCACGCGACAGGCGCCATGCGCTTCGCCCCCCCACAGATCCGCCGCACATGCTGACGACCCGCACACTCGGCACCCAGGGCCTCACCGTCTCCTCCATCGGTCTCGGCCTGATGGGGATGAGTCAGTCCTACGGCACCTCCGAGGAGCGCGACGAGCGCGAGTCCATCGCGACCATCCACCGGGCCGTCGAGCTCGGGTGCACCTTGCTCGATACGGCCGAGGTGTACGGGCCGTACACGAACGAGGAGCTGCTGGCCCGCGCGCTCGAGGAGCTCGAGGGTGGGCGCGACCGCGTCATCATCGCGACGAAGTTCGGCTTCAGGATCGAGAACGGCGGCATCACGGGCTTGGACAGCCAGCCGGAGCACATCCACGAGGCCGTTGAAGGCTCGCTCCGCCGTCTCGCAACCGACCGCATCGACCTGCTGTACCAGCATCGGGTGGACCCTGCGGTGCCGATCGAGGACGTCGTCGGCACGATGGCCGATCTGGTGCGCGAGGGGAAGGTCCGCTTCCTCGGCCTCTCCGAGGCCGGCGAGCAGACGATCCGACGCGCGCACGCCGTGCACCCGATCTCGGCGATCCAGAGCGAGTATTCACTGTGGGAGCGGAACCTCGAGCCGCGCATCATCCCCTTGCTGCGAGAGCTGGGGATCGGGCTCGTCCCATTCGCGCCGCTCGGCCGCGGCTTCCTCACCGGCGCGGTGCAGCGCGCCGAGGAGTATCCGGAGGGTGACTTCCGCCGCAACGACCCGCGCTATCAGGGCCAGAACTTCGACGCCAACGTGCTGGCCGCGTCGGCAGTGCGCGAGTTGGCCGCCAGGAAGCGCGTGACGGCGAGCCAGGTTGCGCTCGCGTGGCTACTTCACAAGGGCGACGACATTGTCCCGATCCCGGGCACGAAGCGACGAACGTACATCGAGGAGAACGTCGCGGCGGCTGACGTGCGGCTCACGCCGGATGAGATGGCGACGCTCGACGCGGCGCTGGCGCCGGAGAAGGTGTCCGGGCCGCGCTACGCCCCGGCGCAGATGGCGCAGGTGGACCGCTGACATCCGTGCCGTACTC
This sequence comes from Gemmatimonadaceae bacterium, assembly GCA_035513015.1. Lineage (GTDB taxonomy): Bacteria > Gemmatimonadota > Gemmatimonadetes > Gemmatimonadales > Gemmatimonadaceae > DATKCV01. The sequence goes on from DATKCV010000009.1 coordinate 3,069, forward strand.
GGAGTACAAGTGTCGCTCAGCAGGTCCGGCCTCTCCCGCCATTGGCGAGGCCGGCCACGCTCGTCCCTTTATTGGGTCGAGTCAGTCTCCCGAGCAGTTCGGGCGCCTCGCTGCCCGTGCGATCAGGATTTCCCTGACCTGGGATTACCTGCCTCCGGACAGACGATCGGATCGCGGCGGCCGATCTTGGACCGGTCCGCGCGATCGACGCCGGCGCCATCCCTGAAGGCCACCATGCTTTTCTCCGAACGAAGCTTGTGGACGATGCTGCACGGCATCGGCCTCGGCGGCGGAGCGCTGCTGGCTCTGACGGCGGTCCTGTCCGCGCTGTATCTGATGCGGCCCGGCCGCGACTCGCCGACCTCGAGCCGGGATCCGTCCATCCCCATTGCGGCGGCTGCCGCCTTCGCGGCCGTGATGGTGTGGCTGACCACGCTCGTCGGCACGTACGTCGTCTTTCCGTCGTACCGGGCAGCCCCGCCGGAAGGAGCCACGGACCTCGGCCGCTACCCGCGCTCAATGCTCCTCGCCGAGCCGGCCACCGCCTGGCTGCACACGTTCGCCATGGAAACCAAGGAGCACCTTCCCTTCGTGGCGGGCATGCTCGCGACCGCAGTCGCTTTCGTTGCCTGGCGCTATCGCCGGCGCTTTCTCGACGACCGGTACATACGCAGGCTCGGAACGGCCTTCCTGGTAGTCTGCTTCGGAATCGTTGCGTACGTCTCGCTGCTCGGCGTCTTCGTGAACAAGGTCGCCCCGCTCGAGTAGCTCGAACACGCTGAATCAGGGGACACATCATGACGACAGCGGAGATGGAGCGCGTCGCGGCGTTCGGCCGCGTGGAGAACGATCAACTGCCGAACGGCCCCGCCTGGGCCGCGCTCCTAAGCGCCGGCATCGGCGCGTTCGCGACCGGCCTCATCGTGGTGCTGAACGAGATCGGGCTCTTCACCGCCCCCGCGCTCTACGCACCAGCGGGTGGGGTTTCGGGCCGGACGACCTTCGCCGTGCTCATTTGGCTGGTCGCCTGGGCCGTCCTCCATGCCCGGTGGAAGGAGCGGGAGATCGATTCAGTTCGGGTCGCGTCGGCCACGCTGCTTTTCGTCGTCCTCGGGATCGTCGGGACGTTCCCGCCTCTCTGGAGCCTGCTGTAGCACCGGATCGGAAACGCAGGCGGTTCCATACCCGCATGAGCAACCTCTTGCTCAGATCGCAGGCGCCCCGAGCTGACGGACTCGGGGGCGGAGCGCCACCGCGATTCCCTGCTCCACGAGCGGCGCCATGACCCGGTATCCGGCCTCCGTCGGGTGCACGCCGTCGGACGCGAGATGGGCCCGCATGCCGTGCCGCTCGTCCTCCATCGCCGAGTGCAGGTCCACGTAGACCGCGTTGCGCCCCGCCGCGTACCGCTTCAGCCAGGCGTTCAGCGCCATGATCCTGGGTGCCGGCTCGAGCCCCGGTCGCCACGGGTAGTCGAACACGGGCAGCACGGAGCAGAGGACGACGCCGATCCCGTTCGCCTGCGCCAGCTCCGTCATCGACGCGAGGTTCCCCTGGATCTCATGGAGAGCGGCCGGGCCCGTGTTGCCGGCGATGTCGTTGGTGCCGGCGAGAATGACCACGACTTTCGGCCGCAGGGCGATGACGTCCTGCCGAAAGCGCACGAGCATCTGTGACGTCGTCTGCCCGCCGATGCCGCGGCCGACGTACGGCCGGCCGGGAAACAGCGTGGGAAAGAGGCGCGCCCATCCCTCGGTGATCGAGTTACCCATGAACACGACACGATCGCGCTCGGGCGGTGGCAGCATCGCGTTCTCAACGCGATAGCGGTCGAGACCCGCCCACTCGGTGGTGGGCGTCGGAGTCTGGGCGGCAAGCGGATGGGCGCAGATCGTGGCGAGCAGCACGAGAGTGCGGGCGGCGAGCTTCGAAGCGCCGGCTGGACCGTCGATGTCTCTCGCTCCGTCGGCCGCCGCGTTCGCGCGTTGCACAGTATCGCTCATGCTCGCCATCGTCCAGCCTCCCGAAGAACTGTTCGCCGCACAATCTCGGCGCGTCCGGCACCCGCTGCAAGCAACCCGACCCCGCGGAACTGGCCCCCGTTCCGCACCGGCGCTTGACGGCAGGCGGCCCCGCAGGCGACTGTCCTGCGTGCTCCGACGTGGAGCGCGGCCTTCGACTTTCCACCAAGCCGGGACCAGCAGCATGAGAGTGAACTTTATGAGATCGTGGCGCGCGTCGCTCGCCGCCGCATTGGCCCTGGCCCTGATCGGCACCGATCTCGGGGCGCAGCGAGGCGGAGGGCGCGCCACCCCGATCGGCACGGGCGAGTCCTGTCCGCCGGGCACCACCGAGATCCGTCCCCGGACCTGCATGGGACCCGAAGTCGAGCCGCCGAGCATTCTGGACTACCGACCGCGCTCGACGCTGGTCGTGCCCGTGCATCCCGTGCCGAAGGCGAAGTACCCCGTGATCGACTTCCACGGCCATCCGGGGGGAGCACTCGGATCCGCCGAGAGTCTCGCCAGACTCGGCGCCGAGCTCGACGCGCTCAACGTGCGCCTGATGATCTCCGCCTCAAACACGTCCGGCGAGGGGCTCCGGCGCACCGTGGCGACCATCGCCGCGTCGCCGGCGATGAAGGATCGCGTGCGCGTCCTGACGGGGATCGACTTCCGGGGCGTCGGGCCCGGATGGTCCGAGCGCGCCGTTGCGCAGCTCGAGGCCGACGTCGCCGCCGGTGCGGTGGGGATCGGAGAGATCGGCAAGGGGTTCGGGCAGACGATCAGAAAGGCCGACGGCTCCCGCCTCGCGCTCGACGATCCCGACCTCGACCCCATCTGGGCCGCGGCCGCCAGGCTCCGGCTTCCGGTGTTCATTCACACCGGTGATCCGCAGGAGTTCTACCAGCCGCACGACCACAGGAACGAGCGGTGGCTGGAGCTCGCCCTCTTCCCGAACCGAAACATCGGTCCGGACGGGCATCCGAGCTTCGAGGAGCTGATGCGGGAGCGGGATAACCTCTTCCGCCGGAATACACGGACCACCTTCGTGGCCGCGCACATGGGATGGCACGCCAACGATCTGGGGCGTCTCGGCCGGATGCTTACCGAGATGCCCAACGTCCACGTCGAGGTCGGCGCGATTCTGTACGACCTCGGGCGCCAGCCGCGCGCCGCGCACGACTTCTTCGTCCGGTTCCAGGACCGCATCCTGTTCGGCAAGGACTCGTATCAGCCAGAGGAGTATCCCTATTACTTCCGGGTGTTCGAGACGCGTGACGACTACTTCGACTATTACCGCGACTACCACGCGTTCTGGAAGCTGTACGGGATCGACCTGCCGGACGAGGTGCTGAAAAAGGTGTACTACAAGAATGTGCTGCGGATCACACCGCGGCTGCCGCAGCAGGGGTGGCCGGAGTGAAGGCCCGAGCTGCGTCCGGACTCGGTGCGGCGCGGGAGTCCCTACAGGGCCGTCGGCTGGGTGCGCACCGCCTGTCGGTTTCGCCCGCGAACGATCAGAATTATATTGCAACCGCGGCCAAACCTGGACCGCGACAGTTGCCGCAGCGGAACTGCTCACCCGGCTCGCGGCGGAGGTGCCGATGAGGCGACACCACGTTTGAGCTCAACGCACGCCCAGCCCGCCCGTGATATGGCTCGCCGACTGCTCGGTCGCGAGGCTGAAGCCGCCGGCGCGCCCGACGCCCTGGCGGCCTCAGCCACGCGGGCGTGTGAGCGCGTGCTGGAGAATCTCTCTCGCTGGGTGGGCATCGACGGGGCCGACGCGTTGTTCGCGCGCGCGCTGAAGCACGCCCGGACGAATCACCCGGTGCTCGGCGTCGTTCGATTCGGGCCCCGGTCGGAGATCTGCCTCGAGGGGATCGAGGAGAGCGCGCGCACGCACGGCGCGGCCGCGGCCGCCGAGGGCGTGGCGGGGATTTTCACGGCGCTCATCGAGTTGCTCGGTCGACTGGTCGGCGAGGATCTGGCTACGCACCTCGTGCAGCAGAGCGTTCCGGACCGCCCGACCCACGAGTCCCAATCCACCGGCGGAGAGAACGCACAGTGACCACCGACGCGACGACCGGTGCGCAGAATCTGATTCGCAGCATGGCCACCGGCGTGCCGGGGCTGGACGCGGTGCTCGGCGGCGGCATGCCCGAATACTCGTTCAACCTGATCGCCGGTGCGCCTGGCGCCGGGAAGACGACGCTCGCGCAACAGATCGTGTTCGCGAACGCGACCGCCGAGAGGCCCGCCCTCTACTTCACGGTCCTCGGCGAGCCGACCATCAAGATGCTCCGCTACCAGCGGCAGTTCCATTTCTTCCGGCCGGAGCTCGTCGAATCCGCCGTCCGGTTCATCAACCTCAGCGAGGAAGCCGTTCACGGAGATCTCGGCCTCGCGCTGGACCGCATCGTCCGGGAAGTCGAGCGCACCGAGCCGTCGATCGTCGTCGTGGACTCCTTCCGGACCCTCGCGCAGCGTTCGCGGGCGCCGGAAGCCGAGCTCGACTCGGGGATGGAAGAGGAATCGGTGATGGGGCTCGAGTATTTCGTGCAGCGTCTGGCGCTCCATCTCACGACGTGGGAGGTCACGTCGTTTCTGGTCGCGGCATTCGGGGAAGCCGAGCAGAAGCATCCCGTGTTCACGGTCGCCGACGGGATTCTGTGGCTGATGCAGGAGGCCGACCGCAACTCCGTCGTGCGCAAGCTCCGCGTCACGAAGGTCCGCGGGCGCGCGTTCATGCCGGGGCTGCACACGTTCCGCATTTCCGATCGCGGCGTGCACGTGTTCCCGCGCATCCCCGAGCAGCAGGGGCAGCGGGCCGCTTCCCTCACCGGGCGGATGTCCACCGGCGTTCCCGGCCTCGATGAGATGATGGGCGGCGGCATCCCGGTCGGTGACGCGTTGATGCTCACCGGCCCCGCCGGCACCGGGAAGTCGACGTTCGCGAGACAGTTCGCCGCCTCGGCGCTCCGGAGCGGATCACCGGGCGTCGTCGTCGTGTTCGAGGAGTACCCCGCGGAGTACTCCACGCGCCTCGGAGCGCTGGAGGACGACCTGGCGACCGCGCGCGACAGCGAGCTCCGCGTCCTCTACCTGCGGCCGCTCGACCTGTCCGTCGACGAGACGCTGTGGGAGATCCTCGAGGCCGTGCGGGCACTCGGAGCGAGGTGGGTGGTGATCGATTCGCTCTCCGGATTCGAGATCGCCCTCGCCCCGACATTCCGCGAGGATTTTCGCGAATCGCTCTACCGGCTCGTCGGCGCGCTGACGGCGACCGGTGTCACGGTGGTCATGACCGCGGAGGTGGTCCAGACGCAGTCCGATGTGCGGTTCACCAGCGAGAAGGTCTCGTTCATCGCCGACGACATCGTCGCGCAGCGCTTTGTCGAGATCGACGGGGAGCTGCGCACGGTGGTCGCGGTGGTCAAGATGCGCGGCAGCGAGCACGGGCGGGAGTTCCGCTTCTACGAGATCACACCGGCGGGCGCCGAGATTGGCGAGCCGCTCACCGGCTACCACGGCATCATCACCGGCGTCCCCGATTGGAAGTCGGACACTGACGCCCCGGGCCGCACGAACGGCGAATGACCCGCCGCAAGATTCACGAGGACACGCCGGCCGACACGTTCGGCCCGCGAGCCGAGCGGGCAACCGGCGCTCCGCGCGACTACGGCGAGTGGTCCCGGCGCTATCTGGAGCATGCACCGTTCTCCGTCGCCGTCGTGCGCGGACCCGAGCATGTGCTCGTACACGCCAACGCGGCATTCCGGCGACTCGGCGCGCTGCGCACCGTCTCCGTCGGAGATCCGATCGCCGGCGGTTCCTCGGTCGGCACCGCACAGGAGCTCGGCGCGCTGCTCGATCAGGTTCGGCGCGACGGTCGGGTCGCGCGCGAGGCGTTGATCTCGCCGCTCCGCGCCGGCGATGCGCCCTGGCGATTCACCGTATGGCCCGTGTCCGATCGTCACGGCCAGGTGGACCAGCTCGTCATCGTGGTCCTCGAGACAGAGGAGTCGGGCGGCGCGGGCGTGACGCGGGCCCGGCAGACAGAGATCGCGGAGCGCCTGCTGCTCAGCGCTCTGCGAGAGCAGATGCTGGCGGAGGAGGCCGACGCATCCCGCCGGCGGTCGGCGTTCCTCGCGGCGGCATCGGTTCGTATCGGCGCCTCGCTCGACCGTGAGACGACATACGCCACGATCGCCGGTCTCGCGCTCCCGCGCCCGGGCTCGTGGTGCGTGGTGGACATCATCGAGGACAGCGGCTCGCTCCGGCGCCTCGCCATCGTTCATCCGGACCCGGCGAAGCAGGGGATCGTGCGTGAGCTCGAGCGGGTCTGGGTGCCGGAGCCGGGCGATTCCCTCGGCGTTCCGGTCGTCATCCACTCTCCGCAGCCGAAGGTGATCGACGACCACGTCGACGACGCCCTCGCGACGAGCGCGCACGGGCCGGACACCCTGCACGCGCTCCAGGAGCTCGGCATGGGCCCGCTGCTCGTCGTTCCGCTCGTGCTTCGCGGAACGGTCAGCGGCGCGATCACCTTCGTGAGCCGTCCGGGCGATGCGCCCTACATGCCGGAGGAAGTCGCCCTCGCGTCGGACCTGGCAGCCGCATGCGCATCGGCGATCGAGAGCGCCCGGCTGTACGACGTCGCCAGCACGGCGCGCGCGGCCGCGGAAGCGGCGCAACGGGATGCGGAGGTGGCAAACCTGGCGAAGTCGCGATTCCTCTCGATGATGACGCACGACCTTCGCACGCCGCTCAACGCGATCGGCGGCTACGCCCAGCTCCTCGATCTGGGGATTCACGGGCCCGTGACCGCGGATCAGCACACGGACTTGGCGCGCATCAAGGCCAGCCAGGAGCACCTCCTCGGACTGATCAACAAGATCCTGAGCTTCGCGAAGCTCGAGGCGGGGAGAGTCCACTACGACATGGACGACGTGCCGCTCGACGAATCGATCCGGGACGTCGAGACCTTCATCGCCCCGCAGTTGGTGCAGAAGAAGCTGCAGTACCGGTACGAGCCGGCCCCCGACACCGGCGGCGAGACCGTGCACGTGCGCGCCGATCCGGAAAAGCTGCTCCAGATCCTGGTCAACCTGCTGAGCAACGCGATCAAGTTCACGGAGCCGGGCGGCCGGATCGTCGTGAGCTGTGTGCTGCCGAACGATGCCGTGGCCGCGGTCAGCGTGCGCGACACCGGGCATGGCATCCCTCCCCATGAGATGGACTCGATCTTCGAGCCGTTCGTGCAGGTCGGTCGCGGGCTCTCGACGGCGGCCGAAGGCGTGGGGCTCGGCCTCACCATCTGCCGTGAGCTGGCGCGCGGCATGGGCGGCGATCTCACCGCGGAGAGCACCCTCGGGGAGGGCTCGGCATTTACGCTCGTGCTGCCGCGCGCTCGGACCGGGGAGCGCTGAGCCCTCAGTTCGCTCAGCCGGCTGGCCGCGGTCAGGTGGCATCGGCGGTGCGGCCGTCAGGCGGCGGACAGCGCCGCCTCGGCGGCCTGCATCTCCGTGTCGGCGGCCGGGGGCGCCTGGCCTCCGGCCGGCGGCCGACGTCGTGGAGCCGCGGGGCGATCGGTGGCGACTTCGAGGCCGAGAGCGCGATCGCGAGAAGGGCCCGCTGGAACGCTACGCTTCGATGGCGTTCCCCTTCACGACGGTATGCAACACGGCAGGTGAAGGGACTCCCGCTCGAGGACTGGCACCCCTCGACACACCCGTCAGACGCGCGGCAACAGCAGCGTGAATGTGC
>DATKCV010000010.1:0-7310 GCA_035513015.1 Gemmatimonadaceae bacterium
CGAGTCGAACATGGTCTTGCCCGTGCACAGGCTCTCGAGCCTCGCCATCTCGTCGAGGTGCTGCTGGATCAGCTCTCCGAGCCGCCACACGATCCGGCCGCGCTCGTGCGGACTCATCCGCGGCCACGGGCCTTCGTCGAACGCCTTCCGCGCGGCCGTCACCGCCAGATCGATGTCGCGCTCGTCGCCCCTGCCCACCGGCGCGAGGGCCTCCTCGTTGGCGGGATTGATGGGCTGGTAGGTCTCGCCCGAGGCGGGCGCTTGCCACTTGCCGGCGACGAAGATCTCTCCTGTCTTCATCAACGTGGTTCCTTTCTGCTGACCGACAATCAGCGGGCGCTCCCGGATGTTCTGCGAAGCGTCCGCCTTGATTGGTGTGCCGTCAAGGACTACCCCGGTGGGCGGCACCTCAATGGTGACCGGAGGGCGTGTGGACGAACGTGTACTCGCCGAGCACCCGCTCGCCGGTCGCCTCGCGGCCATTCCAACCTCGGCCGGTAGCTCCAGCGCGGGCACGGTCCCCGCCCAGGCCAGCCACGCTGGCGAGGTGGAACGACTACCGGTCGTAGACGGTGAGCTCGACGAGGTTGCCATCGGGATCGCGGAAATACACGCTGGTCGACGGACCGCGTGCGCACGTGCGTGGCCCGGGTCCGGCCTCTGGCACCACGCCGTTACGCTTCAGCAGAGCGAGGACCTCGTCGACGGTCCCGCTCCATTCGAGACAGAAGTCGGCGCCCCCGACCGTGGGCTGTCCCGCTCCGAGGTAGCCCGGGCGCGCAGGCGCGTCAGGTCCATGGACGTTGATCTTCTGCGCGTCGTTGATCCGGATCGTCGCCATGTCCGGACGGCCGGGCCGTTTTTCCCAGGCGATCGTGAAGCCGAGCCCCTGATAGAAGTCCAGCGTGCGCTGCAGGTCGCCCGCGACAATGACCCAGTGGTCGATGCCCTTGATTCCCATCGCCGGCTCCGCCCTCTCTGCTTTCGCTCGCCGATTCTCTCCCCGCCCCTGTCATGACGTTCACGCGCTTCAATCCGACAGGACCGCGCTCTACGGCACGCCCTCGCTCTTCAAGGCGGCGATCTCGTCGGCGCCGATGCCGAGCCAAACGTGCAGCACTTCGGCGCTGTGCTGGCCCAGGAACGGCGAAGGCGTGAGCCGCGGCGCCTGAGTGTGCTGGCGTCCACTCGGTGATGATCGCGTCGACCTCGGCCTCCCGCTCGACCCGGGCGGCAGCGGTGGCCACGCGTGGGTCGTCGCACATCGGCGCCGAGCCAGGCGAGCGCCTCGGTGCAGGACGTCCCCGCCTCGAATTGGGTGAAATCGACCACCCGGACGCCGGCGAGACAATCGAGGTCCTGGCAGTGTTCACTCATCGCTGATCCCCTCCTGGACCCTCCGGTCAATAGATCGGCCGGCCCTGGCTCGTATAGTCTGTCGGCGGCGCCGACGGAGAGCGCGTGAGCCAGGTGGCCGCGCTGGCCGTGTCGCTGATGGAGCCACGGAGGATCGCCAACACCAGGTCGTGCGTGCCGAGCGTGTTGAACGCGCGGTCCACGTGCGCTCTGCGGCCGCCGTCCGGCGGCCGCACGAGGAACGGCACGCGGTGGTCCACCTGCCCATCGGCCCGCTTCGACCCCCGCCACCACCGGTCGGAGCTCACCACGATCCACGTGCGGTCGCCGAGGCGCGCGCGGTCCAGGCCGCGTCGCAGTTTCCCGACGACTCGATCGGCCAGCGCGAGGTTGTCGAGATACTCTGCCTCCACCCCGCTGAAGTTCCACGGCGTGAGACGGCCCGTGGCCCGATCGTAGATGCCCGGCGTCTGCGGAAGTGGCAGGTGGAGCAGCACGAGCCCGAAGCGGCTGTCGGTCGCGGTGCGGATCGCCAGGTCGCCGAGCTCCGCGAACCGCCGGGCCGACAGCCGGCGGACGTGCACCGGCGGCGCGAGGCTTCCCCATTGATTGCGGAGCGCCTGGCTGAACGTGTCGCCGCGCGTCTGTTCGTAGGCGACGGACGGTCTCCAGTCCGCCGCCCCGAGCGAGCCCCCGAGGACGCGCGGGTATGGAAGGTGCCACCCGATCAGCGCGGTGTCGTACCCGAACACGCGCGCGCGTGAGAACACGTTCGGATGAGCGCTCCATCGCGCCGTCTTGCCGTCCGCAAAGGTGAGCTCGAGGTCGTTCGGGCTCACCGGCACGACGGCGACGACCGGACGGCCGGTGATGAGCGCCGGCATCGAGACTTCGGTCGTCCCCGCCGGCGGGCGCGCGGCGTCGGCGTAGAGCGACTCGCCCCTGAGGCGATCGAGCTCCGGCAGCTCGAGACCGGTCGGTCGCGTCTCGAAGGTGATGCCCTGGTCCAGCTCCTCGAACACGAGCCACACGACCCGGCGGAGACTCGGCGCGGTCCCCTTGAGGGGGGCGGGGTCGACCCGACGCCACCCCGGGCCCCCCGTCAGCTCGAGGAACATCCACAGCGCGTGCGCGAGCGTGACGACCGCCAGCGGCGACGCGACCAGGGCGACGCCGCGAATCGACTGCAAGGTAGGACGTGGCCAGCCGAGCGACGCCGCGAGAATCAGGACGACGAGGGCCAGCAGCCCGGGCCGGCCGATCGCGTCCGTCCATCGGCCGGCCGTCTCATACGCGATGCGGGTGAAGTTCAGCGCGATCAGAAGCGTCGCCGCCGCCGCGACGGCGGCGAGACGACGCGAGACCGGCCGCCGGCGGCGCCGGATCGCCTGCGCGCCCAGGAAGCCGCCGGCGGCGAGCGTGACGATGTTCAGGATGAGTGCCCCGAGCGTCGGCGCTCCGAGCAGGAGCCGGTTGTAGAAGTCCCAGTCGGCGCGGAACAGCGTCTCGCTGCTCGCCCGGCTGAAGCAGAGCGCCGACAGTGCAAGGCACGCGAGGGCGTCACTCATGTGTTCACGTCGAGACGACCACCGGCGACCGCGGCGAGCGGGCAGGGCCGGATGGCGAGCGTCGCGGTACCACGACAGTGGTTCTGCATCCGAGCCGCCGCCCGGCCGACCGTTCACCGTCCATCACCTCGCGTCGTCGCGTCCCAGAGAGTTCAGCACGCGCTCCATGACCTCACGCTTCGGGTAGAGCGCGTTCAGGAGACGCGCGCGTGTCAGCGGGTCGCTGGCGAACCCGTTGAGGTATTGCTGTCCCGTGCGCGCCGGCATCGCGGGTCTCCGTCGTTAGCCGCGACCGCTCCACGGAGTGGAGCCCGATCGTGTCTCGGCGAACGCGTGTTCGAGCACTTCGCCGACGAAGCGCCCGCTGCAGGTCGGACTGTACAGCTCGCGCGCGGCGCGGCTCACGAAGAGCTGAACCCGTAGAGCCTGGCCGCGTTGTCCCGCACGATCTGTCGCTTCTCGTTCGCGGGGACGTCTTTGAAGTCCCGATCGACGACCTCTCGTGAATGCGGCCAGCTCGAGACGGTGTGGGGGTAATCGGAGGACCACATGATGTTCTCCACGCCGACGAACTCGCGGCTGGCCACCCCGACGCGATCGTCGATGAACGTGGCGCAGACCTGGCGGCGGAAATACTCGGTCGGCTTGAGCGTGAGGGAGACCGGATAGAGATACCGGTACTCTTCCTGCGCCTGGTCCAGCTTCTGGAGGAAGAAGGGCAGCCAGCCGACTTCGTTCTCCGCCGAGACGCCCATCCCGGTGATGCTGTGCAGGCTGATGGGCATGCCGAGCTCTTGCGCCTCGGCCCAGAACGGATCGTAGAGCGGCGAGCTATACGGCCGCTCGTCCGGCGGGGACGCCCAGATCACCGCGCCCCTGAGACCTGCCCTCGCGCAGCGCCGGAGCTCCTTCACCCCTTCCTCGACCTCCCAGAGCGAGATCAGGCCGAGCCCGGCCAGACGCTTGGGCGCATAGGAGCAGTACTCCGCCAGCCAGTCGTTGTAGACGCGGAAACAGGCACGCTGGAGCGCCGCGTCCGTGAACCAGAACTGGCGAAAGCCGAGCGTCGTGTAGATCACATCCGCCTCGACGCCGTCGAGATCCATGTCTTTGACGCGTTCCGCCGGGTCCCAGCCGCCGGGACGACCGTCCTTGTAGGTCAACGCCTGAAAGAACCCGGGGAGCTCCTCGGGCTTCTTCCCGGCGCCCATGCCCTGGGCGAGATGGACGGGAGCGATGCCTTCCAGCATCAGATAGGCTCCCGGTCGCTGCCCGGGTGGGTTCTCCACGACCCGTGGCGCGCGGTCCCGGAACTGTTCGTCGATGCGCTCGACCCAGAGATCGCCGGGCTCGTTCACGTGCGAATCCGCTGAGATCAGCTTCGGCTCGGCCATGCTCCACCTCCGACGTGACGACTATTACGACGTGCGGTCACGCATGGAGCTCGATCACGTCGCCTTCGGCGACGGGATGGCTCCGGCCGACATGGTGTCCATCGAATCCGCTCTTGCCCCACACGCGCGCGTACTTGATCGACCGCGCGAGGTCCTTGTGCACGAGCGCCGCGACGTCTTCCACCGTGTGACCCCGGCGCACGGTGAACGGCCGGCCGAGGTCCGGCGGACGACCCGGCACCTTCGTGTACACGCGGACGATGCCGAGATGGTCGAAGAGCCAGGGCCCGGGGTTGCCGAGGCCTCGTCCAGTGGTCGCCGATACCGCAAGCGCGGGATAGCGAAGCCCGAGCACCTCGAGGAACGCCCGCAGCTCGGCGTCCGCATCGGCGAGACGGTCCGCGCTGTTGCCGAGGAGCAGGGTGGGAAGCCGCACCGCGAAGGGGTCGCCATCGCTGTCCGCGGTGGCTCCTGCCTGGGGGCGCGCGCCTTGCGGAACGCGGCCTCCGCGGCCTTGTACTCGGGTGTGAGATTGGCGGGCATCGTCCACCTCCTGGGCGCCCGACCGGACACCTGCGAACGTAGTCGCGGATGGAGGCGGGGTCAAGGTCGATCGGGCATCGATCGGGCATCGATGGATCCCTCCACCTCCGCGGCGTCGTGCGGAGCGCTGGTCGATGGAGTCACCCCCGCGGGGCAGCGACGATGCGGCCGGATAGAACCGCTGTTCTTGTCGCGCCGCTCCACTACCACGAGCCGGTGTGGCCGGCGCGGCACCCCTGACAGACGGTCATGCGAGCCGCGCCGCGCGCAGCGCCGAGCGCCGCACCTTGCCGTCGTCGCCGCGCAGAGGCTCTGTGACGAATTCGTAGGTGCGCGGCACCTTGTATCTCACGAGCCGCTCGCGGAGGAACTTCTCGAGCTCGGCCGACTCGACCGGCCCCGCGGTCTGCACGATCGCGTGCACGCGATTGCCGTATTCCTCGTCGGGGAGCCCGATCACGCACGACGACGCGATCCGCTGATGCTCGTCGAGCGCTGCCTCGACCTCGGCCGGGTAGACGTTGGCACCGCCGACGAGGATCATGTCGGTGTCCCTGTCGCCGAGATACACGTAGCCGTCCGCATCCTTCCATCCCATGTCGCCGAGGGATTCCCAGCCGCCGGCGCGTGACTTCGGTGTCGCGCCGACGTAACGATAGGACGCCTGCGCCTCGGGCCCGCGGCGCATCCAGATCTCTCCGACTTCGCCCGGTGGCAGCTCCTTCCCGTGGGCATCGAGCACGGCCATCTCACCGAGCACCGGGCGGCCGACCGAGCCCCGATGCGCGAGCCATTCCGTGCCGGTGATGACCGTCATGGCCTGGGCCTCCGTGCCACCGTAGAGCTCGAGGATCACCTCTCCCCCGAGCCACTCGATCCACGCCTGCTTGAGCCACGGCGGGCACGGCGCCGCCATGTGGAAGACGACGCGCAGCGACGCCACGTCGTACCGGACGCCCTCGCGCTCCGGCAGGCGCCACATGCGATGCATCATCGTCGGCACCGCGTACATCCAATCCACGCGAGACTCCGCGATGAGCGCGAGGGCGCCGGCGGCGTCGAAGCGCGGCATCACGACGAGATGGTTGCCCGCGAGCAAGGCGAGCAGTGACGTCGTGAACGGTCCGTTGTGGTACAGCGGGCCGGTGACGAGATGGACGCCGTCGCGCGGGATTCGCAGCAGCGTCGCGAATCCTTCGACCGCTTCCCACGCGGCGCGCTGCGTCGAGACGATCAGCTTCGGTCTGCCCGTGCTGCCGCCCGACGTCGGTGCCTTGAACGACGCCGCGATCACGGGCGGCAGCGGCTCCGACGAGATCGACGCCTCCGGCTCGAAGCCCACGGGAATCGTCGCCCGCCCGGGCGCCTCGCCCGGATCGACGCCGACGACGAGGGACGGGTTCGCGAGATCGATGATCGCGCGGCGCTCGACGACCGGGAGTCGTGACGAGATCGGCTGGGGCGTGGCGCCGGCCTTCCACACGGCGAGCACCGCCTCGTAGAACTCGAGACCGTTCGGAAGCCCGATGGTCACGAACGAGTCGCGCCTCACGCCGAGCGCCTGGTACGCACGGGCGAGCCGGGTCGTTCTCGACTCCAGCTCCGCGCGTGAGCGTGTGATGCCGCCGCACGTGAGGGCCGCACGGCCGGGCGCCGCCTGCGCAAGCCCGTGCAGCACGGCGCCGAGCGGAGTCTCGTCGCTCACGGCATCGTCACCCTGAAGCGGTCGGCCACGCGTGCGAGCTCGTCGCATGTCGCGCGCGAGATCGGGATCCCGTCCCGGATCCGGCGCTCGAACGTGCGATCGCCCCGCTCGCCCGGAACGAGGATCTCCCCGACGCCGGGTTCCCGCGGCAGCGCTTTCACCGCGGCGATCAGCCGCTCGACCTCGGTCCGGAACACCGCCGGGTCGGCGAAGCGGGCGACGTCGATCGCGAGCACGAGACCGTTCTGCGTGTGCCGGCCACCACCCGTCTTCAGCGCGTCGGCGATGATCGGATTCGAGGCGACGAGGCTCGTGAGGCGTTCGATCATCAGCGAGAGGCCGGATCCCTTGTGGCCCTCCGCGAGCATCGTCGCCGTCGCCACGGATCCGCCGCTGTCCTTGTTGCTCCCGAACCCGTGGAGCACGAGGAAGCCGGGCCGGCGCGGGCGTGGAGCATCCCCCCCGGGGACGTGCAGCGCCCCCGCGAGCCGCAAGCCGTCGGACTCGAATGACACGCGCGCGTTCATGGCGCCGCCACTATAATCCAGGATCGTGCACTTCGGTCTGAGCCCGCTCCAGAGCGGCGGTGACTTCGACGCGACCATCGCGGAGTGCGAGCGCGCCGAGGCGGCTGGATTCGACTCGGTGTGGCTCGGCGAGCATCACAACAGCACCTTGCTCTATCCGGCGCCGCTCGTCGGGCTCGCCGCCATCGCCGGGCGCACTCGCCGGGTTCGCCTCGGA
>DATKCV010000011.1:0-138526 GCA_035513015.1 Gemmatimonadaceae bacterium
CACCACTCCTCAGCTCGTTCTTCGACCGCGGCGGCTACCTGACGCGGTTCATTTTCCAGCTCGACCTCAACCTGTTTTCGTACTTCATCATCGTCGCCGCGACCCACGCGGTGGACTACTACCGCCTGTACCGCGAGCGGCGGGTGCGGGCGGCGGAGCTCGCCAACCAGCTCACGAGCGCCCAGCTCCAGGTGCTCAAGATGCAGCTCCAGCCGCACTTCCTGTTCAACACGCTGAACGCGATCGCCGAGCTCGTGCACGAGGACGCCGAGGCCGCCGACCGCATGATCACACGGCTGGGTGACCTGCTCCGCCTGTCACTGGATCGGTCCGGAGAACAGGAGGTGCCGTTGCGGCAGGAGCTCGACTTTCTCGGCGCCTACCTGGAGATCGAGCAGACCCGGTTCCGCGACCGGCTGTCGATCGAGATGGACATCGCGCCCGAGACGCTGGACGCCAGCGTGCCCAACCTGCTCCTCCAGCCGCTCGTCGAGAACGCGATCAAGCACGGCACCAGCGCCTGCGCGGCCCGGGGGCGGATCACGATCACCGCGACGCTCCGCGGCGGAGAGCTCCGCATCGAGATCCGCGACAACGGCCGGGGGCTTCCCCACCCTGCCGTGCTGCGCGAAGGCGTCGGGCTGCGCAACACCCGCGCCCGGTTGGTCCAGCTCTACGGCGACCATCACGGCTTCAGCCTGCGGAACTCCACCGATGGCGGAGCCGTAGTGGCGATCGAGATCCCGTATCGTCCCGCGCCCCCGTCGGTGCACGAGCTTTCCTCCCTCGACTCCCGGCTCCCATGATCAAGACGCTGATCGTCGATGACGAGGCGCTGGCGCGCCGGCGACTCCGCCGCCTGCTCGAAGCCGAGCGCGATGCCGACGTCGTCGGCGAAGCGGCCACCGGACCCGAGGCGATCGCCGCCGTGCGCGAGCTGCGCCCCGATCTGGTGTTCCTCGACGTGCAGATGCCGGAGATGGACGGCTTCGCCGTGCTTCAGGAGCTCGACGCCGCGGAGGTGCCGGCGGTGATCTTCGTGACGGCGTTCGACCAGTACGCGGTGCGGGCCTTCGAGGTACATGCGCTCGACTACCTGCTGAAGCCGTTCGACGCCGAGCGTCTGCGCGGCGCCTTCGCCCGCGCCCGGCGGCAGCTGAACGGCGCGGCGGCGGGCGCCGGCGCGGGCACCGAGGACCAGCAGCAGCAGATCATGCGGCTCCTCGAATCGATCGCCGCCGAGCGGCGAGAGCAGGGCCACGCCGGTGCTCGAGCTTCCGAGAAGCCAGCCGACCGCCTGATGATCAAGTCGAGCGGCAGAGTGTACTTCGTGAAGGTGGGGGAAATCGACTACGTCGAGGCCGCCGGCAACTACGTGCGGCTGCACATCGGCAAGGACGCCCACCTCCTCCGCGACACGATGAGCGGCGTCGAGGCCCGGCTCGATCCGAGCCAGTTCCTCCGCATACACCGGTCGACGATCGTGAACCTCGACCGCGTCAAGGAAATGCAGCCGTGGTTCTCGGGGGAGTACGTCGTGATCATGAAGGACGGAAAGCAGCTCAAGCTGAGCCGCGGTTACCGGGACCGGCTGGACGACAAGCTGGGGAACTCCTTCTAGATCAGAGGACCGATCCCATCCGCTCGGCGAGCCGCTCCCTGAACCCGCGGCTCAGCTTGAGACGGTTCCCGTCGCGAAGCACCACCGTGTACTCGCCCGACGGCCACGGGTGAAGCTCGCGCACCCGCTCGATGTTCACGATCGTCGAGCGGTGGATACGGAGAAAGTGCTCGGGGTCGAGCCGGTGCTCGAGGGCGTTCATCGTCACCCTGAGCAGATGCGCCTCCTTGCCGGAATGGAGGCGCACGTAGTTTCCCGCGGCCTCGATCCAGTCGATGTCGGCGGTGCGGATGAAGAAGACGCGTCCCTGCGTCCTCAGCATCACGCGCTGGAGGAACCGGTCGCCGGAGCGCAGCAGCGTGCGCTCGAGCTCGCGCTGTTCGGTGGCCAGGTGCCGGACGAGGTCGGAAAGCCGCGACTGATCCGCTCTGCTCGTCGACGCCGCGAGCTCGCGCCGCGCGCGCACCAGCGCGCCGTGAAGCCGCTCGGCGTCGAACGGCTTGACCAGATAGTCGAGCGCCCGGACCTCGAACGCGCGCAATGCGTGCTGGTCGTAAGCGGTCACGAAGATCACCAGCGGCATCCGGTCCGGCGGGATGCCGGCGAGCACCCCGAAGCCATCGAGCTCGGGCAGCTGGATGTCCAGAAAGAGCAGCTCCGGCGCCAGCCGGAGCACGGCCTCCAGCGTTCCCGGACCGTCCTCGCACTCGGCCACGAGCTCCACGCCGTCTTCGTCGCCGAGCAGACGCCGCAGGCGCTGCCGAGCCAGCGGCTCATCGTCGGCCAGAATCACCCGCATCGAGTCCACCATCCACGCTCCGTTGCAGGACGCGCCGGCCGTGCCTCGGGGCCGCGTTCGCGCTGCCCCACTCTCGATCGCGGTACGCCGCTCCACAAGCGGAATGGGGCGAACGGCGGAAGCGCGGGTCCGAGTGCGGTACGGGCGGGTTGCACCACCGGCCCACTCGGATGAGACTTCGCGCATGACCATCGCCACGATCAATCCGGCCACCGGCGAGACGCTGCGCCGGTTCGAGCCGCACGACGGTGAAGCGGTCGAGGCAGCTCTCGCCCGCGCGGCGCGCGCGTTCGAGTCGTGGTCGCGTCGGCCGATCGGCGAGCGCGCGGCCGTTGTGCGTCGGGCCGGCGAGCTGCTCGACGCCGAGCGGCGCGAGCTCGGGCGTCTGATGACGCTGGAGATGGGCAAGCTCCACTCGGCGGCGGTCGAGGAGGCGGCGAAGTGCGCCGCCTCCTGCCGGCACTACGCGGAACACGCCGAAGCCTACCTGGCGCCCGAACCGGTCTCCGTGGACGGCGAGCGGTCGTACATCGCTTTCGATCCGCTGGGCGCGGTGCTCGCGGTGATGCCGTGGAACTTCCCCTTCTGGCAGGTGATCAGGTTCGCGGCGCCGGCGCTGGTCGCCGGCAACGTCGGCCTCCTGAAGCACGCCTCCAACGTCCCGCAGTGCGCGCTGGCGATCGAGGACCTGTTCCACCGCGCCGGCGCGCCCGAGGGCGTGTTCCAGACTCTCCTCGTAGAGAGCGATGTCGTCGCCGGCATCATCGCCGACCACCGGATCGCCGCGGTCACGCTCACCGGCAGCGAACGCGCCGGCCGCGCCGTCGGGTCGGCCGCCGGAGAGCACCTCCGCCCGTCGGTGCTCGAGCTGGGCGGGAGCGATCCCTTCATCGTGCTCGGCAGCGCCGCGATCCCCGACGCCGTTGCGACCGGAGTCCGGGCACGCATCATCAACAACGGTCAGTCGTGCATCGCCGCGAAGCGGTTCATCGTGGTCGATTCCGTTGCCGACGCGTTCACCGATGGCTTCGTTCGACGAATGTCGGCACTGCGTGTCGGCGATCCGATGGTCGCCGGAACCGAGCTCGGTCCGCTGGCCTCGATGCGCCAGCTGGAGGAGCTCGAATCGCAGGTGAGCCGTTCGGTCGACGCGGGGGCGAAGGTGCTCACCGGCGGCCGGCGGCTGGACGGGCCAGGCGCCTGGTACGCCCCGACCGTGCTCACCGACATTCCACGTGAGGCGCCGGCCTACGGCGAGGAACTGTTCGGGCCGGTGGCGTCGCTCTTCCGCGTCCCCGACGCCGCGGCGGCCCTGACGCTGGCGAACGATTCGCGCTTCGGTCTGGCCGCCAGCGTCTGGACGAGTGATGACCGGGAAGCCGAGTGGCTCGCGCGCGAGCTGGCGGTCGGCACCGTCTTCGTCAACGGGATGGTGGCCTCCGATCCGCGGTTCCCCTTCGGAGGGGTCAAGGCATCCGGCTACGGCCGCGAGCTGAGTGCGTACGGACTGAGGGAGTTCGTCAACGTCAAGACGGTGCGCATGCAGCGCCGGCCGACGGCGACCAGTACCGAGTAGCTAACCGGAACTTCCCTTGTCGACCCAGCGCCGGAGCACGATCTCCACGCTGGTTCCCGCGCCGCGCTCGCTGGTCACGTCGATCGATCCGCCCCAGCTGTCCACGATCCGGCGGCTGATCGCGAGTCCGAGGCCGCTGCCGCTCGTGCGAGTCGAGAAGTGCGGCTCGAAGATCCGCGGCAGCACCTCCGGTGGAATCCCCGCCCCGTCGTCGCGCACCTCGATCTGGACGACGCCATCGTCGCGCCGCACGGTGACATCGACCGCCTTCGCCCCAGCATGCCGGGAGTTTTCCAGCAGGTTGAGGAGAACCTCGCGCAGCTCGTCGGCGCGTGCATGGGCGAGCGCGGCATCGTCGGTACCGGCGAGACGCCACGCCACATCGCTCTCCCCCATTGTCTCCAGCGCCACGACATCGCGCACGATCGCCGCCACGTCGGTGGGCTCGGTGGGCGGCCGGTCGGCGGGGGCGGAGCCGTAGCGGCTGAACGCCCGCGCGATCTCGTCGAGCCGATCGATCTCGGCGAGGATGCGGGTCACGTTCTGGTCGAGGATCCGGTCGAAGTCGCCCCGCCGATCGGCGCGCGCGCGCTTGAGGTGCTGTACGCCGAGCCGGATCGGCGTCAGCGGATTCTTGATCTCGTGCGCCACCTGGCGCGCCATCTCGCCCCAGGCGAGAATGCGCTGCGCCCGCGCCAGCTCGGTCACGTCGTCGAGCGTCAGCACGGCTCCGCCGCCGCGCACCAGCCGGGTGAGCCGCGCCTGGAGCTGTCGGCCCTCCACCTCGATGTCGAACTGCTCCTCGTCCGACTCGCCATCGACGAACGATCGCACCCGCGTATCGAGTCCCTGAACGCCGAGCGCACCGATGGGTGTCCGCGACGGCAGCGGCACGCCGAACAGCGCCTCGGCACGCGGATTGGCGAGGGTGATCCGCGAATCGGGACCGACCGCGATCACACCGCTGGCGACGTTGCGCAGGATCGCGGCGGTTCGCCGCTGCGCCTCCTCGAGCGCGCTCCGGCTCTCGGTCAGGTCGGCCGCCATCTGCCGGAACGCGGTGAACACCGGTACGAACTCGGCCGGCGGCTCGATCGCCAGCGGCGGCTCGCGCTCGCCCGCCGCCACGGCGAGTGCCGCGCGACGCAGCGATGCGATCGGTCGGGCCAGCTGCCGCGCGGCCAGTCCGCTCAGCCAGATCGCCGCCAGTACGCCGACGGCGGTGGCGAACAGCACCAGTATCCCGAGGTCGCTGCGGCGCCGGTCGAGTGCGACCTCGTTGGTCGGCGCCGGCGCGGCGAGGATCGCCCGGTCGCCCTGCCGCATCACCGTCGCGCGATAGCCGAACAGCGCCCTGGCGGTGCCGACCCGTACGATCTGGCTCGCCGTGACCTCGTCACCCAGCGATACCGCCAGGTGCACGCTCGGCGGCAGGAAGCGGCTGATCGGCGCCAGCAACTCGTACAGCTCGTCGCTCGTTCGCCGCAGCTCGCCGCGCGAGTACAGCAGGAGTGGCGTCGCCAGTCGCTCGCTCGCCGGCCCGAGCTGGCCCGGCTCCAGCGTCGCCGCGACCGTGCGCAGAGTCTCGCGGACCAGGAGCTCGCGCGCCTGCTGGTCGTCGCTCTGGAGGCGCCGGTACGACCATGTCGCGAAGAGCAGGGCGGGAACGATGAAGAATCCGGCGAGCGCCAGCGAGAGTCGCGCCCGGTAGCTCCGCACCCATTCGCGCCGCCGGCGGCGGAGCCAGCGCCCGTAGCCGCCGTCGGCGAGCGCGCTGAGGATCCACAACCCGCCGAGCACGCCGAGATTCAGCAGCAGGATCAGCGCCCCTCGCTGTATGAGGGCGTCGAGCGAGCGCAGCTCGACCTCGACGTGAACGCGGCGCTCTCCGTCGGCCGTCTGGATGCGCCAGTCGCCGTGCAGCTCGTTGCCCTCCCGCTGCCAGCGCGACGCGCGCGATGGTCCCGACGGCGGCACGTCGACGTCGGTGAGCAGCAGCGAATAGGGAGGTTCGCCCGGCGGGTCGGGGGCGATCCCGAGCAGGAGAGCGAACGGATCGTCGGGGATGAGGCGGGTGCGCGGGTCGACCGCCACCGCGCTGGCGCCGCCGCCGGGATGTCGCAGCGCCAGGACGAGTCGAATGCCGGGTACGCCGAGCACACTCTCCATGAGCACCGTGTCGGCGGCGAGCACCCGTTCGACGACGCGCCTCACGGCCGTGTCCAGCGGAGCACCTTCGGCCATGCTCAGCTCGGCCACCAGCGAGCCACCGGGGCCCCACGCGGTCAGGTGAACGGGAAAGTCCGCGAACGCGAGATCCGACGTCACGTAGCGGCGCAGCAGCTCGGCGCGCGTCGAAGGTGTCGGCAGATCCGCGAGCTGATCGGCGAACCGCTCGAGCAGGAAGGCGGCGGTCGGATCGACCTCGCTCAAGCCAAGGACGTCGCGCTCGGCCAGGGCCACCCGCTGCCGCAGGTTGGCGCCCCACACGAGCGTGGCCGCGCCGAGACCCGCCACGATCGCCGCGGCCGGGATCACGCGCCGCCCCCGGCGTCCGAGCGCCAGGGCGGCGATGGCGGCGATCCACAGCGCCGGGTACCAGCCCGGCCACCGGCCCGGCGCCTCCCACAGCACCGGTCCGAGCAGCGCCGCAACGGCGGCGAGCGCCGGCGCCATCGCCGCGGTCAGACCTCGCCGCGTCCCGAGCGCGACGCGCCCCGCCGATGCACCGGCGAGCAGGACCGACACCGCGGCGAGGAATAGCGTGACCTGCCAGCCCAGCCACAGCGAGATGTCCACGCCCCACGCCGGCGGGGCGATCCCGCGCGCCAGGTCCCGAAGCAGGAAGGGTCCGAGCCCGGCGATCACGAGCACCGCCGTCAGCGCCAGCCACCGCGATCGGAGCCAGATGCGCGAGCGAAGAACGCCGAGCAGGGCGAGCAGGATGAGCGCGCTGGTGAGCCCCAGCGCCCCAATGCTCGCCGTGAACGGGCCGCCAAGCGGCGCGAAGTAGACGCCGGGATCGAACAGCCGCGTCGCGTTCGAGAACTCGTTGAGTGGAATGATGGCGACGCAGGCGATGCCGATCCCGATCGCCGCGAACCTCGGGAGGAGCGGCCGGGCGTGGCGCCATACGGCGACCAGGAACCCGACCAGCGAGAGGACGAGCAGGATGGCGCCCTGCACGCGCGCCCGCTCGACCAGTCGGAGGCGCGTCTCCGACTGAATGGGGGCGAGGGCGCGGAGGCCGAGAAGCGTTGCGCCATCGTGGCCTATCGCGGTGGACACCGGCCCGAGCGCGGCGCCCGGACGCGCGAGCTCGAATCCGCGGACGCCCGTCGTGGATGTGACGAGCTCGGCGAGACCGGGAGCCAGACGGTTGCCGGGCGGATCGGCGTGGAGCAGGGCCACGGCCACGGCCCGATCGGTCCCGCGCGACTCCACCGCGTGCAGCGTCACATAGAACGGCGTGAACGATACGCCGACGCCTTCCGGGAGTGCCGCAGTGGCCAGCCGGAGAGTGCCACCCCAGGCGAACGGCACTCCGCCACGCTCGAGGACCACTCCCCGCTCCTCGGGCGCCCGGGCGAGTGCGCGCAACCGCTCGAAGGCCCCCTCGGCGTCCAGCGGCGCATCGAGTGCGGCGGCGGCTGTCTGCCGCAGCGCCGCGATGATCCTCGCCACCTCCTCGGCGAAGACGTCGGTTCCGGCCCTGACCGATCGCTCGCTGACCTCGAGCCACGCACGGTCGACGCGCCAGATCTGTCGCTGCGCCACCGCGGCCAGCGCGATGAACAGGCCGAGCGCGGCTACGCAGGGAAGCGCCCAGCGACGCCTGCTCGGAGTGAGCCAGACGAGAGCGGCCACCGCCACACCGGTAGCGCCGGCGCAGATGGCGAGATAGCGTACCCCCGGCACGCGCAGCCAGGCAGCCGCCGCGACGATCGCCAGCGCGGCGGCAACCGCCCACGAGCAATCAGGGCGGCGCCGGGCAGCCGACGACATCGAATGGTGCGTCTCGTGCACTGGCCCTCGGTCCGGAATGACTCGATTACCTCGCGCGGTTCATCCGTGGCGTCTCAAGGAAATGTTCCCCGCCGACGTCGCCCGCATCATGGTCGGCGATCCGCGAATCATCGTGCCCGTCGGCACCTGCGAACAGCACGGCCAACATCTGCCGATCGGGGTGGACACCCTGATCGTCGAGCGGCTCGCCGATGACCTGTCCGATGAATTCGGGGTCCTCCGCGCACCTACGCTGGAATATGGCGTCAACGTGGAGACGGAGCACGGATTCACCGGCAACGTCTCGGTTCGGCGCAAGACCCTGCACCGGATGCTCAACGACCTTCTGGCCTCCTGGGAGGCCAGCGGGATCCAGGAGTTCATTCTACTCACCGCGCACGGTCATGATCCGCATCAGGAGGCGCTGGCCACCGTGATCACGACCCAGGCCCGCGTGCGGGTGGTGGACATCTTCGCCGTGCCGATGGCCGACCTGCTGGAGGGCCAGCGCGAGCCGATGCACGGCGATGAGGTGGACACGTCACTGATGCTGTACCTTTGTCCTGACCTCGTTCGGATGGAGCTGGCGCAGGACTACGCGATGTCACGCGACGAAGTGCGGCGTTACCGGCGGGGCTGGCTGCGCGTCCCCAGTGGAAGCCCGGGCTCGATCGGGAGGCCCACCCTGGCCTCCCCCAAAAAGGGGGAGGCGATCTATCGGCGGATCCGTGGAACGATCGCCGAGCGCGTGTTTCGCGCGCCGCTCGCGGAGGAGTAGGACCAGTCAGAAGTTCTTCGCGCGCCCGGGCGGCCAAGGGGCATCGATGAACCCTTTCTTCCCCATCCAGGGTAGAGGATACCGGTATGATCCGAATCACTCCCTGGCTCGCCATCCTGCTGTGCGCAAGCGCAGCGGGTGCCCAGACCCTCGTCGATGAGGGGAGCTTCACGATCTCCCGCGGTGGCGAGACCATCGGGCGCGAGCAGTTCAGCATCCGGGCTACGGCCGCGTCGGGCGGTACCAGCTACACGGCCTACGGCACCACGACCTACAGCGACCGTCGTCTGGACCCGCGGCTGGTGACCGACGCCGCCGGGGCGCCGCTGCGTTACGAGGTCGAGACGCGGATCGGTCCGGAACGGCAGGAGATGCTCAGCGGCCAGGTGCAGCGCGGCCGGTTCTCCGCGCGAACGCAGACGCCGCGGGGGATGTCGGCGCGTGAATACATCGTGGCCGACGGCGCCCTGATCCTGGATGACGACATCTTCCACCAGTACTTCTTCGTCGCCCGGAGCGAGCGCACGGGCGCGGTGCCGGTGGTCGTGCCGCGGCGCAACGTCCAGGTCACCATGCGCATCGAGGCGCGCGGCAACGAGCGAATTTCGATCGGCGGCACGTCGATCGAATCGCGAAAGCTGGCGCTCAGCGAGCCCAACGGCGACACAAGGGAAGTCTGGGTGGACGCCCAGTCGCGGGTGCTCCGGGTGGCGATCCCGACTCGGGGTATCGTGGCGCAGCGGGACGATCCGCCACGATAGACAGGGGATAGGGGATAGGGGATAGGGGATGGATGGACGGCGAGGTACGTCGGTGCTCGGCAACTCCCTGACGCCGTTCGCTGTCCCCTGTCCCCCGTCCCCTATCCCCTATCCCCTCAATTCGTCGTTGCGTCCCTGAAACCCCTCTGCCAGCTTTCCCGTACTGCCCCAGGACCCCACAGCACAGGAACGCGACGATGACCCGACTCTCTCGGTTCGCCGGGATCGCCCTATTGGCTTTCGCACCCTCGCTCGTCGAGGCTCAGCGCCCGGCGCCCACGCCGGTCCTCTCCCTGCCCGAGGCGCTGGACCTGGCGCGGCAGTACAACCCCGCCTTCCAGCAGATCGCCAACAACCGCGGCCCGGCCGGGGCGGCGGTCCGGAGCGCCTACGGGAACCTGCTGCCCACGCTCAGCGCCTCGCTGGGTGCAGGCTTCCAGCAGGGTGGAACCCAGGTGTTCCAGGGAGCCACGATCGGGGCGAACAGCGACGTGATGTCGTCCAACTACGGCCTCAGCATGCAGTACCGGATCAACGCCGGGACGATCATCAATCCGCGCGTCGCCTCGGCGAACCGCGCCGCGGTGGAGGCCGACGTAGTGGGAAACGAGTCGGTGCTGCGCTCGCGGGTCACGCAGCAGTACCTGACGGTGCTCCAGTCGCAGGCCACGGCGGCGCTCCAGGACACGCTGGTGGCGACCGCCCGGGCCCAGCTCGCGCTCGCCGAGGCGCGGGCGGCCGTGGGTTCGGCCACACCACTCGACGTCCGGCGCGCCGAGGTGGCGCTCGGACAGCAGCGGGTGACGGCGCTCCAGGCGCACAACACGGTCGAGATCGAGAAGCTCCGGCTGTTCCAGGAGATCGGGATCGAACCACAGGGAGGCGTGCAGCTGACCACGGAGTTCCCGGTGGTGCCGCTCGGCCACTCGCTCGACGACCTGTTGGGGATGGCTCGTCAGATGAATCCGGTCCTCCGCGCGACCGAGGCGCGGGAGCGGGCGGCGAGCCTCAACGTCTCCCGGGCGCGCACCGAGTACACACCGACGCTGTTCGTGAGCACCGGGTGGGGCGGCTACACGCGCCAGTTCACGGATGCGGACTTCCCGGTCGAGCAGCGCCGCGCACAAATCCAATCGGCGCGCGCGAGCTGCTTCGAACACGATTCGCTGCGCTTCGGCGCGGGGTTGAGCAACGACCCGGCGTTCTGCGAGACCTTCGTATTCACGGATCAGCATGCGGCCCAGGTCCGGGCGGCAAACTCCGCCTATCCGTTCGACTTCACCAAGAACCCCTGGTCGATCTCGGCTTCGCTGAGCATTCCCCTGTTCGACGGCCTGGGCCGCGAGCAGCGCCTGCAGGAGGCGACGGCATCGCGGAACGACGCGCGGCACGAGCTGCGGGCGAGGGAGATCGCGCTGCATACCGAGGTGACATCGGCGTACCTGAACGCGTCGACGGCGCTTCAGTCGGTTGCGCTTCAGGAGGAGAACGCGGCGGCTGCGCGCGGCGAGCTGACGCTGGCCGAGGAGCGGTTCCGCGTGGGTGCGGCGACCTTCCTCGAGGTGACCGAGTCCCGGTCCTCGTTCGAGCGAGCGCTGAGCGAACGGATCAACGCCATTTACGAGTATCACAAGGCCATCGCCGTGCTGGAAAGCGCGGTCGGTCGGCCTCTGCGCTAGAGAAACGACATGAGCAAACGTGCCAAATGGTCGGTTGCCGGACTGATCGTCCTGCTGGTGGTCGCGGTGGTCGCCCTCAGCGCGTTCAAGTCGCGGGGCCGCGGGACGGAAGTGCGTATCGAGCCGGTGGAGACGCGTGACCTCGTCGCCTCCGTCACGGCGAGCGGCCAGGTACAGCCGCGGACGAAGGTCAACCTGAGCGCCGACATCACGGGCCGCATCACGCGACTCGCCGTCAAGGAAGGCGACCTGGTGACCCGCAACCAGTTTCTGCTCCAGATCGACCCGGAGCAGTACAGCGCGGCGGTGCAGCGCGCCGAGGCGGGGCTGGCCTCCGCCCGGGCGCAGGCAGCGCAGGCACGCGCCAATCACGTTCAGGCGGAGCGCAACCACGAGCGATCGGCCGAGATCCAGCGCACCAACCCGGCGCTCGTATCGACGGAGCAGATGGAGCAGTTGAAGACACAGCTCGAGGTCACCGAGGCCATGCTCGACGCGGCCAACCACGCCGTGGAGCAGGCCCAGGCCTCGCTGCGCGATGCGCGGCAGAGCCTCGGCAAGACGACGATCCGTGCACCGATGAGCGGTCGTGTCACGCGACTCAACATCGAGGAGGGGGAGACGGCGATCATGGGCACCCTCAATCGTGACGCGGCAATGCTGCTCACGATCAGCGACATGAGTGTGCTGGAGACCAAGGTGCGCGTGGACGAGACCAACGTCTCGCGGGTCTCCGTCGGCGATTCGGCGGTGATCGAGATCGACGCGTTCCCGGACACGACGTTCCGCGGCCGGGTGGTACAGATATCGAACAGCTCGGTGCGCGGGGCGACCACGGGACCGGTACCGGACCAGGCGGTGGACTTCGAGGTGACGATCCAGCTTCTCGACGCGCCGGCGGATACGCGCCCCGATTTCTCGGCTACGGCGAAGGTCGTGACCGCGACCCGGGTTCAGGCCCTGTCGATCCCGATCATCGCCCTGACGGTGCGTGAACAGGAAGCGGTGCCGGCGTCGGACGCACCGGTGGCGGTGACCGGCCGCCAACCGACGCGCGAGGTGGGACGGCGCGACATCGAGGGCGTGTTCGTCGTCGGGGAGGACAACAAAGTGACCTTCCGGCCCGTACAGGTAGGGATCGCCGGCGAGAGGCACTTCGAGGTGATCAGCGGACTCGAGCCGGGCGACCGCATCGTCGCCGGCTCCTACCAGGCCATTCGCGGGCTGCGCGACGGAACCCTCGTGCGCGAGGCGACCACGACGCCATCCCCGGTGGCCACGACGACCACCCCGAGGTAGGCGTGACGCAGCAGACGACGGAGCCCGGCCTGAGCACGACGGCCGAGCGCCAGGCAGTTCTCGAGCAGCCGGGCGCGGTCCCCTCGCAGGAGTGGGTGATCGTGACTCGCGGAATCAAGCGCGAGTACGACATGGGAGGAGAGATCGTGCGCGCGCTGCGCGGCGTCGACCTGGCCGTGCGACGGAACGAGTACGTGGCGATCATGGGGCCCTCGGGCTCCGGCAAGTCGACGCTGATGAACGTCATCGGCTGCCTCGACACCCCGAACGCGGGCGAGTACTGGCTCAACGGCACGCTCGTGTCCGAGATGTCGGACGACGAGCTGGCCCGGGTGCGCAACCGCGAGATCGGCTTCGTCTTCCAGACCTTCAATCTTCTCCCGCGGGCGACGGCGCTGCAC
The DNA here is from genome assembly GCA_035513015.1 of Gemmatimonadaceae bacterium. Taxonomy (GTDB): domain Bacteria; phylum Gemmatimonadota; class Gemmatimonadetes; order Gemmatimonadales; family Gemmatimonadaceae; genus DATKCV01. The sequence continues at coordinate 12,920 of DATKCV010000011.1, forward strand.
AACGTCGAGCTCCCGCTGGTCTACGCCGGTGTTTCGTCCGACGAGCGGAAGCGCCGGGCCACCGAGGCACTGGAGCGCGTGCAGCTCGGCGACCGGGTGCAGCACCGCCCGAACGAGCTCTCCGGCGGCCAGCGCCAGCGCGTCGCGATCGCCCGCGCGCTGGTGAACAATCCCTCGATCCTGCTGGCCGACGAGCCGACCGGCAACCTCGATTCGCAGACATCCGAGGAGATCATGCGGGTCTTCGAGTCGCTGGCCGAGCACGGGCAGACCGTGATCATGGTGACCCACGAGCCGGACATCGCCGCCCACGCCCGCCGAGTGGTCGTACTGCGCGACGGCGTGGTAGCCAGCGACGATCATCGCGACCGGTTCGCGGCGAAGCTGGGACTGTAGGGACGAGGGACGAGGGACGAGGGACGAGTAACTGCACACCACCGGCACGCTGTCTTCAGGCAGTCGACGCATTACCGAGATCCCGCTCTCTCCCCCCTCGTCCCTCGTCCCTCGTCCCTCGTCCCTCGTCCCTCGCCCAATGCTCTTCCTCGACGCCATTCGCCTCGCCCTCGCGCAGATCCGCGTGCAGAAGCTCAAGAGCTTCTTCACGCTGCTCGGGGTGACGATCGGTGTCATGTTTCTGATCGCCGTAGTCTCGATAGTCGAGGGGATGGGCCGGTACATGGAGGAGGACTTCGCCGGCAAGATGCTGGGCGTGAACACGTTCACGCTCCGCCGGTTCCCGTGGTTCAGCGGCGGCAACATGACGGCCGACGAGTGGCGGCGGATGCAGCGGCGTCCGCGGATCTTCGAACCCGATGTCAACATCGTGCGGGCAGCCCTGCCGCCCGGCACCCGGTGGGCGATCGACAATCAGCAGTTCGTACAGGCCACCGCCCGCAACGCACGTCCCCGGCAGGTCGAGGCGCATGCCGTCGAGGGCGACTACTTCACGATCAAGAAGTACGATCTCGAGCGCGGCCGAGTCTTCGCCCCGCAGGAGATGGCGCTCGGCACGCCTGTTCTCGTGATCGGCCGCGACATCGCAGACTACTTCTTCTCCGGGCTGGACCCGCTCGGGCGCGAGCTCCGCATGGGCGGGATTCCGTACACCGTGATCGGCGTGATCGAGCAACAGGGCTCGCTGTTCGGCATGTCCCTGGACCGGATGGCGATCGCGCCGTATCGATCGCCCCTGCACCGGCTCACCAACCCGCGCGGCGACATCTCGTCGGTCATCGTCCAGGCGGCCAGCCCCCTGATGATGGACGAGGCGATGGAGAGCGTCCGCGAAGCGCTGCGCGGGCACCGGAAGCTGCGGCCGGCCGAGGGCGACACCTTCGTGATGGAGACGTCGGCGACTGCCCTGGCCGGCTTCGAGCGCGTCCGGTCGATCATGCTGACCGTGGGCTCGGCGCTGCCGGCGATCGGGCTGGTCGTCGGTGGAATGGTGATCATGAACATCATGCTCGTCGCCGTGGCCGAACGGACGCACGAGATCGGGATCCGGAAGTCGCTCGGCGCGCGCCGCCGCGACATTCTCAATCAGTTCCTCGTCGAGGCGGCGACCCTGAGCACGCTCGGCGCGATCCTCGGCATCGCGCTCGGGATAGCGATCGCGAAGGGGATCGCCTGGAAGTTCCCGCTGCCGGCGGCGGTCGCACCCTGGTCGATCGTCGCCGCGACGCTGCTCGGCACCGTGGTCGGAATCATCTCCGGCGTCTATCCGGCTCGTCGCGCCGCGCGGCTCGACCCGATCTCCGCCCTCCGGCAGGAGTGAGCCCGTGCGTCTCCGCGCCCAGCTGACCACGATCACCGAGGGCATCGGCATAGCACTCGAGGCGATCAGCGCCAACCGGGTCCGCGCCGGACTGACGATAATGGGCGTCGCCATCGGTGTGTTCGTCGTGGTGGCAATGTCATCGGTCGTCCGCGGCGTGAACGAGAGCTTCGTCCGCGACCTCGAGGCGGCCGGGCCCACGTCGTTCTTCATCTATCGCCGGGCCAACTTCGGTCCCCACGCCTGCGACGGTTCCGACGAGACCTGTCCCGACAGGCGCAATCCGCACCTGACGATCGACGAGGCGAAGATGCTCGAGCGCCTCCCGACGATCCGCAGCGTGACGGTGCACCGCGCCTCCGGCGCGGCCTTCCGCTATCGCGACCGGTCGCTCGGCGGAGCCGGGCTGGAGATGTACACGCCCAACTGGCTCGATGTCGATGGCGGCGACATCTACCCGGGGCGCAGCTTCACCTTCGCCGAGAACGCCAACGCCACTCGCGTCGTCGTCCTGAACGCCAAGCTCGCCGAGCGGCTGTTCGACGACGGCGACCCGATGGACAAGATGGTCCAGATCAACGGCGTGCCGTTTCAGGTGATCGGGATCTACCACTACACCGCCAGTCCGATGGGTACGCCCACGTCGGCCGGCGGAGGCGATCAGCCAAAGGCGATCATCCCGCTGGAGAGCGGTCGCCGGCACCTGCGCATGGGTGTGCGCGGCTACGACTTCATCGTCAAGCCTCGCGACGGCGTCACAGTCGAGGTCGCGACCGACGACGTGACCGCCGCGCTGCGAGCCCAGCGCGCACTCAAGCCGGCGCAGCCGAACAACTTCGAGATCATCACCCAGGACCGGCTGATGGGGATCTACAACTCCCTCTTCGGCACGATGTTCGTCGTGTTCCTGGCCCTCGGCTCCGTGGGGCTGATCGTCGGCGGCGTTGGCGTCGTGGCGATCATGATGATCTCGGTCACCGAGCGGACCCGCGAGATCGGCGTGCGAAAGGCGCTCGGCGCGACGCGCCTCACGATCCTCTGGCAGTTTCTCGTCGAGGCAGTGACGCTGACGGCGATCGGCGCCATGGTCGGGCTCGCGGCCGGCATGCTGTTGGCGATCGGCGTGCGCACGATGTGGCCGGCCATCCCGGCATCGACGCCCCTCTCGGCCGTCGTCACCGCACTGCTGGCCAGCGCGGTCACCGGCATCATCTTCGGGATGCTCCCGGCGATGCGCGCGGCCAAGCTGGATCCGATCGAGGCGCTCAGGTACGAGTAGACAGGGGACGGGGGATTGGGGATATTCCCCCGTCATGCCTTCCGTCGACCTTCTGGCGATCGCCGCCCATCGGGATGATGTGGAGCTCACCTGCGGCGGTACGCTGATCAAGGCGGCTGAGCAGGGATACCGCACGGCCATTCTCGACCTCACCCGGGGCGAGATGGGCACGCGCGGCTCGCCCGAGCTGCGGGCGAGGGAGGCCAGCCGGGCGGCGGAGGTCCTCGGCGTCACGGCACGCGAGAATCTGGGGCTCCCCGATGCGGCGATCGAAAACACGCCCGCCACGCGACGCGATGTGGCGCGGGCAATCCGGCGATTCGCGCCACGCGTGGTCATCGCCCCCGCCCAGCAGGGCCGGCATCCCGACCATCACGTGACGGCGCAGCTCGTGCGCGACGCGGCGTTCGTGGCCGGACTGGCGAAGCTCGATCCGGAGACGCCGCCGCACCGGCCCGGCAAGGTCGTGCACACTCTCACGTACCGGCAGGACTTCACCAAACCGACGTTCGTGGTGGACATCTCGGCGGAGTTCGAGCGGAAGCTGCAGGCGATCCGGTGTTACGGCTCTCAGTTCGACGATGTGACGCAGGCCGGCGAGGTCTATCCCACGGGCGCATCGCTCTACGACGCCGTACGGGACCAGAACGCGGTGTACGGCTCGCTGATACGGGTCCGGTACGGCGAGCCCTACTTCACCACCGAGACGGTCCGGGTCGACGACCTGGTGGCGATGGATGTGTCCACGTTTTGAGGACCTCGAGACGCGGGCTGCCGCGGAGCCGGCGCGGTGAGTGACTCCGGACCTCCGCCGCGCGGTGGGCGCGGCGACCTGACCTACGGCTCGTATCTCGCGCTCGACGAGCTGCTTCGCCTCCAGCGGCCGCAATCGCGCCCCGAGCACCCCGACGAGCTGCTCTTCATAGTCGTGCACCAGGCGAGTGAACTGTGGTTCAGGGTGATCCTGCACGAGCTCGACGGCCTGATCGATCGGCTCGAGGCGGGCGAGGTGATCGGCGCGTTGACCGCCGTCAAGCGCGTCAATGCGCTCGTGAGCATCGTCGCCGCGCAGCTGTCGGCGCTGGAAACGTTGCCGCCACAGCACTTCGCCGAGTTCCGCGGCTACCTCGGAACGTCGAGCGGGTCGCAGAGCGAGCAGTTTCGCGCGATCGAGGCGGTGTCCGGCACGCGCGGCCCGCACTTCATGCAGGCGCTGGGCGAGCATGGAGCAATACCGCCGCTGATCCGCCGGGCGCTCGAGCGACCGACGCTCCAGGAGCTGTTCGAGCGGGTGGTCGCCGGCCACGGGACGACGGTCACGGAGATCTATCGCGCCGCGGCGCCGTCGCCCCTGTTCCTCCTCGCCGAAGGGCTCCTCGAGTACGAGCAGGGATTCGCCCTGTGGCGGTTCCTGCACGTGCAGCTGGTGGAGCGGATCATCGGTCCGGGTACCGGCGGTACCGGCGGCACGCTCGGCGCGCGTTACCTTCAGCGCACGATATCGCAGCGGTTCTTTCCCATCCTGTGGGAAGCCCGCACGAGCGTCTTCGAGGCGGCCGAGGGGCGCGACGGCCCGCCCGGTGCGGCCCCCGGCTGACGACCCGTGCTGCTGCAGATCGGCGCGTTCGTCGCCGGGCTGGTTGCGCTCTACTTCGGCGCCGAGTGGCTGGTTCGCGGGTCGGCCCGCCTGGCCCGCTCGATGGGCATCAGCGCACTCGTCGTCGGGCTCACGGTCGTGGCGTTCGGCACATCGGCACCGGAGCTGATCGTCAGCCTCATCGCCGCGCTGCGCGAACAGCCCGGCGTCGCGATCGGCAACGTTGTCGGGAGCAACATCGCCAACATCGCGCTGATCCTCGGCATCGCCGCGATGATCCACCCGATGCGGGCGGAGATCAAGCTCATTCTCCGCGAGATGCCGATCATGATTCTCAGCGGCATCCTGCTCGCCGTGATGGCGCTCGACGGCCAGTTCAGCCGCCTCGATGGCGCGCTGCTCGTCACCGGACTGTTCGCCTACCTCGGTCTCATGTTGCGGGTGGCCCGCCGGGAGCCGGCGACGTCGGAGATCGCGTACGCAGGATTCGAGGACGCCGAGGCGATGACACCGCACGGCGAGTCACGCCTCTGGGACCTCACACTTCTGCTCCTCGGGCTGGCGACGCTCGCCGGTGGGGCACACCTGCTCGTCACATCGGCCATCGCGTTCGCGCGCGCGCTCGGCGTATCGGAGCTCGTGATCGGGCTCACGATCGTGGCCGTCGGCACCTCGCTCCCCGAGCTCGCCACTTCGGCGATCGCCGCGCTTCGCCGCGAGGCCGACATAGCACTCGGCAACATCGTCGGCTCCAACATATTCAATGTCCTGGCGATTCTCGGGGTGACCGCGCTCGTGCACCCGATTCCCGTCGAGCGAACGATGTTCCGGTTCGAGATTCCAGTGATGCTGGTGTTGAGCATGGTGCTCCCTTTCTTCGGATTGACGCGACTGCGCGTCGAGCGGTGGGAGGGCGCGCTGCTCGTGGCGTCCTACTTCGCGTTCGTCGGGTGGCTGATCCGCGGGGCCATCGGGGTGTAGCGGTGCCCGGTTCGCTCTTGCGGCATCGCGCGGGCCAGGTACCTTGAATTTTCCTGCCCCCGCCATCCCCTCACATTCGAGGTCTCGATGCCGCCGCGTACGCGCGTCCCGCTGCTGCTTGTCGGTGCTGTCCTCCTGGCGTCGCTCATCGCGCCGGGCGCGGAAGCGCAGAGCATGCGCACACAGCTGCGCAACGTGTTCCATTTCGGCACGTGCGAAGATCTGATCTGCCTCTCGACGTCATCCGGCGAGCACGGCACGCATTACAATCCGGCGGCGGCGGAGGTGGCCGAGACGCTGATCGACTTCCTGTCCAACGCCATCCAGACGAGCATCGCCAACGTCCCGCTTGGCGCCACGAGCAGCGGGACGATCTTCGAGTTGGACCCGAGCGGGATTCCGATCGCGACCTCCGGCTCGGCCGGGCCGGTGGTCGGTGAGCGATCGCAGACCCTCGGGCGCTCCCGCCTGCTCATCGGAGCGAATTTCACCGGTGGTTCGTTCAACACGCTGCGCGGCGTACCACTCTCCGATCTCGCCCTCACGCTGACCCATGAGGACAACGACCCACCGGGACTGGGGAATCCGACCTTCGAGCGCGACACGATACACATCGCGACTTCGCTCGAGGCATCCATCAAGGCACTCTCGGTATACGCGACGTACGGCCTGACCAACCGCATCGACATCGGCGTGGCGGTGCCGATCGTGAGCCTCGACATCGACGGGAGCAGCATTGGAACGATCGTCAACACGGCCGGTTTTCCGCACCACTTCTGGGGAGGCGACTTCGCCTCGCCGATCCTGGTGGACACGACCGGAAGCCAGGGCAGCGTCACCGGGATCGGCGACATCGCTGCTCGCATCAAGTTCAACCTCGCACAGACCGCGCGAGGGGGTGCCGCGTTCCTGACCGAGGTGCGCGTACCCACCGGCAATCAGGAGGATTTTCTCGGCTCGGGCTCACCGGCGGTGCGCGGCCTCTTCGTCGCGTCGGCACGGATGGGGCAGATGACGCCGCACGTCAACGCGGGCTTCCTCTGGCGCGGCGGTCGCGAGCAGAACAGCGCCATCCTCAGCACCGTCGGCTTCGACGGGCTGGTGGCGCCCGGGCTCACGATCGCCGCGGATTTTCTCGGTCAGTGGCAGGTCGGCGCCAGCCGCGTGTCACTCCCGGCGGCGGCACGCTACATCGACGGCAGCCTGGTCCGCCGGACGAACATACCGGTGCGTCGCGATGACCTGCTCGGCGCGTCGCTCGGCGCAAAGTACCTGGTCGGGGGCGGGTTCATAGCTGTCGCCAACGCGCTCCTGCCGCTCGACGACAACGGAGTGCGGCCAAGCTTGCTGTGGACGTTCGCTCTCGAACGAAGCTTCTGACGGCCCGCCTCGCGCGCTGAACGCCCGCGCCCCGCTCAGCGCGCGGCGGACAGCTGCTGGATCGTCCAGGCGTCGCCGGAGCGCTGAAACGTCGCCCGCAGCGGAACGGTCTGGCGCTGTCGTCCGGTGGACGGCAAGTGGTATTGGAGCACGTAGGCGAACTCGGCGACGGCGCTGGCACCAGTCACCGTCACCGAGGGCTCACCGGCCAACGTGGCCGACCACTCCGTGGCCTCGCGCATGCTCCGCTCCGTGCCCGCGGGAAGACCCGGGAACAGCTGGCGCAGGGTCTGCACATCGCGCGCACTGAACGCCTGCACGTACCTGGCGACCACGTCGCGGACCGCCGACACCTGGGCCCGATCGAGGGCACGCGGGTCGGCCGCCGGTGGTGGCTGCCCGGGTCCGCTGACCGGCGGCGGCGCCAGCGCCGCGGTGTCACGGCTCGCTTCAGGGTCGCCGCCCACCGGCTGTCCCGCCGCCTGCTGGCGGGCGAGCGCGTCGGCGATGCTGTCGCGTCGCACCGCGAGGATGCCCAGGGCGGCGCTGTAGGATGCCTCCGCCGACTCCAGTTGCCGCACCGCGTCCGCACTCCGACCACCGTCGGCGAGGGCTGAAGCGCGCTGCATGACGGCGTCGCCGGTCGCGAGGTCCGACGGCGTGGCACCGGCATTGACAGCCTCGCGCCGGGCGGAGCTCGCGCGGTCCCGCGCCCGGCTCACGAGTGCGCGGTCTGCCGCTGTGCCGCTTCCCTCGTCCGTGGGTGGAGCCGCGCCCGAACCTGCGTCACCCACAGGCACGCCCGCGGCCGGCGCCCCGCGATCCTCCGCGACCGGGCCGCTCGCACCGGGCGGCGCATCGGAGCCCGCCCCGTCGGCCCCGCCGGCAGGCAGCCAATCCGCGGCAACGGGCGACACGGGAACGGGCGCACCTGCGTCACCGGCGCTCGACAGCTGCCAGGCAGCGAGCGAGACGCCGACCAGCACGATGGCCGCTCCGAGCCAGTGGAGCCCCGCCGGCAAGGATCGCCTGACCCTTGCTGCGTCGGTGGGCAGAGCAGCGGCGGCACGATCGCGTGCCTCGGCGGCGGCCGTCGGCTTCGCTCGGGCCACCGCGGGCGATTTCGGCGTCGGCGGCATGGCGAGTCCGCCACTGCCGGAGTACGGCCGCACCTCGACGCCGGTAATCGTGAGTCCGACTCCCGACGTGCCGCCCAGCGTAATCGGCGCATCGGCCGCAATTGGCGCCAGCGCCTCCACCACCACGAGCGCCGACGCATACCGGTCGTCCGCCGACCGGGCCAGCAGCCGCGCAACGATCTCGTCGAGCGGCGCTGGTATTCGCTCGTCGAGCTCGCGCGGGCGAGGTGGATGAGCATCGAGACGCCGGGCAATGCTCGCGACGTTGAAGCTTCCCTCGAACGCCCGCCGCCCTGTGAGCATCTCGTAGAGTATGCAACCGAGGCTGTACAGATCGCTCCGGCCGTCGATCGGATCGCCGACGAGCTGCTCGGGACTCATGAATGCCGGAGTGCCTATGAGAAAACCGGTGCGCGTGACCTGCTGCTGCGCGCTCTCGACTGCCTTGGCGATCCCGAAGTCCACGACCTTGACGCGCTCGCGACCATCCTTGCCGGCCGACACCATCACGTTGTCGGGCTTGAGATCGCGGTGCACGATGCCCAGGTCGTGTGCCGCCCCCAACGCACCGGCGACCTGGCGGCAGATCACCGCCGCCCGCCACGGTGCGAGCGCGCCCTCCCGGGCGAGGAGGTCGGACAGGGACTCCCCATCGACGTACTCCATGACGAGGTACGTGAATCCGTCGGGTGCCTCCACGAAATCGAAGATCGTGGCGACGTTGGGGTGGGAGATCCCGCTCGCATTCATCGCTTCGCGCCGGAAGCGCGCGGCGGCGTCGGCGTCGTCGAGGAGCTCTCGCCGCATCACCTTGAGGGCGCAACGCCGGCCCAGCTGGACGTGCTCGGCCAGGTAGACCTCGCCCATCCCGCCCTCGCCGAGCTTGTCGGTGACGAAGAACCGATCGGCGATCACCTGCCCGATCAGGTCCGTGGGTGAGGCCAGCGAGCGGAGGCCGGCACCATCGGCGGGACAGAACTTCAGCACGGACCCGTACATCGCGCCGCACTGCGGGCAGACCTTGGAGAAGTCTCCGGACGTCGCCGGCGGCGCCGCCGGCAGGGTCGCGGCATCATCGCCCCCGGCGGCGGGAGAAGGCGCGCACGGTGTCGCCGCGAGCACGAACGCCTGCGACGCGGAACCGCTCGACGCCGGCTCGCGGAGGAGCCGGAGCACCGCGAGCCGCCCCGCGCTGCTCTCCCGTCCGAAGTAGACAAGTGCCCCATCGCGCGCGCGCGGCAGGTCGCCCAGCACGTCGAACTGCCCCGTGGCGGCCGTGCGAACGGACTCCAGCAGCTCGTCGCGCGACTGGCCGGGTCCAGCGCCGGGCAGGACGGCCGTTTCTTCGGCCGCGCAGACGGCGCAGCGCCGGTCCCAGTCGGCGAACGGAGTCCCGCACGCACGGCAGGGCTCCGGCGGCGCCGGGACTGGCGATCCGAGGTCGAGGTGCTCGACGATCGTCGGGGCGGCACCGCCACCCGCCTGGGGCCGCAATGGTCTCGTCAGAACGACGAGCGAACCAGTCGCCAGCGACCGGGCGAGGATCGCCACCTGGCCGCCGGGGTCCCGCGCGAGCTCACCAAGGACCTCGTGCGAATGCCCGGTAGTCTCGCGCACTGCCGCCCACAGTGCCTCCTCGGCGGCTCGGAGCGCGTCGAGGCGTTTCGTGGAGACTCCGGTCTTGCGCATCAATATGGAGACGGCGTCATGGCGACTTGTGGGCACCCTGCTGGATCCAGGTACCGATCAACCGCACCTGAACGTCCGTCAGACAGTTTGCGGAGCAGTTCGGCGGCATCCACTGCGATGCATTGGCCGGCTTGCGGGCGACAGTCTGATACAGATAGCTGTTCGTCGAATCCCCGACGGCGACGAGGAGTCCTCGTGCGGCGTTGACGCGGGACGTCTGACCGACGAGCATGGCGTACGACTGGTCCACCGACGAAAGGTTCAGGGCTCCGCTCGGATTGGTGCCCGAGTGGCAGCCGATGCAGCGGGCGGCGAAGATCGGTTGCACGTCGCCGGAGAGCGTCACCAGCGCCGATGGGCGCTCGCTGACCGTGACCGAGGCGAAGAGCGTGTCGCGTCCGGTGCGGGCGGTGATCATCGCGGTGCCGGCGCCGATGCCCTCCACCGCGCCGAAGTCGACGGTGGCAACCGACGTATTGCTCGAGCCCCACGAGATGGCGTCCTCAGCTCCTGAGACGGACAGCTGCACTACGTCCCCGACCAGCAGCTCCGCCGATCCTGGCCAGATCGCCGTGGCGGGTCCGGTGAAATCCTCCGGTGTTTCGGCGCAGGCGGCGGTCAGCGCCGTCATGGCCGCCGCGGCGAGGACCACGAGTCCCCCGACGCTTCCGGCCACCGACGTACGTCGGCGACCCGCGCCGAGGCTTGTCCGTCCTGTCACCGACCCGGCCATTGGATACCTCCACGGGCGTGTACCGCAGACCAGCGAGGAGCACCTCGAGGCCGCGCCGGGATGAGCTTCCCCTCGTCCGCGCCGCGAACCAGCGGCCGGACGGCCGGAAAGCCCCGGATTCACGAAGGTAACGAGCGCCGCACCATGACGCCACGACTTCTCGCAGGCCGACCCATCCGCTGCTAAATTGATGATCGCATGCCTCAGCCCATTTACCTCGACCACGCCGCCACGACCCCCGTAAGGGCCGATGTGCTCGACGCGATGCAGCCGTATTTCGGCGCCCGCTTCGGCAACCCCTCGAGCACCCATCGCTGGGGGCGGGAGGCTCGCGTCGCCATGGACGAGGCGCGGGAGCGGCTGGCCGGGTGTCTCGGCGCGGCCTCCGATGAGATCTGCTTCACTTCCGGCGGCACCGAGGGTGACAACCTCGCGATCCTCGGCGGCTGGCGAGCCCGACGCCACGAGGGCCGCCCGGGCATCGTGACCACGCCGATCGAGCACAAGGCGGTGCTCGCCGCGGTGCATCAGGCGGCCCGCGAAGGCGCCGACGAGCGGTTCGTCGAAATGACCGCCGACGGGATCGTGGACCTCGAGTCGTGCCGCCGAATGATGGACGCGAGCGTCGCGCTGTGTACCACCATGTGGGTGAACAACGAAATAGGCACGATCCAGCCCGTCCCCGAGCTTGGCGCGATCGCTCGCGCGGCGGGCGCGCTCGTTCACACCGACGCGGTGCAGGCATTCGGCAAACTGGCGATCGACGTGTCGGCGCTGCCGATCGATCTGCTCACCATCTCGGGCCATAAGATCGGAGCGCCGAAGGGAGTCGGGGCGATCTACATCCGGCGAGGCACCGAGCTCGAGCCGCTGCTGCATGGGGGTGCGCAGGACGGAGGGCGACGCCCCGGCACGGAGAACGTGGCGGCGGCCGTCGGGCTGGCGCGCGCGGCCGAGCTGGCGGTGGCCGAGCGGGAGCACGAGTGGGCGCGGCTCGGCGCGCTGCGCGACGCGCTGGAAAGCGCGCTCCTCGAGCGCATCCCCGATGCGGTCGTCCATGGACGCGGCGCCCCCCGCGCGCCGCACATCCTCAACATCTCGGTGCCCGGCACCGACAGCGAGTCGCTGCTCATGGCACTCGATCTTGCCGGGGTGGCCTGCTCGTCGGGCTCGGCGTGCCAGAGCGGAAGCGTCTCGGCGTCGCACGTGCTGTCGGCGATCGGCGTCCCGACGGAGCTCGCCGCCGGCGCGATCCGGATGAGTCTCGGTTCGCTGACCACGGAGGAGTGCGTCGGCCGCGTCTCGCAGCTGTTCCCCGCCCTGATCGAGAAGGCGCGGCGGCTCTCGGGGATGGCGTGATGCCACGCGAGAGGGTGCTGGTCGCGATGTCGGGCGGCGTCGATTCGTCGGTGGCCGCAGCCCTGCTGGTGGAGCAGGGCTACGATGTCGTCGGCGCGACGATGAAGCTGTTCTGCTACGGTGACGACGTTCCGGATCGGCCGTGCTGCTCGCTCTCGTCGATCTCCGACGCGCGCCGCGTCTGCGACGCGCTGGGCATCCCCCACTACGTGCTCAATCTGGAGAGCCGGTTCGGTCAGGACGTCATCGCCAACTTCGTGAGCGAGTACTCGCGCGGGCGCACACCGATCCCCTGCGTGCGGTGCAACACGTTCACCAAGTTCCGCGACCTCCTGCACAAGGCCGACACCGTCGACGCACGGTGGATCGCCACCGGCCACTACGCGCGGGCGATCGAAGGCGTGCTGCACCGCGGCATCGATCGCGGCAAGGATCAGACGTACTTCCTGTGGGGGATCGACCGCACCGTGGTGGCTCGCATGCTCCTGCCGGTGGGCGCGCTGACGAAGACCGAGACGCGGGCGCGGGCGCGCTCGCTCGGACTGACGGTGGTCTCCGAGAAGCCGGAGAGTCAGGAAATCTGCTTCGTGCCGGATGGGGACTACGCGAAGGTCCTGGCGCGGCACCTCGGCGCTGATGCGCCCTCGCTCGCACCCGGGCCGATCGTGACGGTCGACGGGCGCCAGGTCGGAACGCATCAGGGATTCGCGCGCTACACGATCGGACAGCGGCGCGGCCTGCCCGGGGGGTTCGCCGAGGCAATGTACGTGGTGGCGCTGCAGCCGGACGAGCGGGCGGTCGTGATCGGGCGGCGGGAGGAGCTGCTGGGTCGCGGGGTCGTGGCCCGCGAGGTGAACTGGCTCGTCGATGCGCCGGTAGTGGGCGCACGCGTGACGATCCAGGTCCGGCATCGCGCGAGCCCGGCGGCAGCAGAGATCATTCGCCTGGATCCGGCTGAGATCGAGTTGGCGCTGGACGAGCCGGTGGCGGCGATCACGCCCGGTCAGTCGCTGGTGATCTATGATGGCGAGCGCGTGCTCGGCGGCGGTTTCATCGAGCGGGCGGCGGGGGCGCGCAGGGCGCTGCCGGTGAGGGCGGCGTAAGGGCGATCAGTACTTCAAGCCTCCCGCCGCGGCGAACTCCTGCATCAGCCGCTCCTGTTCCTCGGTCAGCTTCTCGGGAACGGTGACCGAAGTCTCGACGATCAGGTCTCCCTTAGTACCGTCCTTCTCCACGCCCTGACCGCGGACGCGAAACCGCCTTCCCGTCGCCGTACCAGCGGGAATCTTCAGGGCGATCTTTTTTCCATCCACGGTCCGCACGTTGATCCGCGTTCCCAGCGTGGCCTGGGCGATGTTGATCGGGACCGGCGCGACAATGTCGAGTCCCTCGCGCCTGAAGAAGCGATCCGGCTGGACGTGGAACGTTATCAGCAGATCGCCCGGCGGTCCGCTGCCCGCGCCCCTCGCTCCCTGACCGCGAAGGCGGATCCGCGAGCCGTCCTCGACGCCCGGTGGTACGCTGATCACCACTTTCTTCCGCGAACGGACCTCGCCCGAACCGCCGCAGGTCGGGCATCGTTCCGACGGTACCTGCCCCCGCCCGAGACAGGCCGGGCATGGGCGGTTGACGGCGAACCCGCCCTGCCCGAAGGAGATGACCCCACGGCCCTTGCACTCCTGACACGTGGTCATCTGCGCGCCCGGCGCGGCCCCGCTGCCCTTGCAGGTCTCGCACTCCTCGTTCACCTCGAGCTCGATCGGCACCTTGCCGCCGAGCACGGCCGTCCGGAACGGTATCTCGAGCGCGGCCTCGATGTCCTGCCCGCGCTGCGGCCCGCCACGCGGCCGCGCGCCAGCGCGGGCGCCGCCGCCGAACATCGACGAGAATATGTCGCCGAGGCCGCCCAATCCGCCGACGTCGAAGTCCTCGAACGTGAAGCCGCCGGAAGCGCCGCTGCCCGCTCCACCCGGTGCTCCGGAGCCCGGGCGCGCACCGCGCCCGCGCGCCCCGAATCCGTCGAACGCTCCGAGCTGGCGCATCTGGTCGTACTGCTTGCGCTTCTCCTCATCGCCGATGACCTGGTACGCCTCGCTTATCTCCTTGAACCGCTCGGCGGCTTTCGGATCGTTGGCGTTCGCATCAGGATGCCACTTCTTGGCCAGCCGCCGGTACTGCTTCTTGATCTCGTCCTGACTGGCCGACGCGGAGACTCCCAGGACCGCGTAATAGTCCTTGGTCTGAGCCATGGAAGGTCAGCTACTCCTCACCCGTTCCACTGCTTGACCACGACGCGGGCGGGGCGGAGGAGCAGCCCCTTGAACACGTACCCGGGCTGATACACACGCGCGACGAGATTCTCGTCCTCGGCCGACAATGCCGGCTCCGTGGCGACCGCCTCGTGAACGGCGGGGTCGAACGTCTGGTCCACTGGCTCGAGGATCTCCAGTCCGGCCGCGGTCAGTGCCCTGCGAAGCTTCTTGTCCACCATGTCGACTCCCTCGACGACGCTTGCGGTCTCGGTCGTCTCGGGATCGAGGTGGGCGAATCGAGCGAGGTCGTCCAGCGGCTCGAGGAGATGCCGGGTCAGGTCGGCCTGGGCCCGCGTCCCGGCGTCGAGCCGTTCCCGCTGCGTGCGCTTGCGGAAATTGTCGTACTCGGCGGCGAGCCGCAGATACTTGTCGCGCTGCTCCTCGAGCTCTCGCCGGAGATCGTCGTCGCCAGGGGCGGCTTCGGACGGCTCGGGAACGCGTCCCTCCTCGCCTTCGGCGACGTCGGCCCCCGCGTCGTGCGGGGACGCGCGGCGCGCGAACTGATCGTCGGAGCCGGGCGCTCCACTCTTCTCTCCGCCTTGGCGGTTGGGTCGATCCCTTGCGTCGGTCATTCGTCTGTTCGTCCGTCGTGATGCGTCGGCTGGCGCCTCGAAGGCCGACGCCGGGCGGTCGGTCCGCCAAATCTCTTCACCCGACGGGACGTCGTGCAACCGCCATTCCCTGTACGGCTGCCGGATCGGCAGGTTTCTCAGGGCGCCGCCGGCACCTCGAGCGCCCGCCTCAGAAAGTCGAGCGCAACCTGCGCGCTCCGGCGACGAATCTCGTCACGGTCACCCAGGTAATGCCGGTGCCACGCCTCGGCACGGCCGTCCACGTCTACGGCAATGTACACTGTTCCGACCGGTTTCTCGGCGGTTCCGCCAGTCGGGCCCGCAATCCCGGTTACCGAGACGGCGACTTCAGTGCCGAGAGCCTGGCGAGCACCCGAGGCCATGGCCAGGGCCACGGGCGCACTCACCGCTCCGTGCGAGTCAAGGAGCGCGGAAGGCACGGCGAGCAGCCGCTTCTTCGCTGAATCGTCGTAGGCGATCACCCCTCCCCAGAACGCGTCGCTGGCTCCCGGGACGGCTGTGAGCCTCGTACCGAGGAGGCCGCCCGTGCAGCTCTCGGCGACGGCGATGTGCAGGTTGCGACGCCGGGCGAGATCGAGCACGATGGCGGCCAGATCGTCGTCGTCCTCACCGTAGACGAACCGGCCGACGCGGTCCCGGATGCGCGAGACGGCGTCGGCGAGCACGCGGTCGGCCTCCTCGCCCGCCATGGCCCGAACGGTGAGGCGGAGGTCGACGCCTTCGGGCGCGGGAAGGTAGGCCAGCGGCAGCGCGGGCAGCCCACCGGCGAGATCGCCGAGGTGATCGGCGAGCGCCGACTCGGCCACTCCGGCGGTGCGCAGCGTCCGCGAGCGGACGACGACCCCACGCCCGGCCCGCTCGCGGAGCATGGGGAGCAGCTCGTCGTCGAGCATGCCGCGCATCTCGCGCGGCACGCCCGGGAGCATGGCCACCCACCGGCCGGCGTCGTCCTCGAGCCAGATCCCGGGAGCGGATCCGTGACGGTTCACGAGAATTCGGGCGCGGTCGGGGATCAGAGCCTGCTGTTCGTTGGAGCGCGGCAGCTCGCCGGGCAGCCCTCGCGCGCGCCACCTCTCCCGGAGGGCCCCGAGGATCGCCTCATCGCGCCTCATTCCGCGGCCGAACAGGGCGGCGATCGCCGGCTTGGTGAGGTCGTCGCTCGTCGGGCCGAGTCCGCCGGTGGTGATCGCCGCGCCGGTCCGGTCGAGCGCATCGCTGACCGCGCTGGCGATCGACTCCGGCTCGTCGCCGACGGTCGTGCGACGCACCACTTCGATGCCGATCTCGGCAAGGGTCCGCGCCAGATGCGCCGCGTTGGTGTCGATGGTGAAGCCGAGCAGCAGCTCGCCGCCGATCGTGATCAGCTCGAGGCGCATCGGCGGAACACAGGTGCCGTGCTCACCGGCTGCTTCGCTGCTCGGTCACTCTCCCCGTGAACACCGACCGGTACCGCCGCAGGTAGATCCCGAGAGAGTAGAGCGTCAGCACGACCGCGGCGGTCATCGTCACGCTGCCGACGATGCCGTTGAAGAGCGCGAAGTGCTCGAGGAACGACGACGGGGTGAGCCGGCGGGCGGCGAGGGAGTCGAGAAAGAACCAGAAGTACGCCGAGCCGACCCAGACCGATTGCAGCGCGGTCTTCCACTTGGCCGGCCCGATCGCCGAGATGACGACGCCTCGCCGGCTCGCCGCCTGTCGGAAGATCGTCATGAACAGCTCGCGCCCGATGACGATCGCCAGCACCCACCAGGGGAGGGGTACCGTGCCGACCGGGGTGACGAACGGGAAGTCGAACGCGTCGGCGACCGGTGGGACCAGCCAGGCGAAGCGGTCGTCGCGCGGCGCCATCAGGATGTACATCGGCACCAGCGTCGCGACGAGCAGGAGCTTGTCGGCGGCCGGATCGAGAAGGCGGCCCAGATCGGTGATCAGGTTGCGCGACCGCGCCAGGAAGCCGTCGATGTAGTCGGTGACCGCGGCGACCACGAACAACACGAAGGCGAGGAGACGAAGCGCCCACGAATCGATCAGCGGCAGCCACAGGAGCAGCGGCGCGCACGCGATCCGTCCGAGTGTGATGGCGTTCGGTAGGTTCACCTGCTCGTGTCCCGGGTCACGGCGTGTCGCGGCCGCCCACGGGGGCCGTGCTCACGCCAGCGTCTTCAGCACCAACTTGCTGACGGCCTTGAGCGTGTCGAAGACGCCGTCGCCGGTCACCGCGACCGCCTCGAAGTACGGAGCCCGTTCGACCCACTCGCCCGTCGGTATCTGCTCGATCAGGTTCTCTCCGGCATGGTACGGGTCGGGCGCGATGCGCTGCTTGGCCCCGTCCTGCACCTCCCACCCCGGATTGAGCGCCGCCTGAAGCTCCCGGATCGGCGCCGCGTTGGGAAGATCCCGCTTGTTGTACTGGACGATGAACGGCATCCGGGTGAGGTCGTACCCGTACTCCGCCATGTTGTCGTACAGGTTCTGCATCGCCTCCTGGTTCGCCTCCATGCGCTCGATCTGGGAGTCGGCCACGAACACGATGCCGTCGACGCCCTTCAGGATCAACTTCCGGCTCGCATTATAGTACACCTGTCCGGGCACCGTGTAGAGGTGGAAGCGTGTCTTGAAGCCGCGGATCGTCCCCAGGTCCACCGGCAGGAAGTCGAAGAACAGGGTTCGCTCGGTCTCGGTGGCGAGGGAGATGAGCTTGCCGCGGGTGTCCGGCGTGACCTTCCCGTAGACGTGCTCGAGGTTCGTCGTCTTCCCGCCCAGGCCCGGGCCGTAATAGACGATCTTGCAGTTGATCTCGCGCGAGGCGTAGTTGATCATCGACATCGCTACGCCCTCTTACTGGAAGAGCCGGTCGATCTCGTCATCGGCGCCGGCGAGAATGTTCGGCGTGCCGTCCTGCCCGGCCTGCGCCCGCTGGAACACGGCCTCGAAGAGTTTGGTCAGCTCCTCCACCGTCTGCTTCATCTTGAGGCGCACCAGGCCGAGCGTGGTCCGGTTGTCGAACAGCACCACCAGGATCACGCGCCGGGCGACATCGGCGAGGTACATCGACTCTTTTTCGCCCTGATGGAAGAGCGAGTTGAAGTCGGTCTCGCCGATCAGCTTGGCCAGCTGGTCATTGGCGCTGAAGTCCGCCGCGGTGAGGGTGGCGAATGCCGTCGGGTCGAACTTCGGCTGTTCGCCGACCGTCGCCACGAGCTGCCCCGTTCGGTCCACCAGCAGCGCACACCGCGCGTTGCTGTCGAACAGAAAGCGTTGCAGGGATTCGGTGATCGCCCCGAAATCATCCTCGGTGAACGACCAGCTCGCCGCACCAACTGCCATTGGGTTCCTCGGTTATTCGAGCACCTGCTCCATGCGCCGCAGCATGATCTCGCCGCGACGCTTGAGCGACGGGCGCCTTTCCCAGGCCAGATAATCGCGTAGCAGCCGGCAGTTCTCGATGGTCGGGCGGGTGCCGAGATAACTGAGCGCCACCCAGCGCCGGACCGGGCGGCTGCTGAACAGATCGCCCCGATGACGCTGGAGCTGCCCATTCCAGACGACGAGACCCAGGAGAACGCCACCAATGAATCCCGTGGCTGCCAGGGCGCCGGTGCCTGAGTGCCTCATCGCATCTCCCGTCGGGCCAGCAGCGCCTGGGCGATGGTGACACCGTCGGCGTACTCGAGGTCGCCGCCGACCGGGATCCCCAGTGCGATCCGGGAAACGGTCACCGGATGGGCCGACAGCTGGCGCTGGACGTAGAGCGCGGTGGCCTCTCCCTCGAGGCTCGGGTTGGTTGCGAGGATCACTTCGCGGACGGTTCCCGTCGAGACGCGCGCGATCAGCTGCGCGATGGTGAGGTCCTCGGGTCCGACGCCGTCGAGCGGCGACAGGCGCCCGCCGAGGACGTGATAGAGGCCGCGAAACTCTGCCGCACGCTCGATCGCGCCGATGTCCGAGGCCTCTTCCACTACGCAGATGACCGTGCGATCCCGCCGTTCGTCACGGCAGATCGCGCACAGTTCGTCCTCGGTGAGATTGAAGCACGCGGCGCACGGACGGATGCGATCGCTCAGCGTGAGCAGCGCGTCGGCGAGCCGGCGGCTGCGCTCCGCCGGCTGCTTCAGGAGATGGTACGTCAGTCGGAGCGCGGTCTTCCGGCCGATTCCGGGGAGCTTCGCCAGTTCCGATGCCAGGTCGTCGATCGCCGACACGTCAGAACGGGAGCTTGAACGGCAGCCCCATTCCTCCGGTGAGCTTCCCCATCTCCTCCTGCGCCAGCTCGGCCGCCTTCTTCTGCACCTCGGCGACCGCGACGACGATGAGGTCCTCGAGCATCTCTACATCGTCCGGATCGACGACCGTGCGATCGAGCTTCACGGAGCGCAGCTGGCCGCGGCCGTCGGCCTCGACGGTGACCATCCCGCCGCCCGCGGTCGCGGTCACGGTCTTCTGCTGCAGCTCGTTCTGGATCTGCTGAAAGCGCCCCTGCATCTCCTGCGCTTGCTGCAGGATCTTCATGATGTCGGCCATGGCCTCGCTTCTGGTGACGGCGAGCGGGGAAAGTTATCGGCTCGGACGAGCGCAGTGCAAGCGCGAAATTCCCTCAGTCGAGCAACTCGAGGTCGAGCGCCTCGACAGCCGCGTCAAGCGCCGGATCGCGCCGGCGCAGGAGCGCCAGCCGCTCCGCCCGCGCCGACTCCTCGGTGAGCCGGGTCGGCGCGGCGGGCGCGGAGCCCTCAGGCGCGGCGAGCACGAATTGCGTGATGCCGGAAAACACCGCGCGAGCCGCCGCGGTCACCTCTTCCCGCCCCCGTTCGAACGCCTGCTGGTAGATCTCGTTCGGCTCGTCGAGCCGCACCGTCACCACGCCCCGCGCGGTGATCGCCGCAGGCAGCGCGTGCTGGAGCGCGGCGGCGAGCGTGGACCGTCCGGCGCTTCTCACACGATCAATGATCTCGTCCCACCGCTCGGCGAGGATGTTCGGATCGGGCGGGGCCGCGGCGTCGGCAAGCGGAACGGCGGCGAGTGTCATGGGGGGCGTGGTGGACAGGGGGGCGGCGGCGAGTGGGCGAGCCGGCACACCCGCGACGCGCGACGCGCGCGGCGACGCCATCGCGACCGCCGCTCCGCCAGAGCCCGCCCCGCCCCCCCCAACCCCTTCTTCCGCCGCGCCCAGAGCCGCCGACCGGCCGCCGCCACGCGGCCCCTGGTCACGAATCGTTCCGAGCTCGATCCCCGTTGCTTCGTCTTGTAGCCCCACCGCCGGCTCCCCCCTCGAACCACCCGTGTTACCGGGCGAGCTGCCCGTGACACCCCCACCCCCACCGCCGGCGCTGGCGCTGGCCCGCGGAGCGCCGCCGCGCGCCGACTCCTCGGTACCACCGGTGCTCCGCCCGAGGCCCCGCAGGACCTCCTCCAACGCAAGAGTCCGGTCGAGCAGGGCAAACCGAACGAGAAGAGTCTCCAGCAGCAGTTGCTGCTGGCCGCTCTTCCTGAGGCGGGGCTCGAGCTCAGCCAGGGCACCGAGCATTCGCAGGAGGTCGGCGGCGCTCAGCCGCTCTCGCCGCGCCTCGAGCTCCGTGCGGGCCCGCTCGGAGATGCCGCCCGGTTCGCCGCCGAGAGCCAGTGCCAGCTGCGCGCGAAGCATGTCGGCGAGCCCACTCAGGAAGGCACCGAAGTCGATCCCGGCGTCGGCGAGGCGACCCACGGCGGGGAAAACCTCGGCCGCCTTCCGATCGGAGATCAGGTCGAGTATCGCGATGTACTCCTCCTCCGGAACCAGCCCCAGCGCCTCTCGGACCCGCTCGACCGTCAGGGTCCCCGGCCCCATCGACAGCACCTGGTCGGCGAGGCTCAGTGCATCGCGCATCGAGCCGTCAGCGGCGCGGGCGATCGTCGACAGCGCTTCGGGCTCGGTGACGATCTGCTCGGCGTCGAGCACGATTGCGAGGCGAGCGCGGATGTCGGCGGCGCTCATCCGGCGGAAATCGAAGCGCTGGAGACGGCTGAGCACGGGGGCGGCCGTCTGCGCGATCTTCTGCGGTTCGGTGGTCGCGAAGACGAAGACGACCCGCGGCGGCGGCTCCTCGAGGATCTTGAGCAGCGCGTTCCACGCCTCGCGCGTGAGCATGTGCGCCTCGTCCACGATGTACACCTTGTAGCCGTGTTCGCCCGTGGGTGCGTACATGGCCCGCTCGCGAAGATCGCGGGCGTCGTCCACGCCGCGATTCGAAGCGGCGTCGATCTCGACCACGTCGAGGCTCGACGCGCCACTCCAGATCCGCAGGCAGGATGGGCACTCGCCGCACGGCTCCTCTGTCGTCCGGCGCTCGCAGTTGAGCGCCATGGCGAGCACCCGGGCGAGTGTCGTCTTGCCGACTCCACGGGGGCCGCAGAGCAGATACCCGTGGGCGACACGGCCGAGGGCGATCGCGCCCTTGAGCGTGTTCGAGACGTGCGACTGTGCAGCGACGTCGGCGAACGACTTCGGGCGGTACTTGCGCGCGAGGGCGAGAGCCATGGTCGAAGCGCGGAAGAGGCGGGCCGGCGTGAAAGCCGCCGACGAAAAAGCCCGACGCGGTGAGGAGTCTCGCCCGTCAGGCCTCGTCCGGCAAGCGCCGGCGATCGTTCAGTCGTGGCGCGAGGCCGTACTCACCAGGAGCCGGCACCCGCGCGAGTACCCCGGGCCTGACGGAGCAACGCAAGACACCACATGCCGCTGCTACCTTCGGGGTCCTGACGGAGTTAGCGGGCTCGTGCCCTCCGGGACCCGGGGCGAGAGGAAATATAGCCGTCGCCGATGGGTGGTACAACCCGAGCAGCACGGCGGCGGTTACGCCGACACCGATCTCCTCGTATTGCGATGGAGCCCCTTCGCGTCAGCCGTCCACGCAGTCCCGCCGTGCCCGACCCCGACTCTTCACGTTCGCCCACGGATCCCGACCGCCCCCTGAGGCGACGGTCGTTCGTCGCCCGCGGCATGCACCTGCTCGGCGCGCTGCGCGCGCCCGGACATCCCGGGTTCGTCGAGGCGACAGTGGTAAGCGGGTCGCGGGTATTCGCCAGCGGAGCGATCTTCGCCGCGCTCGCGCTCGCGCTCGGTGGTGGGCACCTGTCGATAGCGGCGATCGCGGCAATCCCGTTCCTGAGCCGGCTCGCGCACCTGCTCGTGCCTGCACTGCTCAGGCGCTGCGAGTCGTGGCGGGTGGCGCTCGCGGCAGCCTGGCTGGAGCGACTGGGATTGCTCGCGGCGGCGCTGGCGGGGATCGTACGCCCCGACGGCTGGGCAATTCCCGGTTTTCTGGCCGGGCTCGCGGTGGCGCTCCTCGGCCAGGCTGTCTACGATGTCGCGCTCGCCTCGCTGCACAGCGAATCCACGGCGGCGAAGGGATTCGGCCGTTACACGGCGACGAAGACGAGGTGGGCCGCCGTTTCGGGACTGGTTCTCGGAGTCGTCGCCTCGTTCGCCGTCGACGCGACCGAGCGTTTGGGCGTCCCACCCCACATCGCGCGCTCGCTGGCGATAGTGGCCGGCGCCGCCATTCACCTGGCGATAGCGCGCCCGCTCGCCGGCATGCAGGTGTTCGCGCGGCGTCAGGCCGCCCGCGCGGACCGGGCCGCGGCACGCGCGTCCGTCGTCTCCGTCACGCCGGTGGACGAACGGGCGTTTCGGTCGATGCCATGGGGCGTCGTCCGGTTCGCGGTCGCATGGGGATTCGCCCTCGGCATCTCGACGCGGCAGGGCGAGGCGATGGCGATCTCCGTGCTCGATCTCTCAGTCGGTTCGCTGACGCTGCTCAACGCGCTTCTCGTCGGCGGCGGAGTGCTGGGGGCGAAGATGTGGGGCGTGCTCGCCGACCGGTTCGGCGGCAAGGGGCTGATGTCGATCGCGCTCGGCGTCATCGCCCTCGACCCGCTGTGGATGCTCGCCGCGATGCTCGTCCATCCGCTGCTGCTCATCCCCAGCTACGCGATCTACGGAGTCTTCAACAGCGGCTGGAACATCGCCACCACCATGACGCTGATACGCACGGCAGGGCCGCCGGCCGAGCGCATCAGGTCGCTGATCGTCTACAGTGTCGCCTTCGGCGTCGCCGCGGGCACGGCGCCGCTCCTCGGAGGTCTTCTGCTGGAGCTGGTCGACGCGCGCTTTCCCACGACGGTCGCCTACGGCTCGCTGTTCGTCCTGGCGGCGATCCTGCGCCTCTCGGCCTATCCGCTACTTCGACTGATGCCGGCGCCGCCGGCGCGGCGCGGGCGGTACGTGTCCACCGTCGTGCTGCGCGCGATGCGCCGCGACGCACGCCGTCGGGGAGTCGCCAGCTGGGCGAGCGCGGCGCGCGACGTGGCGCGGATCGCGGATCGGCGCAGCGCCTGAGAGGGCTCACGACAGCTCGATCAGGTGGGCGAGCGTTTCGCCCGCGGTTCGGACCATCACGGCATCCACATCGAGGTGCGTCACCGCCCGGATCCGGCTGGCCGACCAGGCGGTGACGAGCACACCGGCTTCGGCGGCGCGCGCGACCAGAGCCGGCGCGGCGATTCCCTCCGGCAGATCGACCATCACGATGTTCGTGTCGGGCGGAACGACGCTCGCGCCTCGCACGCCGTCGAGCCGCGCGGCCAGCTCGCGCGCCCGAGCGTGATCATCGGGCATGCGGGGCAGGTGCCGTTCGATCGCGTGCAGCGCGGCGGCGGCGAGAATCCCGGACTGGCGCATCCCCCCACCGAGCCGCTTGCGAACTTCCCAGCCACGGGCCATCCGGTCGGCGTTGCCGGCCAGCGCCGCGCCCACGGGCGCACCGAGCCCCTTGGAGAACGACACCATCACGGTGTCGGCGCATCCGGCGAAGTCGCCAAGCGGGGTCCCACTCGCGGTGGCGGCGTTCCACAGACGAGCGCCATCGAGGTGCACGGCCAGACCGTGCTCCCGGGCGACGCTCTCCAGCGCACGGAGCGCCTCGAGCGTCGTGACCTTCCCTCCGGCGCCGTTGTGGGTGTTCTCGACGCAGAGCATGCTCGCGCGCGGGACGTGTGGCGATGGTGCGCGCATGGCGCGCCGCGCCGCGTCGGCGTCGATCACCCCCGACTCGCCGCGGACCGGCCGGAGCTGGAGCCCGCACAGCGCGGCCGCGCCGGCGACCTCGTAGTGCACGACGTGCGCGCCCTCATCGACCAGGATCTCCGTGCCCCGTTCGCCGAGCAGCCAGAGCGCCGCCTGGTTCGCCATGGTCCCGCTGGGAAAGAACAGCGCGCGGTCCTTGCCCAGCATCGCCGCCACGGTCTCCTCGAGGCGCCGTACCGTCGGGTCGCCGTCGAGTACATCGTCGCCCACGTCCGCCTCCGCCATCGCGCGTCGCATGCCGGGCGTGGGGCGGGTCACCGTGTCGCTGCGGAGGTCTATCGCCATTGCGTCAGGTCAGGTTTTCGGGAGCTCGTCGGCTGCGTCGCAAGGTCCATGAAAAGAAAGCCACCCGCCGAGGACGCGGAGGTGCGAGGAACGCCGGCGGCCGTCGCGGCGACCGGAACGATGAAACTCGATACCGTATGCTTCACATTCGCTGACCCGGAGGCGAGACCGCGTCATGGGAGCGGCGAGCGACGCCTCCCGTTGATCCTCTGCGTCCCCTGCGTCCTCTGCGGTTCACCCGACACCGAACGCGGGCTCGATCCGACCCGGCTTCCCGGAAATCCCCGAGGCCCAAAGGAATTGCGTCCCGGTAACGTTACGGATGGAAGACCGCACGCTGTAACACTCAGCCGTCCGCGTCGAACGCCCCCGACTGATCACCGACCGCCAACAGCCGGCCGCTCCGTTTCTCGTCGTGCGCACCGGCGTGCGGCGCGACCTCGAACGTCTCGCGCTGGAGCCGCTTGACCCGCCGGAGCTCGTAGACCTGGGCCACCTCGCCGCCGAGGGTGAAGATCAACGCGGCGTAGTATACCCAGAACACGACGATCGCCACCGCGTACAGCGTGCCGGTGTAGAACGATCCCGGACTGAACTCGGCGACGAAGCGACCGAAGACGTACTTGGCGAACTCGAGACAGACGCTCGTGAACGCCGCGGCGATGAGCGCGGTCTGCCAGCGGATGCGGCGGTTGGGAAGATACTTGTACAGCGCGTAGAACATCAGGGTGATCACCGCCAGGGCGAGGACCTGGCCGACGCGGTACTCCAGCCGTCCCATCACCTCGCTGCGCAGACCGACCTCGGTCAGCAGGGGGATGAACCGTGATGACGCGATCGCCAGATAGGCGCTGAGCGTCGTGTAGGCCACGATGAGCAGCGTGGCGATCACGGTGATCTTCGCGTCGAACAGCTTGCCGGCGATGATCCCGCGCTCCTGCTCGATGTCGAAGATCTCGCCGAGGGCGGTCCGCAGGGCGCCGAACAGGCGAGTAGTGAACCAGATGAAGCCGATCAGGCTCCAGAATCCCACGGCACCGCGGGCGTCGATGATGTCCGCGAGCACCCGATATATGCTCTCCTCCTCCGATCGGCTGATGCCGGCGGGCAGCAGCCAACGGATGTACTCGGTGATCTCGGCGGAGGACGCGGCGGCCGACTGGTCGAGGATGTACGCAATCCCCGAAACGACGAGGAGGACGAACGGAACGGCGGCCAGTATGATGCTGAACGCGATCCCGCTGGCGAGAAAGAAGATGTTGTCCTCGCCGGCGTTGTCCCACACCCGCTTCGCGTAGTCGCGAAGCGTCCACGCCAACCGGAGCGGGAGCGGGCGATTGCTCATGCCGATGTCGTTGCGGCGCGCGGGACGGCGCGCCGCCCGCGTTACTCAGACTGTCGGATCGTCGCCGTTGCCGTCGGCTTCGACGTCCGGCGTGCCGTGGGCGCGGCGCGTCCCCGGCTCGGCGTCGTACGCGGCCTTGGTCTCGGCGATCCGGCGCTCCAGATCGTCGCGCGCGTCGTGCGCAGCCCGGCGGCCAGCCTCCACGGCGCGCGAGACCTGCGCCCGCTTCAGCTCGATCGCGTTGCGTGCCGCATCGAGGCGATTCTCCACTTCCTCCCGCGCCTGCTGAAAGCCGTCGGTGACCGTGCCCGACACTTCGGTCGCCAGGTTCTGGGCGCGCCGCGTCACGCGGCGGGCGTGCTTCCGAACGGTACGACGCATCTCGGCGCCGGCGTGCGGTGCGAAAAGCAGCGCGATCCCAGCGCCGATGGCCACTCCGAACAGAAACGAGCCCACACTGCTCTCGTGCCTCTCGATGACCACGTACGGCTCGTCGAATTCGAACTCGCTCATGAGCTCCTCCTCCTCCAGCCGGGTCACCGGCTTCGCTTGGCCTTGCCCTTGACGGGGCGCGCGCGGGCCGCTTCGGCACGCTTCGGCGCCGCGGCGGCGCCGCGTCCGCCAGCTGCCGGCGCACTCTGTTCCGCTCCATTGCCTCCGAGGAACGATGCAAGCTCCGCGCGCACGTCCTCCACCGACAGTCCGAGCAGCTTCGACGTCCGCTCGTGGTCCCCGCCAGTCGAGGCGAACGTCCGCAGTGCGAGCTGGCGACGGGCGGCGGCGACCGTGGAGCCGACCGTGATCGTGATGCTGCCCGGCGCCTCGCCGCTCGACCGCATGTGCCGCGGAATGACGTCCTCGGGCCCGATCACCGGACCGCGCGACATGATGACCGCCCGCTCGACGGCGTTCTTCAGCTCGCGCACGTTCCCCGGCCAGTGGTACGAGAGAATCCAGTCCCACGCCGCATCGTCGAAACCCGAGACCTGCTTGCCGTTCTGCGCCGCGAACCGGGCGAGGAACTCGGTAGCCAGCAGCTTCATGTCGCCCACCCGCTCCCGGAGCGGTGGCAGCACCAGCTCGACGACCGCCAGCCGGTAGTACAGATCCTCACGCAACTCATTGTCGGCAAGCGCTTTCTGCAGATCCTTGTTAGTCGCCGCGACGA
This sequence comes from Gemmatimonadaceae bacterium, assembly GCA_035513015.1. Lineage (GTDB taxonomy): Bacteria > Gemmatimonadota > Gemmatimonadetes > Gemmatimonadales > Gemmatimonadaceae > DATKCV01. Next base: position 39,672 of record DATKCV010000011.1, read on the forward strand.
CCCGGATGTCCACCGAGATCTCCTTCTTTCCGCCAAGGCGGCGGACCTGCCGCGTCTCGAGCGAGCGCAGGAGCTTGACCTGGATGTCCGGCGCCATCTCAGCGACCTCGTCGAGGAACAACGTACCGCCGTCGGCCATCTCGAACGCACCCGGCTTCTCGTTCGTCGAGCCCGTGAACGCCCCCCTCTCGTGACCGAACAGCTCGTTCTCGAGGATGTCCTTGGGAAGGGCGGCACAGTTGAGGGCGAGAAACGGCCCCTTGGCGCGGTCGCTCTTCGCATGCATCGCGCGCGCTACGAGCTCCTTGCCCGTCCCCGACTCGCCCAGAATGAGGACGCTCGCCGTCGACGGAGCCACGGCCTCGATCACCTGGTAGACGTGGCGCATGGCTTCCGACTGGCCCGTCAGCTCGCCGTAATGCGTGAGCCGTTCGAGCGTCGACGAGAGCTCGCGGTTCTTGAGCTGGACCGCGAACTTCTCCAAAGCCTTCGGAATGAGAGCCTTGAGGCGGTTCAGCTTCTCGGCGTTGAGCGGTTTCTCGATGTAGTCGTACGCGCCCTGCCGCATGGCCTGGACGGCGGAATCCACCGTCGCCTGACCGGTAATGATGATGCACTCGGTGGCGATCTGACGTTCCTGAAGGGCCTTGAGCAGCGCGATTCCGTCCAGCCTCGGCATCTTGAGGTCGGCCAGAACGACGCCATAGGTCTCGGCACCAAGGCGCTCGAGCGCCTTCTGGCCGTCCACGGCGACGTCGATCGCGTAGCCCTCGTCGGCCAGGATCGCGCTCAGGCCATCGGTGATCGCCCGTTCATCATCGGCGATGAGGATCTTCGGGTGCTTCATGGTCTCCGGATTACTCGCGCTCACCGCGTATTGGCGGGGAACGCAACAATGGTTGCGTCGGTGGTATTCTCGACGCCGATCCCGGCGCCTGCGGCCGCGCGGAGGTGTGCCTCGGCGATCGGCAGGGGGCCGGCGGCCACTTCCACCCGAACAATGATCGCATCGCCGCCGGTGATTCGACAGAGCACCGGACGCCGAGCACTGGCGGCGGCCAGCACCAGACTGGCGAGCACCAGCCGCGCCGTCTCCGGATCGGCGGACGTCGTGAAGTCATCTGCGCCCGCGTCGGCCAGGGACAGGGCGCCTCCCGCGCTCACGGCCCCCGGCGCCAGCAACGTCACCAGGTGCCCGAGAGCGGACCGGACATCGAGCGGACTGGCTGGGCGACGCGCCAGCGCCAGCAGCGCCTCCGTTCGCTCCACCACCAGTCCGAGCTGCTCCGCGCCCGCCTCGGCGAACGGCGCGATGCCGTCCAGACCGGCTGCCGGTCGGGCAGCGCGCGAACGAACGACCTCCACGTTCAGCGCGACACCATTCAGTGCGCCGCGCAGCTCGTGGGCCGCCCGATCCGCGATCGCCCGGAACGTCTCCAGCCACAGCCCCGACACGTCAGCCGGATCGCCGCCGGCCTCCGCCGACGCCGCCGCTGCTCCCGTGAGGGCCGTGTCAGTCACTCAACGTAGCATCATCCGGCGCCGCCGCGACGGCTGGATGCGCCCCCTCCGGCGCCGGACGGTGCAACTCCGGCGCCCGTACGTACTTCGCGACCGCCTCGGCCGTTCCGCCGATTGCCAGCTTGGAGAACAGGAACTCGAACTTGGCGCCGTACGCACGCGCCAGCGTTGCCTTCACCCCGTCGGGGAGATCCCACAGCTGCCGCTTGAACGGCCCGAGCGCCTTCTTCCGCGTCTTGTAGAAGAACTGCTCGTCGGTGTCGCTCGCCTTCCGCTCATCGGCCGCGTTCGCCCGCAGCCAGGCGTAGATCTCCTCCCGCAGCCGCTGCGGGATGTGATCGTACAAGATGTTCTGGAAATTGGTCGCGAGATGGATCTCCGCCGTTTCGGCCTGGGGAAACTTGTCGAACGCCTCATCGGGGAGCGTGGACGCCCCGTGCTGGACGGCGCCGGCCAGACCGTACTCCTGCCGAGCCACTCGCGACAGCGTCTCCAGGGTCTGGAAATCGATCTTCACATCGGCGATCGAGCCGTCGGGCAGCACCACTCCACCGTGCGATGTTCCCGATTGCACGCTGATCTTGGAGAGCCCGATCGAGACCCGGCCGCGCCGCGTGCGCTCGAACCCATCCATGTACGCGCGCAGTTCCTCGACCGTGCTGTTCTGCGAGCCGACCTCGCCGATCTCGCCCCCGACGGACGACACGATCCCGTCCGGCTCGAGCTCCCGCACGTACTCGACCAGCTCGACACCCACCTCGTAGTTCAGCCGCTGCTGCTCCTCGAGCGTCGCCTTCGAGAGGTCGACCAGCGTCGAGGTGTCGATGTCGATGTTGTAGAACCCAGCGGCGCCCGCCTCGCGGATCAACTGCCTGACCGAGTCGACCTCGGCAGCCGGAGCGGCGGCGTACTTCTTGGCGTTCACCTGGAAATGATCGCCCTGGATGAACAACGGCCCGCGGAATCCCTCGCGCAGCGCCGCGGCGAGCATCACGCTCACGTATTCGGCCGGGCGCTGGGCGGTGTAGGCGATCTCCGAGCGGGCGATCTCGAGGATGAACGCGCCGGCGTTCATCCGCATCGCCGTACGGAAGATCGACCGCGCGGTGTCGTATGACATGCCGCGCACGTTCATCGCCGGAACGGTGAAGCCGCCAATCTCGTCCCGGCCGCGGGCAAGATACAGGTCGTGAATCGAGCCGGGGCGGACCCCGACCTCCTGGCCGATCTCCCACAGCAGCCACCGAGCCAGCTCGCGCTCCGCCCCTTCGGCGAATACGGCGGACCGCACCAGCTCGTCCATCGCCGGTGAGGCGAGCGCCTGCTCCCGGGATACGGCGACGCGGTCCCCCTCCTCGACCGCGATGGCACCGCTGAAGTAGCCGATGAGGGTATCGAGCGGGTCGTGCATGATCATTCTCCCTGAGATGCAACGGTCCCGGCGGCGGCAGCGGCCATCCGGACCCGTGATGAGAAGGCTCCCGTCAAGGTGGGCCGGGACTTCGGGGGTCGCAAGGGCGGAGTCAGACGGACCAGCGGGGCTCCGATTTCGGTAGCAGATTCCATTCCCGCCGCGCCGCCTCCGCGTCCTCGCGCCCCAGCATCGCGTACGTGAACTGCTTGCCCAATTCGACCCCGGGCTGGTTCATCGGGTCTACGCCGTAGAGGGAGCCGGCGTACACGGTCGCGATCTCGAGGAGCATGATGAGCCCCCCGACGTGCCAGGGGTCCACGCGGCCGAGGTGTATGGTCATGTTCGGACGGCCGCGCTGGGCGAGCGCTCCGGCCGTCGCCTGGCGCTCGATTTCCAGCAGCTCCCCCAGCGCATGGCCACCAAGGTAGGAGAGCTCGGCGACGTCCCCGTGCAACCGCGGAATTTCCACCTCGGCTGACGGTTCGCCGACCGAAACGAAGGTGACCGTCTTGTCCACCGGCCCCTCCATGAACAGCTGCACCTGGCTGTGCTGGTCGGTCGCTCCCAGGGCGGCGACCGGCGTCGGGCCGACGTGCGTCCCATCCGACCGCGCCTTGCCGAGGCTCTCCGCCCAGAGCTGGACGAACCAGCCCGCGAAGTCGCGCAGCGCATCCGAGTACGGCATGAACACGTGCACCCGCAAGCCGTGTCGCGCGTCGGCGAGCCATTGGAGGGTGGCGAAGACTCCCGCCGGATTCCTGATCAGCGCGTCGGTGTCGCAGCGACGCGCCATGTCGCCGGCGCCGGCGAGCAGAGCGGCCGTGTCTATCCCGATCAGGGCGGCGGGAAGCGTGCCGACCGGCGAGAGAACGCTGAACCGGCCGCCGACGTTCGGCGGGATGTCGAACGTCTCGATCCCCTCGGCATCGGCGATCGCCCGCAGGGCGCCGCGCGCGGGATCGGTGACGAAGGCCAGGTGCTCACGGGCCTTCGCCCCGAGCGCGCCATCGAGCCGGGCGCGCACGACAAGGTACTGAGCCATCGTCTCGGCCGTGCCGCCCGATTTGGAGACGACCAGGAAGAGCGTTTCCCGCAGCGGGAGCCCGGCGAGGAGCGTAGCGATCGTGCCGGGATCGACGTTGTCGAGCACGTGCAGCCGGGGCCACTCATCGCGGTGCGCGGCGTCGAGCACGTTCCACAGCGGCGGCCGAAGCGAGGTGCGCAGCGCTATCGGGCCGAGCGCCGAGCCGCCGATGCCGAGGATCACGACCTCGCGAAAACGCCCGCGCGTCGCGGCGACGTAGCGGGTCACCTGCTCGTGCAACGCGACGTCGCCCGGCAGGTCGAGGAACCCCAAGACGCCGGCGGCGTGGTGCCGGAGCAGCGCTGCATGCGTGTCGCGAAAGCGCGTCTCGGCATCGTGGAGCTCGCGCTCCGGGACACCGTCCGGCACCTGTTCGGCGATCATGTTCGAGTAATCGATGCGGATTGCCATGTTCAGTCGATTCGAACGGTGAGGCCGTCGAAGGCGGGTGTGACTCCGCGCGGGAGCTCGGCCTCGAGGTCGGCGTGAAAGTTGTCGTGTGTCAGGTGCGTCAGGTACGTGCGCTCGGCACCGACGTCCTGGGCCACCCGCAGAGCTTCGGGAACGCTCAGGTGCGTGGGGTGCTCGGTCCGGAAGAGCGCGTTTATGACGAGGACTTTCGCGCCTCGAAGCCGCTGGACGGCGTCCTCGGGCAGCGACTTGGCGTCGGTGACGTAGGCCAGCGGACCGATGCGAAAACCGAACACCGTCACGAAGCCGTGCGGCACCTGCACCGGAGTGACGTCCACTCCCCCCACCGACACCGTCTCGCCGGCAACCAGCGGGCGCGCCCGTCCTTCGGGCTTCGAGGTGCCGGGAATCGGCCGAATGCTGTCGTCGAAGATGTAGGGGAACCTGGCCGCGAGCCGCTCGAGCGAGTCGGCGGGGCCGTACATCGGGAGCGGTGCATCGCCGCGCCGAACGGAGATCGCGCGCAGATCGTCGATCCCGTGCGTGTGGTCGGCGTGATCGTGGGTGAAGAGCACGGCATCCACGCGGTCTATCCCGGCCGCGATGAGCTGGAGCCGGAGCTCGGGCGGCGTGTCGATGAGGAGGCGAGTTCCCTGGTCCGTCTCCACCACGGCGCCGACACGTGTGCGACGATCCCTCGGGTCCGGCGAACGGCATACGGCGCAGCCGCATCCCACCTGCGGCACACCGAAGCTCGTTCCTGTACCGAGGAAGGTCAGCTTCACACCGTCTCGACCTTGAGCAGGTTGGTCGTGCCGGGCGTGTCGAACGGGACACCGGCGGTCACGCAGACCCGGTCGCCGGTCACGACGTAGCCGCGCCGCCGCGCCGCGTCGAGCCCGAGGCGGACCATCGACTCGTAGCTGTCGGTGCGCGGCACCAGCTCGGGTATCACGCCCCAGACCAGAGAGAGCTGGCGGTACGTGCGCTCGACGTCGGTCAGCACGAGGACCGGAACATTGGGACGGTGGGCGGCGACGATCCGCGCCGTGAAGCCGCTCTTGGTGAAGACCATGATCAGCGGGGCCTCGAGCATTCGCGTGGCGGCCACGGTGGCGGCCGCGATCGCGTGCTCCGTCGAGAGCGCGGCGCCGTCGCGGACGCGGCGCTCGTCCCTGATGTGCGGAATCGGCGGATGGGATTCGATCTCGACGATGATCCGGCGCATCGCCTCGACGGCGAGCCGCGGAAACGCGCCCGTCGCGGTCTCGGCGGAGAGCATTACGGCGTCGGTGCCATCGAGAATGGCGTTGGCGACGTCGCTGGCCTCGGCCCGCGTCGGCCGGGGATTCTCGATCATCGACTCGAGCATCTGGGTCGCCGTGATCACCGGGCGCCCCTTGCGGTTGGCCAGGGCGATGATCCGCTTCTGGGCGATCGGCACCTTCTCGAACGGCAGCTCGACGCCGAGGTCGCCGCGGGCGACCATGACCGCATCGGTGACGTCGAGTATCGAGCCGATGTTCTCGAGGGCGACGTCCTTCTCGATCTTGGCGACGACCAGTATCTCGCGCGGCACGAGCTCGCGCAGCGAGAGGATGTCGTCGGGCTTCCGGACGAAGCTCAGTGCGAGGTACTCGAGCTGGTGATCGATCGCGAAGGCGATGTCGGCGCGGTCCTTGTCGGTGATCGACGGTGCCGAGACGTGGACGCCGGGGAGGTTCATCCCCTTGTGGCTGCGCAGCTGGCCCCCGTGGACCACGCGGGCATGCACCCGGGGCGGCTCGACCTCGAGCGCCATCAGCTCGAGCAGCCCGTCGTCGAGCAGGATCCGGTCGCCGACCGAGACGTCGCGGGCGAGCTCCTCGTAGGTGATCGGGATCTCACCGGGACGGGTGGCGCGCTCGGGAGCGAGCACGACGTCCGCACCCGGCTCGAGCTGGAGCGGCGCTACGAGGTCTCCGACGCGGATGCGCGGTCCCTGGAGGTCGCCGAGGATGGCGACCGGCCGCTCGAGCTCCGCCGACAGCTCGCGCACCATCGCGATCACCGCGGCATGCTGGGAGTGAGTCGAGTGCGAGAAGTTGATGCGGGCGACGTCGAGCCCCGCCTCCATCAGCCCGCGCAGCGCATCGGGGGAGCTCGTGCTGGCCGGTCCGAGCGTGCAGACGATCTTCGTGTGGGTGTGCGAGGAGCGTCGCTGCTGCGTCGGCTCGGGCGCGCGCACGCGCGCGGTCCCGCCGGTCATTCGGCCGCGGCCATCGCCCGGCCCAGCGACCGCACCTTTCGTCCCAGCCCGACGAGCAGCCCCTCGTACGATTTCCGGAACGACGCCAGCCCCTCGACCAGCAGCTTGTCGGTGACGTCGCTCATCCGGATCCCGGCCTCGCCGAGCTCGCGAACCAGCTGCTCCGCTCCGGCGACGTCCTCATCGACCGTACGCTGCACCACGCCATGGTCGCGGAACGCATCCAGCGTCGGCGGCGGCATCGTGTTCACCGTCTCGGGTCCGATCAGCGCTTCGACGTACACGACGTCCCGGTACGCGGGATTCTTCGTGCTCGTGCTCGCCCACAGCGGACGCTGGACCCGCGCTCCACGCGCGCGCAGAGCATCCCACCGCGGACCGCTGAACCGTTCGCGGAACAGCGCGTAGGCGAGCCGGGCGTTGGCGATCGCCGCGCGGCCGCGGAGCGCGCGCAGAGCCGCCGCGCGCCGGCCGGGCGCGCTCGCCGCCAGCTCGTTCGCGGCCAGCGCGTCGAGCCGGGCGTCGATCTCCGTGTCCACGCGGCTGACGAAGAAGCTGGCGACGGAGGCGATCCCCGCCACGTCGAGTCCCCGCGACGCGCGCTCCTCGAGCGCGTCGAGGTAGGCGTCGATGATCGTCGCGTATGCCTCGATGGCGAACAGCAGCGTGATGTTGACGTTGACCCCGTCGGCGAGCAGACGTCGGGCGGCGTGCGCGCCCTCGGGGGTCCCCGGCACCTTGATCATCACGTTCGGCCGCTCGACGGTCCGCCAGAGCCGGCGCGCCTCGAGGATCGTCGCCTCGGCATCGCCGGCCAGCGCCGGCGACACCTCGAGCGAGACATAGCCGTCGTGTCCCTTCGTCGCGTCGTACACCGGACGGAACATGTCGCAGGCCGCGCGAACGTCCTCGGTGGCGATCAACTCGAAAAGCTGCTCGGCCGTCAGTCCCTCGGGTGCGGCCCGCAGCTGCTCATCATAGGCCGAGCCCTGCGCCAGCGCCTTCTCGAAGATCGTCGGATTGGACGTCATCCCGGCGAGCGCGTCGTCGCCGATCAGCCGGGCGAGCTCGGGAGTGGCAAGAAAACCGCGGTCGATGAAGTCGAGCCAGATCGACTGGCCGGCGGCGTGGAGTTGGCGCAGGGGATTTTCGGGCATGCCGGATCCGTCGGTGGTTCTCGCCGGTCGCGGAGACTCCGCGGCCGCGGCCGCTACGAGCGCGAGTCAGCCGTCGCTCGGGAATCTAAGGTCGTCCGGCGAGTTCCGGGAATCCGGCGGTCGCGCCCTCCGCGCGAGGGCTGGCTGAGCCGCCTATCTGACCACCACGAGCTCACGAACGGCGGTCGCCGACGGTCTTCCGACCGGCGCGACGGTGAGCTCGAGCGTGTAGCGGCCCGGCTCGAGGCGCGTGAGATCGAGCACCACGCCGCGGGGGACCGTCGAACCCGCCTGGCGCTCCTCCCACTGCAGCCGGATCGCATCGGTGCCATCTCGCAGCCGAAGCCGCTCGGCCAGCCGGCGCGTCCACGGCATCCGCCCACGAACGAGCGAGAGCGAGACGAAGCTCTGCACCGCGGTCGAGTCCGCGGCATAGACCTCCCAATAGACGCCCAGCCGGCTTCCGCTCCGCACCTGGGTCGATGGCCTCGCATGCGACAGCGCGCCGTCGAGAGTCGCCGGCACGTCCACCGCGCCGTCGAGGAGCAGCAGATCGGAAAGTGCGACCGCGGGCCGCTCCGGCCACGGCGCGCGTACCGAGAAGCGGGCGCGACCCGCGCGCTCCTCGCCGCCGGCCAGAGCCTCCAGGCTCAGGAGGAGCTTTCGCGATGGCGAGCTGGCGGCGAGCACACCACGAGGCCCCAGCAGACTGCCACGCGTCGTGACCATCCCGCTCTCACCATCGAGCACCAGGGCGGCCTCGACCCGGGTTGTATCGGACACGCTGTCGGCAGGGAATTCCCACGCGGCCACGACGAGCGCGCGCTCATCGCGGCGGAAGAGCGCCACCTGCGGCTCGAGCACGTGCAGCCGCTCGGCGAACGGCACGGCGTACTCGGACCGTGGCGCTCGGGGCTCCCGCGCCAGCGGGTCGCCGCGCAGCCCGGCGGTATCGAGAACGTCGTCGGCGCCAGGGAGGAACTGCCGGCCGTGCGGCTGAAACCGCGTCACCACCGACGGCCGCTCCATCGACGCCGCGGGCGACGTCTGCCGGATGCGTTCCCAGCCGGCGGCGCCGCCATAGCGGAGCATCAATTCGCTCAGATCGCTTCCCCATCGGGTGCGGTCAGGCGTGCGGGCGTCCTCGTTGAGTCGGATGAGGACGTGCCGCACGAAGTGCTCGGAGCGGCGGGCGTTGCCGGGTTGCGAGTAGAACGGATCGGCGAGATGCCAGTATCGGCGCTCGAAGGCATCGCGTTCGGCCCCGGCGAGCCTGCGGTATGTACGACGGTCGGCTGGGTCGAGGAGCACGCTGACATCGGTCCACTCTCGCCGCTCGTCCTCGGGCATCGCGGCGAGCGCGGCGTCGAATGCCGCCTCGGCGCCGGCGAAGTCCGCGCGTGCGTGGAGGACGTAACCCTCGAGCGCGAGGCACCATGCGCGCCCGGCGGCGCACCCGGCCGCGATCCGCGCCGCCTCGTCCGCGAGTCCGCCCTCGAGCAGATAACGCACCCGCTGCCCGACGATCCACGGATCACCGGTGTCGGCGCGTTGCGCCGCGGCCAGCCAGGTCAGCAGCCGGTCGCGCGCGCTGGCGATGGCCTCCGGCTCCTCCGGCGGCGACCAGTCCGACGGCTCATCGCTGAACGAAAGGCAGAAGCGGCCGACGATCTCGTCACATCGCTGCGCGGCCGGTCGCCACGTCCACGGCAGGTGGCCGTAGCGTGTGAGCTCGAACCTCGCCTGAGCCGCGCGCGCCGCGCGAATCGCGTTGGCGGAGTCGAGTGGCGGCGGCTCTAGTCGTACGCTGGCGCCCTCGAACCCGCGACCGGGGATCGGGAACGCCACGGCGCAACCGGCCAGCGTCGCGATCGGAAGCCAGGCCAGGAGTACCAGGCGTGGAGGCATGGGTCAGAGCTCCATCACGCGCATGAGCAGCCGCGAGACGACATCCGCCCGGGGCGCACGATGCTGGTATAGCAGATCGAGGTTCTGAAAGAACGCGGCGAGCAACGCCCGGTCATCCAGCAGGCGCCGGGCCGCCGCATCGAGCGCTCCGGCATCCACCGGCGTGTCCAGGGCGCCGGCGGCGCGGAGGATCTCCACGGCGCGCCTCGATGCGTCCGCCTTGCGCCGCTCGCCACCGGGCTCGAGCGCGTCGGCGCCGAGTCCGTAGGCGACGGCGTGAGCCACCGCTTCGAGGAACGGCTTCAGTTCGTCCGCCAGACGCGCGGAGGTGTCGCTCATCCGGGGCGCGCTGCCTCGCGTGTGAGCGCGCCGTCAGTCGATCCCGCCTCGCTCAGGTCACGCCCGGTGTAGTGAGCAGCCGGACGAGCCGGTAGATGAATTCCTGTCCCTCGTAGAACGACTGGACGGGAACGCGCTCGTTCATGCCGTGCGCCCCTGTCTCTCCGTAGAAGAGGCCGGAGACGCCGTACGTGGGGATGCCGGCCATCCTGAAGTAGCGTCCGTCGGTGGCACCGGTGCTCATCGTGGGAATCACCGGCACGCCCGGCCACATCTCCTCGGTCGCCAGCTCGATCGCCCGCAGGATCTCGGGCGTCAGTGGCGAGGTCGGATTGCCGCCGCCGGCCGTCCCGCCGCTGACGTCCAGCGTCGGCACGCTCGCCACTTCCGCCAGCGTGCGTCTCACGTACTGGGGATCGTCCTCGGGGTGGACGCGGCAGTTGACCGTCGCGCGCGCCCGTTGGGGCAGCGCGTTCGACGCGTGGCCTCCCTCCAGCATCGTGGCCACGCACGTCGTCCGCAGCATGGAGTTGAGCCGCACATCGCGCGACAGTACCGCGGCGGCAGCGGTGTCGTTCGGGTTGCGCAGGATCGCCCGCATCGCGGCCGCCATTGTCGGCTCGGCCCGCTCGGCCCGCTCGGCGTCGCGGCGAAGATACTCGCGGGTCACCTCGGTGAGACGGACCGGAAACGAGTAGGCGCTGATTCGTACAAGTCCCTGGGCGAGCTCGTAAATGGCGTTGTCGGCCCTCGGGCGGGAGCTGTGGCCACCGGGGTTCAGCACCTCGAAGCGGAAGTTGTGCACCCGCTTCTCCGCCGCCTGGACGGTATTCGCGACCCGGTTGCCGTCGTCGTCGAGCACTCCGCCGCCACCTTCGTTGATCACGAACGCGGCATCGATCCACTCGCGGTGCTGCTCGAGGAGAAAGCGCACGCCGTTGTGGCTTCCGCCTTCCTCATCGGCCGTGAGAGCTACCACGATGTCGCGGTTGGGTACGTACCCTTCCTCCTTCATCCTGATGATGGTCGCGAGGTGGATTGCCGACTCATCCTTGTCATCGGCGGTGCCCCGCCCGTAGAACACGCCATCGCGCTCGACCAGCTCGAACGGGGGGAGGGTCCAGTCCGCGGCGTCGGCTTCCACTACGTCGATGTGGGAGAGCAGAACGATTGGCTTGAGGCTCCGGTCGCGGCCGCGCAGCCGGGCGACGAGGTTTCCCTTTCGCGGCGCCGGCGCCGCGACGAGTACATCCTCCTCAGGGAAACCGGCCGCCAGCAGCCTGGCCCGCATCGCCTCGGCGGCGCGCGTGTTGTCGCCGGAGCCGTGGGTGGTGTTGATGGCGACGAGCTCGGCGAGAAGCTCCCGGGCCAGGTTCCGGTAGCGTTCCGGGGGGAGCGGCGCGGGCGCGCCGGAGGGGAGCACGGCGGGTAGCGGAGTGGCGGTGCGCCCCTGGGCGTGGAGCGATCGCGATGAGAATGCCGGCGAGGAGCCGGCGAGCACCAGGACGCACGCGACCGCCATCGCGTGACTGCTCCGGATCGGCAGGGACGTCATCGAGCTCTCCGTGAAGGACGTGGTTATCGTCGGGCCGGGAACGCCGGACGACAAGCCAAGTCTACCGAAAAGGCTTCGATTTCGTCCACATCACGATGACCCCGCAGGCGGCGTTGGATCCCGAGTATTCGCCCGGAACCTCGCCCGGCCCACGGTAGATCTCGATCCCGTACACATCGCGGATGGGCGTATTCTCGTGAAACGAGCGAACTTCCACGCCGTCGATGAACCAGGTGGGAGGACACTGGGGTGTGCGCACCATGACGGCGTGGCACTCCCAGGTCTGCTGGTTGCATTGAATCCGCACCCCCCGGACCGTGCGCAGAACATCGCCTACCGAGCCATAGGACTTGTTCTTGATCTCGTCCCACCGGAAGTACGCGCCGAGTCCGCGCCGCCGCCGCTGCTCGAAGTCCATGTAGCGCGGCATGAGCTGTTCGGCTCGTGCCTGCACGACCACTTCGGGCAGCCGGTCTCCCGTGAAATCGAGCGGAAAGACGCGGTCCACCACACCTGAATCGGGGACGGCGAACCTGAAGTCGCCGGCGGCGTACCCCAGAATTCGAATGGTGAGCTGTGCCTGGCCGCCGGCGAGGTTCGCCGCCTCGAACCGACCGAGGCTGTCCGTGGTGAGCGGCGGCGGACCGCGCCGGATCGCGACCGTGGCCCCCGCCAGCGGATGACCGGTTTCACTGTCGAGGACGCGTCCCCGAATGGTCGCCTGGGCATCGGCCGTACTCTGGCCGAGCGGCACCGCGATCAGCGCCGCGAGAAGCGCTCCGGCGAGCACGTGGCGTCCGGCGATCTGGTATTGCGGTACGTTGGCGATCACAACTGACCCCTCCAGGACCGAGGGGACCTCCAGGATGGGCCGTCGGCCGGACCGAACGAGTGACCGTTGCCCTCCCATTGCGCGTTTGGGCGCAAGCCGTAATATGCTGCACTGCTGCCGCAGTGAGGAGCAACTTGGCTCCAGGAGCACTCCGGAGTCAATGGTGGGTGCCGTTCGTCCGCCGCCCCGACGAGGGTCCGGAGCCGCGTCATTACCCGCTCGTGGGCGAGAGGACGAGTTCGGCCGTTCTACGTGAAGCTTTCGTCGTCGCAGCCGCCGCAATCGGCTTGCGTGTTCATGCACCAATGGTCGTGCAGTACGAAGTGGCAGGTCGCTCTCCCTCACTCACGCACGAGGCTGAAGATGCGTGTCTCACTCGTTGGTCTGTTGTTGGGCTGTAGTTTCGTTACGGCAGTGGCAGTTTTCGACGCGCAACCACTGGCGGCACAGCAGGGAGCGGTGATCACCGGCCGCGTCACATCTGACCGCGGCGAGCCGCTGGGCGGCGCCAGCGTGGTGGTGGGCAACACCAACCTGGGCGCGGTCGCGTCGACGAATGGGTCCTACACCATCACCGTCGCCGCGGAGGCCGTCCGCGGCCAGCAGGTGGCCGTAACGGCGCGGTACATAGGGTATCGGCCGTCGACCCGCACCATCACCCTGACGTCCGGCACGCAGCAGCTCGACTTCGAGTTGCGGCAAGACCCGCTCCGGCTCGAAGAGGTGATCGTCACTGGGGTCGGCGAGGCGATGTCACTGCGAAAGGTGCCGTTCGCCGTCGGCCGGGTCACCGAGGAGCAGCTCCAGCTGGTTCCGGGCTCGAGCGCACTGGTCGCCCTTCAGGGCAAGGTCGCCGGCGTTCGGTTGACGCCGACCACGGCCCAGCCGGGTGGCGAGGTGTCGATCCGGCTTCGCGGCGCGACCAGCATTTCGGGCCGGCAGGATCCGCTGTTCATCATCGACGGAGTGATCACCTCGTTCGGCCTGGCCGACATCGCCCCCGAGGACATCGAGCGTGTGGAAGTGATCAAGGGCGCGGCGGCGTCGTCGCTCTACGGCTCCAACGCGGCGAACGGGGTCGTTCAGGTCTTCACGAAGCGTGGGAGCTCACTGGCCGATGGCGCACTGCGGGTGACGACCCGTGTCGAGGGCGGGATCAACCACATGCCCCGCCGGATGCAGTTTTCCCGTTCCCACGCGTGGGAGGTCAACGCGCGGACCGGCGGCTGCGCCGCCGGTGGATGGTCGGTCGATGACATCGGCCACTACTGCCTGAACGCGCAGGGCGGCCGGGTTACCAAGTCGAACCAGGTCGCGGACAATCCCTTCCCGGTGTACTACGACCATTGGAGCGCGATGGTCGAGCCCGGCGCCTACGCGACGCAGTACTTCTCGGTCGGCCAGCGGCGCGGCACCACCAACTTCAACGCCTCGGTCCAGAACACGAAGAACGAAGGCGTGATCTACGGTATCGGCGGTTACGAGCGGCAGAACTTCCGGCTCAATGTCGACCAGCAGCTGCACACACGCCTCGACGCATCGTTCAGCGCCTTTTACGGACGGTCGGTCAGCGGCCGCACCGAGGAAGGACAGGGTGGCCCGTTCTTCGGGCTGATGTTCGTCCAGCCGGACGTGGACATCACCGCCCCCAACGATGACGGGACGCCGTTCCGCGCGCAGGTCCCGCTCAGCGGCGATGTCGCCAACGACTTCAATCCGCTGTACGAGCTGGCGAACCGGGAGATCCAGCAGAACAGAAACCGGTTCAGCGGGTCGGGCAGGCTTCGTTGGCGCATGATCGACTGGCTCTCCGCAGAGGGCTCGCTCGGCTACGATCAGGAGGGCGAGCTGTTCAAGGACGTGACGCCCTTCGGCTTCCTGACGTCGTCTGGCACGCCGGGCACGGGTTCGTTGCTCAGGCAGTCGATCAGCAACCACCAGCTGAACGCCGGCGCGTCGCTCACCAGCATCCAGACGTTCGGGAACATCACCAGCACCACCAAGGTGGCGGCGCTCTACGAGGATCAGAAGAACACGGTGCTTCAGGTGTTCTCCGGAAAGCTGATCGTCGCCAGGGTGCCCGAGTTCCAGGCTGCGGACCCCGCCAGCGTTCGGCCGCTTTCAGGCGAGGAGTCGAGCCGGACGGTGAACTACTTCGCCCTCTCGACTCTCGACATCAACGACCGGTACATCCTCGACGCGCTCGTGCGGCGCGATGGCTCGTCGCTGTTCGGGCCGGAGAACAGATGGTCCACGTACCACCGCATTTCGGGGGCGTGGCGGGTCACCGAGGATTTCAGAATTCCCGGTGTCGACGAGCTGCGACTCCGCGCGTCCCACGGCACGGCCGGACTCCGGCCCCAGTTCGCCGATCAGTACGAGATCCTGGCGGTCACTCCGGGCGGATTCACCAAGCTGGTCCTCGGCAATCCCCTCCTCAAGCCGTCGCGATCGGCCGAGCTCGAGCTCGGTACCAACATGGAGTTCGGTGGCGCAAGGTACACCTTTGAATACACCTACGCGCAGAAGCGGACCAAGGACCAGCTCCTGCTCGTCGATCTTCCGGCGGTGGTCGGGTACAGGCAGCAGTGGCAGAACACCGGCGCCGTCGAGTCGAAAACGCACGAGGCGAGCTTCGGGGCGCGCCTCATCGACGGCCGCAACACGACTCTCACGCTCAACATCGTCGGTGACCGGACGCGCCAGGTGATCACGGAGTGGAACCTGCCGGAGCGTCTGTACAGCTTCCAGCAGATGCCCTCGGCCTTCTTCCTCGGCCAGGGGTCGAACCTCGGCGTTCTGTACGGCAATCGGTGGATCCGCAACATCGACGAGATCTACGACGATCCGGAGAAGCAGGCGCTCTCCGGGGTCGGGCAGACGTGGCACCGTGACAACCTGACGATCAACGAGGACGGCTACGTCATCGTGGCGAGCACGCATGGTACCGCGGCTGAACGGGCGATCAAGTACGTCCGGTGCAAGCGCCAGGATGACACCGGCACCTGCGTCGAGACCACGAACATCGTGCAGATCGGCGATGCCAACCCCGATTTCAACCTGAGCTTCGGCGCGAACCTGAATCATCGGCGGTTCGTGGTCAGCGCGCTGCTGGACTGGTCCCATGGCGGTGATCTTTACAACGGCACGCGCCAGTGGGCCTTCCAGGCGACCCGGGACCGGATTCAGGACCAGTTCGGCAAGCCGGAATCGGCGAAGAAGTCCGCCGCATACTACGCCGTCGGCTTCTACAACGGCCTCGACCCGAACGACTTCTTCGTCGAGGACGGTTCCTACGCCAAGCTCAAGGAGCTGTCCATCCACTACACGCTCCTCGGGAGCCAGCTGCAGGGTCTCGGCGTCCTGCGCGGCGTGCACGAGCTCCGGCTCGGGCTGATCGGCCGAAACCTGTTCACCATCACCGATTACTCGGGTCTCGATCCGGAGGTCTCGGGCCTCTTCGGCGACCCGTTCCAGGTCAGGATGGACTGGTTCCAGTACCCACAGTTCCGGACGTTCTCGGCCGTCGTCGAGATCTCATTCTGAGGAGACGAGAAACATGAACCCGCGTGGAGAGATTCGAATTCTGCGGTCGATGTTCCTCGCCACCTGTACAGCGACCTTGCTGGTCACTGTCGGATGCAACCTGGACATCGAGAACCCGAACGATCCGGACGCCGGCAGGGCGTTCGTGGATCCGGCCGGGCTCCAGCAGCTGCTGGGAGGCGCATTCCGGACCTGGGTCGAGACCCGTGGCGACTACTGGGGAGCGATGCCGATGACCGCGATGGCCGACAACTACACGGCATCGTGGAACAATGCGGCCATTCGGTTCTACAGTTCGGTCGGTGCCGAGTGTCCGGCGCGCTGCGGTTGGAGCAACAGCGCCACGGCGCCCGAGGCCGCCGGCGGACCGAGCGTGGAAAGCCAGTGGTACGGCTACTACACGATCCTTTCGTCCGCCAACGACGTGCTGCTGGCCGTCAGCCAGGGCCTCTGTTTCGATTCCAACTGCGACAGCGACAATACCCTGACGTCACGGAACACGGCGATCGCCAAGATGATGCAGGGGATGGCGTTCGCCGGTATCGCTCTGATCTATGATCAGGGCTTCGTGGCGGACGAGACCACCGACGTCAGCGCGCCGACTGCCCTGCCCTTCGCCACCCGCGAGGAGGTGAGAAACGCCGCGCTGACGAAATTCGAGGAGGCGTGGCAGGAGGCGGGAACCAAGACGTGGTCGACGCCCTCGGAGTGGATGGGGGTCGGCTCGGGAACATCCTATTCCAGAGCGCAGATCCAGCAGATCATTCGCACGATGCAGGCCGAGCTGATCGCACTGTACCCCCGCAACGCCACCGAGAACGCCCAGGCGGACTGGGTCCAGGTGGCCGACCACGCCTCACAGGGGATCAGCAGCGGGACGCAGTTCGACTGGGAGTTCTACATCGATGTGAGCGGCAGGCAATGCGGCCTCGATTGCGTGAAGACGTGGGGCAACTCCATCGGCACAATGAGGGTCGATACGCGAGTCGCCGCCATCCTGACGGACAACCACGTGCACCCGTGGCCGGAAGCGCAGGGCGGCAATCCGTGTCCCACGGTGTCGGCCGACCGGCGCGTGGGTGACGGCTCGTGGGGGCCGGAGGACGACTTCAACGGGTATGCTACCGAGGCCGCCACCGCCAATGCGGGCAGCGACTTCGCCTGCTCCGGGGTCGCGATCTTTCCGCCGGCGCGCGGCCAGTACCACCAGAGCAACCTCGCGCACATTCGCTACAACCATCTCGCCTACATCGGCGAGAACCTGCCCGGCTCCGACGCCACCGGACAGGATCCGTACTACACGCGGCAGATGAACGACCTTCTGTGGGCCGAGGGCCTCATCCGCGGTGGTGGAAGCAAGACCCTGGCGGCGGAGAAGATCAACAACAGCCGCGTCGGACGAGGAGGCGCCGGCTGCCTCGTTCCGGGCACGGGAGGGTGCGGACTGACTCCGCTCACCGGTGCCGAAACCGACGAAGTCATGCTGGCCGCGCTTCAATACGAGCAGGAGATCGAGTTCATGGGCCAGGGGCCGACGCCATTCTTCAACCGGCGCCGGGTCGAAGGGTTGTTCACTGATACTCCTCGACACATGCCCGTTCCGGCGAAGGAGCTGGACGTGCTGCAGCGCGAGATCTACACGTTCGGTGGGCCGAACAGACCGGCGCTGTCGATCGCCGGCCAATCGGGCGGCGCAACCGGCACGACACACGTTCGCTCCGTACGAGACATCTGGAACGAATACCGGGCGCTCAAGCACTTCTACGCGAACAGACGGTACTGAGCGTTCCTGCGCCAGCGCACGGAACGAACGAAAGGGGCGGGATTGGATCCCGCCCCTTTCGTCCGTTCACATGGCTCGTTTCCGGGACCGCGGCAGAGCACGCGACGTCGCTCAGCGCATGCCGATCACGACCTCCGCCTGGCCCGGCTCGAGCGCGATGACCTGCTCCCGACCACCGGGCCACCGGATCCACAGCGCCGTCGGCTCGCCGTCGCGTCCCAGCACCTGCACCGCGCCGTTCTGCGACCAGTACCCCGACCCGGACTGCACTTCTCTCACCGGTCCCGACCGATCGCCGTACCGCAAGCGGATCTGCGCCCCGACCGCCGTCGGATTCCCCGGTGGGCCCGAGAGCCGAACGCGGATCCCGGGCGTGGCGCCAGTGTTCCGGAACAGGCGCGTCGGAGCCCCGTTCTGACTCACGGCGAGATCGAGTCGGCCGTCGCCGTCGAAGTCCGCGTAGGCCGCGCCACGCTGCTCGCCGTAGACCTTAAGCCCCGAGCGTTGCCCGGGCACGGCGTTCAGCCCTCCACTGCCATCGCCGAGCAGCAGCAGACTACGACCGGCGTCGTACCGCGCCGTCGCCAACTCGGTAGCGAAGAAGTTCTGGGTCAGAAACACATCCTCGTTGCCATCGCCGTCGAAATCGGCGACGCCGGCGTAGAAGGCGGGCGCGAGCTGCGCCTTCGCCGGCAGTGGTCTCGCCTCGAACCGCCCGCCGCGGTTGAGGAAGACGGTGTGATCCATGCTCGTCGCCGTCAGCCGCGTCGCGCCGACGCCGCGCGGTCCGAGCGCCTCAGCCACGGTGGCATCGGCGTACGCCGAGAAAGTTCGCAGCCGCTGAGCCGCGCCGGGGAGCGCCAGGCCGAAGCGGTTGAACGTGGTGAGCGGCGCGATGCCGCCTACGCGTGGATCCTCCTGGGCGAGCAACACCTCCGGGCCGCGCTCGGTCGCGAAAGTGTACAGGTACAACGGTCGCGCCGGGCTCGCCTGATGCTCGGTGTTGCGACCCCAGCTCGTCGCGATGATGTCGAGCCGGCCGTCGCCATCCAGATCCCCGGTCGCAAGGCCGTTCCACCGGCTGGTCACGCCCGACAGGCCCGGAATCTCAGGCGCGGCGCGGAACCGACCGTTCTCGTTCAGGAAAATCCGGATCGGTCCCCACTCGATCGCGACGATTAGGTCCGGCCATCCGTTGCCGTCGATGTCGGCGAACAGCGCTCCCGAGACCATGCCGAGCCCCGCCAGCAAGGCGCTGTTCGCTGCATCCAGCACCAGTCGTCCACCGTCGTTCCGGAAGAGCCGCGACGACGCGGCGTGCGGGTAGCGGCCGGGAACGATTCTGCCGCCGACGAACAGATCGAGGCTCCCGTTCCCGGTGTAGTCCGCCAGCGCCAGCGGCCCCACGCTGGCGCTGTCACCCTGCACCAGGGGCGTCATCGTCCCCTCCGTCAGCGAGTACGCGACGGCGCTCGGCACACCTAGCGCGTGGTTCATCGTGCCCATCTCGTAGCTCGAGACACCGGCGATCGTCACACGACCACCGCGACCGTCGGGGAACCCGAGTATCGTCGTCAGATCGACGTGCGCGGGCGCGACGCGCGGCGCCACGGGCGTCAGGCGACTTCCCTCGTTCCGGAACCACGCGAGCGTGCCCGTTCGACCGGCGCCGACGATCAGGTCCTCGCGGCCGTCGCCGTCCACATCATCCCAGGCGACGCCCGGACCGAGCTGGCTGAACGAGTTGGGCAGTAGAAGCTGCCGGGCGAAGTCATCGAAGTACGGTTCGACGTGCCTGTGGCCTCCCAGCTGATCGGAGATGTCCTCGAACATCGTCCGGCCCGCGTCCTCCGCGGTGTCCTGGATCGGTCGCGCCGAGCTCTGATCGATCTCGTAGAGGCGGTTGGCGCCCGCACCGGTGATCGCCGTACGCGTACCGTCGCGCCAGTCCACCTCGATGTCGACCTCCCGCGCGTCGCCAGTCGCGAAGGTGAGCATCGGATCGGAGCCCGATAGATACAGCCCGCCGGCGACCACCTCGCGCTGCTGCATCGGCACGGCGCCGCCGAGCACCCGCACACGGCTTCCGATCCCCGCCGTGTTCGGCGGCGCGCCGCGAAGCCTGATTGCGATGCGCGGCGCCGTCGCGTCGTTCCGGAGCACGGCCGCCGGCTTGCCCAGCCGGTTGATGACGACGTCCAGATCGCCATCGCCATCGAGGTCGGCCAGCGCCATGCCGTGGGAAATGTCCTCGCCCAGATCGAACCGCCAGGCGCTGCTCGCGTCGTCGAACGTCAGATCGCCGAGGTTGCGCAACGCCACGTTGCCCAGCGGCAGCGGCGGAAACTCGAGCAGCATCCGGCGCCAGTCGATTTCGCGAAGGCGGGTGCGAAGGCTCGACTGGGTATCGCCATCCATGACGTCCCACACGTGGCCGGTGCCGATCAGGATGTCCTCCCAACCATCGAGATCGACATCGACGGCGACAGCAGACCACGACCACCCCGATGCTCCCACGCCGGCGAACCGCGCGATCTCGGCGAAGGTGCCATCCCCGCGGTTCAGATGCAGTGTGTTCCGCTGCATCTGCGGTCTATCGTCTCCCTCGCCCGGCAGCCTGCGCACGGCGGTATGCGTGGGAATCTGCGTCTTGAGGCGACGAGTGTCCCGGCTGAGCATGTCCACCTGGAACAGGTCGGGCCGGCCGTCGCGGTCCACGTCCAGCACGTCCACCGCCATCGTCGAGTTGCTGGTGGAGCGCACCGCGTACCACGGCACCAGGCGGAAGTTGCCGCGGCCGTCGTTGCGCCAGAACTGGTCGGGGTCCTCGAAGTCGTTCGCCACGTACAGATCGGGGGCGCCGTCGCCGTCCAGATCCACGAACATCGCGGCCAGCCCGAAGTACTCCGACTCCTCGGCCAGCACCGCGCCCTGCTCATCGACGAATCTTGAATTGCCGGCGATCGGTTCGCGCACGAACCGGCCGTGACCATCGTTGCGGTAGAAGAAGTCCGGATCGGCGCGCTGCACGAGGCTGATGCCGCCCAGATCCGCCCGCTCGACGAGCTTGTAGTCCTGGCGATAGCGATCACGCAGCTCGAATCGCCGCGGGCCGAGCTGCCGGACCGCCTCGTCGAAGGACCGCTCCTGCGGCGGCATCCGGTCCATCGCCGTGTATGCCTTGTAGTTGACGATGTAGAGGTCCAGCCAACCGTCGCCGTTCACGTCGGCGAGGGCGATGGACATGCTGCCGGCCGACGAGCCCAGGCCGGCATCCTCCTGCTCGATGAAGTTTCCCGCGCCGTCGTTGAGGAACAGCGCGTTCGGCCCGCCGAGGGCGACGACGAGCAGGTCGAGATCGCCATCGCCGTCCACGTCGGCGAACGCGCACCCCGTCGAGTACCGGTCACCGGCGGCAACGCCCGCGCGCTCGGTGATGTCCTCGAAGCGCCAGCCGCCGACGTTGCGGTAGAGCGCGTTCGGACCTTCGGTGCGCGCCAGGTGGACATCCACCAGTCCGTCGCCGTCCACGTCGCCGAGGCAGACGCCGCCGCCGTGCGCGAGGTTCCGGTTCTGGACGAGGAGCAACTCGCTGACCGAGTTGACGAAGGCGACACCCGAGCTCGAGGGATCGATCAGGGTGAAGCCCGGGCTGCCGCGGCGCGGCACGTCGAGCCCGCGCCAGCGGTATCCGTCTTCCTCGTGCCAGCTCGTGTCGACACCCGGGCCGCAGGCGATGGCGAGCAGGGTGAGTACCACGACGGCCCGCCCGGTCAGCGCGATGTCGGCCATGGCGGCAAATGTATGGCCGCAACC
This sequence comes from Gemmatimonadaceae bacterium, assembly GCA_035513015.1. GTDB lineage: Bacteria > Gemmatimonadota > Gemmatimonadetes > Gemmatimonadales > Gemmatimonadaceae > DATKCV01. The sequence goes on from DATKCV010000011.1 coordinate 61,286, forward strand.
CCGCCCGGTGCCATGGTCGCGGGCGCAGGGGCGCTCCGCGACCCGCCGTGTCACCGCGGTCCGACGGGCCCCCCTCCTCCACCAGGAGTACCCGAGGAACCTCCTCCGACGAACGCGGTCGCCAGCGCCCCGACACCGGCGGCGAGGCCGGTGGCGAACAGCGTCGACCTCACCCGCGACAGACGGCGCTCACGAACGCGCTCGACCAGCTCGCGTCCGAACGTGACGCGCTCGCCGGCCCACCGGTTGGAGAGCCCGTTGCGCAGACGGACGTGCCGGACGGCGAGCGTGAGCTGGCGCTCACCGACGCCTACCAGCTCGCCCTCCACCGTCTCGGCGCCCGGCCCGATCTCGCGGGCCAGTACGACCGTCCCCGAGTCGGTGAGATTGACGGCCACCGTCGCCCCGGTTGGCGGGAGCGCGCTCGCGGCCGTGTGGTACGAGTAGCACGCGCTGGACAGAAGCGCGATCAACAACAGCACAGAGAGAAGTTTCGTCATGTTCGGGTCACGTCGTGGATTTCGTGGGTCGCCGTTCCCGATCGAGTACCGTGCGGTCCGGGATGCGAATGAAACCACTGCTTCACCACGATCCGGAAATGACGCTCCGACTTTCGCTGTACCAGAGCGAATCAACCGGACTGCACCCCCATCATGGTGCCGGGCAGGCAGCCGGATCGTTGGGGTTCCGGAACCCACCGACTCCCGGCCGGCCGCCGGCCACGCCGCCGTTGGCGAGCTGCGATGACACCGGCGGCGTGTTCGGGTTGGCGTTGGCTTCCGTCGTCCCATAGTAGACGCGGCCCGGTACCACCGCCGCGCCAGCGGCCGGCGCGAGCGGCGGCAGACAGGTGCGCTTGTAGTCCTGCCACACTTCGACGTTCTGGAACAACGCGATGTATTTCTCGGTCATGATGTTCTCGAGCGTCGCCACGATCGGCGTGGCGATGTACTGCGAGCGCACTGCGTCGAGATGCGGCTGCGCGGCCGCGGTTCCCGCCGCCCCGCCACCGGCGAGCTGGTACCGCGCCTCAGCCAGGATCAACTGGTTCTCCTCCCAAGTCAGCAGCGGCTGACGGAACGTCGGCGAATTGCGCGCGCCCTCGAGCAGGGAGATCTCGTTCGTCGGCGTCGCTCCGTTGACATCGTTGCCGCCATAGCCGCCGCTGGGGTTGAGCCCGAAGTACTCGGGCAGCCGCGGATCGTCGCGGGCGACCATCAGGTCCACCAGCCGCTTGCCGGCAACGATGTCACCCCCGAACGAAGTACCGTTGAACTGATTCCACATGTTCCGCTCCGACGTCGCCGTCGTGTGGAGTGTGCGGAAGTCGTTCGCCGGCGCGCTGATCCCGTTGGTCGCGGCGGCGACGGCGACGGTGTACGCCGTGTTCCCGAGCACCTCCGCGGTGTGCATGTGCAGGCGCGCCTTGAGCGTGTAGGCGGCCTCCCGCCACTTCGTCGCGTCGCCGCGGTGAACGAGGTCCACGGCGCCGGGACCCGGCCCCGCGCCGCCGAGGTCGTCGATCGCCTCGTCGAGCAGTTCCTGGAGATCGGCGTACACCTGCAGCTGCGGATCGAATACCGGGACCGAGCTCCCGCCGGCTGCCTCGCGGTAGGGGATGTCACCCCAGTTGTCGGCGAGGAAACTGACCGCCAGTGCCTCCCAGATCTTGGCGATCCCCTCGTACTGCCTGTCGCCGGCCGCTTCCGCGCCGGCGCGGATCTGCCGCAGGTCGACCAGTCCGCCTCCGGTGTACGCCTGGATGAAATCGGCGTTGAGATCCTGAGGAAGCGCGCCGTAGTTGTCCCAGGTCTCGACGAACCGGCCGCCGACCCCGGAGCACTGCTGCATGTACATGCATGAAAGGAACGCGCCTGAGCCCAACTGCTGGCCGAACTGCGCCGCCTGAACGGCGACGAACAGCTGGTCGCGGGTCGCCTGCGTGGGGAAGTTGGGATCACGATCGATCCCCTCGCCGGTCAGAAAATCGGTGCAGCCACTCGAGCCGAGGGCCGCCATGAGCGCCACGCCAAGCGCGGCGCGATGCGATCTCGTCATGTCATCGCTCCTGGAGCGCGTCAGCGGTTGATGCCCACGGTGAACACGAACGCGCGGGTCTGTGGCATGTTGAAGTAGTCCATCCCGCGCGTGCGCTGAAGCGCCCCGCCGAGATTCGTCTCGGGGTCGTAGCCGGTGTACTTGGTCCACGTGTGAAGATTGCGGCCGGCGACGCGCAGCTCGACGCCGCCCAGACCCAGCCGCCGCGCCACCCAGTCCGGCGACACGGTGTACCCGATCGAGATCTCGCGGAGCTTCACGTAGCTGCCATCCTCCATGCACTCCTCGCTGTAGCCGGAGAAGGAGCACGAGCCGAGCGCCACGCCGCCGGCGCGGTACCAGTTCTCGCCGATCGGGACGGCCAGGCCGACGCCGGGGCCGACCGTCGGTCCCTCGAACCAGCCCTCCGCTCCGAACACGAGCTCGTTGCCCGAGCACGAGGTCAGCGTCGGGCAGATCGCCCGCTGCTCGGTGTCCTGGTGGGTCCCGTAGCTTCGGAGCGCCCCGCGGGTGCCGTTGTAGATCACGCCACCCTGCTTGATCTCGGCCAGCGCCGAGAACTCGAAGCCGCGGACGCGCAGCGCCGAGCGCAGACTTCCCGTCCAGTCGGGATTCGGGTCACCGACGACGCGGAGGTTGTCGTCGCCAGCCGGGAACCCGTTCGCGCCGATGAACAGGGCGCCGTCGGGCGCGCCGGCGCACCACTCGTCGAGATCCACACCGGCGATCACCGTGCTCATCCCGCCGGGACTCCTGCCGCAGCGGGCGAAGCCGTAGTCGTAGAAGACGCCGACCGGAAGCCCCTGCTTGGCCACGCCATAGGGGCTGATCGTGTTGGTCCCATCGACGAGGATGTACTCGGCCGCGGTCAGCTGGTCCACGTTGCTGCGATTCCGGGCCCACTGGAGTCCGATGTCCCACGCCAGTCCCTCGCGCGTCAGCGGCCGGACGTTGAGCGAGAGCTCGACGCCGCGGTTGCTGAACTGGGCCGAGTTCTGTGCCTGCACGAAGAATCCGCTGGACGGCGGCAGCGGCGTGAGTAGAATCACGTCCTCTGTCACCGCGCGGTAGTAAGTGAAGCTGAGGTCCGCAACGTCGCGCCAGATGCCGATGTCGAAGCCGGTCTCCAGCTCCTTCGTCCGCTCGGCGCGCAGGTCATCGGCCGCCTTCACCAGCGAGGTCGCCAGGCCGCCGAAGCCGTCCATCGTCGGACTCATACCCGTCCCCTGCACGATCCCGCCGAGCAGCTGAGCGCCGTTGTAGGTCGGCGAAGTGAGATAGGCCAGGGGCTCCTGTCCCGCCTCGCCATAGGCCGCGCGGAGCTTTCCGAACGAGATCCACGGCTGTTCGCCGAGACGCTCGGTGAAGGTCCAGGCGGCGCTCGCCTTGGGGAACCAGTCGCGGCGATGCCCTTCGCTGAACGTGGAAGACCCGTCGTTGCGCAGCGCCGCCGTGAGGTAGAGCTGGTCGTAGAGGTCCACCGTGGCCTGACCGAAGTACGACTCGCCGCGGACGTTCGTCTCGGTGTCGATCGGCAGGTCGCGGACGACGGTGTTCGACAGCTTGAACGGCAGCGGCGCGATCATGGTGCGGCCGACGACGGAGAGCTGCCGGTTGCTGCGGGCGTTCAGGTTCTGTCCGAACGTGACCGTTCCGCCGACACGGTCGTTCAGCGTGTACCGCGCCGTGGCCGTCAGGTTGTGGTCGATCTGATAGTTGACGAGGTTGCCCTCGGTGATCCGGCCTTCGGCGCCTTCGCCCGAGGACCCGATCGGCATTCCCTCCAGCCGCTCGTCGTTCGAGTAGTCGGCGCCCAGGACGTAGTTGACCTGGAGCCAGTCGCCGACCAGGTAATCGGCTCCGATGTTGCCGAAGACGCGTCCGACGTGCGCGGTGTTCCTGTTCTCGTAGAGCGTCCAGAACGGGTTGTCGAACACGCGGGTCTGGCGCGCCGAGCCTGGGTCCGGATTCGGCACCAGGTAGGAGCGGTGCAGCCCCGTCTCCGGATCGAGGTACGGGCGGTTGTTGAAGTCGGGCGGAGTCCGGAGCAGTCCGAGCTGCAGCCCGTTGACGTTGTTGCCGCGGTGGATGAACTCGCCGCGCGTATCGGCGTAGGAGACGTTGCCGGAGAGCTTGAACGCATCGGTGATGTGGTGCGATGCGTTGAGCCGCAGCGTCGCCCGCGTGAACTCGTTGTTCGGTCCGACGAAGACGCCGGAGTTGCGCAGGTAGTTGGACGACATGAAGAACGTCGTCCGGTCGTTGCCGCCGGAGATGCTGAGCGTGTTGTCGGAAACGACGCCGCGGTCGTAGGCCTCGCGGGCGTGGTCGTAGACGGGCGTCTCCGGTCCGAGCGCCGGCCCCCAGCTCCGCAGGCAGTCGCCCGTGGCGCCGTTGCACGACGTCGGCGCGACGCCGAGCAGTCCCTGACCGTAGCTGCGCTGGAGCGGATACGTGCGGGATACATCCTCGAGCCCGATCGAGCTGCGGAACGAGGTTCGCGTGGGTCCGGCCCGACCCTTCTTGGTCGTCACGAGGATGACGCCCTGCCCCGCCCGCGCCCCGTAGATCGCGCCGGCGGCCGCGCCGGGGAGAATCTCGAGGGACTCGATGTCATCGGGATTCAGGTCGATCGCCCGGTTCATCTGCGTCGTGCCGGCGATCTGCCCCGACCCGAGCTCGTCGATCGGATTGAAGTTCGACGTCGAGAAGCTCGAGTTGTCGATCGGCATGCCATCGACCACGATCAGCGGCTGGCCCATGCCCGACAGCGTACGGTTGCCGCGGATCTTGATGAACGACGACGCCCCCGGCTCGCCGGACGACGACGTGACCTGCACGTTGGGCGCCTTTCCGGCGAGCGCCGAGACCAGGTTCGACTCGTTGCTCTTCTGGATCAGGTCGGCCGACACGGCGTTGCGCACTGTGCCGAGTTTCTGGACTTCGGTCGCAGTGCCCGCGCCGGTGATGACAATCTCGCCGAGTTGGAGCGGGTTCGCCTCGAGGGCGAAGTCCTGCGTGACCGATCCACCGGAGAGCACGAGCTCGGCCGACAGCGGCTTGTAGCCGATCAGGCGTGCGGTGATGGTGGCGCGCTGGCCCGACACGCGAGCTGCCGGAATGGTGAACGCGTACCGGCCGTCGTCGCGCGTCTGAGCACCGACGCTGAGGGACGGGATGAGGACCGCGACCGACGAAAGCGGGGCGCCGCTTTCGGTGGTGACGCGTCCGGTCACGGTGATGGGCGCCTGCGCGGCCGCCACGAGGGGCGAGACCGCCAGGAGCGCGAGGGGAACGAGAATCCGACGATGTGATCGCATCATACGTCCTCCGCCGTACGTGGCTGGGCGACCGTTCCGACCGACGGCGGCGCGATTCGCGGGGGTGCGAACGGCCGCGAGCCAGCCCGGCGTTGTCCGTGCGCGCCGATTGGCATGCGCCGGAGGGTATCGCCGGAGTCGGTCGTGGGCACACGAACGCGCTCGGGACGGACCGGCGCAACGAAGCCGGGGCCGGACACGGAAAAGCGGGACGAGAAGCGCGGAGCGCGGGATGCGGGCCGCGCCGGCGCCGGCGTCCGCGGGCAACGCGGCGGCCGAAGGCGAGGGGGGAGGAGACCGGTGCTAGCGGGAGCCAGATCCCAGGTCGGCGGTCCTGGGCGCTGCCGGGTCGCGGATCATCGCTGAGGTTCGAGGATCCTTCGAATCTGGAAGTGCACGTCCTGCAGATGCAGCCGAGTCATGGAATCGCCGGCGCGCCGGATCGCCGCCTCTACCTGCTGGTCGATCTCGATCAGCTCGCCGCGCAGGATCGCCCGCGCGTCGCTCGTCTGCGGCAGGGCTGCGGCCACTCCTCCGCCGCCTGGCCCGGCGGGCGCCGGCGTCGCGGGACGGGGCGGCGGGTTGATGCGCGCGTCCACCGTCTCGATGTACGCGCGCTGGAGATTGCGCCGGTGGACGTCGATTCGGACGCTGGAGGCGCGCAACTCACCCCATACACCCGTCCTGAGGTCGCCGAGCAGCTCGGCCACCGTGTACGTCGCGGCATCCCGCGCGGCCAGCGCCTCGTACTCGATCATCCGGTTGAGCCGCGCGTCGGCAAGGAGCGTGGTGAGTACGCGCGTCTGCGCCGTGCGAACGCGGGCTACTATGCCCTCCGACTCGATCCGCCGCAGGATCTCGCCGTCCATCAGGTAGCCGGGCGGACGGAACGCGTTGGCATTGAGGAAGCGAACCGCCTCGCGCTGGCGCTCCCGGCTCGTCGGAAAGAACCTCGGTCCCGTTCCGTAGCGCTCCTGGGATTCGGCGCTGCCGACCACCGCGGCGACGTGGCTCATGTATCGCGACCACTGGGTCACTGCCTCGCCGTACAGCTCGTTGAGCACAGTGTAGTCCTCACCCGGCTTCTCGGCGACGGCGAGCATGGACTTCATCACCCGCTCCAGATTCTTGAGCCCGAGCGCCGTCGCGCTCACGGCGTCGGAGTCGCCGACGGCTTCGGTGAGCGAACCCGGATCGTTGGTCGCGTCCGACGTCTCGTAGCGGAGCCACGGCATCGTGTCCTGCATCCGCGCCCACGAATCCAGCATCGGCTTTTCGTCGTCGGGCGTCGTCGCGCCCGGAATCGGCGTGTGGCCCCACATTACCGCGAACCGGTCGTAGGGACCGACATCGGGGACCAGCAGATCGAGCGGAATCGAGTCCTCGGGCTGCGCCACGTAGTTGTAGCGGGAGTAGTCCATGAGAGTGGAGACGTGCCCGCCCATCCGCCTCAGGAACGCCGGGCTGCGCAGCGAGTCCACCGGGTACTGCGAGCTCGCCTTCATGTTGTGCGGAAAGCCGATCGCGTGGCCGACCTCGTGCGTCACCACGTACTGCACCAGCCGGCCCATCAGCGAGTCGGGGAGCGGGAGGGTGCGCGCCCGCGAGTCGAGCGGCGATACCTGTATGAAGTACCAGTTTCGGAGGAGGTTCATGATGTTGTGGAACATGTTCACCTCCGCCTTGATGATCTCGCCGCTTCGCGGGTCCACCGTCTGCCCGCCGGTCGCGTTCTGCACCATCGAGGCGCGCCAGTAGATGATCGAGTGTCGCGCGTCGTGCATCGACCACGCCGGATCCTCCTCCTGCCTCGGCGCCTGGCGGGCAACGATCGCGTTCTCGAAGCCGGCGTCGCGGAACGCCCGGTCCCACGCCTCCACCCCGCGCTTCACGTACTCCACCAGCCACTCCGGCGTGGCCCGGTCGATCCAGAACACGATCGGCTTCACCGGCGCGCTGACCGGCGCCGAAGGATCGCGCTTCTCCAGCCGGAAGCGGTGGATGTAGCGCCGCGGCGTCGCGCGATGCTCGGTGCGACCGTAGTCCACCAGCGGGGTGGAGATGTAGCCGACCCGCTTGTCGTGCAGGCGCGGCATCATCGGCGTCTCCGGAAGCCTGAGCATGCTCCAGCTCATGCGGACGGTACTGCTCATGGCCCGCGTCCCGGGCGGTGATCCAGGCGGCGTCTGCGATCCCGTCTGCGTCGCCACCACGTCCACGTTCGTCGGGAAGACGTGCACGGCCTCGACGAAGCTGCGGTCGGCGGCGACCCCGTTGATCCCGGCGAACTCGCCCACGTTCGTGGTGAACAGCCTGGTGACGTCGATTACCGGTGCCGAATCCGGTCCGAACGACTCGATCGGGAAGCTCGCCACGAGCGCGCCGAAGCTGGTCGCGGCCACCGCGCGGTGGATCGCAGTCGAGGTGTCGGCGACCGCGGCGAACGCGCGAAGGCGGAGAAAGACGCGGTTACCGGTGCGCTCCCACCTCAGGACGCGGTTGCCGGCGCTCCCCGTTCCGGCGACCGCGCGCGCGATCAGCAGCATGTCCCTGTCCAGCTCCTGACGCGGGATCTCGTAGTACAGCCGCTCGCCGATCTGGTGGATGATGAACAGCCCGCGCTGCGTCCGGGCGCCGGGCGTGATCACGCGCGAGTACGCGCGCGGCTGCGCGGGGACCGCTGGCCGCGCCGCGGCGGCACCGGTGTCGGTCGGCGTGACTCCCGGCTGCGGACCGCGTTGCTCCGGGGTCGGGGCCGGTTCGGGCATCGCCCTGCTGCACGAGACGGCGAAGAGCAGCAGCACGACTGCTCCGAGCCTCGGGAGACGGATCATTGTGCGGAGAGGTCGAAGGGGCTGGAAAGGCTTTGACGGGGCTCGATGAAGCTGCGCGGGTGTACGGCGGGACGCCAGTGGTGACTGGGCTGAGCCGACATCGGGTCGGACTACTGATGAACTTCCACGTCCCTCGCCTCCGCCACGGCATCAAACGCATCGTCAACAGCCAATAGGAGTTCCTCTGCGTCCTCCGCGTCCTCTGCGGTTCACTCTTCTGATTCCGATCGACGTGGTTCAAGGGGGTCAGAGTCCTTGAACGAAGTTCAACGACTCTGACCCCATTGAACCCACGAAACGCCCTGGAGCCGGCGCAGGATTCAACCGACCTCGATCACACCACGGCCGCCCTCCGCTCCTCCCCCGAAGCCGGCACTCCGATCCTGAACCGCGCCGCGATCTCGTGCACCTCCTCGGCGGTGAGCACGTCACGCTCGATCAGCGCCTCGGCGATCGCCTCCAGCGTCGCGGCGTGCTCCCGCACCAGCGCCTCCGCCCTCGCCGCCTGCGCATCGATCAGGACCCGCACTGCCCGGTCGATCGACGCCTGGAGTTGCGCGCTCGCGCCGCCGCCCTGGGCCGAAGGGTCCGCGCTGATCAGTCCCACCTCGGCGCTCATCCCGAACTCGGCCACCATGCGCCGCGCGACGGCGGTGGCATGAATCAGGTCGCTCCCGGCGCCGGTCGTGATGGCGTCCGGACCGAGGAAGACCAGCTCGGCCGCCCGTCCGCCGAGCGCCTTGGCGATCACGCCCTCTAGGTATCGCCGCGAGTGGAGGTGCCGGTCCACGTCGGGGGCGAAATGGGCCGCGCCAAGCGAGCGGCCGCGCGCCTCGATCGTGACCTTGTGCAGGCGGTCTTCGGGACACGCCACCAGTCCCACCACGACGTGGCCCGCCTCGTGGAGCGCGATCAGCCGCCGCTCGCTCTGGCTCACCACCACGCCGGCGCGCACCCGTCCGAGAACGCTGCGGTCCCGCGCCTGCTCGATGTGTGAGCGGGTGATCAGCTTGCACCCATCCTGAACCGCGATGATGGCGGCGTCGTTGAGAAGGCTCGCCAGCTCGGCGCCCGAGTAGCCGACAGTCAGCGCGGCGAGTCGCTCGAGATCGACGTCCGGACCCAGCGGAGTGCGGGCGGCATGGATGCGGAGGATCTCCAGCCGGTCGCCGATCGTCGGCATCGCCACTTCCACTACGCGGTCGAAACGGCCCGGGCGGCGCACCGCGGGGTCGAGCATGTCCTCCCGGTTCGTCGCCGCCATCCAGACGATCCCTTCACTCCCGGCCATGCCGTCCATCTCGACCAGGAGCTGGTTGAGCGTCGTCTCCTCTTCGCTCGTGCGATTGGGACGTCCGCGCCGGCCGCCGATCGAGTCGAACTCGTCAATGAAGACGATGCACGGCGCCTGCGCCCGCGCCTGCCGGGCGAGGCCGCGCACACGGCTCGCTCCGACACCGACGTACATCTCGGTGAAGTCCGAACCCGAAGCCACGATCACCGGCACATTGGCCTCACCGGCCGCCGCACGCGCGAGCAACGTCTTGCCTGTCCCCGGGGGGCCGACGAGGAGGATCCCCTTGGGACACTTCGCGCCCATGTCCTGGAATCGCTTTGGATCGGCCAGATAGGCGATCACGTCGCGGAGATCCGCCTGGGCCTCCCGCGCCCCGCCGACGTCGGCGAGCGTCAGCCGCCGGTCGGCCGGGGTGGCGCGGAAGCGGCGAACCGTGCCGCGGCGCTGCTGGACCATCACGAACAGCACCACGCCGATGAACGCGACGAGCAGCACCCCTGCCACCGCACGGCCGCCGTTGCGCTCCGTTCGAAGTACCTGCACGGCCGCACCGCCCGCGCTCCACCGCTCGAGGTCCTCGAGGTCGAGGACACCCGAGGGCACCACGGCCGTGATCTGCGACACCGGGCGCCCGTCGACGATGCTGGGTACCCGCAGCGTGGCAGTGAGCCTGGTCCCGCCTTCGCTCACGACGAGCTCGACAGCGTTGCCGGCGGAGAGGCTCGCCGCGAGCGTCGAATACGGGACGCTCGGTGGTGCCGTCACGATCGTCCGCTGTGCGAGACCGTACCCTGCGGCGCTGAGTACGGCCACGAGCGCGACCGCCGCTGTGATCAACCACGACCGCGGAGGCCACTGGTCGCGCGAGGAGGATCGGCGGACTCTCGTGAGCCAGCCCTGGAGTCGAGATTCGGGTTTGACGCTTTCGTTCTTCACGTGCTGCAACCGGCAAGGGTGACCCGGCGCAGGGGACGACGGGCCGCTCTGACGGCGGAGCGAGTGACATTGCCACTCGCGGCGGGGCCGCCGGAGTCAATAATACCGCGCTGAGGGACCTGGAGTTCCGGCGCGGAACGAGGGCAGGCTACGGATGACGCACGCCTCCAGCGGGAGACGAGCGCATTACGATGACGCAACGTCGAATGGCGGCGCCGAGTCTCCGAGGTCGGCTGAACGCCATCAGGGCATGCAATGGCTGGTTCTTCAGAAGCTGGGGCCGAAGAAGACCGCGTTGGCGAACAGCGGCGTCAGCCCGCGCCATAGATCCCTGAAGTTGGGATCGCCGGCGAAGGCGATCAGCCGCCCGCGGCCCACCCGCTCCGTCCAGAGGTAGGGCGTATCGGCGAGTCGCGCCGGGACCTCGGGCCAGATGTACCCGGTGAGGCGGAGCCGCTGCTGCGCCTCATGGCGAAGCACGACCTCACCCGGACGCACATCGCGCGGGGCGGCATAAATCCGGTCGGAGAATACGAGCACCGGCAGCTCGCGGTCGTGGACCCCGGCGAGCAGTAGAGACAGGGAGTCGGGCACCGTGCGAACGATCGCGCCGGGAACCGACGCAGGAAGCGCCGCACCGGCCGCGCCCGCTTGCGCCGTGTCCGTGCGAGCGCGAAGCCGCGACAGTCCGAGCCGCTCCGATGCCAGCCACGCCGTCGCTCCATCGACCGTGATCAGGACGCCGCCGGCGCGCACCCACGCGGCGAGCCGCTCCCGCGCTGCGTCGCCGAGCACGCGCTCCATCCCCGCGGGCGACGCTGAGGGCACGACGAGCACGTTGAAGTCGTCGAGCGCGGGTCCGGCGAGCCCCGACGCGGGGATCGGGGTGACCGGATAGCCGATACGCCGGTCGAGCGCGTACCAGGCGAATCCGAACGAGTTCCCGCCGACCGGATCGCCGCCGAGGAGCGCGACACGCGGCTGGCGGAGTGGGACTACGCTGTTGCTCCCCAGGTCGGTCCCGTCGTCCACCGCCGCCGATCCGAGCGCGTGCACGTCGGCGCCGGTGGCCGACGCGAGCCGGCGCACGGTTTCGTGAATCCCCGGGTCGTTCGCAGCCACCCGCACCAGCACCGCGCCGCGCGGAAACCGGGCGGTGCCTGAACGGAACGCGCGTGGTGCGTACCAGAGCCGCACACCTTCCGCGTGCAGCGCGCCGAGCAGCCGCGTCGATGTCTCGCTTCCCATGGCGAACGCATATGCATGGCGCGCCGTGGGGAGCTCGCGCGTGGCCGGCTCCGCCAGAACCCCTGGCTCCAGCGCACCGAGCGATTCGGCCGTCGTCCAGGCGCGCACCCGGAACAGCCACGGCAGCGACCACGCGGTGACGTCGTAGAACCGGCCCGGCCGGCCCGTGCGCCGGCTCTCCAGCTCCTCGGCGATGAAGCCGGAGTCGAGTTGCGCGTCGGGTTCGAGGAGCGCCTTGGCCAGCCGTCCCTGCGGCTGCGCCAGATCGACCACCCAGGCGCCGGCGGCGAATCGCGCTGGCCGCGCGCGGTCGTCGCCGTATTCCGTGGCGGCACGCACCGAAGTCTCGCGTCCCAGGCGCTGTACCGCGATCCCGTTGTGCATCAGCCGCTGCACGAGCGAGTCGGCGCGACCGAACGCATCGCGCTCGAGGACGATCATCCGGATCGGACTCCCGGTCCCTTCGGCTATCGCCGAGCCGCGGAAGTCGAGATAGTCGCGAACTCGCTCCCGTGCCCGCCGCGCCGAGGTGAGCGCGGTCGCCCACGCCGCCGTGTAGTGCTGAAGGGCAGCCTGGTGCAGCGTGAGCACGGTGCCGTCGGTGCGGCGGATCGCTCCACCCGAGCTGGACGCCTGCTCGTACGTCATTCCCACCGCACCGGTGAGGATCGGCCACGAAACGCCGTAACCCGGATAGAACTCGTCGTAGCCCTCCCGCCGGAAGTACGACCATCCCTGACGGTCGAACGCCGCGGCGTTGGCAGCGGCGAAGATGTCCCACCACCGGAGAATGCTCGCGTGCACGTTCTTGTTCAGCGGCTCCATCGGCGGCGCGAAGAAGTAGGTCGAGTTGGAGCCCATCTCGTGCAGGTCCACCGCTACGTGCGGATACCACGACAGGAAGCTCCGGACGCGGCCGCGCGTCTCCGGATGCGAATGGATGAACCAGTCGCGATTGAGGTCGAAGTAGTAGTGGCTCGTGCGCGGCCCCGGCCAGTTCCCGGAGTGGATCATCGCGCCCGGCGTGACGGGCACTGCCGACGCCCCGCGCATGCGCATCACGTCCTGCACGTGCCGCTCGTGCCCGTCGGGGTTCTGCACCGGATCGACGAGTACCACGGCGCTGTCGAGAATCGTGCGCGTCTCTTCGTCGCGGCCCGCGGCGAGCTGGTAGAGCAGGGCGAGCGCGGCCTCGGTCCCCGACGCCTCTCCTCCGTGCACGGTGTAACCGAGCCAGACGATCGCCGGCAGTCGCGACGCCGCCGCGGCAGCTTCGGCGTCGACGGCTCCGCGCGGGTTGGCGACGCGGCCGGCGTCCCGCCGGATCTCATCGAGACGTGCCTGGTTCGCCTCGCTGGTTACGATCGCCATCAGCACCTCCCGTCCCTCGAACGTGCGGGCGACGGTATCCACCCGCACGCGCGGACTCGTCGCGGCGAGGCGCTCGAGGTAGCGGACTATCAGGTGATGCGGAGTGAAGCGTTCTCCGAGCTCGTGGCCGAGAACGGCTCGCGGCGCCGGTACCGACGGATCGAATTCCCCGTCCGGACGGAAGGCGTGCTGGGCGGCCAGCGGCGAGGCGAGCACGGCTGCCGCGACAAACAGGGGAAGAATCAGGCGAGGCACGGGAGGGCGGGGTGCCGGGGTAGGGTACGGGGCCGCCGCGGCGCGGCGGGAGCGGGCCGCGGGCCGGGTGGAAAGGGCTGCCGAGGCCGCGGTCGAACCGGCTGTCGGGACGCGGTGACAACCCTCTGGGTAGCCTCATCTTATGTGTCGCCCCGCAGGTACGCCAGCGGGGTGATAATTCGCACACACTTTCGTTGACGGACCCCGGATTGGTGGCTAACTTTGAGGCGATGCAGGTACCGCACACACACCCACCCGGCTTCCGTGGAACGCGGGGAGAGCTGCTCGAGGCGCTGAAGCGCGAGCAGCCGCTCACCGTGCGGGAGCTCGCCTCGCGCTTCGGGTTGACGCCGAACGGGCTGCGCCGGCACCTCAAGCTCCTGGAGGACGAGGGCCTGGTACGATACCGGCGTGAAGTGCGCGGCGTCGGCGGGCCGGTTTTCGCGTATACGCTGACGGCGGAAGGCGAGGCCTTGTTCCCGCGGGCTTACGACACCGCGCTCGAGGAGGCGCTCGAGCTGCTGCGCGAGTCGCAGGGCGCGGCGGCGGTCGCCCGGGTGTTCGGCCGGCAGTGGGCACGGATCGCCGAGCGCGTCCGTCCATCGCTCAGAACGCTGCCGCTGGCCGAGCGGGCGCGCGCCCTGGCCGAGGCGCTGACGGCCGAAGGCTACATGGCCGAGGCGGCGTCGGCCCCTGGTTCGGCGACCATCCGCGAGCACAACTGCGCGATCCGGGACGTGGCCGAGCGTCACCCCGAAGCATGCGATGCGGAAGCGGCGTTCCTCGAGGACCTGCTCGGCGCCAAGGTCACGCGCCGGGCGCACATCCTCCAGGGGTGCAACGCCTGCGAGTACGCGATCCAGGATGCGAGCACGATTCCCGAAGTGAGTGCCCCGGTCGAGGGCGCCGCGGGATCCAACGAGACGAAGCACACCGAGGAACAGGCATGAGCGCGTCGGTCGAAACGCTGGTCAGTCGTGAATACAGGCACGGCTGGGTGACGGACATCGAGTCCGACACCTTTCCGCCGGGGCTGAGCGAGGACGTCGTCCGCGCCATCTCGGCGAAGAAGAACGAGCCGGCTTTCATGCTCGAGTGGCGGCTCAAGGGTTATCGCCGGTGGCTGACGATGGAGGAGCCGCACCACTGGCCGAACATCACCTACACGCCGATCGACTACCAGTCGATCAGCTACTACTCGGCGCCGAAGGCGGCGAAGCCACTGGCCAGTCTCGATGACGCCGATCCGGAGCTGCTGCGGACGTACGAGAAGCTGGGCATCCCGCTGGCCGAGCAGAAGCGGCTGGCCGGCGTGGCCGTGGACGCGATCTTCGACTCGGTCTCCGTGGGCACGACGATGAAGGACGAGCTGGCGAAGCTCGGGATCATCTTCTGCTCGTTCGGCGAGGCGATGCGCGAACACCCCGAGCTGGTGGAGAAGTACCTGGGAAGCGTGGTCCCGCACAGCGACAACTTCTTCGCGGCGCTCAACGCGGCGGTGTTCAGCGACGGCTCGTTCGTCTACGTGCCACCGGGAGTCCGCTGTCCGATGGAGCTCTCCACGTACTTCCGCATCAACTCGGCCGACACCGGGCAGTTCGAGCGTACGCTGATCGTCGCCGACGAGGGCGCGTACGTGAGCTACCTCGAGGGATGCACCGCGCCGAAGCGGTCGACCAACCAGCTCCACGCGGCGGTAGTCGAGCTGGTGGCGCTGGAGAACGCGACGATCAAGTACTCGACCGTGCAGAACTGGTACGCCGGCGACGAGGAGGGCGTCGGCGGCATCTACAACTTCGTCACCAAGCGGGGGAAGTGCGTCGGACGCCGTTCCAAGATCTCGTGGACCCAGGTCGAAACCGGCTCGGCGATCACCTGGAAGTATCCGAGCGTGATCCTCCAGGGCGACGAGTCCGTCGGCGAATTCTACTCGGTGGCCGTGGTCAACAACCACCAGCAGGCCGACACCGGTACGAAGATGATCCACATGGGGAAGAACACGAAGTCGAACATCGTCTCCAAGGGGATCTCCGCCGGCCGCGGCAACAACAGCTACCGCGGACTGGTGAAGGTGCTGCCGCGGGCAGAGGGTGCGCGCAACTACACGCAGTGCGACTCGATGCTGGTCGGCAACCGCTGTGGCGCCCACACGTTCCCGTACATCGAGGTGATAAACGCCAGCTCGATGGTCGAGCACGAGGCGTCCACTTCTAAGATCGGCGAGGACCAGATCTTCTACCTGAAGCAGCGCGGGCTTTCGGGCGAGCAGGCCGTGTCGATGATCGTCAGCGGCTTCTGCAAGGAGGTCTTCAAGGAGCTGCCGATGGAGTTCGCCCTGGAGGCGCAGCAGCTGCTCGGCATCACGCTCGAAGGCTCCGTCGGCTGACATTCGTCCAATTCGTCCAATTCGTCCAATTCCCATGCTTGAGATCCGCAACCTGCACGCCCGCACCGCCTCCGGCGAAAAGGAGATCCTGCGCGGAATCGACCTCTCGGTGAACGCCGGAGAGATCCACGCCGTCATGGGACCCAACGGGTCCGGCAAGAGCACCCTGGCGCAGGTGATCGCCGGCCATCCAGGATACGAGGTGACCGACGGCGAGATCCTGTACGAGGGTCGCAACCTGCTGGAGCTGGCGCCCGAGGAGCGGGCGCAGGCGGGGATCTTCCTCGCCTTCCAGTATCCGGTGGAGATACCCGGCGTCACGAACGTGTACTTTATGCGCACAGCGTACAACGAGATCCGGAAGTCGCGCGGACTGGAGGAGCTCGATCCGATCGAGTTCCTCGACCTGATGGCCGATCGCCTCAGGCTCGTCGACATGGACGAGTCGATGCTCAGCCGGTCGGTGAACACCGGGTTCTCCGGCGGCGAGAAGAAGCGCAACGAGATCCTCCAGCTCGCGGTGCTGGAGCCGAAGCTCGCCGTGCTGGACGAGACCGACTCGGGGCTGGACATCGACGCCCTGCGCGTCGTGGCCAGCGGCGTCAACGCGCTCCGGCGGCCGGACAACGCGACGATCATCGTCACGCACTACCAGCGGCTGCTCAATCACATCGTGCCGGACCGCGTCCACGTTCTCGCCGCCGGGCGGATCGTGAAGTCGGGCGGAAAGGAGCTGGCGCACGAGCTCGAGGCGCGGGGCTACGACTGGATCGCCGAGCCGGCGGAGGTGGCCGAGTGATACGGGCGTACGAGGAGCAGTTCGTCGAGTTGGCCGCGGAGGGCGATGACGCGCCGGCGTGGCTCGCGCCGATCCGGCGCGCCGCGATGGAGCGGTTCAAGGCGCTCGGCTTCCCGACCACCCGCGACGAGGACTGGCACTACACCAGCGTCGCGCCGATATCCGAGGGCGACTTCGCCGTGCGCCCGCGGATCGGCGGCGCGGTCGGCCCGGCCGACCTGTCGCCGTTCCTGTTCGATCGCGGCGACTGGCCGGCGATCGTCTTCGTCAACGGCACGTTCGCGCCCGAGCTGTCCTCGCTCGGCGGGCTGCCCGCCGGGGTGCGGGTTGTGGACCTCGCTCGCGCGTGGCGGGAGATGCCCGACGTGGTCGAGGCGCACCTGACCAGGGTTGTGGACCTGGAGCGGGTGGCCTTCACCGCGCTGAACACCGCGTTCCTGCGCGACGCCGCCGTGATCCACGTGGGCTCGGAGATGGTAGCCGACGCCCCGGTGCACATCGTTCACGTGGCCGATGCCAACGCCGCGAAAACGATGCTCGTCCCGCGTACGCTGATCGTCGCCGAGCGGCACGCGCGGCTGACGGTGGTCGAGAGCTTCGTGGCGATCGGCGAGGCACGCTACTGCACCAACGCGGTGACCGAGGTCGTCGTCGGCGACGGCGCGACGATCAACCACTACAAGATCCAGCGCGAGAGTCCGAGGGCCCTCCACGTCGGCACGACACAGGCACGGCAGGGGCGCGACAGCCACTACGTGTCGTTCTCGTTCTCCACCGGCGGCGCACTTACGCGAACGAACATCCACACCGAGCTGGCCGGCGAAGGCGCCGGGGCGACGCTCAACGGACTGTTCATCGTCGATGGCGACCAGCACGTCGATCACCAGACCCTCATCGACCACGCGCAGCCGAACTGCTTCAGCCGCGAGCTGTACAAGGGAATCCTCGACGGCGCCTCGAGGGGAGTGTTCAACGGCAAGGTCTACGTGCACCCGGTGGCCCAGAAGACCGATGGGAAGCAGGAGAATCACGCGCTCCTTCTCTCCGAGAAGGCCCGAATGGACTCCAAGCCGCAACTCGAGATCTTCGCCGACGACGTCAAGTGTACGCACGGCGCGACGGTCGGCCGGATCGACGAGACCGCGCTGTTCTACATGCTCAGCCGCGGGATCGACCGGCGGAGCGCCCGCGAGCTCCTCACCTACGCGTTCGCGGCCGAGGTGATCGAGCAGCTGGAGCTGCCGCCAGTACGCGACGGCCTCGAGGCACTGACGCTCCGCCGCTTCCGAACCAGTCCCGAGACGGAGGCGGCCCTGTCCGCCTGAGGAAGCAACGATGAGCGACGTCGATGCCCTCTACCAGGACATCATCCTCGACCACAACCGCCGCCCGCGGAACCATCACCCGATGGAGGGTGAGGCGCGGCAGGCGGCGGGACGCAATCCACTGTGCGGCGACGAGGTGACGGTCTGGCTGCGGCTCGACGGCGACCGGATCGCCGAGGCGAGCTTCGTCGGCCGCGGCTGCGCGATCTCCAGGGCCGCCGCCTCGCTCATGACGACGGCCGTGGAGGGCAAGACGCGCGAGGAGGCGGAGGCGCTGTTCGACCGGTTCCACGACGTCGTCACCGGCAAGGTGCCGCAGACGGAGGCGCGCACTCTCGGCACGCCGATCGCCGTCTTTTCCGGCGTCGCCCGGTTCCCGATTCGCGTCAAGTGCGCGAGCCTCCCCTGGCACGCGATGCGCGCGGCGCTGCGGGCGGAGGTGGCGCCGGTGACCACCGACCGATGAGCGCCCGCGCCGACTTTCCGCTCCTCGCCGCCGACGAGTCGCTCCACTACCTCGATTCGGCGGCCACCGCACAGAAGCCGCGCGTCGTGCTCGACGCCATGACCGGCTACTACGAGACGGCCAACGCCAACCCGCACCGTGGCGCCTACCGGATTTCGGAGCGGTCGACGGCGATCTATCACGATTCGCGTGCGCGCATCGCCGCCTTCTTCGGCATCGACGATTCCGCGCGCCTTGTCCTCACGCGCGGGACGACGGAGTCGATCAACCTGGTCGCCGGCGCCTGGGGGCGCGCCAACGTCGGTGCCGGCGACGAGATCGTGATCACCGGGATGGAGCATCACGCCAACTTCATCCCCTGGCAGCAACTCGCCATCGAGCGCGGGGCACGTCTCCGCATCTGCGAGCTGACGGCCGACGGCCGGCTCGACCTCGACTGCCTGCGCGGGCTGCTGACGGCGCGGACGCGGGTAGTGGCGTTCAACCACGTCTCCAACGCGCTCGGCACCATCAATCCCGCACGGGAGATCGCCAGCCTGGTGCGCGAGCGCTGCGACGCGCTCATCGTCTGCGATGGAGCGCAGGGAGCGCCCCACCTGGCCGTCGACGTCGATGCGCTCGGCGTGGACTTCTACGCGTTCAGCGGCCACAAGATGTGCGGGCCGATGGGGCTCGGCGGGCTGATCGGGCGCCGCTCGCTTCTCGAGGCGATGCCCCCGTACCAGTTCGGCGGTGACATGATCGACCTCGTGGACGACGAGCTCAGCACGTGGAACGTGCTCCCGCACAAGTTCGAGGCAGGGACGCCCAACGTCGCCGGGGCCGTCGGCCTCTCGGCCGCGTGTGATTACCTGGAGGGGATCGGCATGGCCGAGGTGCGCCGGCACGAGCTCGCGCTGACCAGCGAGGCCCATGCCCGGCTCTCGGAAATCCCGGGGTTGACGATCTTTGGCCCGGGCCCCGACGAACGCAGCGGTGTGATCAGCTTCACGCTCGCCGACGTGCACCCGCACGACCTGGCGACGATCCTCGACGGTCGCGGCGTCTGCATCCGCGCCGGCCACCACTGCGCGCAGCCGTTGATGCGCCGGCTCGGCGTGGTCGCGACTGCCCGGGCGTCGTTCTACATCTACAACGACGCCGCCGACCTGGAGGCGCTCATCGCCGGTATCGCCGAGTCGAAGGAGCTGTTCGGATCCCGACAGCCCGCCTACGGTCGCTAGTGCACTTCGCCATCGCTCGCCGCCGCCAGGCCGCGGTCGTAGACGGCGCTGAGCGCCGAATCGCCGGCGACGCGGTAGAGTAGCGAATCCAGCTCGGCGCGGGAGAGGCCGTGCTCGCGCAGGATGACCTCCGCGCGCTCGGGCGCCTGGCGCAGTTCGTGGGCGACATCGATCGCCAGCCGCACGTCCTCGGCGCGGCGGCGCTCGACCGCGCCGAGCGAGTCGGCGACGATCGAATCAGCCCGCCCCGTCTCCTGAATCGTGCACGCGGAGAGCGTCAGCGCGAAGACGCCGATCGCGATCACCCACCGGCTCATCTCGACGCGCCGGGCGGAGACGCCGGCGGGCGGAGCTGAATCGTGTCGCGCATTGGACGGCGTTCGCCGACACTGTCCGGCGGCGGCGGGAGCCGGAGCGTCCCCGAGGGCGGCTGTCCGGCGCCGGCTGGCTGCGACGGCGCGACCGACCTGATCGCATCGGCCAGCGCCGCGCCGCGGACCCCAGCCTCCAGGCGGCCGCGGACCACCGGCGCGAGCGTCTCGCCACGGGCGGGCATGCCGAGTCGGAGATAGGCGACCAGTACCGCCCGCGCATCGGCGGGGCTCACGCCGTGAGCCTGGAGCAGCCTCAGTGTTTCCGCGAGGTCCGCCTCGGTCATGCCGGCCCCACGGGCATCCTGCGCCGTACGCGGAAGCTCGACTCCACCGATCAGGTCCACGCCGGTCTGCGGCGCGGTGTCGCCGCGCTGCGCGGCGACGAGCGCGAGCGCCGCGAGCGCGACCACCGACGTGATCGCCGCTCGCGCGCCCCGCGCGGGCGTCACTGCGTCCTCACCAGCGTCACGGAAATCGCCGGCGGCGGAGCCGTACCGGCGGCACTGAACTCGATCGTGGCGTTCCCTCCCGGGCCTATCGACAGCCGCGCGTACGACGCCCCGCCGGCGACCAGCCCGCGGCTATGCGTCTGTCCGGAGCTCAGTACGTGCACCGGCAGCGGGTAGCCGCCGCCGAGCACTTCGTGAGTGAAGATCGACCGCATGTTCCAGCTCGGTGAGATGTACTGGGCCGGCGCGCTGCCGATCGCATCGTCGAGATAGGTGGAGGTCGCCCAATCGCGGAACCAGGGGAGCGGAGCGGTTCCGAGGGCGTTCTGCAGGTTGGTCAACCCTGCGGTCTGCGAGTTGACGAGGCCCATCCAGAACGGCTGCTCGCTCGAGCCGCGCCGGTCGGCGGCGTAGCGGAGGAAGCTCCACGCGGCGCCACGAGTCCCCAGGCCATCCGTATTCGAGTACGGAGAATTGCCGTGAGGCGTCTTCAGGTAATCCTCGAGCCGGCCGACGTTGCTGATCATGAACCGGTTGAACGCGTTGAGCACCACGGCGTCGCCGGTGATCCGCGGCAGGTCGATGTTCGTGCGCGGTGAGAGCCCGGCACTGCGGTAGAACGTGAGCTCTTCGGCCACGTGGGCGAGCCCTTCGTCGAGCCAGACATCCTCCCAGATAGGCGCGAAGTTCACGAACAACCGCCGCGACGAGTTGATCAGGTGCTGGTATTCGTGCGCGATCGTTCCGAGCGTCAGGCGAAGGACGGTCTCCCTGTCCCATTTGTTGCCGTGGATGCCCGTGGGATCGGGGACGAGCATGTAAAACAGCTCACCCTCATTGCTCGTCGGGCAGGGGTTGTCACCGGTTTTCGGAAAGAGGTCCCGCACGAAGAAGAATCCGCCGACGAAGCTTCCCGAGCCGGCCTCGGTGAGGAGATTGACCTCCCTCGTATAGAAGATGACCGACCGCCCGTTCCCATCGATGTCCGACGGCGTGCCGAAGTTGAGCGCTGCCACCGGATGAATGAGTGTATCGAAGGCGGCGGCTATCGACTGGTAGTCGGCGTCGGTGAAGCCGTCGGCCGGGTTCTCCGTGTCGTGAACGACGACCGCGCGCTGCGACACAGCCGCGATGCGGCCCGGGCGGTCGATCGGGTTGGAGCAGGCGGACCGCGCCTGGGCGTTGATCGTGACCAGGTCGCCCACCTGCGGATCCACACTCGTGATCGCCAGCCGCGCACCGCCCGAGATTCCGCCGCTCGGCGAAGCCGCCAAAGCCTGCCGCGGGTGGCTCTGGGGTGAGAACTCGCGCCGCTCGCGGGCGCGAAGCTGCATGTGGAACGGGTGATCGGGGCTCGCTGCCCAGGGCCGTGCACCGTGGATGTCCGCGCTCTCGAGCACGGACTCCTGAAGCGATGGCGCATCGCCGATGGCATTGGAGGCGACCAGGTCGAAGTTGAGACCCACCACCTGAAGGTCGAGGACCGAGCTGCCGCCCGACGGATCCTCGCGAAATGCAACCGCCACGTATTGCGCTCCACCGGCACCGGCGACTATTGCGATCTCGCTCGCGCACTCTCCGGTAACCGTATGCGGCTGCCCGATCGCGAGATCGAGTGCGGCAGCACCACACGCACCAGGCGGGGCGGTGCCATTCGAGCCGCCGCCGCACCCGGCCAGCGCCAGGAGCGCCAGCAGCGCTGGAGAAACCACGGGGAACTGGCGCTTCGGCATGTCGGCTCCCTTCTGGACGCTGGCCCCGGTGGTGGGGGCTAATCACATGTTTTCCCGGTCCGTCAGTGCGGGCCGAGGCTCAATGATGTACGACGAACGGACCGATGGCCCTGCAACCCGGCGGAAAGCGATGCTTCAGCGACGGTGTACCCGGCCCGGCTGTCGGCGTGCCAAACTCCTACCGTGGAGGCCGGTTTGACAGCGACTTGTAGTACTCCTCCACGAGCTGCCGGAAACCCGACGGCACGTCGTCGTTTCCGCCGAGATAGAGTTTTTCTCGCTCCGGCCCTTCCAGTCGCCGCCGCAATCCGTACTCGTACGTCTTCAGCCCCTCGACCACGGAGCTCTGCAGCCGCTGCACCGCGCCGGGGTCGCCGAATGTGGACTCGTTCTCGAGCTGACGCATCCGTCCAATGAGCGCGTCGAGCTCGCGAACGTCCTGACCCTGCCGCTGGAGCTCGCGACGAATGGCTTCGGCCTCCTGCCGGCGCTCGCGATATTCGCGCGAATACTGCCGAGCGTCCTCCGGCGAGAGTCTGCCGCCCGCCGAGGGTCTCCCACCGGGCCCCATTTGCGCACCGCCGCCGCCGGATTGGGTGCCGCGCGCACCACCGGCGGCCTCGGCATCGCGAGGCTCGCCGCGTCCGCCCTCACCCTGGCCCTGCTGCCCACCGCCTTGCTGGCTCCGGCCCTCGCCCTGACCTTGGCCCTGACCCTGGCCCTGCCCCTGCTGCCCCTCGCCCTGCCCTTGGCCTTGCTGCCCCTGCTGGCCTTGCCCCTGTTCCCCCTCCCCCTGCCCCTGCTCCCCTTGCCCCTGCTGGCCTTGCCCCTGCTGCCGATTCTGGGCGTCGCCGAGCCGGCGCTCCTGCCCCGCGCCGCCCTCCTGGCGTGCGCGCATCCGCTCCTCCATCGACTCGAGCCCCTGCACCAGATCGCGCGTCCGATCAAGCGCCTCGCCCAGCCGCTGCTCCGTCGATGGACCCGTGTTCGTCGATGCATCGGCGATGCGACGGCGCACTTCCTCGATGTTGGCGCCGATCTGCTCCTCGAAGTTGCGCACGAACTCGGGATTGCGCCCGACGAGCGACTGGGAGAATCGAATCTTGTCGGCGATCTGATTGCCGCGGATCGCGTCGGCCGCCTCGCGCATCCCGCGTGACGCGGCCGGCTGATCGCGCTGCGACTCGCGCGCGATGCGGTCGAGCTGGCGCTCCAGGTTCTGGACATCCTCGGCCAGCCCCTGCTTGCGTTCGCTGAGCCGGCGCATCTCCTCGCCGCGATCGCCACTCTCCCCGAACCGCTCGACGTCGCCGGCGATGCGGCGCTGGCGTTCGGCGATTTCCTCCGCTCGCCGCAGTGCATCCTCGGCGCCGGTCGCAACCCGGGATGTACGCTCGCGGTCCATCAGCCGGCGCGCCTCCTCGAGGCGCTCGAGCGCCGCGGCCGCCTCGGCCGTCGAGCGATCGCCGCCAGCCGCGGCGGAGCGACGCATGGCATCGGCCGACTCCTGGAGCCGTCGCGCCGCCTGGGCCAGCTCCTGCGACTGCCGCTCGCGCGCGAGGCGCTCGAGCTGCCGCGCCGCCTGCTCCGTCTGATCGGCCAGTTCCCTCTGCCCGCCGCCCCCGCCGCCACCACCGCCGCCAGCCTGCTGGCGCATCTGCCGCGCCCGCTCGTTCTCCTGTTGCTGCCGTGCGGCGAGCTGCCGCAGCCGCTCCATGACCTCGTCGATCTCCTGGCTCTGCTGTTGCTGCTCGCCGCGCTGGACGCTCTCGTACTGGTTGCGCAGCCGATCCACCTCGAGCTCGAACAGGTCCGCAAGATCCTCGGCCCGCGGCGAGGCACCACCGCCACCGCCGCCCCCGCCGCCACCCATCTGCACCATGATCTCGCGGTAGGCCGCCTCGGCCTGGAGCAGCGCGCGGAGTGCGCGCTGTTCGGGCGGTAGAGCCTCGGTCGGACGCCGCCTGCCAAGCTCCTCCTCGGCGGCCTTCATCTCCACGGCAGCCTGGGGCAGCAGCTCGGCGATCTTCGCGAACACCGTGTCCATCGATGCCACGCCGCGCTCCCTCATGCGCTGCGCGAGCTCCTCGGTGCGCTCGCGAAGTCGACCCTGCGCCAGCACGAGGGTGGTCAGGTTCTCGGTGACCTCCTTCTCGCCGAGCTCCCGCCGGTCGCGCTCGACCTTGAACGTCGCGGCGACGATGTCGCGCTGCTGTCTGGAGAGCTGTCCCGGGTCCTCCATGCCCCCGCCCCCGCCCCCGCCCCCGCCGCCGCCCTGCTGCTGGCGGTACGTCTGGCCGAACGGGCGGACGTCGAGAAAGTAGATGTCCGTGCTGGCGGCACGCGCGCCGCCTACGGCGTCGTTGTCGTGTACGCGCGCGTAGTACGACACGACGTCACCCGGTTCGAGGGACATCTCCTCGAGAAAGAACGTGTGGCCGGCCGAGAGCTCGCGAACCGGGCGCCCCCCTGCTGCCAGCAGGGCGACCGACTTCTCCGGTCCGCCGTTGACGGAGTACACCAGCTCGGCTCGCCCGATGCCGTAGTCGTCCTCGGCGCGGATCTCGGCGAACACCTCATCCACCGACGTGACACGCGTGTCGCGCCCGGGCTTCGTGAGGCGCACAGTCGGCGGCTGGTCGCGCAGCACGTCGATGATGTAGTCCACCGAGGCGCTGCGGTACTGTTCGTCGGTGGCGGAGAGCGCGAACCTGTAGTAGCCGGGCTGATCCACGACGATCGTGGCGGCGAGTGTGCCATCCTCGGCCAGCGTCATCGCGATCGGCTCCTGTCCATCCACCTGCAGCCGTCCGCCGGCGACGGCGATCGTTGGCGTGGCGGTGATCGTGACCCGAGTGCCGCGGAGCGCGGCGATGTCGCCGCCGTCCTCGACCGTCTGCGGCGACAGGCCGGTGTAGGCCGGGAAGCGATACTCGAGATCGACCTGCCGCACGAACGGGAGGTCGGCGACGTCGATGCGGAATATCCCCGACCTGATGCCGTTCGCCTCGACGTAATACTCGACTGGCGTCTCGATGTCGAACAGCCGGAAGCCGTGGGCACCGCTGTCGCTCTCCATCAGCATCTCGACCCGGTCCCACTGCTCGGCGCTGCCACGGCGAAAGGCCAGCTCGACCCGATCGCCATCGAAGCCCCGGAGCATCGCGCTGATCTGCTGGTCGGCACCGCGGGCGATGGTCACGTGGCCAGGTTCGACGTCGATCGCGTATGGATTGGCGGCGCTGGCGGTTCCCCACGGCACGAAGATCGAGCGCAGCCCGTGCCGTACGAAGTCCGGCCCAGCAGCGAGGATCAGAAGCGCGGCGAGGGCGGCGGCGGCGAGGGCGAGCGCATTGTGGTTGAGCGCGCGGCGCTCGATCCGCCTCCCGTCGTCGACCGCCCGCGTGCGCGCCAGCGCGAGCTCGACCACGCGGCGCGTGAGCGCCGGCGACCGCTCGGCGGCCCTGCGCGGCGTGTCTCCCAGCTCGACGGCGGTGATCACCGATGCCTGAAGCGTCGGCTCGTGTTCTTCGATGTAAAGAGCGACATCCTCATCGGTAACGCGGCGCCGCAGCGGGAGGACGAGGAACTTCACGGCCAGGGCGACCAGCGTGACGTAGGCGATCGCCCGCGCCGCGATCACGGCCGCCGGATCGAAGCGGAAGCGCTCCAGTCCGTAGAGCGTCACCAGCAGCGCGACCAGACCCGCGCCGAGCACGATCGCGGCCCCGCGAACGATCAGCCGCAGCCGCCACCGGTTCCGCACGTGCCGGATGATCCGCAGCAACTCGTCCCGCCCCGCCCGGGGCTCCCGGGAGCTTCGCATGGCTCGCTCTCCTTCGAGTCGGTCTCTCACGCCGCCTTCCGCGACAGCCGGTTGGCGAGGATGGTCTCGGCACCCAGCGCGATCAGCGCCGCCGCGAGAAGGAACCACCACAACGATTGCCGGCGCTCTCGCTCCACCGGCGTCAACGTCAACAGCGACGACTGCGCCATCGTCCCGGCATCCGGTCGCGCGAGCGATGCCGTCATCTCCTGCGGATCGAGCGCCGACAGATCCGATTCGGCCAGGTCGAGATTGACCGCGATCACCCGTCGCTCGGTCCCCGGCCGTGCGCCGATCCGACGAACCTCGTAGAACCCCTGCTCCGTCAGCTCGACGAGCCGGGATTCACCCGGTGCCAGCCGGCGGCTCTCTCCCAGCGGCGCGTCCACCACGAGCTCCGTCGTGGCTGCTCGGGCCGCCGCGCCCGCTCCCTCGGCCTCGGGCGCGATGTCCACCACCTGTCCCACGGTAACCCACGGGCGCGCTTCCGCAAAACCTGACGCATGTTTAGCCAGCTGATGCAGCATCGGGAGGTACACCGGTTGGACGGCCAGATCGGTCCAGAAGTTATCCAGCGACGACGTCCAGAGCAGTACCCTTCCCGCGCCGACACGCCGTTCGGCGAGCGCTACGCCGCCATCGTCGAACCGGGCCAGCACCCCTTCGGACGCGCGGGCGGTCACGGCGCGGTACCGGTAGAACCGCGCCGAGGAGAAGTCACCGCTCCGGGGCGCCGAAAAGAGCTCGAACGCCGGGTGCGTGTAGTCGAGGAACGCCAGGGTGGCGCCGCGGTCGCCCGTTCGATCCACAACGGAGCCGATCGTCGCCGGCAGAAGCTCGACCGCGGCCTCGCCGAACGCGTTCGGGGTCGTCCGCTCACCGAGGGCGACCAGCAGCCCGCCGCCATCATTCACGAAATCGTGCAACGCGCGACCGAGCGCTCCTCCGGGGATCGCCACGTCGTTCAGGATGACGAGCGCCCGACCCCGGAGGTCGGCGGGCCCGACCTGCCCGGCCTTGCGGACTTCGGTGCGGATGGGCGGCCGGTCGCCCAGTCCGAGCGCGCGGCGAAGGTAGAGGCTCCGGGACGCCGGCGCGTCGGCCTGCTCCACCACCAGGACGCTGAGTGCCTGGCCGGCCGAGAGCACGAAGCGGAACAGGTTGTCGTGCGGGAGCGCATCGGTCCCGGCTCGAATGGTTCCACGGGATATCCCGGACGGAAGCGCGAACGGCTCGAACGTCGCGCTGGCCGCCGCGTTCGGGGCAATCGACACCTCCCTCGTTTCCAGAGGGCGGCCATTGAGCTCCAGAACCACGCGCAGCGTGCGCGCTTGCGCTCCCGTGTTGGTAAGTCGCGCCGAAGCGCCCACGCGCTCCCGATCGCCGGAGAAGTCGCGCTGGAGCGTCACGCCGGTGACGGCGGTGTTCGACGTTTCCTCGTCGGAGAGATCGACGTGCGTCAGCGTCGTGCGCTCGGGAAGCCTGACGTCGTCATCCCCGTCCCAGCCGATCTTCTGGAAGTCCGTGATCAGCACGACCTCGCGGCGCGGCAGGTCCGATTCCTCGAGGATGCCCTGAGCGAGCTTGAGCGCGGGGCCGTAGCGCGTGCGGCCGGAGCCGAGGGTCGCCGCGTCGATCGCCGCCGTGAGAGCCGACGGCTCCGTGCTCGCTCCGGTAACCGCCTCCGCCTTGTCGGCGAACAGGACGAGCGTCGCCCGATCCTGCGGGCCGAGCCCGTCCACGGTCCGACGCGCGGCCGCTCGCGCGCGGTCCCAGCGGTCCGCGTATCCCATGCTGTACGATCGGTCGAGCAGCACCACCACCTCGCGGGCGCCGTCGACCGCGATCGGCGCGGCCGAAGCCGAGCTGTCGACGAGCGGACGCGCGAACGCGGCGACGAGCAGCAGGATCGCCAGACAGCGGAGCGCGAACAGCATCCAGTCGCGAATGTGGTTCCGGCGCAGCGACTTGTAGGGGATGCGCTGGACGAACATGAGCGACGGAAAGACGACGATGTTTTTCCGCTCCTTGTGGATGAGGTGCACGAGGATCGGCACGGCGAGCGCGCCGGCGCCGAGCAGGAACCAGGGGGCGAGAAAACTCATGACGGCGCTCTCCCTGCCTTCATCAGCGTACCCTCATCAGTCGCTGGCGGTTCGACAGGTAGGTGAACAATGCGTGGTCGAGCGGCTTCGACGTGTCGAACAGCGTGTAGTCGATCCGGTTCTGACCGAGTAGCCGGCCGAGAGTATCGATGTGCCCGGCGATCATTTCGCGGTACCGGGAGCGAAGTTTGTCGGGGATGACGGGAAGCTTCTCGCCACTCTCGACGTCCTCGAACTGCGACGCGGTGTCGAATGGGAACTCCAGCTCGGCGCGATCCAGCACGTGGAAGACGATCAGGTCGTTGCCCTTTCCTCTGAGATGCGCGATCGCGCGCAGGACGTCCTCCGGCTCGTGGTACAGATCGGAGATCAGGACGAGCATGCTCCGCCGTCTCACCGACTCCGAGATCTTGCGCAGCGGACGTTCGAGCTCACCCTTCCCGCCGGCCTTCAGCCGGTCGAGCGTGTGCAGCACGATGTTCAGGTGCTTGGCCGACGGCGGCACGTAGTCCACCACGTCGTTGTCGAACGTCACCATCCCGACGCGATCGCGCTGGTGGCTCGAGAAGTAGCTGAGGCAGGCGGCCAGATACTTCGCGTAGTCGAGCTTGGAGATCGAGCCCGGCCCGGCGAACCCCATCGACGCCGAAACGTCGAGCAGCACGAGAAAGTTCGTGTTCGTGTCGGCCTCGAACTCCTTGATGAAGTAGCGATCGGAGCGCGCGAACAGCTTCCAGTCGATCCGCCGGATGTCGTCGCCCGGCATGTAGGCGCGATGCTCGGCGAAATCCATCGACGCCCCGAGGTGCGGGGACCGGTGGAGTCCGTTGAGGAATCCTTCGACGACCGTGCGGGCGAGCAGCTCGAGGTTCCCGATTCGTGCGAGAGTCTTCGGATCGATGAACGACGCCCCCGGCACCGCCTGCGGCGCGATCCGGCTAGCCATTGGCGCGCCTCACATCCTCGACCTGGGAAGCGGCGCCGTCTCGATCAGCTGGTCGATCAACTGATCGGTCGTCACCCGCTCCGACTCGGCGTGGAAGTTCGTGATGATGCGGTGCCGGAGCACCGGGTGCGCCAAGGCGCGGATGTCCTCGAAGCTGACGTGATACCGGCCCTGCAGCAGCGCCCGCGCCTTGCCGCCGAGAATGAGGTGCTGCGGCGACCGCACGCTCCCGCCGTAGGCGACCCATTTCCGGATGAAGTCGGGCGCGTTGTCCGACGTCGGGCGCGACATCCGCGTCATCTGTACGGCGTACCGGGCGACGGCGTCGGAGACCGGGACGCGCCGGACGAGCTTCTGGAAGGCGACGATGTCGCGTCCGGTGATGGCATGACGGAAGGAAAAGTCGCGGAGCGACGTCGTGGTCTGCACGACCTCGACCTCGTGGTCCTCGCTCAGGTAGTCGAGGATGATCTCGAACATGAACCGGTCGAGCTGGGCCTCGGGGAGCGGGTACGTCCCCTCGAGCTCGATCGGATTCTGCGTCGCAAACACGAAGAACGGCTCCTCGAGCGGATAACTCCGCCCCTGGATCGTGACGCGATGCTCCTGCATCGCCTCGAGCAGCGCCGACTGCGTCTTCGGCGGCGTCCGGTTGATCTCGTCGGCGAGGACGATGTTGGCGAAGATCGGCCCCGGGGTGAACACCATCTTCCGCTGTCCGGTAGCGGGATCGTCCTGGATGATGTCCGTGCCGGTGATGTCCGAGGGCATCAGATCGGGTGTGAACTGGATCCGCGAGAACCTGAGGTCGAGCACCTGCGCCAGCGTGTGGATCAGGAGCGTCTTGGCGAGCCCCGGCACGCCGATCAGGAGACAGTTCCCTCCGGAAAAGAGCGCGATCAGCGCCTGCTCGATGACGTCTTCCTGCCCGACGATGAGCTTGCGCAACTCGGCGATGATCTCGCTCCGCCCGTCGCGCAGCTTGTCCGCGAGAGCAATGTCGTCCGCGGACTCCAGCGCGACCTGTTCGGTGGTCGTGACTCCCACGCAAAGCCTCCTGTGGTCGGAAAGTGAACGCGAACCCTTCGTCCAATTCGTCCAATTCGTCCAATTCGTCCAATTCGTCCAATTCGTCCAGCTACCTCGTCAGCCCGTAGATCAGATAGTTCACGCCGAGCTTGAAGGCTTCGTTGGTCGGGTCCACCAGGTAGAATCCCGAGCCCGAGTGCTCCATGTAGTCGCCGATGTCCATGTTGTAGTTGATCACGACCATCAGCCGCTTGTCGGGATCGTTGTCCTCGTGGATACCGTAGAACTCGCCCATCAGCCCCTGGCGGCCGAAACGGCCCGGGTAGGGAATGTCGAGCGACTGGATGCCGTAGAACGTGTCGAACACCGGATGGCCGAGCGTCAGGCGATCGATGCGCGCGTCCGGCAGCACCCGGCGGATCGCGCGCTCGAACACGGCCCACTCGTTGGCGAAGTGGAAATCGTCCACGATCAGGAACCCGCCCTTGGCCAGCCAGGCGCGAAGGCCCAGCACCTCGCTCTCCCCCGGATGCCAGTAGCCGGGCTCCGACAGGTAGGCCACCGGGTGCCTGAACAGCTCCGGATCATCCATCGCGTGGATGTTGCTTCCCTGGGGATTCGGCGTGAGGCTGGTCAGCTCGCGCAGGATCACGGTGAGGTTCTGCTCCATGTCGGGGTAGTCGTACGACCATCCCGGATGCCCGCCGTACCACAGTCGCACGATGGTGAACTGACCATCGTAGGGCTGATTCGGCGGGATGTACGCGCTGCGCCCGAACCGCTGCGCCGCCAACGGCAGCGCCACCGCGGTCACCAGCACGAGCACGAGCAGACTTCGCCGCATCGATCCTCCTTCCTGGTGGTCTTCCGCCCTGCCCTCCCTACCGCGTCATCCCGTAGATCACGTAGTTCACGCCCAGCTTGTACGCCTGATTCGTAAGGTCGATCGGGAAGAAGCCGCTCCCCGACCACTGCCACATCTCCCCGAGATCGTTGTTGTAGTTCGCGATCGCGATCAGCCGCTTCTCGGGATCGTTGTCCTCCCACATCCCGAAGTACCGGACGCCGGGATTCCCGATCTCGTGCACATCCTCGACGGTGTAGAACGTGTCGAAGACCGGATGCGTCGCCGGAATCTCCATCCACCGCCCCTCCGGCACGACCCGCCGCATCTGCTGCTCGAGATTGTTCCACATCCACGTGCCGTTGAAATCGTCGAACACGATCATCCCGCCCTTGAGCAGGTAGTTCCGCAACCCGAGCGCCTCCTCCGCCGACGGCTCCCAGAAACCCGGCTCGGACATGTAGGCGAGCGGGTACTTCATCAACTCGGGGTCGTCGAGCCTCAGCACGTTGCCGCCATCCATGAACGGCCGGAGCGTCGTCAGCTCCCGGAGAATCAGCATCAGGTTCTGCTCGGCCCACGGGTAGTCGTGCATCCACCCGGGGCCCTCGCCGGTCATGCCGCCGAGTCCCTCCCAGCGGATCCGCGCGAACGTGAACCGGCCGTCGTACGGCTGGTTGGGCATGATGCGCGACTCGAAGTCACCCCCGCGGCGGAACCGCTGCGCTTGGAGCGGGATCGCCAGAAGCGCCGCCAGTCCGAGCAGGATCGCTGCGCGAAGTCGACGCGTCATCGTGCCTCCACTCGCGCCGCGCCGCCACGGCGGATCGTGAGCAGCAGTTCCTGCGCCCGCTCGAAGTTGGGCGCCAGCTCCAGCGCCCGCAGCACCTCGCGACGCGCCGCCGCCGCATCGCCCGCCTGCCAGTGCGCGAGCGCGAGCTCGAACAGCGCCGCCGGCCGGTCCACCGGGTCGAGCGCCAGCACCGCCCGCCGCTCGCGCACGGCCTTCGCCCGGTCGCCCGTCGCCGCGTAGAGTGTGGCCAGCCGCTCGTGCACCGGGATCTCGAACGGATTCAGGTATATCGCCCGGTCGAGCGCCGCCGCCGCGCCGGAGCTGTCGCCGAGCTGCTCGAGCATCGCCGCGAGCTCCATCAGCGCGCCGTGGTTCGCTCCGTCGATGTCGGTCAACGCCTGGAGCTCGCTCGCCGCGCGGCGCACGACGCGGCGAGTCTTGTGCACCGCGGCGAGCGCCCGGTAGGAGCTCCCCTCGCCCGCGTACTCCGGGAACATCGCCTTGGCGCGCTCGAACGCAGCGATCGCCTCTTCGTGCCGCCCCGCCGACGCGTGGTCGCCGCCTTCCGCCATCGCCGCCGCGTAGGGACCGGCGTTCGCCATCGCCCGCAGCGCATTCCGGCGTCCGTCTGCGGCGCGGCCGTCGCCCGCAGGTCCGCCGCTCTCGCCCGGCCCGAGCGCCGTCATAGCCCGGGCGAAGCGTTGCCGCACGTATTCGTCGAACCGCCGGTCGAACCGCTCCAGATCCGTGCGTAGCACCTGCCGGAAAATCGCCGCCGTCGTCTGCCCATCGCGGAATCCGCCGAGCATGGCGCGGATGGCCTCGATCCCCCCGTCGCGCTCGATCATCTCGCAGACG
Source organism: Gemmatimonadaceae bacterium (assembly GCA_035513015.1). Taxonomy (GTDB): domain Bacteria; phylum Gemmatimonadota; class Gemmatimonadetes; order Gemmatimonadales; family Gemmatimonadaceae; genus DATKCV01. The sequence continues at coordinate 93,761 of DATKCV010000011.1, forward strand.
AGCGACGCCATGTAATACGCGTGCCCGATCTGCTCCGGGTAGGTCGGGCGGGTGAACGCCTCGTTGAGCCGGCTCGCCGCGGGAAGCCGCCCGTCCCGATGTGCGATCAGGAATCCCGGCGTCACATCATCGCCCCAGCCGGGGCGCGCCCGGCGTTCCTCGAGCACCGACAGCCCCTCGGAGAACCAGCGCGGCACCCGGTTCGCGCTCGCACCGAGGGTGAACGTGTGCGCGAGCTCGTGCCAGAGGACCGAGCCCCAGTTGAAGTGCCCGAGCTCGCGGGCCGACGGCGAGTCGAGCGCCACCACATCGCCGAACGCCACGCCCAGCGCGCCCAGCCCGGTGAGTCCGACCGTACGCACCGAGAAGTCCGCATGGCTGCGGTAGAGCTCGATCCGGACGGGCCCCGCCGGCCGATAACCATAGCGCGCCTGAAGCCGCGCGAACGCCTCCTCGGCGAGCTCGCCCGCGTAAAGCCCCATCAGCGCGGCCTCCTTCCGCTCGGCCACGATCAGGAAGCGCTCGGTGCGCACCTCCTCGTACCCGTCGAAGGTGTCGAGGAGATCGAGTGTGTTCTTGACCCAGACGTCGTACGGGTCGCCGGCGAACGCCCGCTCGAGGCTCCGCTGCCCGTCGGTGATCGCGCCGAGGCGAAGTTGGTTCATGCCGAGAACCGAGTGGGCGCGCCACGACATCGAGTCGACCCGAACCGCCTCGCGGGCGAGCTCGGCGGCCTCGCGATAGAGCCGGCTTCGCGCGCTGAGGTCGGCGACGGTGGCGTGGAACTCGGCCGAGCGAGGATTGCGTTCCAGCGCACGGCGGCGCGCATTTTCGAAACCGGTGCGATCGCCGGACAACAGCCGGGACGCGCCGAGCACGGCCAGCGCTTCGATCGATGCCGGATTCACGTCGAGCGCCGTCCGGGCCTCGCGCGTGGCCGCCTCGTAGTCCTCGTTCGCGGCCGCCATGCCGGCGAGCACGAGCCGCGCCGGCACGTACCGCTCGTTCACCCCGAGCGCCTTCCTCACCAGGTCGTCCGCTCCCGACGCGTTCTCGAACAGGAGCAGCCGCGCCATGCCGACGAGCGCGCGCGGGTGCGACGCGTTGACCTCGAGAACCTCGCCGAAGCTCGCCCGCGCGTCGGTGCCGTTGTACTTCTCCAGGAACAGCTCGCCCACCCTGACCCGCGGCTCGAGCCACTCCGGCGCGGCGGCGATCGCCAGATCGTACGCCTTCAGCGCATCGCGCACCATCTCGTGCCGCTCGAGCCCCAGATAGCGGCAGGCGGTGCCGACCGCCATCAGCTCCTCGGCGGTGAGGCGCGCACCGCGATTGTACACATCTATGAAGTGGTCGAACTCGCGCATCGCTTCATCGCGCTCCCCGCGCTCGAAGCGGAGGATCGCCAGGTTGAGCCGCGCGGTCAGGCTGTCGGTCGCTCGGCCGCGGATCGCGCTCACGAACGCGCTCTCCGCCTCGGCCAGCTTCCCGCGCTCGGCGAGGACTTCGCCGAGGACGTTCCACAGCTCCGGCGATCCGCCGGCGGTGGCGGAGCGTGCCGTCTGCTCCGCGTCGTCGTACCGGCCGACGGTCGCCAGCGCTCTCACGAGCCCGCGTGCGGCCGTCGCCGGGGCGTCGGGCCCGGCAGCGCCCGCGCGATAGGCGGCGATCGCCTCGTCGTACTTCCCCGCCCGGAACGACGCGTCGGCGCCCGCGCCGGTTTGCGCGTCGGCGGGCCAGCCGACGCACGAGAGCGCGATCGCGGCGACGAGCGCCAGACAAGCCTGCCGGGCGACGATCCGTTTCATGGCCGCCGCGCCTCCAGCTCGCGGATCGCCAGATTCTTCTCGGCCAGCGCTACGAGCAGGTCCTCGAGCCGCTGCTCGTAGTCCGCGGCGGAGAGCGAGTCCTTGCGTCGTCGCAGCTCATCGAGCCGGGTCTCGATCGCCTGCTTCTCCTCGTAGAGTGCGCGGAGGCGCGGATCGGCGCCGGCGATCACCCGGGCCGTCGAGTTGAGGTGGAACGCGCGGGCGAGGCGTCCGTCGCCGGAGAGGCCGTCCGGAGCCGCCGTGCCGGTCCCATCGCCGTCATCGTCGAGCTGCGCGTGCTCGGTGAGGAGCGCCCCCTCCTCCTCGTACGTCCGTGCCACCTCGCGCCGCGCATAGTCGAACGCCTCGAGGAGCGACACCCGGCCATCCTTGTCCACGTCGGCGACGTCGCGGGCGAAGGCATCGACGAAGAACCGGCCGAAGCGGGCCTCGTTGCGCTCCTGCGCCGACTTGGTGGCCGTGATGATGATCCGGCGCTCTCCGGACAGCGCGGCGACGAAGTCGCCGCTGGCGCTGGCGGCGTTCACCAACCCTACGGTAGGGCCGGAGAACCGACCCAGGAGCGCCGCCCACTCAGCGGCGGTGAGGTCGGGACCGGGCAAGTTGAAGCGCGACTCCGGGCCGCTGCCCGCGCCGTGCCCGAACAGCACGACGAGCACCCGGTCGCCGGCACGCGCAAGCCGCGCCAGCCGCGTCAACTCGCGCTCGACCACCTCGCGAGTCGATCGGTCGGCGATCCTGTCCGGTGCACGCTGGGTGTTCTCGCCAAGGTAAGTGATGTGCTCGGGCGAGACGCCGTGCCGGTCCCGCGCCGCATCTCCGAAGGCGATCGCCCACTCGTGGAACATCCGCGAGTAGTGCGCCTCGCCACCCACGCCGGTGACGATCAGCACGTACGTCTCCCCGGGCGCCTGTTGTGCGGCGGCCGGAAGCGCCAGGCCGACGCACAGCGCGAGCACCGCGGCGCGCCTCACGCGAGCCCCCGCCGGCGCCGCAGACCCCATTCCGTTGCGGCGAGCCCGAGCAGCAGCAGGAAGAGGATCGGCATGTCCCACAGGTCCTTCGGCTCGATCACCGTCGTGCCGCCGCCGGAAACGCTGATGTCCTCGGACAGCGTGCCCATCGTCTCGGGCGTGTAGAACCGGCCGCGCGTCTCGTCGGCGATGCGGCGCAGCACCGCACTCTGCATCTCGGCGTCCACGAACTCGCGCTTCAGGTCGGCCGCCTGCACGAACGTCACGTCGCCGCCGAGATCCGCACCTCCGGCTCGGGCGCCAACGCGCACCTCGTACAGTCCGGCCTCCTCGGCCGCGAAGCTCGCGCGGTACTCGCCGTCCCTGTCCACCGCCCACTCCATCGGCAGCTCGCGCACCGCGCCCGAGGGCGCCTTCACGCTGGCGATCACGTCGGCACCGTTCACCTTGACGAAGCCCGGGTCATCGATCTCCGCGCGCAGGCCCACCATCTCGCCCGGCGCGACCCGGTCGGCGGCAGTGGCGATCGTCACGCGTCCGGGAACGCCGCTCACCAGCCACCTGAGCAGCTGGCGCCAGAAGGTCTCGTGCGTGAGATCCTCCACGGGAATGTCGGCGTGCATCTGCCACAGCCAGGAATCCTGGACTGTCAGGGCCATTGCCTTCCCGCGCCCATAGCGCTGGTGGGCGAGCACGACCTGCCGCCCGCCGTCGGGGTGACGGGCGCTGAGCAGCGTCGTCGCTCCCGGCTTGGTGCGCGTCACCTGGTTCACGGCCGTGAGCGGCGGCAGGTCCCGCCAGCGAGCAACGGAGGCGCGCTCCGTGGGTGCGATCCGCGTCGCCGGACTGGCCAGCCCTGCAGGCGTCACCTCGACCTTGAGCTCGGCCACACGGATGTCGCCATCCTCGTCGCGGCGCGCGCCCCCGTTCCCGTTGCCGTTCGATCCGGTGGCCGGGGTGGTGCTCGGCTCGTCCAGCACCACCGGCAGCACGTCGGCCAGCGGCGTCCCGGCGTAGCCGCCCTCGGAAAAGGCGCGGCGTCCACCAAGCATCAGCAGACCGCCACCACGCTGCCCCACGAACTCGGCCAGCATCCGGAGCTGGTCGTGGGTGACGAAGCTCGCCTCGATACTGCCGATGATGATCGCGCGATAGGCGAACAGCTCCTCGCGGGTCGTCGGAAAGCCGGTCACGAGCTCCTCGCGATCATCCACGCCGAGCCGGAGGAACTTGGCCTCGGCGGTACGCTGGAGGAGGACGACCTGAAGGTTGTCGTCTTCGGCGACGGCGCGGCGGATGAACTTGGCCTCGAACCGCGGCTCCCCCTCGAGGTAGAGGATCTTCTCGCGCCCGTCGCCGACGAGGACGAGCGCCTCCTGCTCGTTGTTCTGGGTGACCATCTCGTCGGGGCGCGGCGCGATCCGGAAGCGGAAGGAGCGCGGACCCGTCTCCGTCGCGGTGACGGTGACGCGCACCGGCTTCGCCTCGCCGTCGGCGCCGAGCGTCACCTCCTCGGTCGCGACGATGCGCCCGGCGTCCTCGACCTGGAGCTGGACCGTCTGGCCGCGGTAGCCGCGCTGGACGACCAGCAGATCCACGACGAGCGAGGTGCCCTTGAGCACCGTACGCGGCGTCTCGATCCGCTTGATGGCGATGTCCTTCGTGAACGACTCGCGCCCCACTCCGACGGTGAATACCGGGATGGAGCGGCTGCGGAGTGCCAGCAGCGGCTCCGTCAGTGTCTGGTGGGCGTTGTCAGCGCCGTCGGACGCGAGCACGATCCCGGCCACGGGCGCCGAAGCCAGCTCCTGCCGCGCACGATCGAGGGCGCGGCCGAGATCGGTGCGCGCGCCGCCGAACGACAGCTCGTCGGGCCCGGCGATGCGGTCGGTCGAGCTGGAAAAGCGGAAGAAGCGCAGGATGAAGCGTTCGCCGAGCTCCGCCATCACCTGGCTCTCCCGCGGATCGAAAGCACGGCGCACGAAGTCCCCCCGTGCCTCCCCGATGTCGCCGATCTGCATGCTCCGCGAGTCGTCGAGGAGCACCGCCAGAAAGTTGCGCTGCGGGACCGAGGTGGGGACGAGCAGCGTGGGGCGGAGAAGGCAGAACAGCAGCAGGGCGACCAGCGCCACCCGGACGCCGCCGAGGATCAGTCGGTCGCGCGGGCCGCTCTTTCCGCCGACGCGCGCGTACGTGATCAACGCCGCCGCCGCGGCGAGCGCCATCAGCAATGCGGCGACCGCGAGCGGGCGTGATGTGGCGAACGCGATGTCGCCGCGCTCGAACATCACGGGCCGATACTTGAACAGGAACTCGAACAAGGCGTCGAACACGGCGGTTGGTCACTCCTCGCTGCAGGGTCGAGTCTCCTGCAATGCCGCCGCTACGATCGCTATGGAGCGCAGCGGCGGCGATGCCTTCCATACCCGCGCGAGCGGGGAAGGTCCATCCAATGGGAAACGCTCGACGGCCGCGCTCCGTTGCCGGGCCGCGGCCGCCGCGACATCGCTCGTCCCGAATGCATGCACCACGCGCACCGATTTCGAAAGCCCTGGCGCGTCATGGATGACCCGCCACGTGACGCGGCCGCCGTCCACCCCCTCCCCAGCGGCGTTCGCACCAGCGGGGTGGCGAGTAATCCCGCTCCCGTCCAGATTCCGCCTTCCGTTCCCCGCAGAAATCGTGACGCTGCGCCGAGCCGGCGCCCCCGAGCTCACCGTCTGCCCGGCTCGCCTCGCCCCGTCCGCCGGCCATCCCTTCATAACGAAGCATGGACAACCTTTGTCACACGCTCGTCGGCGCCGCGATCGGCGAGACGGGTCTCAAGCGGCGCTCCGCGCTCGGCATGGCCACGCTCATGATCGGTGCCAACCTGCCGGACATCGATGCGCTCGCCGTCTTCAGCGAGGACGCGCTGGTGATGAGGCGGGGAATCACCCACGGGATCCTCGCACTGGCGATATGGCCCTTCCTGCTGACCGGCACGATGATGCTCTGGGACCGGGTGGTGCGCCGCCGGAGAGGGCGCGTGAGCGATCAGCCGATCCGTCCCAGGGCACTGCTCCTCCTCGCCACGATCGCGATCCTGACGCACCCGTTCCTCGACTGGATGAACACCTACGGCATGCGCTGGCTGATGCCGTTCTCCGAGCGGTGGTTCTATGCCGACGTGCTGTTCATCCTCGATCCCTGGATGTGGATGGCGCTGGGCCTGGGAGTCGTCACGACCGCGCGCCGACTGGGCGACGGGCGCCGGGCGGCACTCGCGCTCATCGCCGTCACGGTATACATGTCGGCGATGGCGGCGCTCACGCTGGCCGGCCGCGCCGAGGTTCGGCGGGCCATGGTTGCAGCGGGGCTCGACCCGGATCTCCGTCTGCTCGTCGGCCCCGTGCCGGTGAACGCTCTGCGACGCGAAGTGGTGATCGAGGCCGGGGACCGGCTGATCTTCGGTACGCTCGCCTGGACGCCGGCGCCGCGCTCCACGATCGGCGAGCGCGTGATCGCAACGAACGCGGACGCACCTGAGGCTCGGGCCGCGGCCCGGACGCACGAAGGGGCAACGTTCCTCCGCTGGGCACGGTTCCCGTACTACGTGATCGACCGGCGCCCGGATGGCGTGGAGGTGTTCATCGGCGACGCCCGCTACAACCGGATGCGGGGCCGTACCTGGGCCGCGGTGACCGTTTGGCTGCCGGTGGATGTCGCGCCTGCCGTACCGGCCAACCCATGAAGCCGCGGCGTCGGAGACCAGCCGGCGCCGCGACCAGGAGGTGTTCGTCGATCCTACTCGGGAACGATCTCGGCCCTCGGAGCCGGCTGCCCCGCGGCCGGCTTTCTCGCGCGCAGGTGCTCCTCGAGCTTCAGCCGCGGCACGCCGTCGGTCAGCCAGTCCGGTGCCGGCTTCCCGCGCAGGTGGTGGTCGAAGAACTCGCGCATCCGCACGGCGTAATCCTTCTGGTTCTCCGGCTGTCGCAGGCCGTGATTCTCGCCGACGTACTGAAGCATCACCACGTCCTTCCCCAGCCGGCGCAGCGTGTTGTAGAACGTGATCCCCTGGTTGAAGTCCACCGCGCCATCCTTGTCGTTGTGCAGCAGCAGCAGCGGTGTCGTCACCTTGTCGGCATGGTAGGCCGGCGAGTTGCGGATGTAGGCCTCGGTATTCTCCAGGAAGTGACCGCTGAACCGGCCCTGACTCGATTCGAAGATCGGCTGGTTGGCCGAGCCGGAGTTCCAGTAGACGGAGCTGTACATGCTGACCAGGTCGGTCAGCGCTGCGCCGGCCACGGCCGCCTTGAACAGGTTCGTCTGCGTGACCAGGAACGCCGTCTGGTAGCCGCCCCAGGAATGGCCGTGGAGCCCGACGTTCGTTTCATCTATCACGCCGGTGGCAATCGCCGCCCTGACCGCCGGGAGCACGGACCATACCGCCGACATCCCCGGATCGTTGACACGGTATACGATGTCCGGCTGGAGCACCGCATACCCAAGGCTGGTGTAGACGCTCGGGTTGAGCGCGCGGGTCTCGTTGGGGATGCTGTAGCTGTGCAGGTTCTGCGAGAGCCGCTCGTAGATGTAGACGACGGCCGGGTACTTCTTCCCCGGCTCGTAGTTCGCCGGCAGGTGCAGCGCCGCCTGGAGCGTGTCGCCCCTGTCGCTCACGTAATCCACGAGCCGGGCGCCGGCCGACCAGGCAAAGTCGCGCTGCTGCGGATTGGCGTCGGTGAGGCGGCGCGGCGATGCGAAGCGGGCGTCGCTCACCCAGTAATCGGGGAAGTCCCGCACCGTCTGCCTGGTGAACAGGTACGTCTCCGCGTCGCGGGCCTTCTGGAACGAGCGCCGCGCGTCGTCCGTCATCACGAGCCGCGCACCCGGGCGTCCCGGCTCGACGCGGGCCACCGCTTCCTGCTTCGTCCGCTCGCCGTAAGCCGCCAGCAGCAGCGGCTTCCGGAGGTCCACACCACGCTCGCGCGGGTCGAACACGAGACGCCGCTGGTATCGAATGCCACGTTCGCGGCCGTCGACGGTGAGATTGACGGCGCGCCCGGCCCGGACCGGGACGTTCCAGACGTCCCACCGGTCGCTGAGGAGCACCGACCGTCCATCGCTGGCCCACCCGAACGGCGGGATCGCCGGACGGTCGAGGTTGACGTCGCTCTCCACGTTGACGAAGGACGTCGGGACACCGTCGGTGATGTTGCGCGATGAGCCGGCGGCGATGTCGTGGACGTGATAGTGCCCATCGTTCCAGTAGAGAAGCCTGGACCCATCTGGTGACAGAGACTGGGGCCCCCAGGTGCGCTCCAGTACCTTCCGCCGCTCGCCGCTGTGCTGGTCCACCACCCAGACGTCGCGATAGCGCTTGCCGTCCAGGTTGCCATCCCGTTCGTAATCGCGGTTGTCGGAGCCGAGCGTCCACCGCGTGCGCGGCGAAGCCGCGACGTCGCGCAACGTCGAATCGGCGAGCCGGATGAACCGCTGCTCGCCGAGCCGGTACGCGGCCAGGAAGCTGAACGTCTTGTCGCGGTTCTCCTCGACCTGCTGCTGCGACTGGAGCCGCGGGTCCTTCCAGTGCCAGATCATCATGTTCGGCAGCGGGTCTTCGTCGGCGTTCGGCCCTCGCCGAGCCGGCGCCCTCGGCGCGTCGGTCGAGTCGGTCGCCGTGGAGTCGCTGCCGCGCGCCGGCCCGGGGGGAGTCTTCGCCCGGATCCCGAAGTACACGGCGCCGGCGTCCTCCGACCAAACCAGCGCCCGGTCCGGGCTGATTCGCATCCCGGCCGGGAACGCGCTGTCGGTCTGTGCGTCGTAGACCGACTTCGCGGCGTTGCCGGCGACCGAGCGGAAGGCGACGAGCGCGTACGTCGTGTCGCGACCCGCGCTGTCCACGTGGCCGCGCAGGGCGGCGATCGCGGGCAGGCTGTCGGACCACGTCATTCGGCGATACAACGCCTTCTCAGAATCGAGTGAGCGCACGATCCCGCTCCGCAGGTCGCGGATCTGGATCGCGTTGCCGAGTCGATCGCGCGCATCGACCGTCCACGCCAGCCACTGTCCGCTCCGGTCGAAGCCGAAATCGGAGACGTTCCCGATGCCGAGCACCGATCCCGAGGCGAGATCGACCACCAGCAGGTCGGAAGCCTCGGGTCCGCGCGTCTGCCCTGGCGGCGACTCGGGGCCGTAGCCGAGCAGCGCGATGACCGTCGGCCGGTCGCCGTTGAACGCGAACCGGCGCACCTTGTCGAACTCGCGCTTCTCGCCCGTGGCCAGGTCGACCACGCCGACCTTGTTCTGAACAGGCCGGCGGTTGCGGCGCAGCGTCCGCTGCTCGCGCTCGGTGGGCGAGATCGTGAACGCCGCCCAGCGCCCATCGGCCGACAGCTCCACGGAGGCGGCCGACGGCTGCCCCACCGGGAACCGCTTCTCGTCGCCCTCACCCGTGGGGCGGATCACGACCTCGGCGTCGCCCTCGTTCGGCGCGAGCAGGTAGGCGAACCACCGGCCATCGTTGGACAGCGAGGTGTTGCGGATCACGCGCCACCCGCGCAGGTCGGCGCTCGTGAGCTGGCGCGCCGCGGCCGGGCGGAGCGTGTCGGCGCCGGTCGAGTCGGCGGTCCTGGCGGCGAGCCGGGCATCGGCCTGGCGGGCCTGCGGGGCGGCGGCCGCAGGCGCAATCAGCAGCGCGGCCACGAGCACGGTGAGGCGCGGGCGCAGAGCGTTCATATCGATCCTCGTGAGGGGCGAGCACGGCTCGCGGGCACGGAGACAGGCACTCGGTCGGGCGCGTCTCTTCGTGCTGCCAATCTAGGTCGTGCACGGTGCCGGTCAAAGCGGACGTCGGCGACCGCTCCAGGTGCCGGCCCGAGCGCGCGAGGCGGCTCTGCATCGACATACTCGCCGGCCGCTGGTGGGTCGGCGAGAAGGAAGGCCAGCTGCGCGGACAGCGGGTGCGCTGACGCGGCGCGAGCCGGCCCTCGCGCGGGCTCGCGGCCCGGCGGGGACGGATGCGGGAAGCCTCCAGCGACCGTGGTCGCTGGAGGCTTGCGGGGTGGATCGTCGGCCGGGCGCGCTAGTTCACGGCATCTGTGTCGCGAATCCAGAAGAGATCCGCCTGGCGGTGCGCGTCTTTCCGCCCTCGAGTTTCCGATCCCCAACCACCGGCTGCAACCGCCCTCCCCGAAGGAGGCGGCGCAGCGTCTGCTCGCTCACCGGATAACCGGTGCTGACCCACAACTCGTCGTCGCCTAACCCGCGGATGACGAGCTTGATGCCCAGAAACAAGTACCGATGCGCCGGCCGTATGAACTCGACCAGCTCGATTCGCGGCGCCCCGGCGTGCTCGTGAATCCCGCAGAACATCGGGCGCAGCACCGCCGCCGGCATGTGGTCGAGAACGAGTTCCGAGTCGCTCGGCCGCGCACACCGGTTATCGCAGATCTGCGTCACCGTCTGTTCGTGAAGCCAGACGCTTCGTGCGCACGTACCGACCCCGAGCTGACGAATGACGTAATCGGGTAGCGCCCCGATCACCTGGATTCCGTCAGCCCAGCGACTTGGACGCAGGATCGCCTCGTAGTCGCGTTGCTGCGCATGCGGCTGCATTTGACTCACGCGCCCCTGTCCGGTGCGGTACGTCAAAATGACGAGTCTTCGGGCTGGCGGTAACACGCAACCCTCGGCCGGGCCCACGGTTGGGCTCGGAACGCTAAAAATTGCCCGGAGACACGACGCCGATCAGACCCGCGACAGTGGGCAAAACGCCCGGACGGAAAGGACTTGCCGTTCGCGGAACGCGATAGGGGCTCCCATCCACCTACCGAGAACCCGGCACTCGAATCACACCGCCCGTCAACGCCCGGAGCCGCTCCTCCAGCCGCCGCTTCTCGTCATCCAGCCGCTGCTTGGCGTCGGCAACGCGCTGGTCGGCCTCCGTCTGAACCTGCGCGACGTGAGCCTTCACCGGCTCGACCCGCTCGGCGACGATCCGGTCCACCTCGGCGCGGACCCTCGACTCGGCACGACGCAGTTCCTCGCCGGCGACCGCCTTCAGTCGGTCGCTGAGCGCGCGGTCGAGGTTCGACCGGACGGTGAACGACGGCGCCTCCATCGTCCCGGTGAGTGTGGCGACGATCTCGAGGTCGGTGAGTCCCGCGAGCACGCGGCCGAGCAGCGCCTCCAGCTGATTGGCCGGGTTGGCGAGGGCCTCGTCCGTGATCCATGCCACGCGGTCGGCACGCATCGACCAGCGGGCGTCGATTCGGTCGCCGTCCCGCGTGAAGGCGAGCGAAGTCGTCCCCATCCCGGGCTCGACGCGGAACGGCAGCCCCGGCAGCGCGAACCCGGGGATCGAGATCCCGGCAGCGGTAGCCCGCACCGAGTCTCTGAGTCGGCCGCCGGTGTGGTCGAGCACACCCACCAGGCCGAGGCTCGCTGTGCCCGTCGCGCCCTCGGTCTGGCGGGCCAGGAACCGCACCGGGGCACCGACGACGTCGGGCGCGCTGGTCACGTTGGCGATCGCCAGGGTGTAGGTGTTGGCGGCGCTCCCCTCGCCGATCGTCAGATTCACGTCCCCGCGGCGAAGGAGAAACGAGGGATACCGCCGCTCCCTGGGAAAGCGCACCGAGAGCCCGGCTGCCCGCACGCGCTTCGGCCCGGCGTCCTCGCGCGGGCGGAGTCCCGGGGGCATGTACTGCTCGGCCAGCGCGGCCATGTACATCGCCTGCTGCATCCGCTGGAGGCTCACCTCCCCGAACAGCGCGTTGCCGAGATCGGGGCCCTCGAAGCTGGGGAGATCGAGGAGCCCACGCGCGAAAGCGTAGTCGGCGCGGCGCGCCTCATCGAGATCGCGCACGCCGCCGGCGAGCGTCGTCAGACCCCGACGAGCCTCCTGCTCCAGCGCCTCGACGCGCTGCCGCGCGCGGTTGATCTCGTCGATCGTCCGCCGCACGTCCTCCACCGCGCGGCGCGTACCGTCGAGACCCAGGGTGCGGACGTCGGCCCCCTCGAGCCGCCGCACGAGCGCCTGCGCGGTGTCCAGCGTCTCCCGCAACCGGAGCCCCTCCAAGCCGTCCCGCACATTTTGCTGCACCGAGTCGGCCGCCCCGCGTAACGCCAGCGCGTTGCGGACCGACGAGAGCTGCGTCGGATCGAGCACGACCGAGCGAATGGTGTCGATCGGCGTGAACGAGAGCAGCGGCCGGCGAAACTGCGACGTCCATTCGCGGATCTCGCGAAGCGTCTGCGCGGCGAAGCCATCCTGGGGCGCCGGAGGGGCCGGTGTCGAGCGGGCCGTGTTGAACCGCAGGTCGCCGATCGACAGCTGCCGGATCACCAGCTTCTTCTCGAGCAGCGGCACCGCCTCGAGCGCGATCGTGACGGCGCCGGTCTCCAGCAGGTTGCGCATGGGGTCGAGCGGATCGGCGATTCGCAGCGCGCGCAGGTTCACGGTCGTGCGCGCTTCATCGATCCGCACGCCGGAGAGCTCCACGCGCGCGCCGAGCAGGTCGGTGGTCGCCTCCTCGGTCGTTTCCTGCACCAGGCGCTCGCCGAACAGGATCCAGCCGATGCAGAGGAGCGCGACGCCCAGCATGAACGGGATCAGGCCACGCCAGCGAATGATCGGCGGACGCCGGCCGCCACCGCCACCGCCCGGCGCTGGCTCCACTCCCGATGCGGGGCGATCGAAGCGCGTCAGCGCCTCGCCGCCCGCGCCGCGCTCATTGGGGGCGGAACCAGGTGTAGACATTGTAGGCCTTGGAAGCGGTGACGGCGCGGTAGAACCGCGACTGGCGGACACGCTCGCCGACCGTGGCACGGTAGCGAGCGATGCCCAGCCGGGCGAGCAGGTGGATCGGCACCGCCAGCAGGAGCCACCCGACCAGGCTCCCCAGAACGACCGTGTTGTTGAAGTTCGTGTACGGCACCACGGGGGTGTTGTACAGCGCGGTCCATGTGGACTCGAGCGCCGGCGTCTCGAGAAGCAGCAACCGACCGAGCCGGTCGAACACCGGATCGAGCAGGAACCCGAACGGCGCGAAGAACGCCAGCCCGAGGAAGGCGCCGGCCACCGAGACGTTGAGCACGCAGATGAGCAGCACGATCACGAGATTGTGCGCGCTGGCGATGGGCGTCAGCCCGAGTGCGGCGCCGAGCACGATGCCGGCGGCGACCTGACCGGGGGTTCCCTCCGAATGGAGGGTCTTGACCAGGTACTGGACCAGCTTGATGACGGTGAACATCGCTCGGGCCAGCGCGAAGACGGGGGAGGAGCAGGCGGATCGCGACCGGCGTGGGACCGTGCGCGCCTCCAGGTCCCACGATGACGATCGACGTCGTCCGACGCTACCCGCGCGCGCTACCGGGGTTCCGGCCAGCCGTCACGCGTCACGCATGGTATCAGACGGTCGTCCTCCTGCCTCCCGCGACCACCAGCGCGACGCCGGCGATCAGCAGCACGCCGCCAATGATCGGCGGCAGTGGGATCCGCCGCTGTTCCTCGGCGGTCGCCTGGATTGGGCCGATGTCGAGCACCTGCCGATTGCGTGTGTAGGTGATGCCTCCCCAGATCAGCGAGATCGCGCCGAGCACGATGAGGACGACACCGAGGATCCGCATGGGGCCACTCTCCGCGTGGTGTGTTCAGGCGGATCAGCGACGGCAGGGGGCGATCCGCACTGGCCAGACCTACGGCACCAAGCGTGCCCGGCCGGCTGCTCAGGTCTCTCCGGCGGAGCGCAGCACGCGGGGAAGATTGCGGTCGAACGCGACCCGCTGCTCCTCGCTGAGCATGTCGCGGATGTCGGCGGCGATCATGACGCGCAGCGCGGCCGTGTCACCCGCGGCGGATCCGCTCGCGCGCTCCAGGCCGGCGAGCGCGGTGAAGTACTTCGTGTTGAGCGCCCGGAGCTGGGCGAGCTGGCCCGAGGTCAGGGGCAGATCCCCGAGCAGCAGCTCCGCCATCGTGAACGGGTCCACGCCGTTCCCTCAACTCTCGCCGCCCGCCCGATCGGACGCGGCGGCGGCGGCGGTGCCCGTCCCGGCGATCCATCGGACGACTGCTTCGTGCCGCTCGCCGTCGTCGACCAGAGGAATGACCGGCGGGTCGACCACGCGCCCGTCGACGCTCACTTCGGGGACGCCGCCATCCGCGCTGCCCGGTCGAGTCACCGTGATGACGTACGGGGTTCGGCCGAAACGATACTCGATGGTGAACTCCGGCCAGTCGCGCGGCACACAGGGAGCGATGGCGAGCGTGTCGCCGCGCCTGGTGAACCCGAGAATTGCCTCGAGCCCGACGCGGTACAACCAGCTCGCCGACCCGGTGTACCACGTCCACCCGCCGCGGCCGACGTGGCCCTCCGCGGTGTAGACGTCGGCCGCGACCACGTACGGTTCCACCTTGTACGTCTCCGCCTCGGCCCGCGTGCGCGCATGCGTGAGTGGATTGATCATCTGAAACAGCTCGAACGCCCGGTCGCCCTCGCCGCGCATCGCCGTCGCCAATACGGTCCACAGCGCGGCGTGGGTGTACTGCGCTCCGTTCTCGCGCACGCCCGGCAGGTACCCCTTGATGTACCCCGGGTCGTTGGGCGTCTTGTCGAACGGAGGAGTGAGCAGCATGATCAGCCTCGCATCCTCGCGGACCAGATGCTCCTCCAGCGATCGCATGGCCTGTTCCTGCCGCGCCGGATCGCCCGCGCCGGAGATGACGCTCCAGCTCTGCGCGATCGCGTCGATGCGGCATTCGTCGCTCTGCGCCGAACCGAGCGGCGTGCCGTCATCGAAGTAGGCGCGCCGGTACCATGCGCCGTCCCAGGCGTGCGTCTCGACCGCCTCGACGTACGCCTCGGCAATGCCGCGGAGATCGGCCGCGACGTCCCCATCTCCACGCAGCGCAGCCTGCTCGGCGAACGACCGCAGCGTCGTGACGAGGAACCATGCCAGCCAGACGCTCTCGCCGCGCCCTTCGACGCCGACGCGATTCATCCCATCGTTCCAGTCGCCGATGCCGATCAGGGGCAGTCCGTGAGCGCCCGCGGTGCAGGCCTTTCGCAGCGCGCGAAGGCAGTGCTCGTAGATGCTAGCGCGCTCATCGGCGACGGCGGGCAGATCGTAGACTTCGTGCTCGTGCGGCTCGAGCGCCCTCATGGCGAGAAACGGTACCTCGGAGTCGAGCACGGCCGAGTCGCCGGTCACCCGCACGTAGTGATCCACGACGAACGGCAGCCACGCAAGGTCGTCCGAGAATCGCGTGCGCACTCCCTGCCCGTCCGGCGGGTGCCACCAGTGCTGGACATCGCCCTCGACGAACTGTCGCGAAGCCGCGCGCAGAATGTGCTCGCGGGCCACGGCCGGTTCGGCGTATACGAACGCCATGGCGTCCTGGAGCTGGTCGCGGAACCCGTACGCGCCGCTGCTCTGGTAGAGCGCCGTGCGCCCCCACATGCGACAGGCCAGGGCCTGGTAGAGCGCCCACCGGTTGAGCATCGCGTCGAACGACGGCTCGGGCGTGCGCACCTGGATCACCGTCAGGCGCTCCGCCCAGGCCGCCCTGCCCCGTGCCAGTGCGGCGTGCGCACGCCCGAGGTCGCGGTACTCGGCCACCGCTCGGCGCGCCTCGGTCTCGTCCGGCGCGGCCCCGATCACCACGGCGATCTCTCGCGTCTCGCCCGGCGCCAGCTCGAGCGCGCAGCGCAGCGCAGCGCACGGGTCGATCGCAGCACCGGTCGTGCCGGAGAGCCTGTCGCTCCTCATGCCCGCCGGGTCATCGGCGGCGCCGTTGCGGCCGAGGAACTCGCCGCGATCCGCGGTGTGTGTGGTGACCGGTTCGCTGATCGCCTGGAACGCCACCCAGTCGGCGAACTGGGGATCGAACGTGTTGCGCGCGAAAATCGCCTCGAGGCGCGGCTCGAACATCGTGCGCACCTGGTGCTGGGTGTGCTCGCGCAGCACGCCCAGCGTCCACTCGGCGTACGCGGTGACCGAGATCCGGCGCCTTCGCTTCCCCTGATTGGTTACCCGCAGCATCGAGAGCTTCACCGGGTCTTCCCCGGCCATTCCCAACTCCAGGGTCGTCTCGATGTCCTCGTGCGTGTGCGCGAACGACGATGCTCCCGCGCCATGGCGAATGACCCAGGGCGAGGCGTGGGCGATCGGTGCGGGCGTGGCGCTCCACACCTTGCCGGAGTCCTCGTCGCGGATGTAGAGGACTTCGCTGGCCGGGTCGCTGACCGGGTCGTTGTGCCAGGGAGTGAGGCGGAAGAACTGACTGTTCAGGGCCCACGTGCACCCCGCCCCGCGCTCGGTGACCAGGAATCCGCCGCGCTGGTTGGCGATGACGTTCGCCCACGGCGCCGGTGTCGCTTCCCGCCCGCGCAAGCGTATCTCGTAGTCCAGGTCGGGGCGGAGCCCGCCGAGCCCGTTCTCGAAGAGAAGCGCAGGATGTTCATCGCGGCCGGCGGCGCGCCGGCGTCCAGGCGCTGGCGCCGGATTTCCGGGCCTCCTCGCCGCCGCGTCGGTCGTTCCGACATCCCCCGCGCCCGCCTCGAGCTGCACCGCCGCCGCCAGTGCGCGCAACCGGCGCACGATGCGTGTCGTCGTGGGCGTGACGCGCGACGCGCTGCGGTACGGCGTCTCGGCCGGGAGCTCCCATTCCTCCGGCACGACCTCGCCGGCATCGGCGCTCGCCTCGGCGGCCGCGAGGATCCGGCCCAGTCCGGAGCCGTCGCACACGATGTGGACGCGGGCCGTCGCGCGAAGCATGAGCAGCTCGGTCGCGCCGAGCTGGTCGCCCCGGCGGATGAAGACGCCGCCCGGCCGGTCGAGGATGGCCCCCTCGCTCGACGCCAGCACCGCCGCAATGATCTTGTCGTGCAGCTCCCCTACGTACTCGGTCGGATAGGTGTCCAGCACCACCAGGTCCACGGTCATTCCGCGCCGGCGCCAGTACTGGTGCGCGATCAGGACCTGCCGGAGCGTCGGCAATCCCTGCGGCGAGTCGAGGGTGGCAAGGAGGATCGGCCAGTCGCCGGAGATGCCCGATGCCCAAAGCAGCGGCTGGGAGCCTTCATTGCGGAGCAGCTCGTCCTCCGGCGCCCGCAGCGGCGGGTAGGAGTAGAACAGATGACCGGCCAGCTCCTGGTAGACGGCGGCATCGGTGGGGCTCACGTCCAGCTCGCGCAACTCGATCTGGGCAGCGGTCCAGGCGAGATCGAGCGCGCGCCGCGCCGCGTGCGGGTCGTGGTACCGGTCGGCGAGCTCGAACGCATGCTCGCGCGACGTGGCCACGATGGTCGCGAACGACACCGACACCGACTCGCGCGCCTCCACGCGCACGCGCGCGCGCAGTGCGAAGATCGGGTCGAGCACGGCACCGGTCGTTCCGGACAGCGGTCCCGCGGCGTCCATCGCCGCCGGACTGGCCGCCGTCCGCCCGCGGCCCAGAAAACGCGCGCGATCGGTCTCGCAGGTGACGCGTCCCACGCGTTCCGGCGCCGAATCGACCACGTGCACCAGCCACAGGCGCCGCTCGGCGGCCGACCGCGGTCGTCGCGTGGCCGTCACCGCGGAACACCATGCGTGCCACTCCGTCTCGACGAACAGGTTGGCGAACGCCGGGTGCCCGCGCTCCACCTGTGGCGGCGCGAGCACGATCTCGCCATAGCTGGTGAGCTCGAGCTCGCGCACCTCGCTCCCGTTGTTGGTGACGGTGATCCGCCGGACCTCCGCCGCGTCGGCGGGGACCGACACGATTTCCGTGCGCGTCTCGATGTCGCCGTCGACACGCACGAACGTCGCGCGGTCCGTCGCCAGCTGCGCGTGGTACAGGTCGGCCGGCGCACGGACGGGGTGGTGCGTGGCCGACCAGACGCGGTCGCGCGAGATGTCGCGCACGTAGCAGAACTGGCCGGTGTCGTCGCGCGTTCCATCGGCGCGCCAGCGGGTCACCGCCAGGCCCTCGAACCGGCTGTACCCGGAGCCGGAGTGGCTCACCATGAGCGTGTACGGCAGGTGTCCGAGGAGGGCCACCACGGGTTGCCGCGTGTCGGGCGTCTCCACCTCGCGCACGACGGGGCGCTCGAACTCGGGCTCCGGCAGTGACTCGTCGGCCGCCGGCGCCTGGGCCCGCTGGAGCTCCAGCCGCCGCGGGATGCGCTCGTGCAGGAGGAGCTCCGCCGAACGAACCAGCGGGTCCGCGTGAAACCGGCGCTGCCACACCTGGGAACTCAGCGCGTTCGTGAGCGCCACCAGACTCATGCCGATGTGGTGCGCCATGAACGCTCGCACGATCGCGTACGGGTAGCCCAGATCTCGCCGGGTGTAGTCCACAGCGTCGCGGAAGCCCCACCGGCCGAGCGCCCCCAGCTTCTCCAGAGTCGCGAGGTTGGCCAGCGCGCGCTCCGGGTACAGCATGAGCGCGAGCGCCGACGCATACGGCGCGATGACGAGATCCTCCGCCAGGCCGCGCTTGAGCGCGAGATCGGGAACGCCGAAGGCGCGGTACTGGTACGTGAAGTGGCGGTCGCGGATGTTGTAGGCGGACTCGCTCACCCCCCACGGCACCGAGCGCTCGGCGCCGTAGGCCATCTGGCGCCGCACTGCGCCCTCGTACGTCTGATGCAGCACGGTCGCCGGATAGGACCGCATCACCAGCAGGGGCATCAGGTACTCGAACATGCTCCCGCTCCACGACACGAGTGCCGTCTCGCCCTCCGTCCGTCTCAACCCGCGGCCGAGGCGGAACCAGTGCTCTGGAGGGACGTCGCGCCTGGCGATCGCGAGGTAGCTGGCCAGGCGGGCTTCCGACGCGAGCAAGTCGTAATGCGACGGGTCGCGCGCGTGGGCGTCCTGCCGGAAGCCGATCGAGAACAGCTTCCGCTCGGGGTCGAACAGGAATCGGAAGTCCATCTCGGCCGCGTAGCGATTTGCGCGCGCGGCAAGCGCCTCGAGACGCGACGCCAGCTGGGCGACCGCCGGGGACCCCCCGGCGCCCGCTCGCGCGGCCCGCTCCCGCAGCGTCGGATACGCCGCGGCGACCATGCCGTCGCGCCCCGCGGCCGGCGTGGGAGCCAGATCGCCGATGGCGACCCGGCGCTCGCCGACGAAGCGAATGATCCACGCGATCCAGTCGCTCGCATCGGCGGCTGGCTGCGCGGGGTCGGCGGCGAGCCGGGCGGCCGCCAGCGCGGCGCGCGCGCGGTCCATCGCCTCGCCCGCGGCCTCCAGCACCGCACCCGGCGCGTCGGGCCAGCCCGCATCGCGGGACCGTGTGATGACGCCGCGCGCCAGTCGCAGCTCCTTCGCCGCCGTCGTCCGCGCGACCCGCAGCGCCTCGACGTCGCCGGCGTCCGCATCGATGTCCGGTGCCGCCGGCTCGTCCAGACGCTCGAGTGCCAGGCCGAGCGCCGCATCGAGCGCCCACCATGCGCGCGCATCGAATGCCGGCTCATCCAGCATTCCCAGGCAGGCCTGCTGCACCGCGATTAGATGTCCGGCGAGATTCCCGCTGTCGACGGTCGAGATGTACGCCGGCTCCAGCACGCGCAGATCGCGGAGATCGTACCAGTTGTAGAAGTGGCCGCGGAAGCGGCGCATGCGCTCGAGCGAACGGAAGGCGAGCTCCAGCCCCTCGACCACGGCTTCGACCGTGATGAATCCCAGGTCGTACGCGCTGACCGTCGACAGGAGCTGGAGCCCGACGTTCGTCGGCGACGTGCGCATCGCCACGACGGGCCGCGGCTCCTCCTGGAAGTTGTCGGGGGCCAGCCAGTTGGTGTCCGCCGACACGAAGCGCTCGAAGTACCGCCAGTGCAGCAGCGCGTAGCGCATCGCCTCGGCGCGCCGAGCAGCGGGGAGGCGGCGCTCCCTGCGACCGGGCGAGGCGGAGACCGCGTGGGCGACCGCCGGCGAAGCGAGCCAGAGCGCGATGACGGGCAGGACGGCCGCCAGCTCCCAGAGGGGCCACCCGGGCTCGGCATCCTGCCCGCCGCGCCAGATGAGAAAGCCGCGTGCCGCGATCGCGACCAGCGCCGCGACGGCGATCGCTACCGCCGGAAGCATGCCGCGCCAGACAGCGCCCGCGCCGCCCTTGAGCATGCGCTCGGTCTGCGACGCCGTCTGCCACTCGAGCAGCTTCCGCCTGGATATGAAGAGGCGCCAAAGGGTGCGCATGATCGCGTCGACGGACACCCAGGCCAGGTGCGGCAGGAAGATGACGGCCAGCAACATCTGCTTCGCGCTCGTCGTCACGTCGCGCCAGATGGCGGCGTAGTAGGCACGCCACGACTTGTCGAGTGGCGGCCGCAGCACCGCGAGCAGGAGCGCGATGAGCCACGGCGCGCCGATCGCCGCCAGCCCCAGTGCCGTCCATCGCAGCGGCGAGCCGGGGAGAACCGTCCAGCCGGCGATGATGAACAGGAACTGGGAGATCTCGACGACGCTCCGGCGCAGGTTGTCGAGAATCTTCCAGCGGGACAGGAGCGACAGCCGGTTGCGCTCGGGACCGGCCGTGCCCGGCACGTGCGTCGTCAGCCAGTCGAGGAGCTGCCAGTCGCCGCGGATCCACCGGTGCAGCCGCCGGGCGTAGGTGAGATAGCGCGCCGGATAGTCGTCGTAGACCTCGATGTCCGTCACCAGGCCGGCGCGCGCGTAGTTCCCCTCGATCAGGTCGTGGGACAGCAGCGTGTTCGTCGGGAACCGCTCGCGGGTGGCCAGCTCGAAGGCGTCGATGTCGTAAATGCCCTTCCCGGTGTAGCTCCCCTCACCATAGAGATCCTGATAGACGTCGGACACCGCGATCGTGTATGGATCGACCCCCGGATGGCCGGAATGGATGGCCGCGAAGCGCGACTCGAACGCGCTGGGAAGCGAGACGCTGACGCGCGGCTGGATGATGCCGTACCCGCGCACGACCACTCCGCGGGCCGGTTCGTACACCGCGTGGTTCAGCGGGTGGGCGATCGTTCCGACGAGCAGCGCGGCGGCATCCGGCGCCAGAACCGTGTCGGAATCGAGCGTGATGACGTAGCGCGCCCGCCTGATCGGCTCCGAATCGCCGACTATGGTGGAGAACGCGCCTTCGTCCTCGCCCCGCACGAAGTGGTTGAACTGGGCGAGCTTTCCGCGCTTGCGCTCCCAGCCCATCCAGACGCCCTGATGCGGATTCCACTGGCGCCGGCGGTGGAACAGATAGAAGACATCCTCGGCGCCGTCGCCGTAACGGGCGTTGAGAGCGCGCACGCCTTCGATCGCGGCGCTGACGATCGATTCGTCGTCCCCGCGGAACTCCGTCGGCGAATCGGTGAAATCGCTCAGCACGGCGAAGTGCAGATTCGGGCCGCGATTGGCGAGGAACTGCACCTCGAGGTGCTCGAGCCCCTCGCGCACGGCATCCACGCTTCCGAAGAGCGTCGGGATCACGACGGCCGTTCGCGATTGCTCCGGTATTCCGCGCTCGCGGAACTCCATCTTGGGGAGTGTGCCCGGCGGCAGGAACGTGGTGATGAGCTGGCTCACCGCCCGCACGGCGATGTCGCAGGCGGGCAGAAAGCCGAGCAGTGCCACCGGCAGCCAGGCCACGCGCGCAGCGCTTCCGCCGAGCCAGAACAGCGCCGCCAGCGCGGCCACGGTGCCGACGACGATGCCGCCCACGAAGACCACGTTCGGATGGCGCAGAATGAGCCGGTGGACACGCTCGCCCGGCGACGGTTGGTACCGCGTCTCCCGCTCCAGCTCCGTCAGCCCGTCATCTACCAGGTAGTAGCCCACGTGCCCGCGCCGCGTGTCGCCCGATCCATCCGGCTCGGCCGACCTGGCCAGCTCGATCGCCAGCCGCGCGACTTCGTCCTCGCGCAGGCGCGTACGCTTGGCAATGCGCTCGACGACGTGCCGGTATCGATCGCGCGTCGCGAACGTCATCGATGCGTAGGATGACGCTGGATCCTCCCGCAGCGAAGCGTCGGTCAGGCTCTCCCGCTCGACGAACGAGCGCCAGTCCATCTGGGCGATCGCCCGCAGGCTCGTGATGCTGTTCGCCATCGCGACCTGCGTGAGGGCGAGGCGCTCGGTCGACCGCGCCAGCGCGTCGTCGGCGCTCACCCCCTCCTCGGCCAGCCACGGTTCCAGCCAGGACAGCGGCGTGAACGCCGCGTTCTCGACCCGGATCCGATGGAGGAACTGCGACACGAAGATCGGGGTCAGCGGCGGGTGGTCGGTCATCAGCTCGCCCAGCGCGGCGCCGAGCGCCTCGCGCCCCTCCTCGTCGGCAGCGAGCAGCCTTGCCGCCCATCGCTCGGCTTCCTCCGTCTGATCGAGCCGCTGCACCGTGCGCAGCGCCATGCGCCTTACGTTCTCGATCAGGCCGAGTCGCAGCATCGCCGGTAGCGCCCAGAGCTCGCCGAGCGAAAGCGGCGACCGCTGCTGGAACGCACGGACGAACAGATCGACGTTGTCCGGGCTGATGCGGCCCTCGGTGTGCGAGATCAGGGTGATCGCGATCTCGTAGACGCGCGGATAACCAGCGAGGTGTCCGTGGTGGAGCTCGGGCAGCTCGCGGTAGTAGCTGCGCGGCAGGCTCTCGCGTACTTCGCGGATGTGCTCCTGCACCACGAAGTAGTTGTCGAGCAGCCAGTCACCGGCGGGCCCGACGTCCCGCCCCGCCAGTGTTGCTGCGCCGAGCCGGTCGTGGGCGTCCTCGAGAATGCCGCGCGTTGCCCGCAGTCGCGCGAGCAGGGGCGTCTGTCTGCCGGCCCGGGTGGCGGCGGTCAGCCGCTGGCTGTCGGCGAGGGAGACGGCGCGCTCGGCCAGCCTCTCGGCTCCGAGCAGCTCGCCGCGGATCGGACCCGGGAGGAACTCGTCCCGCATGTCGCGGCGCGAGAAAAGGCGGGACAAGCGCCAGCTACCCGGCATCGATCCCCCACATCACGGGCTCGGCCAGCTCGATGCTGTTGCCGGCGGGATCGCGAAAATAGATCGACCGTCCACCCCGCGGCCACCCGACTTCGGCTTCGATCTCCACCTGCGCGCGAGCGAGATGTTCGCGCCATCCGATCAACTCGGACGCTGTGACCGCGAAGGCGAGGTGCCCCGGACCCTTCGCGCCGTGTGGCGGTGCCTGGCCGCCGCGCTCCGCCGTCGCGGCAGGATCGAAGATCAGCAGTACTCCATCGCCGCAGCGAAAGAACACGTGTCGGCCTTCGACGCGGCCTATTACCTCCAGCCCGAGCACGCGAGCATAGAACGATTCCGCGGCGGCCAGGTCGCCGGCGTAGAGGCAGCTCTCGAGAATGCGATGCGGCCTCACGGAATCGAACCTTCGGGCGCCCTCGACAGGACACGCACCAGCCTGGCGGCATCCACCGCGCCGGTGTCTGCGCGCTCCGCCGCGTACCGATCGACGACTATCGTCGCATCACCGCTCGTCCCCGGCGGCCCGAGCGATCGAGCTGCCTCCTCGGCGTTCTCGAAGCAGAGCGAGACACGGCGCTCGCCGGTGGCGACGCGGGGCAGCTGATGCGCCGACGCCTCGTCGATCGAAAAGCAGGTGGCGCGCACGTCGGGATAGCCGGGGTGCGGATGATACCGGCCGGTGAGGGTCACCTCGCCACCGGCGACCACGCGCTCGACCGTCGCCGTGTCCGTCACGAACGCAGTGTCCGCCGGCACTCCTCCGCCGATCGGCCGGTCGCACGCGGCCATTGAGCCGGCGGCGGCGACTGCCAGCGCGGCCGCGCGGCCGCCACGCCCGGCTGCACGGGCGAGCTCGCGTCCCACCACCGCGGCGCTCCACGCCATTGCGGCCCCGAAGATCAGCGTGACGGCCGGCAGCACCAGAGCAGGAATGCCGACCACGCCACCGAGCGTCCGCGCCACGGTGCCGGCGCCGCCGGCGAACGCGGCGGCGGCAAGCAACGCCATCCAGGCGGTCAGCGTTCCGATCGTGGCCTCGACCGGCCCGTCCTCGCGGCCGGCGAGCGCGCCCCATGCGACCGCGACCAGCGGCACGGCGATCCAGCCCAGCACCCACGTCGCCAGGGCGACGGCGAGCGCCAGCATGAGCAGACGAACGACGTAGCGCATCACCGGCCACCGCCGGTCGGCCGCAGTCGAGCGCCGCGCGGCATCAGCGCCCACCACCGGTCGGACGCAGCTCCGCGCGCGCCGCGGCGTTCCGGATCTCATCGGCCGTCCGCGGAAAGCGCAGCGTGTCCAGCGCACCGTCGCGCCACGCTGCAACGTGCTCACGATATCGCCGGCTCATCGGATTCCCCGACTGGCCGCCCGGATAGATCCCCCACGCCTTCAGCTCGGGACCGAGCTCCACGACCATCCGCCAGCTGGCGCCGAAGCGGCCCGTACCGGAGGACGGACTGAGCGTGGATGGCCCGCCCTGCACAGGAATTCCCCGCGCGGAAAGCGCTGGCACGCCGAGCAGATGATCGATCCGCGCCTGCCGCCGCGACGACCAGCGCCATTCCTCGCTTCCCGGATCGCCGTGCATCCGCTCCGCGCGGGCGAGCGCGGCCTCGAGGCTGGCGGCGAGTATGTCGTCGCGACGCTCGACCTCGGGCGTCGAACGGTCATCCCACCATGGGCTGTCGGGATACGTGAGCAGCTGCGCGACCACGGCGTCGCCCGGCGAGGGCGGAGGCGAGGCGCCGACTCGCAGCTCGTCCCAGAGTCGCGTGTCGAGCTCGCGCATCGCGTACTCGAACAGAACCGCGCGATCGTTCTCGCGCGTGTAGCGCCGGTCCCATCGATCGAGGAGCTCGGCGGCGCGAGCCAGCGCCGCGCTTCCGGCACGACTGCGCGCCGCGGCTACGAACGCGGGAACGAACCGGTCGGCGCGGGGGCTGCCGGGATCCGTCTGCATCCGGCGCATCGTCTCGACCGTGACCGCGGAGTCGGCGCGGAGGAGCTCGTTGATGCGGATCGCCCGCCACGGCGACGGCCAGTTGGAGCCAAGGTAGCCGGGGTCGTCGCGGGAATCCTTCGGCTGCTGGTTCGCCGAGGCGAGGAATCCCTGAATGGGATCGATCGCCTGGGGATACCGTGCCAGCGGCCACTCGCCCCGCCAATCCTCCGACGACGACTCGCCGCTGCGTATCAGGTCCCCGCGCCCATCGCCGGAACGGAGCGGGTATCGTCCGGCGGAGCGGATGGCGATCGTACCCGAGCGGTCGGCGACGAGCATGTTCTGAGCCGGAGCGGCGAAGCTCTCGGTCGCGTCCAGGAACTCGCGCGCCGTGCGCGCCCGCATGGCGCCGAGAAACGCCTCGATCTCCCCGGCCGGCTCGAGGACCGTCCATCGCATCGACAGCCACTGCCCACCCACGCGCCGCAGCGGTCCGCGGTGAGTCGCGCGTAGCGTATCGATCGCCAGCACGCGTCCGCGCCGATCGACGTAGCGCTCCACCGACGGCTCGATCGCGCGCCACGTCCCATCGAGCCGGTGGCGGCCCGGGTGCAGCGAATCGTCCACCATCTCGCGCCACAGGTCCACTACGTCGGC
The DNA here is from genome assembly GCA_035513015.1 of Gemmatimonadaceae bacterium. Lineage (GTDB taxonomy): Bacteria > Gemmatimonadota > Gemmatimonadetes > Gemmatimonadales > Gemmatimonadaceae > DATKCV01. The sequence goes on from DATKCV010000011.1 coordinate 119,068, forward strand.
CTGGGTGTTGGTGAACGTCCAGGCGATGTCGCGGTTGAATCCGATCACGATCATCGGGGCGCCGGGAAGCGTCACGCCGTAGACATCGAGCTCGCCGGGGATGACGATGTGCGCTTCGTACCAGATCGATGGAAGCGTCAGCTCGAGGTGTGGGTCGCCGGCGAGAAGGGCGTGGCCATCGCGCGTCCGCCGGCCGGCCACCGCCCAGTTGTTGCTCCCGACGGCGTCGCCCTGCGCCGCGCGCGCGGCGGCGAAGGGCGGCGGGAGGAGTCCGGCGATGGCGTGCGCGACCAGCCGCGCATCCTCCTCGGGTGGTCCGGGTGGCGGCGGCGGGCGAAAGTCATCGCGAGGTGTCCTGCCGCCGCTCGGCTGGATCGGCTCCTGGATCGGGCTGTGGATCGGGAACAGCGCATCGGCCGCCGCGGCACCGACCACGGCGCGCGCCCGCAGCTGCAAGAGCTCGTCGTTGTTCCAGGCGAGCGTCCACCCCATTCGGCCGAGCAGATGCATCGAGTTGATCGGCTCCCAGCGCGAGGGTCGCGCGCCGAGCAGGCGATACTCGAGCGGCCGATCGCGCGGCCGCAACCCGTCGATCCAGGCATTGACGCCCTCGGCGTAGGCGGTGAGCGCCTCCCACTCCCGGCCGTCGCGCGGGATCGCCGCCAATCGCCGCCGTGCTCCCTCGGCGAGCCCGATGGCCCGCGTCGCACGGTCGGCCTCCAGGGCCGCCGGCCCGACGAGCTCCGTCAGCGTGCCGCCGCCCGCCCGCGACTGCACCTCCAGCTGGAACAGCCGGTCGCGCGCGACGGCCCAGCCGAGCGCCCGCAACGCGTCGCGCTCGGTCGTCGCGAAGATGTGCGGCACGCCGCGATCGTCGTAGACGATGCGCACCGGCGCGTCCAGTGCGGCGATGCGAACGGTGAGGTCGCCGGGATGCTCCGCGCGCCGCCCCAGCGCCCAGGCCCCGTTAGCCGGATCGAGCAGCGCGCCGAGCGGCGGCAGCGGCCCCACCGGACGCGCGCCGATCACCAGAGTGCCCACCAGCACCGGCACCGCGGCGACGAGCGAAAGCCGGGGCCGCATCAGGGCGTCCTCGGGCCGAACGTCGCCATCACTTCGGCACCGTGATCTTCGGATCGACGGCCTCGGCCGCGGCGGCGAACCGGCGGATGATCGCGGCCGTCGGCTCAACCGAGGTGATCGCCCGAACACTCTTTCCCGCCTGCCAGTAGTCCCTGGTCCCCCCCTCGTCGAGCGAGGCGCGCTTGAGCTGGTACAGCGAACGGAGTGCGTAGATCGTGCGCATGAGGTGCTTTCGCTTCCGGCCACGCAGCATCCATCGCGCCACCGGCCCCGCGCGAAGTCCCATACGGTCGATGTAGGGCGTGCGAATCACCGCCACCGGAACTCCGGTGATCCGCTCGCTGTGCACGATGTCCGCCTCGCCGGCGCGGACGATCGCCGACTTGTACGCGTCGCTGGCGCGGCATTCGGGCGTCGCGATGAATCGCGTCCCCATCTGCACGCCGGCGTAGCCGAGCCGCAGGGCCTCGATGAATTCGGCCGGCTCGCCCACGCCGCCGGCACAGATCAGCGGCAGTCCCAGGTCGCCCACCTCGCCGATCAGCTGCTCGGCGCTTCGCGGCCCGGCGTGGCCGCCGGCGCGGCGATTGACCGCGATCAGTCCGTGCACGCCGGCGTCGCGACCCTTGAGCGCCCACTTCCGCTCGGTGACATCGTGGTAGACGACCCCGCCCACGGCGTCGGCGCGCTGCACCACCCACCGCGGATTCCCCAGTGAAGTGACGAAGAAGCGCACTCCCTCCTCGATGGCGATGTCCACCCACTTCTCCATTCGCTCGCGATAAACCTTCGACGACTGCTCGATCAGCGCGTTCATTCCGATCGGATGCGGTGTCAGCGACCGGATGAACCGCAGCCCCGCGCGAAACTCGTGCCCGTGCACGTACGTCAGCGAGATCGGCTGAACGATGCCGATCCCCCCGGCCGCCGATACGGCGGCGACCAGCTCCGGGTTGCTGCACGGATACATGGCGCCGCCGATGATCGGATAGCGGACGCCGACCTGACGCGTGAACGCGGTCGGGATCGGAGCCGGCCACCCCGCCAGCTCGCTCACGCTGGCGACAGCCGCCACGTGACCGTCACCTGCGCCACGATGTCGCCCGCGTCATCCTTGATGTCGGCGCGCACCTTGTGATCCGTGGTCGCGGTTACCTCGGGTATCGGGCACGAGCACTCGGCGACGAGCCGGCCGCGGGCTTTCTTGATGTAATCGACCTCGAGACGCGTGACGATCGCCCTCACGCCCGGCGGCAATCCCACGGCCATCGCCAGTCCGCTCGTGACCTCGCCGAGGTTCACCAGCGCGACGGCGTGGATCGACCGCAGGTGGTTGCGCACTCGCCGGTGGTCGTGCAGCTCGACCCGCGCGTAGCCGGGCCGGAGCTCGACCACGTGCGGCGAGATCGTCCCGGTGTACGGCACCATCCGGCCGAGAATGCGGCTGAACAGCCACGAGCCGCCTGGGACCGCACGCAGCCGGTTCCAGGTGATCCTGAGCGTCTCGCCGGGCGATCTCCCGCTGCTCACGCGCCGGCGGCCCCGCGCCCGCGCTCACGTTGCACACCACGCCCGGCGCTCAATCGCGATCCTCCTCCCACGGAACGCCGCCGCCGTTCTCTTCGTCACCGCCGTTCTCTTCGTCACCGTCGCTCTCCACCATCTCGCCGGGCGGCGTGTCCAGCGTGGCCAACGCCGCCTCGGCGTCTTCCGCGCGCACGGCGAGACGCACCGGAAAGAGCACCTGGAGCATCGGCAGCATCCCGCCGGCATTGTCGGGCAGCACGATCGACGGAATCCCATCCGCGGCGAGCGCGGCCTGGGCGAGCTGGGCCTCGATCTCCGACCCGTACGTCCTGATGACGATCACATCATCGGCCATGCCGAGGATCCTCCATGGGCGGGCTCACTGCTCAACCATAGTCAGGTACCGCTCATCTCGAAACGCCCCTCCTGCTCCTCAACGTGCGTCTCGATCGAAGCGCCGGACAGGGGGCGTGCCTTGCGAGCAGGCAGGAACGAGGGTACCGCGTGGATTCGAGTGCAGCGACGGATGTCGGACGCTCGGCGTGCCGGTTTCGCTGGTCGAGAGCGGATACGGGCGACCAGCCCCCAGGGAAGCGGGCCAGCTGAAACCTGGCGAACCGTACCTCCGTACCGCTAGACACGCCGCATCCCTCGCCTCTCACGAGCGCACCCCACATGCATTTCCTGCTGCAGGACCTCCGGCACAGCGCACGCTCGCTCGCCAAGTCGCCCGGCCTCGCGCTGGTCGCGGTGCTCGCGCTGTCGCTCGGCATCGGTCTGACCACGATGATGTTCAGCATCGTCCACGGCGCGCTCCTCAGGGGGCTGCCGTTCCCCGATGGCAACCGGATCATGGTGCTCGACCGGACCAACCCATCCCGCAACATCGAGGGGATGTCGGTGACGATCCACGAGCTCCATGATTGGCGCGAGCAGCAGCGCTCGTTCGGCGCGCTCGCCGGATTCTACACCGGCACCGTCAACGTCTCCGGCCTCGACCGCCCTGAGCGGTTCGACGGAGCGTTCGTGACGGCCAATACCTTCGATGTCCTGGGCGCGACGGCGCTGCTCGGCCGGACCTTCCGCGAGGGCGAGGATTCGCCGGGCGTGGAGCCAGTCATCGTGCTCGGCTACGCGCTGTGGAAGAACCGGTACGGCGGCGACCAGAACGTGCTCGGCCGGACCATTCGAGCCAACGGGCGCGAGCACACTGTCGTCGGCGTGATGCCCGAGAATTTCGGATTCCCCGTCCGGCAGGAGGTCTGGCTGCCTCTTCAGCTCGATCCGCTGGCGCTTCCGCGCGGCGAGGGGATCCAGCTCGACGTCGTCGGCCGGCTCGGCGCGGGGCTCACGCTCGACCAGGCACAGGTCGAGATGAACGCGATCGCCGCCCGGATCGCCGAGGAATACCCGAGGACCAACGAGGGTGTGGGCGCACGGGTGCGCCCGTTCATTTACGACTACATCCCCGAGGAACCGCGGGCGCTCCTGTGGACCATGCTCGGCGCCGTATTTCTCGTCCTCCTGATCGCCTGCGCCAACGTCGCCAACCTGCTGCTCTCCCGCGCCGCGTCGCGGACCAAGGAGGTCGGTATACGCACCGCCCTGGGCGCCTCGCGCGCCCGGGTCATCGGCCAGTTCATCGCCGAAGCGCTCGTGCTCGCCGGCGTCGGCGCCCTGCTCGGAATCGGACTCGCCTGGCTCGGCGTCGAGCTGTTCGTCCGCTCGATCGCCTCGACGTCTCCCCCGTACTGGATCGACATCGCGCTGCACCCGCCGGTGCTGGCATTCGCCATCGGCGTGGCCGCGCTCGCCGCGGTCATCTCCGGGATCTTTCCCGCGCTTCAGGCGTCGCGACTCGACGTGAGCGAGATCCTGAAGGACGAGAGCCGCGGCTCATCCAGCATGCGGATCGGAAAGCTGAGCCGGATACTGGTAGTCACCGAGATCGCTCTCTCCTGCGGCCTGCTCGTCGGCGCGGGGCTGATGATCAAGAGCGTCACCAAGCTCCGCTCAATCGACTTCGGCTTCGACGGGGAGCAGATCTTCACGGCCCGGGTCGGCCTGCCCGAGGCGGATTACGCCGACACGCTCAGCCAGACGCGATTCTGGGAGGAGTTGCACGGGCGTCTGCGGGCGATGCCGGGCGTGGAGTCCGTATCCCTGACCACGAATCTGCCGGCGCTCGGCTCCGGCCGGTCGTCGTTCGCCATGGATGGCGCGACCTACAACGAGGATCGCGAATATCCGCTGGTGCGCCGCATTCTCGTCTCGCCGGCCTACTTCGAGACCTTCGAGACTCCCGTCCGCCGCGGACGCGACTTCGGCACCCAGGACCGTGCGGGATCCCTCCCTGTGGGGATCGTGAACGCGAGCTTCGCCGCCACATACTTTCCGAGCGCCGATCCGCTCGGCGCCCGGATCCGCTTCGGGGCCTCCGCATCCACGCAGCCCTGGGTCACCATCGTGGGCGTGGTGCCCGACCGATTCGCCGGCAACGTCGAGAACCAGGACCCGGAAGCGGTGTACGTCCCGATCAGCCAGCACGCGGCGCGCTTCATGAGCGTCGCGGCACGCACCCGCGGCAGCGCCGCGTCGCTCGCCGCGCCGGTGCGCGACGCCGTCATCGGCGTGGACGCCGACATCCCGATCTATTTCGTCAGAACGCACGCCGATGCGGTGCGCCAGAACACCTGGTTCTACCGCGTGTTCGGTAGCCTGTTCATGATCTTCGGGGTCGTCGCGCTCTTCCTCGCCGGCATCGGGCTCTACGCGGTGATGGCATTCTCGGTCGGGCAGCGCACGCGGGAGGTCGGCGTACGGATGGCGCTCGGGGCGCGCTCGCTGGACGTGGTCGGACTCGTCTTCCGCCAGGGCGTCGTACAGATTGCCGTCGGGATGGTCCTCGGGCTCGCCCTTGCCGCCGGCGTCTCACGGCTGGTTCAGACGGTGCTGTTCGACGTGCAGCCCCGCGACCCGGCGATATTCGTCGGAGTGGTGCTCGTGCTCGCATCGGCCGGAGCACTCGCCTGTCTGCTGCCGGCCCGGCGAGCGACCCGGATCGATCCGATGGTCGCTCTCCGCGCGGAGTGACGGCCGCGGCGACGTCCCGTGACTCCGATCAGAAAGTCCAGTTCAAACCCAGCGGCATGAGCCAGGCGGAACCGCTACGATTGCCGATCAGGTGATGGATGCTGGCCTCGACGCCGAGCCCTCGCCGCTCGCTGCCGAGCTTCGCGCCCAGTAGCGCGTTGATGGCCAGCCCGCCGCGCTCGCCGCCCCACGGCGAGCGGAAGGCGTGGTGCATGCCGATGCCGGCGCCGCCGAACACGCGCCCGTGCGCCTCCGCCTTCCCGACGATGCTCGCCGACAGCACGCCTACCGAGTAGGGGAGCCGCTGCGGCTCGAACGGGCACGTCACTTCCGCTGGATGACACGGCGGCTGGACACCGGTCGAGCGCACGTCGAAATGCTGGTAGAGAGCGGCCACGCGCGCACCGACCCGTTCGCCGCGAACCGCGCGAACCGATCCCTGCAGGTGCATGCCCGTCCGGGACAGGAGGCCGGAGTTGTCGTCCGGCTGCCGCACGAGGCCGCCGCCGAAGCTCACGTCGGGCCGCGACCACGCCTGCGCCGCGACGCGCGCCGGTGCCGCGAGCGCGACGGACACTGCGACCGCGGCGGTGACGCCGCGGACGAGGCACAGCGAGCTGCCCATCGGCGCACCTCCTTTCGATCGCGTACTGTCGATCACAAGGCGGAGCCGCCCGCACAGTCAGGGCGGCGGAGACCCTCCATCGCGGGCGGCCGACGTAGCACTCCCACGCGCCGCGCCGGCGAGCTGCCGGCGCAGATCGTGGAGCGTGGCGTCGTGCGGCTCCTTGGGACCGAAGTAATAGCGCCGCTCGTCGCCCGAGTCGGAGACGAAGAGCCGATGTCCGGGACCGGTGACTGCTTCCACCACGTCGCGGTGCTTCCAGCGCTCGCCCGATTCGGTGTGAAAGGCGACGAATCCATCGTCCAGCGGCTCGAGCCGATCCTTCTTGCCCATGCGCACCTCCTCGGCTGTCGCGGACCTCACGGCCGGCAATCGGCCGGGGTACGGTGCCATACTGTGCCCGATCCGCCCGCTTCCACAAGGGGTGTGCCGCCACGCGCGGCATGATTCCAATTGCCGCGCACGCTGCTCTTCGCCGCGCGTTCCGGTCAACCGACGCCCTGCCAACTGCGGTACGCGGCGATCGCTCCGAACCCCAGCGCCGGCGCGAGCAACAGCACTCCGCCCATGAGCGGGACCCATTGCGACGGCGCTCCGCTCTCTTCGCCCAGCACGGGAAGTCGCTCGACGACCTGAAGCTCCCGGTGCGTGCTGATCCCGAGCCAGACCAGGACCCCCACGAAAAGCACCGCCGCCGACCGGCCAGCGGCGCCGATCACCTCCGGGCGGTGGTAGCCGACCAACAGCCAGAGCAGCACCGCCATGCTCGCGGTATCGAGGACCAGCCACCATGCCGGGAATCCGAGTCGTCGCTTGAGCGCCGTCGAAGCGGCCGCCATCAGAAGGAGCAGCAGCATGTACGCGATGGTCCAAACCGGCATGGGTCGGCGGTCGTTGTCGAGTTCGAGTCCGAGTGATGCCTGCGGTGCGCGGCCCGAGGCGCCGAATGGTGCGCGGCCTGAGGCGCCGAACGGTGCGCGGCCTGAGGCGCCGAACGGTGCGCGGCCCGGCCCGACGCGCGCAAGACCGCACCTTCCCGCAAGCTTCGCAGGCGGCCAAGGGAGTCTCCTCGCCCCCCCGCCGGCGAGATCGGCTGAGCCAGCCAGGGTCGTTTTGTGATCCAGGGGGGTGACAAGACCACCCCGGGGTGCCATGTTGAGAGCGGGTCCAGCGACCTCGCCACACGCGGAAGCATGCGTGCCGCCGAGGGTTGCGGTGTGTCACGCTCGCTCGTCTCCCGAATACCGGCTCTCCCGCGCCCAGCCCGCCGGCCGCGGCCGGTTTTTTTGTCCATTTTCAGTCAGCCCGCGGTCGAAACCATGTCGACTCGTCAACCCGCCCCCGCCCCTGAGCCCGCGCCGTGCCCGCACGACACGCGTCCCGGTACCAACGTGTGCCTGCACTGTCGTCACGCGGCGCGCGCCGAGATGCGTGAGCGGCGGCGCAGGAAGTTCGTACGCTGGGCGAGCGGGTTGGCCATCGTGGCGATCACGCTGGCGGTCGTGAACGCCGGCATCGACGCGGTTCGCCATGGGCCGGACGCCACGATCGTTGCAACGCGCGAGTCACCGGCCGCCGATCGCGCGGGCGAGAGCGCGGAACCCACCACCACGAACCGCGCGTCCGCAACCGCTCCTCGGATCGGCACCGCGTTCGCCTCGGAGACCACCGCCGACTCCGCTCGCCCGGGCGCCGCCCCCCCCACTCCGGAGAGCGCACCAGCGCCCGGTCCGGAGAAAGTCGCCGTCGCGGAGAGCGCGGCCGTCGTCGCGCCGCCCGTCAGCGGCGGAGCCGTGGAACCGGCGCCGGAAGCCGTCGCTCCGGCCACATCACCGGCCACCACCTCACGCCGGTCGATCGTGCCCGTGATCGCCGAGGGGCGCACCGAGTTCGGTGACAGCGTGTTCGCCGTGCGCGAGGGGAGCAACGTCACGGTCCACTTCGACACCTACGAAAGCCGGACGCGACGCCGCGACAAGTTCGATCGCATCGTGCGCGAGACGCTGCCGCGCGTCTACGGTGCGCAGGCGGACTCCGTGCTGGCCGGGATTCCCGCGGGTGAGCTCATCCCCGCAGCCGACCTGGTCGAGGAAATCACGACGACCGGAATCCGGCTGTCGTTCACCGATGGCTCGACGCTCCAGCTCTGGCCCCGTACGCGGCCTGGCCGGGACGGGCCGCTGGTCGTCGCCTACTTCGCGACGATCAGGCGCTGATCGCCGCCACGCGCGGAATGACCGTCACTGGCCGGGCGACCATTACGCACTGAGCGCACCGCGACGGCCCCGGGCCGCACGCAGCTGTCGCTCCACGTAGTGCGCGGCGAGAAGCACGAAAGCGAGGAACATCACGGCGCCGATCAGCGCCGGCGGCCACACCGCCGCGCCGATCCGGGCCGGCGTCGCCAGTGGAAGAAGCAGGCAGAATGCCGCTCCGCATGCACCGCACAGCACGACGCGAAGCGGCGCCGCGCGCTCCAGCCGCCACACGGTGTGCGACGCGCTCCCCGCCGACGCCGCGAACGTCGCGCTGGCGAGCACGATTACCAGCCAGTCCAGCCTCGCATCACGCGCGTCGAGCATCGTGAGCGCGATGAACACGCCGCCCATCGCGTAGATCGCGAGCAGCGAGGCCAGCATCTGAATGCCTAGTGGGCGACGCACGTCCCTACCATGGTTTGGGTGTACGCCGAGGCGCAAGAGTGGCGGCGAATCCACAGCGCCCGACGTCAGCGCTTCGGCGTCGCACGCCCGAGCGCACCCTCGAGGTACACCGGCTGGATCCCGCCCGCCCAGTACTCGAGCGCCCGCCGATCCGGCTGCGAGCTCTCCTGTCCCGTGCGCACCACGCGTCCATCACTCTTCAGCGCGTGGAATTCGATCCACCCTTCCCAGGTGCCGTCCGCGCGCTCCTGGCCGTGGATCCGAGCCAGGTACGTGCCGCCATCGCGCCCTTTGATCCGGGCCGAATGCTCGTGAATCAGCTCCGCCATGGTCCCTCCGTCGGCCCCCATCCGGGCCAGAGTTGATCGGGGCTTGCCGCCAGAAGTACCAACGCATCTTCCTCGCCATCGCTCGCCAGGCTCAGCAGGCGGTGGTCGCCGCCCCTCACGAACCAGCCCACGTGGCGTGGCCGGAGGCCGGGGTCCGCCGCACCCGGCTCATCCGCCGAGGTGAAGTGCCAGCCGGCGTCCTCCAGCTGTGTGCGGATTTCGTCACACAATGGATCGGCCGGGAACGGATCGGGCCATTTGACCAGATGCATCTCCTCACCCTCCGACGCGACCTCGATGAACCAGGCGTCGCGACCGGCGAGAAACGGCCAGCCGTGGGGGTATCCCGCCGGCGCCTCGAACGCCGACGAATACTCGACGGCGCGCACGTGCACCCCCGTCTCCGGATCGAACAACCCGGCCCGCACCCCCGCGTCGAGGGGTGTACCCTCGTGCTCCCAGGTATCCATCCCGGAATCGTCGAGCGCGGCCTCGTGGTCGCTGCTGGCGGCGAGCTCGCGCAGACGCGCGAGGAAGCGCTGGAGATCGGACTCCATCATGACGAGCTGCTCCGGCGTGGACCGAACGTCATTCGTGGGCTCCTACAGCATCTCGCCGATCTCCGGCCACCGACCGCGCAGGAGCTCGAGGCTCGCCGCATCGTCGGCCAGCAGCGCGAAGTCGCGCACGTCGAACCCCGGTCCCACGGTACACCCGGCCAGCGCATAGCTCCCTTCCGTACGAGCCGCCTGCCACCACCGCGCCGGGACGACGTACGTCGGTGCCGTGTCAACGGCCGCCGGACCCAGCGAAACGCGCGTGAACGCGCTCCCATCGGGCGCCGCGACCCACAGCTCCACCGCGTCCCCCTCGTAGAAGTGCCATGCCTCGTCGGAGGCCACACGATGCCAGCGGCTGCGCTCGCCGTTTCGGAGCAGATAGTAGATCGACGTGAGACCCGATCGCAGCTCGCGCCCGTCCTGCGGGTGGACCGCGTGCGGCGACCGGAAGATCTCGCGGTAGTGCCCGCCTTCGGGGTGCGGCTCGAGCTCGAGCTCGTGTATCAGTATGGCGGCACGATCGGTCATCGTCGACTCCGGCGCTCTCCGCTGCCCCCGGTCGCGGCGCCTCGGGCCACCGCGGGGCGTCATCGCGCCACCGCCCGGTCGCGGCCGATCACGCCAAGATGCGTCTCGGCGAACGCCCCCGGGTACTTCAGTCCGAAGCCCAGCGCGCGGTCGAACCCGATGTGCCCGATCCAGATGAGGGCGAACCAGACGAGATCGATCCGACCGCCGACCACCGACCCGAGCACGAGCGCCAGCGGGAGCACGTACGAGTGAGCCAGGTTGTACACGAGCGCCCCGATGCGCGGTCCGCCGAGATAGCCGGCGAACGAGAGGTCGGGAGCGAGGAACAGCAGCGCGAACAGCAGCCATCCCGTGCCGTGCTGCTCGTACAACCAGATCGCCGCGCAGAGCACGGCGAGCCCCTCCAGTCGCAACCACCACCGCACCGCACCGTGCGTCATGTTGGATCTCCGTTCCGCGAACCGCGTGCCGGCCCGCAATGAAGTGTGTCGCTGCTCGCCGGCCGCAATGAAGTGTGTCGCTGCTCACCCGCCCGGCACCTCGGCAGTGTCAACTGCCCGAGGGCGCGCCGCGTCCGCGTCGGCTACACCAGCCCCCGCGGGCCGAACACCGTGACCGGCGAGCCCTCGGCGACGAACGCCGATCGCGGGCGCGAGCGCAGCGCCTCGGCGAACGGCGCTCCGTAAAGCTCCGCCGGATCGCACCGGAGCTCGGGCTCCGTGGCGTTCCACACGCGCCATGGCCGGTGCTCGACCCTGTACTCCACCGTGCCGCCATCGCGCTGTCGGGTGTAACCCCAGTAGTGCTCGGTGATGAACCCGGCCTCTGATTCCGGCCCCGGCAGGCCCGCATCGCCCTCCACGCGAAGCGCCAGCCATTCCCATGCCCGCCCCCGGCGCCACTCGTAGCGCAGGCGCACCGGCGTCCCGTTCATTCGCCGGTCGATGACGTGTCGCATCGGCAGCACGCGGTACGGCTCGTTGTAGCCGAGCCGCGCCACCCATGCTATCAGCCGGCGAGGAACCAGCTCGCGGACGAACACGACGCCGCGGCGCCAGCCGTCCGCCGCGCGCCGGCGAACGTAGAACCGGAGATTTACCTCCTCGAAGTCGACGTGGCGCGGGACGGCGACGCCGAGCACTCGCGTCGAGACGAACCGGAACCCGACGACGCTCACGCACGTCGTGCCCTGCCAGGCGTCGAGCTCGGTGCCCGCGGGAACGAGTGGGCGCAGCACATCGGGTGCGATCTCGAAGTTCAGCATCGCTAGATCGCGCCACTCGGCGGTCAGGAACTGGCGAATCACGACCTCTGTTGGCTACTCCCAGCCATCCACCACTGCGTACGCGTCGATCACCGCACGCTCGCCATCCCGCCCCGTCCGGGAGTTTCCATGCTCCATGCCGACGATGCCGGTGAAGCCCTTCCCGTGGATGTGCCGGAACACGTTACGGTAGTTGATCTCGCCCGTGCCGGGTTCGTTGCGGCCCGGGTTGTCGCCGACCTGGAAGTAGGCGATCTCATCCCAGGCGGCGTCGATGTTCGGGATCAGGTTCCCCTCGGTGATCTGCTGGTGGTAGACGTCGTACAGAATCTTGCAGGATGGGCTGGCGACGGCCTTGCAGATGAGGTACGCCTGCGGCGTGGTCGTCAGGAACATGCCGGGATGGTTGCGCAGCGTGTTGAGCGGCTCGAGTACCATGACCAGTCCATGCGGCTCGAGGATCGCCGCCGCGCGCTTCAGGGTCTCGACGACGTTCGCCGTCTGGTAGTCGAGGTGCGGCCTCCGGTCGACGTGGCCGGGCACCACGGTCATCCACCGTGCATCGACGCGGCGCGCTACGTCCACCGACCCGCGGATCTCGTCCAGGAACGCCGCCCGCCTGCCCCGATCGTCGCTGGCGAGTGTCGGTTCGGCCCAGTCGATCGTGTGCGCGACGAAAACCCCCATGCGCATGCCGAGCCGGGCGAGCGTGCGCCCGATGCGTTCCTGCTCCTCGACCGTGCGGCCGCGCATCCCGTTGTCCTCGAGGGCGGTGAAGCCCTCAGCTGCCATGAACTCGAGCTGGGCGGCGACGTCCGGCCCGGCGTGCTGCCGGAACATGCCGAAGTGCGGAGCGTAATGCAGCCGGAATCGCTGGCGGCGGGCCGTCGCCCCGGCGGCGAGCGGTGCGTGATTCCGGAACCCGTCAGCGATCGTGGCGACACCACCCGCGGCGAGCGTCGCGCCCGCGGCGATTGTCGATTCGATGAACGTGCGACGGTGCATTGTCACCCCTCGGTCGAGCGGATCGGGCCTCGCGGCTGCGGCGTCCCGTCAGTCGGCGGAACCCTTCGGGTCCGGCTGGCCGGAATCCTCCGGCGAGGGCGACGGGTCCGTCGCGTCCCCCTCTCCCTCCCCCTCCCCCTCCTGCCGCTCGCCGCGGCGCTGCTGCCTGTCGGCGCGCTTGGCGTCCTTCTTGGCCTTGCGATCCTGCTCCTTCTTCCGCTTCTCGAAACCGTAGTTGGGCTTTCGGGCCATAGGCGGAGGCTCCGCTCCGGTCGTCCTGGTGAGAATGATGAAGTTTCCGAACGAGAGCACGGTTCGGCGTCCTCGAATCTTAACAGGAAGAAGCACGCCGGGGCATATCAGCGGCTTTGCCATGCGCTACCGCGGGTGCTTCAGACGAAACAGAGCGATCGATTCCACTCCGTCGGCATCCCGGGCGACGCCGAGTACGTAATCAGGGCCGATATCCCTGGGAGTGAAGCCCCGACCGCCGCGGCTGTCAGCCCGCTGCGTCCGGCCGAAGCCTGCTCAACGTGGCTCCAATCGTAACCACGCGTGGCCCTTTTCCCCAGACTGCTTCGAACGTCGCCCGTGACGCATGCTCATGGTGGAGTGCCTCGACGAAAACCTCCGCAACGTCAGCGCGCGCGATCCTGTATCGAAGAGCGAGCGGAAGGTCTCCCTGGCTGACCTGTATGGCCCGCCGACCGCCTCGCGCGTTCGACAGGAATCCAGCGCGCACGATGGTGTAGTCCAGACCACTCGCTCGAATCGCGGCCTCGGCGCGCCGACGCCACGTGAGCACGTTGCCCTTGAGCACGTTCAGCAGTGTGGCCGGCAACGATGGCACCACACCTCCGATGGAAGTCATGTAGATCAACCGACGAACGGAGCCCGACTCGCATGCTGCGGCGAGGGTGTGCACCACTCCCTCGAAGTCGGTACTCCTGATTCGCTCCTCACCGGCAAGATGGCCGCTGCGAGTCCCGGCCGTGTAGATGACGGCGGAGGCGCCGCGCACGGCGGGCACGAGTGTATCCGGTTCCGTGACGTCTCCTCGGACGATATCCATGTCACGCCGCGTTCGCGCGGCCACGGCGATCGGATTCCTGGCCAGGACACGGACCGCGACGCCTCGACCCTCGAGCAGGCGTACGGCGAGCAGCCCCGTGCCTCGCGTCCCACCCACGACGAGAACCGGCATTGAATGGCTTCGCAACGAGGTCTGAATCCGAAGGCATCAGTCGCGCGACGACTCGACGGCGCGGCGGGCTGCATGCGTCGCCTTCCCCGATAGCCCGCCCTACTTGGTGAACCGCTTCCTGGCCGGAGTTCGCTTGCTCGATTCGCCGGAACCCTCGCCCTTCTCCGCCCGAATCCTTGTCGTCTTGACGTAGCGAATGCCAGGAGCGGGGCCAACGCCGCCGGGCACGGAATACGCGAGCGCAACGATCCCGCTGACCGGGAGTGTCTTGTGATCCGCCAGTACGAGCCTCGTCGCAGAGCCCGGGGGAAGGAGCGGGACCCCGGCCCCGAGGAGCACGGGGACAACGGCGACCTCCACGGTGTCCACGAGACCTGCGTCGAGCAGTGAACGAAAGAGGACGCCCCCGCCGTATAGCCAGATGTCTCGACCCGGCTTCGCTTTCAGCGCCGCCACGATTTCACGCGGATCGTCGTTGGAGATGCGGACGCCAGGGTGTACGGCCGCCGGAAGGGTGCCGGAGAAGACGACGACATCGAGACCCGGCATGGCGCCGTGCCCGCCCTGCGCGGTCAGAACCTCGTACGTCTTCCGTCCCATGACGGCCGTGTCGAACTCCCGGAAGAGCGCGGCGAAGTCGATGGAGGGGTCCATCACGATCCAGTCGTATTCGCCGTTCGGCCCGGCGATGAAGCCGTCCAGGCTGACAGCCACCTGATAACGCAGTCGTCTGCTCATCGATCGGTCGTCAGGCATCCTGGTCGAGCTCCATCCGCTCCACGCGCGGTGGCGGACAGACAGCCGGCCACCAGAGCTGCAGGAAAGGTGTCGTCCCGTTGCCGTCCTCGTCGATCCCGAGTCGGAACGCTTGATCGAGCGCCTCTACGGACTCGAACTCGCGAATTGGCTGATCAAAGCGGGAGTACGCCTCGAAGAGCCTTGCATCGGTGCTGGTCAGCAGGAACGCGAGGAGCGCAGGCAAGACCAGGACGCACCAGGCGATGACCAACGCTGCCCCGAGCACGATCAAGCCCGGCGGCAAAAATCGAAAACGCAGGCGTGAGCCCATCGACGTGGAATCACGGTTGGCCATCAACCCGCTCCAATCCAGGTGGCGGGCTACTCGAGAATCGTCTCACTACTTCGGCAACCAGCTCCGGCCGCTCCTCTCGCGCCGCCAGGCGCGAGGTGCCTGCTCGGCGAGCGGAACGCGCCAGCACCTCATCATGATGCCGTCCGCGCCCGACTGCTGCAACGCACGTTAGCCTGCCGGTCGAGTCGCTTGGGATCGGCGACGGTGACCCTGCACCAGAAGTAGCGCGGTGAATAGTACCACGCCATTGACCAGCAGCATGCCGTAGACACGGTAAGACTGCGGCGCAAGTTGCGTGATCCATGGGATGAGTGGTATGGACAGGAGCACCGTGCTCACCGGCACGAAGATCAGGAGCAGGTATGCGCCCCATCGCCGCTGGAAGGTCAACCCGGCCACAGTGCCGAGGAGAACGAGCAGCCAGACCCAGACTACGACGAGGAGCTCCGCGGACGACCGGACGCCAAACAGCGGCCCGACAGCCATCCGCAGGAGCACGACCTTGTCGACCAAGACGAGGAGGAGCAAGAACGCGAGTGCTCGACTCAGCACGACTGAATGACGCTCTGTCATAGCGCGAAACCTGGGGCAACCTGGGGCAGGCTAACGCCCGCGTTGAGCTGCGACCGATTCACAACAATGTGGCAGCGAGCGGAGCGAGCCGCCACCGTCAGACAGATCGCTCGTCAGCTCCAACGTTCGTTAGCCGGCGAGTGGGCGGACCCCAGGATCGTTTGCACTCAGCGCGAGGGCCATCAGAACAACATCGTCGTAGGCGCCATCGAGCTTGCGAGCGCCGCGTTTGTCTCCCTCATGCGTGAATCCGACCTTCTCATAGAGGCCGATCGCCGGCCCGTTCGATCGAAAGACTTCCAGTTCGACCCGCTCGAGTCCTGCAGCCCGGCTTCGCTCGAGCGCGGCCGTCACCAATCGTTCGCCTATTCGGCGACGGCGATGGCTTGATGCCACTCCCATCCCGAGCGTGCCTACATGCGTGAAGCCCTCCAGGTCCTTGGAGAGGACGTCACACCAGCCAACCACGGTATCGCCATCGAGAGCCAGGAATTGAATTGCGCCGCTGCTGACGATTGCCCGAATGAACTCGCGCAACGCACCGACCGGAGGCGCTTCGAGGAACGCGAGAAACCGCCTTTCGCGAGCTACTGAGTCGAGACAGCGATGAAAGCTGTCGACGTACAGCTCGCTCGTCGGAAGGACGGTGATCATAGAGCGCGTTGAGTCGTGTAGTCGCCCGGCTGACGCCAGAGTTCAGCTGCAGGGCTCTCGCCGTCCATGCGCCGGGAGCCCTGCTCGTGAGCGAAGCTCACGAGCTTCCACGAGGCGGACCAGTCCGCTCGGGCGTCGGGGTTGGCATTGGAAGTCGGCAGTTGATCTACTCCGTCCCGTTGCGTCGCAGGAATTCGACCATATCCGGCAGCTTGTTGCGGGTCGCGTACGCCAGCGGTGTAGCGCCCTGCTTGTCCATGACGGAGATCGTCGCGCCCGCGTCGAGGAGGATCGCCGCACACTTGGTCCGATGCTTCATCGTCCGCCCGCGCTCGTCGCGTGTGCACAGGGCGTGGAGCAGGGTGCATCCGCTTGCGTCGGTGTAATCGGGATGCAGGCCTCCGCGCTGCAGCAGGAGGTGAAGCATGTCGGGCTGCTCCAGGAGGTACGACCGGCATCCGTCTGGCGTTGTCGGGACGCGCACGCCAGCGTCGAGCAGGCGCATGAGCAGATCGCGTTTCCCGCGTGTGCACACTGCGGTGAACACACCGCCACAGCCAGCATAAGCGGATGCAGGATCGGCGGTCACACGACGCATTACTTCATCGTCTTCGTCGAGCCAGACCAGGTCGTACGGATCGAGCGTGCCGCCGTGGGCGACCAGCAGAGCGCGAATGTCAGCAGTCTTCGCGGCATAGACGGCATTTCCAGCGGAGTCGACGAAGCCGTTCGGATCGGCGCCGTGCGCCAGCAGCAGCTCGACCAGGGGGCGATTGCCCGCCCTCGCCGCCGCATGCAGGGCTGCGCCGCGCGGCGAATCATCAGCATCCGGCCACGTCGGGTCTGCACCCCGCTCGAGCAGCAAGCGGGCGATGGCATCGTGGCCGAACTGGGCGGCCGCCGCCAGCGCACGGCGCATGTTCGGCCGTGACTCGCGAATCCGTGACGGATCCTCCTCGAGCATCGCCACGACACGCTCCCGATCCCCGAGCGCCGCGGCGATCGTCAGGTCGTACGCGACCCCGCGATCAAGGAGAAGGCGTGCCGTTCGTAGGTCGCATGGATGCTGGCCCTGGCGGCGTGAGGTCAGCCATGATCGCGCATGCTCCAACCCGACGCGCCAGCTCGGCGACCAGACCGTGCACGCGCCGCCCCAGATCGCGACGTCGATGGGCTCGGAATGTTGAGGGGGATAGCTCGTGAACGGTGGGCGGTGCGCGCCATACCGCGCGTGAATGTTGGCGCCTCTGTCGAGCAACAGTGCCACCACCGAGCGTGAGCGGCCCACAACAGCGCGATGCAGGGGCGTGCCGCCGACGCGATCGAGCCGTTCGAGCAGCGTCGGATCGGCATCAAGAATCGCGCGGACACGGCGGACGCGCCCCGCCTCCGCCGCGGTGTGGATCGGAAGCTCGGTGTGTCGATCGTAATCAGTCATGTGGTCTGGCTCGAGTCGAGCGCCCCCGCATAAGACTGTTGCGTGCTGGCCTTCACTGGAGATGGGCTTGTTGCTCTGCCCAACGCTTGAGTTCAGTTGCAAGCGTCTGGCCCGCCATGCGGCTCAGGCACTTGGTTGGTCGGCGGAACCGACCAAGTGCTCATCACGATGCGGGTCGCGCTTGGCAGCTGCAACGCACGCTAGCCCGCCGATCGTGTGATCGGCGGGCCTCTACTTCCTGCGCACGAGGATGTTCACGCCACCACGGTGGACCACGAACCGCAAGTCCCGGCCCTCCGATCGCGCGAGCTCCTGCCCAACGCGCTCGAGCACGGCCTCTCGACGGCCCGCCGCCCAGGGCAGCCGCTGTCCCAGAACTCGGGAGGCGGTGCGAAGACGATCAGCAAACGTGTCGTTGCCGCCCAACTCCGCGTCGAAGTCGGTCGCGCGCCCCGGGGCCTCCGCGTAGTGGATCATCGCGGTGCGGCCCGACCTCGTGATGGTTACCGTCCCCAAATCATCCATACCGCCGACTCCGTAGCGGGCCAACGCCAGAGTTCAGCTGCGGGCGTCTCGCACATCCATGTGCGAGGCGTCCGTCAGGCGAGCGGAGCTCGCCGAGCAGGTCGCCGTTCCGTAGCCCTGCCCATCCCTCCTGGTGCACCGTCGAGACGTCATGCCCCACCACGGCCCGCGCTAAGTCGCGTGGCAGGGACTCATCGAGCAGAACGCGCACGCTCCTCTAATGCCTCGCGCGCGAGCTCCAACGCCGCCTGTGCCTGCTCTCGGCTCACACTCGGGAACTGGTCGAGGAACTCGTCCAGGGTATCGCCGGCGGCGAGATAGTCGATCAGGTTCTGGAGCGGCACGCGCGTCCCGACAAAGACCGGAGTGCCCCCGAGGATTTCGGGATCACTGTGCACGACACTGGAGACCTTGGGCATCGGACCATCCCGGCAGAGCACCAGCCTCAATCTAGCATGCTCAGCAGAGCGCTGGCTAACGCACCAGTTCAGCTGCAGGCGTCTCGCTCTCCAAGAGCGAGGCGCCTTGTCTGGTCGGCGGAGCCGACCAGCACCTCATGATGATGCCGTCCGCGCCTGTCTGCTGCAACGCACGTTAGCTGGCGTGTACCGCGGCGCTTGTCTTCCGATTGATGAGCGCGAAGCCGACTGCCGCCAGAGCGAACACCGCGACCGGGCCCCACGCCAGCTGATTGTAGACGCCTGCGCGCGCCGTCTCAATCGAGACAAGCGCTGCCAAAGCGTTCGTGACGGCCAACCCAAACACCAAGGCGTCCCGCGCGGGGGAAGGGCCCGCCGCTCGACTTACCCAGCACATGACGGCAATACCGCCGAAGACTGCGCCGACGAGACGGAGGAGCGCAACGGCCTGCGGCTCTGCCACGGCGCCATACAGCGTGATCCAGAATCCCGGTGCTGCCAGCAGGCCGAGGCAAAACAGCAGAGCGACGGCCGCGTAAATCGATAACAGAGTCTTCAGCCTCATGTGTTCCTCGTGGTAGTCGTCCAGTCCGATAGGGTACTGACTCTAGGACGACCATGCGGACGAGAGGAAATTGAGGCGTCCACCTAACCGATCTGGGCGCAAGCGGCGGCGCGGTGCACCAGTGCTACGCAATGAACAGGAGGGCTGCCTCGCCGCCCGCCTCAGGCCCGGGTTAGGCGGCGTGCTCATCGGCGGTCACTGGGTCAGCCCGATTTGCTGCATGAACGCGTGGTTGTCCCAGAACAGCCACTCATGGGCCATCGTATTGCCTTCCCAGCGCCCCACAGTGGTCATCATGAGCCGGAACG
>DATKCV010000012.1:0-5780 GCA_035513015.1 Gemmatimonadaceae bacterium
GGCGAGAGCGAGACCCAGGCAACGGCACCGGCTCCGCTGACTGGCGACGCTCCCGGTGCACCGATCAGCATGCGCGACTCGGACACCACGAAGCCCGACCACCGCCCCCCGAGGTCCTCCGGCGACGTGATGGGGCGGGTCTCGCTGCACGCGGCGAGCGTCACCGCCGCAATCATGCCGAACGCGAGGCGCAGCACGGCCGTCCGCGCGCGGTGCTCTCCGACACGCATCATCTGGCCCTCCCTGCCGCACGGTCGGCGGTGAACTCGACGAGGTCCGAGGACACCCAACGATCCCATCCGGTTCTCGCCTTCACCTCCCAGAGCAGCACGTCCGATCCGGCGCCCGTCAGGTTGTTCGGGAGCGGGAGCACCGTGTCCCGCGCCTCTCCCGCCCACGCCACCGTGCCGTCGCTCCGCCAGAACGTTATGCGATATAGATCCGCGCCGGGAACGCTCGACCAGCGCAGCGAGTCGGCCATCGTCGCGGCACCGACTGGACCGAGGATCCTCGGCGCAGCCGTCGTGGTGAGCGTACGCTCGCGATAGGCGGCGGAGTCGAACGCGACCACGCCCTCGTGCTCCAGCCCGGCGTCAGGCCAGAGCAGTATGCCGGCGATCGTCGCCGCGGCGAGGCCGCCGACGAGGGTGAATCGCGAGCGGCGAGTCATCCGTGGCGGGGCGAGTCGTTGCACCTCGGCCGCAACGAGCGGATCCTCCAGGACGCGGGCGGATGCCGCGAGCTGCGCGCGGCACTGCGCGCAACTCGCAAGGTGGCGCAGCACCGCGCCGTCGGGCTCTGCGCTGGAGCCGTCGATCAGACGCGCGATGTCGACCTCGTCGAGGCAGGGCGTCTCGGGCGGCTGCTCCGAAGGGCTCGACCGCACGACGGCGAGGAGCTCGCGAAGCTCGGCCACGTTCCGCCGGCATGACGCGCATCCGCGGATGTGCCGCGCGACGAGTTCGTTCGCCGGCTCGTCGGCCGCCACCGCGGCGACGAGCAGTTGTGCTGGAGAAGGGCAATGGGTCGACACGCGTCATGCCTCGGGGTTGCTGGACGATCAATCCGACGGCTGCCCTCATCACACGGACGAGTCCCGCCGAATTGCTCAGGTCAGAGATCGCCGCGACGGATTCCCTGTCGTTCCAGGGCCCGGCGGAGCTTGTCGAGCGCCCGGTACACGCGGTTGTAGACATCCTTGGCGCCCGGCCAGCCGACCGTCCGCGCCACGCGCTCGGCGGGCAGCTCGTCCACCACGAAGAGGTGAACGGCAAGGCGCGTGTCGTCAGGGAGCGACTCGAGCACCTCCTCCAGCCGCGCTCGGGCCTCGGAGACCTGCAGCGCGTCCTGCGCATGGAGCTCTGCCTCTGGCTCGAGCCGAGGCGGCGGCTGGAGGTAGCGCAGCACGCCACGGGGGCCGGTGCTGTCCACGAGACGATACGTTAGGGCGAGCTCGCGCAGGAACAGGCGATAGGACATGCCGGCCGCGGCGCCGCCCTCCATGAGCTCGTATGCCTCGGCGTGCGAGCGCCGGTCGGCGAAGACGTGCTGGAAGATTTCTCGCTGGATAGGCGACAGCGACTCCGGAGCCGTCACGCGCGGACGGCCCGAGCGCCGGCGGATCCAGTCGATCGTCTGATTCCGGACGACCACAACGAGCCAGGTGGAGAACTTCGCTCCGGAGTCGCCCCGCTCCGTGAATCGCCGGAGCAGCCTCAGGTCGTCGCCGGAGAGCGCCTGACACACCTGGGCGAAGACGTCTGCGACGTCGTCGTGCTCGTCAAGCGTGCGACGAATGGTGGCGATGATGAGTCGCCGGTACCGATCGATGAAGAGATCCCAGGCGGACTCGGCGTCGCCCCCATCGAGCGCCACACGCCAAGGTTCCACAATAATCCCTCCTGTCGGTGGCTCGCGTCAGGCCGAGGGATCCCAGCATCGAGGGCCTCAAACGCGAATCGCGCTCGCGTCCTACTATGGGGCGCGGCGCGCCTCACCCGCAAGGACGTGGCGTAGCGCCGCCGCCTGAACGTCAGGTACGCGCGAAACGTCTCATCTCACTTCCGGGCCTCGAGTTGCCGCGTCGTGCGCTCCAGCTTGAAGCGGTAGATGCGCAGGTCCGTGCCACCCTGCGGCTCGGCGAGCGCAACGGCCCGCGCGTAGCTGCGACGAGCTTCTTCCAGCCGGTCCGCCGCGTGATACGCGTCGCCCAGGATGTCGTAAGGATTCGCATGGCTGGGAAAGGCCTCCACCACCAGCTCGAGTACCGCAATTGCCTGATCGACGTGCCGTTCCTCGCGCAGCAGCCGGTAGCCTAGCGTTCTGAGCTCCGCCTGAGTGATGCGTACCGAATCGGGGGTCTCGAGGTGTATCGAGCGAAAGCGTTGCCGCGCCGCCTCGATGCCCTCGCGCGCCAGCGTCTGCTCGAGGATGTCGGCTACGGACACGCGGCTCCTGCGGGCGGCCGCCTCAGTGAGTACACGATCCGCGTCCACACGGCGGCCGGCGAAGAGCGTATCGCCGCGGCTCACGAGCCGGAGCTCGGTCGCCTCGACCCCTGCCTCGGTGAACCTCACACGCCAGTGTGGGTGCACTGCCGCCACGCGACTCCCCTCGTAGCGGCCTGGTGCGAAGACGCCGGCGCCGAGCGGGATCAAGTGCGACCAGGTCGCCGCCGCTCGGCCCCCTGGACGCGTGATCCGCAGGTGGAGGACGCCGTCCTCTTGCTGCACGTGCGCGAGCCAGCTCGGCGCTTCCTCGGTTTCGGCGAACGCCCCGAGGTAGCGGTGCCGCTCCTCCGCGGTCAGGGACAGCGTCTCGAGATCTTCGCCAGCAGCGTACACCCATCCAAAGCCGGGGTGTTCGAAGATCTCCAGCATACCGACCAGCGCCCGCAGCGCGCCGAGGTGAGGCCCAGAGCGAGAGTGGGTGAGGAGCAGCACCATGGCATCGGACGACGGAAGCACCATGGCCATGGTCCCGTCTCCGCCGCCATGAAAGAACACGGAAGGGAGTCCGTTCGCGCGCGGCTCCTCCGCGACGAACCAGCCGTAGCCGTAGCCGCCCCAGCCGTCTCGCGCCTGCTCCCGTAGCGCCTCTTCGACGGTCGGCTTCGCGAGGAGCCTGACGCCTCGCGATTCACCTTTGTTTACCCACAGGGCCATGAAGCGCGCGTAGTCCATGGCCGTCGAGAACATCCCCCACGCGGCGGGATAGAACTGCCAGGCCGGCCGGTGGGCCGCCCAAAGGAGGTGGTACGCGCCGGCGTGGTCATTCCACCGATACCACGGGTTGAGCCGCGCGCGCCACGCCGAGTCGCTCGAGAACTCCGTCGATGTGTTGTGCAGCCGGAGCGGTGCGATGATGCGCTCCTCGGTGAACCGGCCGATCGGGAGACCGGAGACCGCCTCCACGATGTAGCCGGCCGCGGCGAAGCCAAAGTCCGAATACCGGAACTCGCCTAACGTTCCAGCGGGCGTCTGCGCCGCCCAATCCTCGACCCAGTGCGTGAACGACTCGTGGATTGGCGAAGGGTCGCCGACTTCCTCGCGATAGCCGCTCGTATGCGAGAGGAGGTGACGGATCGTCGTGCGGGGATCGCCGGCGAAGCGCGGGATGTAGCGGCTCACCGGGTCGTCGAGAGAAAGCTTCCCCTCCTCCGCGAGCATGAGGACCGCCGTGGCGGTGAACGGCTTGGACATCGACTTGATGGACCAGATCGAGTTTCGCTCGACAGGCTTCCGGCGCTCGCGGTCGCTCCATCCGTACGCCTCGTGGAACACCGTGCGGCCGTTCTTTACGATGAGCAGTTCGCCGCCGACGAGATCGCCCGCCGCGACCCAGCTCGCCACCTCGGCGCCGAGCCGCTCCAGCTTCTCGCTCGAGAGTCCGACCTCCTCAGGTCGGACGTAGGGAAAGGCCGGCGACTCGATCCCTGGCAGGGTTCGTGTGCGCGGAACGTCGCCACCTTGGGCGCCAACCGGAAACGCGATCAGCAGGATCGCCGCGCAGAAAGCGTTGGACACGAGTGCACGGTCGCGTCGCTTCATGAACCCTCCTTTGACCTGATCGCCGGCTGCAGCGATGAGACGAAGCTCGACATCATGTCTTCTTGCCTGTCACTGGACGCCGGGCTGTGGCGCCCTCGACAGCGAAGCCGCGGGCCATGAATCAGGATGCCGATTTCGGCCACTAACCGCAACGCCGCTGCACATCTGTCGAACACGGACCCCGCACGGGCTGTCTGATCGCAGGTCACGCGTGAATCGTCCGATCGAGGGGCCCCGCTCCACTGTCCGCGGAATGGCGGCGAACCTTGCCTGTCTTGCCGGGATGCGCCACGTTGGGACCTGGCGATCGGAACCCGGCTAACCCCCAGAGCCAGGCATACCATGGACCGACGAGACTCACTCAAGGCCTTCGGCATCGTGGTCGGCGGGACCTTCTTCCCCTGGTCGCTGCACGCGCGCACCGAGAGCGGCGAGCCGCTGGTCCTGCCTGACGACTTTGCGCACTTCCTCCCCGCCAAACCCGTCACGGCCATCACCCTCGGCGCCGGTTCGCGAGGCAACGTCTACGGCGACTACGCGGCGGCGTACCCGGACCGGATGCGCATCGTCGGCGTCGCCGAGCCGATTCCCATCCGCCAGGAGCGGTACGCGCGAAAGCACCAGATCCCGGACGGCAATCGCTATCCCACGTGGGAGCACGTCTTTCAGCGGCCGAAGTTCGCGGACGCGATCATCATCAGCACGCCTGACGATCTGCATTACGGCCCGTGCATGCAGGCGCTTGCGCTGGGATACGACGTGCTGTTGGAGAAGCCGATTTCGCCGTCGGAGCGGGAGTGCCGGGAGATCCTCGCGCGTACGCGGGAGTCGGGGCGCATCGTGGCGGTGTGCCACGTCCTGCGCTACGCGCCGTATTTCATCAAGATGCGGGAGCTGATGCAGTCCGGGGCGATTGGCCAGGTCGTGAGCGTGCAGCACCTGGAGCCTATCGAGGCCGTGCACATGTCGCACTCGTTCGTGCGCGGCAACTGGCACGACAGCAAGGCAACCACCCCGATCATCCTGGCCAAGTCGAGCCACGACCTGGACATTCTGCGATGGATGATCGGCCGGGAGAGCCGCAGCATCCATGCGTTCGGCGATCTGAGCTGGTTCAGATCAGAGAACGCCCCGCCGGGGAGCACGGCTCGATGCCTGGACGGCTGCGCCGTCGAGGCAACCTGTCCGTACTCGGCGCTCCGGATCTATCATCGCGACAGGCAGCGGCTGTACGTGTTCGATCTTCCGGAGGACCGGGAGCAGTGGGACTCCGCGATCCTGGAGTACCTGCGCACCACGAACTACGGGCGCTGCGTCTACCGGATGGAGAACGACCAGTGCGACCACTACATCACGAACATTCTCTTTGACGGCGGCGTGACGGCGAGCTTCAGCATGGAGGCGTTCACGCCGTTCGGCGGGCGGCGCACGCGCGTGATGGGGAGCATGGGCTACATCGAAGGCGACATGCGACAGATGCGCATTGTGGATTTCCGCACCAAGGAGCGCACGGTGCTGGAGAGCCGCGCGCTCGAGGTGGATCAATACGCCAACGATGGCCACGGGGGAGGCGACTGGCGTCTGGCGGCGAACTTCGTGGAAGCCGTGGCGAAGCAGGACGCGTCGCTCCTGAGCTCCACGATCGATGCGTCGATCGAGAGCCATCTCATGGCGTTCGCCGCCGAGCAGAGCCGGGAGCGCGGGACGGTGGAGCGCGTGCGACTCTAGTCT
>DATKCV010000013.1:0-5800 GCA_035513015.1 Gemmatimonadaceae bacterium
GTGCACGTACGCCCGGGTCGTCCCGACCGCCATCGTCCGGTAGAAGTCGGTCATAACGTCGGTGCCGGCCGTGGGCGCGACCGGGATGCCGAGATTGAGCAGCCGGTGCCACAGCTCGCTGGTTCCGATCTCGTCGCTCCAGAGGCACACGACCTCGAGCGCGTCGAGGTGCCCGAGCACCGCGTCGGCGACGAGGTTGACCGGAATGGCGCCGAGGGTCGTGTCGTTGGCGAACGGTTCCCGTCGCGAAACCGGATGCACGTATACTCCCATCGCGCCGTGCCGCCGTCCGAACTCGAGCGAGGTGGCGTTAGGTCTGTCGTCGCGGCCGTACACCTCGTAGCCGGGGCCCCAGACCCAGGGCCAGAACAGCGAATCGCCGCCGATCAGCGCCGTGTGGCCGAGAAAATGCGGACGCACTTCCTGCCCGAAGCGGATGGCCGGCAGCTCGTCAGGCAGCGTGCCCCATCCCCAGAACGCCTGCTCCTCGAACCGATTGTGCAAATTGGCGATGAGCGGGGTCGCCACGTCCAGATTCTCGCCGCGCATCAGCGGCAGCAGGTCGGGCGGCGTGAGTGCGTACTGGCCGCCGTAGTTCAGGTGGAAGTGGTGGTCGCCGGAATACCAGTTGGCGGCGCGAGCGTCCCACACTTGCGCGAGCTCGAGCTCGACGGTGCGTG
This sequence comes from Gemmatimonadaceae bacterium, assembly GCA_035513015.1. Classification (GTDB taxonomy): domain Bacteria; phylum Gemmatimonadota; class Gemmatimonadetes; order Gemmatimonadales; family Gemmatimonadaceae; genus DATKCV01. The sequence goes on from DATKCV010000013.1 coordinate 681, forward strand.
TCTCGCCCGCCGCGACGCGCACGCGCTGCGTAACCGGAGGGGTCGACAGGCCGCGCACCGCCGTCACGACTACTTCGCCCGCTGGCACCACGAGCTCCGCCGCGCCGTCCGAGTAGAAGAACACTGTGCCGGTCTGCCCGTCGAACCAGGGCTGCCCCGCATCTGGCACGAGCGGATGGCCGTCGCCGGTAGAAGCCGTTAGGCGGGCGGGAATCGCCGCGGCGCTGCCGGAGCGGCGCGTCCGGATGACCAGCCGGCCGGTCGGCGCGCTCCAGTCCCACCGCACGACATCGATCCGGGACTCCGTACCCCCGACGGCCGGAATGCGATGCAGGTGCAGCCGCTGCGCCGAGTCGCCTTCGACGAAGACTAACGCGTCGCCATCGGACGAGAACGCTGGAGCGAGCGGCCGCGCATTCGGCCCCGAGCGCAGCAGGATGGTCGCCCCTCTCCTGTCCACGCTCGCCAGGCGGAGTTCCCACGTGTCGGCGCCCGGCGCGGTGAACGCGACCGTGCCGCCGTCGGGACTCAGCGCGAAGTCGATCTGGGACCAAAGATTCCCCGACGCGAGCGTGACCTCCTCGCCGCCATCGAGAGACATAACGCGAACGGCATCCACGCCGCCGCGCTTCGCAATGTAAAGCAGCCGCCGGCCGTCCGGGTGCGCAACGGGCCGCCGCTCCAGGCCGCGGTCCGTCGTGATCCGCGTCCGCTCGCCTGACGAGAGATCGAATCGCCAGAGATCCAGGTCGCCCGCCGCCCCGGAGGCGTAGAACACCGCGTTGCCATCGGACGAGAACGCCGGGTCGAGAGCGAATCCGCGCTCCAGCACCCGCTCGGCACCGGTCGCGAGGTCGCGCACCACTACCGACAGCGTGGCGCCGTCATCGCGAGTGAAGGCGATCCGCGAGCCATCGGGAGACCAGGCGGGCCGGCTGTCCGCGCCCGCGCCGCTCGTCAGGCGAGTCGCCGCGCCGCTCGCCGGATCGAATCGCCAGAGCCAGCCGCGTGCGGCCACGATCCACGTGCCGTCGACCGGCGACGCGGCGGCATACGTGATGCCGGCGTTGAGGATAGGCAGCTCGTAGCCCTCGACGTACACGTGGTGTGAGTACCCGGTGAGCTTCGGATATCGATTGGTCCATTGCGCATCAGCGGCCGGAGCGGCGATCGCCGTGGCGACGGCAACGGCGATGAGGGAGCCGAGCGCGGGGCGGCCGGTCATGGGCGAGCGGAACGGTCGCGTCAGGGCGCTGACGCGAACACTTCGAGCCGCACGACGAGCGTCGCGTCGGGAACGCCGGCAGCCCTCGCACGAATGGTGACGTTGGTGGTTCCTGCCGCTGCGCCGGCTGTGGCGGTAAAGACCAACGCGGCCCCCGCCGTGTTCGCGTCGATGGCCGGCGGGACGAATTGCGCCGTGACACCGGACGGAAGTCCTTCAATCGTCAGGTCCACCGTGCCGGCGAAGCCGCCGCTGCGGGTGACAATGACCTCCCACGTGTTGCTCTGTCCCCGAACAACCCAGACCTGATTGTTGTCGGCTCGGACGAGTACGCCGATGGACTGGGAGGGTGGCGCGGCCGAGACGGTCAGGGTCAGGGTCGCCGACGCATTGCTGACTCCAGTGCCACTCCCGGTCACGCTGAGCGTATACGTCCCCGGTGCCGTCGTCGCCGCGGCCGCCAACGTGAGCACGCTGCCCGTGGTGCCCGACACCGAGGCGGGATTGAACGCCGCGGTCACCCCTGCCGGCTGGCCGGAGATCGAGAACGTCACTGCGCCCGAGTACCCGCCGCTTCGCGAGACATCTACGGACACGGTGCCGCTCTGACCCTGAACAAGCGAGAGCGCGCTCGATCCGAGGGTGATGCCGATGGTCGGCGACAGCGCGGGAGACGTGATAGTCACCGACAGCGTCGCCGACCGGCTGGCGACGCCCGACCCGGTCCCCGTAATGATCACATCGTACGTCCCCAGGGCCGCCGCCGGGTCTGCCGTTAGGGTCAACGTGCTTGTCCCGGAGACGGATAGGGTCAGCGGATTGAGCGCGGCCGTCACCTCGTCCGGCACTTGGGTGAGTGCCAGCGCGACGGCGCCATCAAATCCGCCGCCCCTTGCCACCGTGACGGCGACAGTCCCCGTCCCGCCCTGCTCGAGCGTTATTGCGGTGGCGTCGAGTATTACAGCTATCGACGGCACGAATGGACTCACTCCGGGATCGTCATCGCAGCCCTGCAGCGCTCCGCCGGCGAGAGCGACGAGCGCAGCAGTGCGAACCGCACGGGCGGCACGCCCACGTGTGAACTGTCGACCTGAGCAATGCATGCGATGCACGACGAGGCCCTCTCCTCCGGGAAATACTGCCGGTACGCCTCGAACCTTCATTCCCTATTGCAGGCGCAAGAGCTGTGCTATCCCGCTTCGACTTCCTTATTTCATCGCTGCCGCCGCGCGGTCAGGACCTCGCGCGCCATCCGTTCGGCGGCCTGGATGGCGCCTTCGGAATGGGCGTTCTCCGTCGTGTCACCGCCGATCCACAGCCGGCCGACGGGCCGGCGGAGGAGCAGGGCCAGGGTGTCGAAGCGGCTCCTGCCTTCGGCGAGCGGCCAGTACGCGACCGCGCGCGGATAGGGAAACACCGCCGCGTCGAGAAAGTGGCGCGAGATGCCGGGGAAGAGTGAATCCATTGCGGCATAAACGCGCTCGCGGACTGCGTCGTGAGGCAGATCCATGACGGCACGCGCGAAGCCCGCGTGAAGGAGAAGCGTGAACAGCCGCGGCACCTCCTTGTCATCCTCGCAGGGGCGGTCGGCGGCGCTCGCTTCGTAGATGCTGCCGGCCGGGGAGTCGGAGAGAAGGGTGAGCACGGCGACGGACTCGCCATCCACCTCCATGGTAGTGAGTGCGCAGGCGTCCGGGCCGGCCCTGATGAGGACCTTGACGTAGGAGGCCGCCCCGGTAGTCGAGAGAGCCCGAAGCCGGTCGGCGTCCAGCCCCGGTTTGAACTGAATCCGGCCCACATCCCAGACCGGCATGGTAAGGAGCAGCTGGTCGGCGCGAATCTCGGTGAACGCACTGTCGCCCAGAAGCACACGTATGGTCACGCCGCTGTCGTCCTGTGCCACGGCGACGACCCGGGCGCGAGTCACCACGCGCCCAGCCGGAATACGCGCCAACAGCGAGTCGACGAATGCGTCGTTTCCGCCCAGCACATGGAAGTTGCGTTCGCCGAAGCCGTCGGGGGTGTCGAGGAAGAGCCGCATTTCATCAACCCCGTCGAGCGCCCCGATGCGGTCCCATTCGATCGCCATCTCCGGTTCGACGGTCACCCGAATCCACTCGGCCACCCGATGCGGGAGCGCCTGCTCCCTGATCCAGTCGGCGAAGCTCCGCTGGGTGAGTGGCACGAGATCGTCGGGGAGCGGTTGCCCCCGCAGCGCGGTCTCCGCGATCCGCTGGTGAATGGCCCAGGCCTTTGCCATCCAGTCAAGGAGTGCGGTCCGCTCGCGGGCATCGAAGAGCCGTGACAGGTATGCTTCGCGAATCTCCTCACGACCCGGGTCGGCATCGTCGGCGAACGGCCAGACGTACGGCGTTATGCGCCCGTCGATGCGAACGCTCGAGTGGGCGACGTCAGCGTCGAGCGCGAGCCCGAGTTCCAGAAGCAACGGGTAGGCGGGGCTGCGTTCCCAGTACTCCTCCATGTGCGCTTCGCCGCGAAGGCCGTCGGGCCACTCTACGGTCTGGACGCGGCCGCCGGGGCGGGGCGAGGCTTCGAGCACCAGTACTTCCACGCCAGCTGCCGCCAGGCGATAGGCTGCGGTTAGGCCGGTTAACCCCGCGCCTACGATGGCCACCTCGGTCTGTTCGGGAAGCGGGGCCGGTTGCGCCGCGACCGGCGGTTGAGACCAGGGAACAGCGAATAGACAGGCGACAGCGAGTGTGAAACAACGGAGCATGGCGGGCCTCATTTTCCATCGTGAAAGGAGCACACCGGAGCGGGAAGGCTCGCCTCGCCGGTTGGTCGTCGCGCCAGACGAAGTACATAATGGCGCCCACGAGCGGCAGGCAGAAGAAGGCGATCACGAATCCGAGTTGTGGCGCATGGTGCGCAGTGGCCATAGCTTTCCTCACCCGCGTGCGCCTGTGTCGATCCGCGCCCTAAACGACTCCGCCGGAGCCCTCATGATTCGACTCAGCCCGGTCGCGGCCGGCGGCGCGCTCGCCGCGCTCCTCGCCGTCCCCAACGCCACCCCTCGGGACGGAGCCGTTTGACACCGTCGATCGCGCTCGTATTCGGCATCCTCGTCGCGGCGCTGGCGCTCTTCATCAGCGGCGTGTTGCGCATGGACCTTGTCGCGCTGCTGGTACTGGGCGCGCTGGCGGTGACGGGTCTCGTGACGGCGGAGCAGGCGCTCGCCGGCTTCAGCAGTCCAGCGGTCGTCACGGTCTGGGCAATGTTCATCCTATCGGCGGCGCTAACGCGGACGGGGATCGCGAACCGTCTCGGGCGCCCGATCCGTCGCTTCGCGCATGGCGGCGAGCTGCAACTCATCGTGGCGCTGATGGTGGCGTCCGGGCTGCTGTCGGCACTGATCAACACGGTTACGGTCGCGGCCATCATGCTGCCGGTCACCATGGACATCGCGCGCCGCACGCGACGGGCGCCGTCCCGGCTGCTGCTGCCGATGGCGCTGGGCTGCCTGCTCGGCGGACCGTTCACGGCGATATCGACGCCGCCGAACATTCTCGTCACGGACGCACTGCGCAACGCGGGGCTGGAGCCGTTCTCGTTGTTTTCCTTCACGCCGATCACGGCAGCGATTCTCGTGGCCGGCGTCCTGTTCATGGCGGTCGGCGGGCGGCGCCTGCGTCCCGATCGTGCGGGCGCGGGCGGGGCCGGGAGCAGCGCGCTGTCCAGCTCTTACGGCTTGCAGGAGCACCTCTTCACCGCGCGCATCGGCGCAAGCTCCGCGCTTGTAGGCCGCTCGCTCGCGGAGAGCCGGCTCGGGTCGGCACTGCACCTGACGGTGCTCGGCATCCGGCGAGGCGGCCGTGTCCTGCGCGCGCCGGCGCCGGGCGAGCGGCTGATCGGGGACGACCTCTTGATCCTGCAC
>DATKCV010000014.1:0-5174 GCA_035513015.1 Gemmatimonadaceae bacterium
GTGCACGTACGCCCGGGTCGTCCCGACCGCCATCGTCCGGTAGAAGTCGGTCATAACGTCGGTGCCGGCCGTGGGCGCGACCGGGATGCCGAGATTGAGCAGCCGGTGCCACAGCTCGCTGGTTCCGATCTCGTCGCTCCACAGGCACACGACCTCGAGTGCGTCGAGTTGCCCGAGCACCGCGTCGGCGACGAGGTTGACCGGAATGGCGCCGAGGGTCGTGTCGTTGGCGAACGGTTCCCGTCGCCCAACCGGATGCACGTATACGCCCATCGCGCCGTGCCGCCGTCCGAACTCGAGCGAGGTAGCGTTAGGTCTGTCGTCGCGGCCGTACACTTCGTAGCCGGGGCCCCAGACCCAGGGCCAGAACAGCGAGTCGCCGCCGATCAGCGCCGTGTGGCCGAGAAAATGCGGACGCACCTCCTGCCCGAAGCGGATGGACGGTAGCTCGTCAGGCAGCGTGCCCCATCCCCAGAACGCCTGCTCCTCGAACCGGTTGTGCAGATTGGCGATGAGCGGAGTCGCCACGTCCAGATTCTCGCCGCGCATCAACGGCAGCAGGTCGGGCGGCGTGAGCGCGTACTGACCGCCGTAGTTCAGGTGAAAGTGGTGGTCGCCGGAATACCAGTTCGCGGCGCGAGCGTCCCACACTTGCGCGAGCTCGAGTTCCACGGTGCGTGTCTCGCCCGCCGCGACGCGCACGCGCTGCGAAACCGGAGGGGTCGCCAGGCCGCGCACCGCCGTCACGACGACTTCGCCCGCTGGCACCATGAGCTCCGCCGCGCCGTCCGAGTAGAAGAACACTGTGCCCGTCTGCCCGTCGAACCGGGGCTGCCCCGCGTCTGGCACGAGCGGATGGCCGTCGCCGGTAGAAGCCGTTAGGCGGGCGGGAATCGCCGCGGCGCTGCCGGGGCCGCGCGTCCGGATTACCAGCCGGCCGGTCGGCGCGCTCCAGTCCCACCGCACGACATCCATCCGGGACTCCGGGCCGCCGACGGCCGAAATGCGATGCAGGTGCAGCCGCTGCGCCGAGTCGCCTTCGACGAAGACGACCGCATCGCCATCGGACGAGAACGCTGGAGCGATCGGCCGCGCATTCGGCCCCGAGCGCAGCAGGATGGTCGCCCCTCGCCTGTCCACGCTCGCCAGGCGGAGCTCCCACGTGTCGTCGCCCGGTGCGGTGAACGCGACGGTGCCGCCGTCGGGACTCAGCGCGAAATCGAGCTGCGACCACAGATTCCCCGACGCTACCGTGACCTCCTCGCCGCCATCGAGAGACATAACGCGAACGGCGTCCACGCCGCCGCGCTTCGCAATGAAAAGCAGCCGCCGGCCGTCCGGGTGCGCAACTGGCTGCCGCTCCAGACCGCGCTGCGTCGTGATCCGCGTCCGCTCGCCTGACGAGAGATCGAATCGCCAGAGATCGAGGTCGCCCGCCGACCCCGAGGCGTAGAACACAGCGCCGCCATCGGATGAAAACGCCGGGTCGAGAGCAAATCCGCGCTCCAGCACCCGCTCGGCACCGGTCGCGAGGTCGCGCACCACGACCGACAGCGTGGCGCCGTCATCGCGAGTGAAGGCGATCCGCGAGCCATCGGGAGACCAGGCGGGCCGGCTGTCCGCGCCCGCGCCGCTCGTCAGGCGGGTCGCCGCGCCGCTCGCCGGATCGAAGCGCCAGAGCCAGCCGCGTGCGGCGACGATCCACGTCCCATCGACCGGCGATGCGGCGGCATACGTGATGCCGGCGTTTAGTACAGGTAGCTCGTAGCCCTCCACGTACACGTGGTGTGAGTAGCCGGTGAGCTTCGGATAGCGATTGGTCCATTGCGCATCAGCGGCCGGAGCGGCGAACGTCGTGGCGGCGGTCACGGCGATGAGCGAGCGGAGCGCGGCGCGGCCGGTCATGGGCGAGCGGGGAAAGGTGGGGCACCCGACTGGAACAGTCGCGTCAGGGCGCTGACGAAAACACTTCGAGCCGCACGACGAGCGTCGCGTCGGGAACGCCCGCAGCCCTCGCACGAATGGTGACGTTGGTGGTCCCCTCCGCTGCGCCGGCTGTGGCAGTAAAGATCAGCGCGCCCCCCGCGGTGTTCGCATCGATGGCCGGCGGGACGAATTGCGCCGTGACACCGGACGGAAGTCCCTCACTCGTCAGGTCCACCGTGCCGGCGAAGCCGCCGTTGCGCGTGACGATGACCTCCCACGTCTTGCTCTGTCCCTGAACAACCCAGACCTCATTGTTGTCGGCGCGGACGAGCAGGCCGATGGACTGGGAGGGTGGCGCGGCCGAGACGGTCAGGGTCAGCGCCGCCGACGCATTGCTGACTCCAGTGCCACTCCCGGTCACGCTGATCGTATAGGTCCCCGGTGCCGTCGTCGCGGCGGCCGACAGCGTGAGAACGCTGCCCGTGGTGCCCGACACCGAGGCGGGATTGAACGCCGCGGTCACGCCCGCAGGCTGGCCGGAGATCGAGAACGTCACGGCGCCGGAGTACCCGCCGCTTCGCGAGACGTCCACGGACACGGTGCCGCTCTGCCCCTGAACCAGCGAGAGCGCGCTCGATCCGAGGGTGATGCCGATGGACGGCGACAGCGGCGGGGACGTGATGGTCACCGACAGCGTCGCCGACCGGCTGGCGACGCCCGACCCGGTCCCCGTAATGATCACCTCGTACGTCCCCAGGGCCGCCGCCGGGTCAGCCGTTAGGGTCAACGTGCTTGTCCCGGAGCCGGACAGGCTCAGCGGATTGAGCGCGGCCGCCACCTCGTCCGGCACCTCGGTGACCGCCAGCGCGACGGCCCCGGAAAATCCGCCACCCCTCGCAACCGTGACGGCGACGGTGCCAGTCTCGCCCTGCTCCAGTGCTATTGCGGTGGCGTCGAGTATTACAGCAATCGACGGAACGAATGGACTCACTCCCGGATCGTCATCGCAGCCCTGCAGCGCCGCGACGGCGAGAGCGACAAGCGCGGCAGTGCGAACCGCACCGGCGGCACGACGATGTGTGAACTCCCCACTCGAGCAATGCATGCGACGCACGACGAGACCCTCTCTCCGGGAAATGGTGCCGGTCCGCCTCGAACCTTCACTCACACTTTTCGGGGCGCAAGAGCTGTGCTACCCCTGGTCGGCTCCCCAATTTATCGTTGCCGCCGCGCGGTAAGGACCTCGCGCGCCATGCGTTCGGCGGCCTGGATGGCCCCTTCGGAATGGGCGTTCTCCGTCGTGTCACCGCCGATCCACAGTCGGCCGACGGGACGGCGCAGGTGCAGGGCCAAGGTGTCAAAGCGGCTCCGCCCTTCGGCAAGCGGCCAGTAGGCGACCGCGCGCGGATAGGGAAACACCGCCGCATCGAGAAAGTGGCGCGAGATGCCGGGGAAGAGCGAATCCATCGCGGCATAAACGCGCTCGCGGACCGCGTCGTGAGGCAGATCCATAACGGCACGGGCGAAGCCCGCATGAAGGAGAAGCGTGAACAGCCGCGGAGCCTCCGTGGCTTCCTCGCAGGGGCGGTCGGCAGCGCTCGCTTCATAGATGCTGCCGGCCGGCGAGTCCGAAAGAAGGGTGAGTACGGGAACGGACTTGCCATCCACCGTCATGGTCGTGAGCGTGCAGGCCTCGGGGCTGGCCCGGATGAGGACCTTGACGTAGGAGGCCGGGCGGGTGGTCGAGAGAGCCCGGAGCCGGTCCGCGTCGAGCGCCGGTTTGAACTGAATTCGGCCCACGTCCCAGACGGGCATGGTAAGAAGCACCTGGTCGGCGCGAATCTCGGTGAACGCGCTGTCGCCCAGCAGCACACGTACCGTCGCGCCGCTGTCGTCCTGTGCCACGGCGACGACCCGGGCGCGAGTCACCACCCGCCCAGCCGGAATACGCGCCAGGAGCGAGTCGACGAATGCGTCGTTGCCGCCTAACACGTGGAAATTGCGTTCTCCAAAGCCGTCGGGGGTGTCGAGGAAGAGCCGCATCTCGTCAATCCCGTCGATCGCGGCGATGCGGTCCCATTCGATCGCCATCTCCGGTTCGACGGTCACCCGAATCCACTCGGCCACCCGATGCGGAAGCGCCTGCTCCCCGATCCAGTCGGCGAAGCTCCGTTGGGTGAGCGGCACGAGATCGTCGGGGAGCGGTTGGCCCCGCAGCGCGGTCTCCGCGATCCGCTGATGAATGGCCCAGGCCTTCGCCATCCAGTCAAGGAGAGCGGTCCGTTCGCCGGCGTCGAAGAGCCGTGACAGGTATGCTTCGCGAATCTCCTCACGACTGGGGTCGGCATCGTCGGCGAACGGCCAGACGTACGGCGTGATACGGCCGTCGATGCGAACGCTCGAGTGGGCGACGTCAGCGTCGAGCGCGAGCCCGAGTTCGAGGAGCAACGGGTAGGCGGGGCTGCGTTCCCAGTACTCCTCCATGTGGGCTTCGCCGCGAAGGCCGTCGGGCCACTCTACGGTCTGGACGCGGCCGCCGGGGCGAGGCGAGGCTTCGAGCACCAGTACTTCCACGCCGGCTGCCGCCAGGCGGTAGGCTGCGGTTAGGCCGGTCAATCCCGCGCCCACGATGGCCACCTCGGTCTGGTCGGGAAGCGGGGCGGGTTGCGCCGCGACCGGCGATCGAGACCAGGGTCCAAGAGCGAATAGGCAGGCAACAGCGGGTGTGAAACAACGGAGCATGGCGGGCCTCATTTCCATCGTGAAAAAAGCACACCGGAGCGGGAAGGCTCAGTAGCCGCCGAGCGCCATTACGATGCGGAGACCGATGCCGACGGCCATGCCCCAGAGGGCGAGCGTGCAGGCGCGCTTCGCCTTCGCCGGTTGGTCGTCGCGCCAGACGAAGTACATGATGGCGCCCACGAGCGGCAGGCAGAAGAAGGCGACACCGAGCGCCCCGACGTTGCCGCCGCCCGACGCGCCCGTGCTTCTGTCGGGTACCGGCTCGGTGGGCGGAAGCGGTTCCGCTGGCGCGTTACCGGTGGGGTCGGCCGGCCGCGGCGCGGCCGTGCCGTCGAGTCGCTGGCCGCATTGGGAGCAGTGAACCTTCGCATCGTCGTTGCGCGTGCCGCAGTAGGGACAGAACATGGTGTTTCGCTAGAAGGCGGTCAGTATCAAACGGGCGGCCTGCGTTCCCACCCACGCCATCACCGCCACCTGGCCCACGCCGCCGAGCAATCCGGTGGCGA
>DATKCV010000015.1:0-20371 GCA_035513015.1 Gemmatimonadaceae bacterium
CCGACCAACCGATCTCCGACGTGCGTTCCATGGAGGACGTGGTGGCCGGCGAGACGGCCACGCGTCGCGCGCAACTCAGTGTCCTCGGCGCGCTGGCCGCGATCGCGCTGCTGCTCTCCGGGGTCGGGGTCTACGGTCTGCTGGCCTATGCCGTTTCGCAGCGCTCCCGCGAGATCGGCGTGCGGCTGGCGCTGGGCGCCGCGCCCGCCGGCGTCGCGCGGATGATCGTGTCGCACGGGATGAAGCTCGCCCTCGCCGGGGCCATTCCCGGCGTGGCGGCGGCGTACGCGGCGGCGCGGGGCATGAGGGCGCTCCTGTTCGGTGTGGAGCCGGCGGATCCGGCGACGATCATCGTTGCGGTGGCCCTGGTGCTCGCGATGACGCTGGCCGGGTCATTCGTGCCAGCCGTGCGCGCGGTGCGGCTCGATCCCATGCTTGCGCTCAGGGCCGAGTAGGCACGACCGATGACGTGGAGGTCGACGGGCTTCATGCAATGAGATCGCGCGTTGCTGAGAGCGCGCATCGACACATAGCGGATACCGGATCGCCTCGTCTGCCGCCTCGCGCTCATGTGTCCAGTTCGAAGACGAACGTACCGCTGGCGAACCGACTGCATGGAATTCACCGCCGCCCTGCCACACTGGCGCGCGCGTTACGGCGAGCCGGCTGTAGCCAGGGCGAGGAGGCGTTCCAGGGAGCGCCGGTCGGTCGGATTCCGACCCACTGCACGGGCGTACGCTGCGAGGGCGTCGCCCGTTCTCTCCAGCGCCTCGTAGAGCCGCCCCAGCGTTCTCGGGATGCTGGCGTCGCGGGGGTGGAACTCTTCGTTCAGCTCCAGCATGACGACCGCCTCGGCGACTTTACCGGCCTGCTCGAGCTCCCGCGCCAGCTCGTTCATCTCCCAGACGCCGAAGTCGTATGCGCCCTCCTCCATCGCATGTTCGCGCAACTCCCTGTAGCGGGCGACGGCGGCCTGGACGCCGGCCGTGTCGATCACCGCCCGCAACTCGGTCCGCAGCAGGTGCGGCTTGCGCGTACCCCGGTGGCACGTCTTGCACTCGACGCGCAGAACCGGGGTGTCTCGTTCGGGGATGCCGGGCAGGATTTCGGCGTTGAGACGGTTCACCATCCGCAGCATGTACCTGGCCTGCCGCTTGGTGAGCTTGTCGTCCAGGTGGAACTGCGCACCCTGGAACGATCCGTTCTCCCCCATCACGTGGCACCCCTCACATCGAAGACCTGTGGCGAAGCTGAAGGTGCGCATGAGCTGAATCAGGCTGTCCCCGACGATGTCGTCGGGAAGGACCTGGAGATTCCTGAACTCGGACGGGATCTGCGCCCGACCCTCCGACACCGGGATCGTCAGGATCAGGAGGAGCGTGGCGGCGAGTCGCAACGGGCCTGCGAGCAGCATGTGACCTCCGGACGTGTCGTGTAGGGCACCGCACCACGAGATCATACGGCCCTCCGCTCAGAGCCCGGGTCCGCGACACGTGAATCCTGTGTCAGGAAATTGTCATTACGCCGGGTCGGGCGCCCCGGGGGTTGCGATGGCCAGGAAACGAGCGAGAGCTTTGGGAATGGTGCCCTTTGCGCGGGCTCACACCAGGTCGTCCCTTTCCATCGCCGTGACCGTGCTGCTCACGCTCGCGGTGGTGGGGGCGTTGGCGTGGAGCGCCTGGAGCGCTCGGCGGGAGCACCGGCGCGCGGCGGAGGAGACTGTCCGCGATTACGCGACCTTCGCCGCCGGACTGGCCGCGGCGAACGTGGAGAGCGCGATGGAGCGCGTCCTGCTCTACGCGTTCTACGGCGCCGATCTCGCCGAGCGTCAGCGCTCGAACGACCCGGTGTCACCGCGGGTGCTCGCCACGAACCCCGCCGAAGTCGACCGCTGCGCAACCATGTACCCGGACGGGCGCTGGTTCGCGCGGGTCGCCGCCGATGGCGCGATGAAGGTGGAGGGCGCCCTCGATCCCGAAGTGGGACGGTGGCTCGCCGACACGCTGGTGGCGCTCCAGCAGGGCCCCTCCGGGGAGCGGTACGGCAACCTCTTCCCCTCCGTGGGCAACGTGCCGGTGATCGCGTACCGGTTCCAGCGGGACAGCGCCGGCGGCATCGTAGCGGCGCACGCACTCGCCCACTGCTACGAATCCGCCGGGGGATCGGTGTTCGACGAAGCGCGGCGCACCGCGCTCCTTCCTCCCACGAAGTCCCGCGGCTCCGACACGCTCGTGATGCTCACCGTCGCGGACCTCCGGGGATCGATCGTTCACCGTTCGCCAGCCTCCGGCGAGGCAACGTTCACGGGAACACGGCCGAGCGATATTGCAGGCCCCCTTCAGGGGCTCACGTTCTCCGTCGGTGTGCCGGCTCGCGTAGCGCAGGATCTCGTCGCGGGCGGCATCCCCGGCCGCAGAGACGGGACGTGGATTCTGGTGGTGCTGGCTGCGACTCTCGGGGTGGCCACCATCGTTCAGGTCAAACGCTCGATGGCTCTCGTCCAGGCGCGGGAGCGCTTCGTGGCCAATGTCTCCCACGAGCTTCGCACGCCGCTCCAGTCGATCCTCCTCTTCTCCCAGCTCCTCCGCATGGAACGGGCGGGCTCCGCCGCCGAGCGTGCGGAAGCGATTCGCGTCATCGAGCGGGAAGCGGAACGGCTCATCGGGTTGGTCGAGCGGGTGCTCGCCTTCGCGGGCGGTAGAGCGGCAGACGGGCCGGCCGAGGAAGCGCGGTCGGTGGACCTCGCGCAGGTGGTCGGCGAGACCGTGGAGGCGTTCCGTCCCCTGGCGCGGAGCGGAGACGTTCGCCTGACCGTGGAGATCCCCCGGGATCTCCCGGCGGTCCGCGGCGACTCCCGCGCGCTGCGCCAAGTCCTCTTCAACCTTCTGGACAACGCGGTGCGCTACGGGCCGGTCGGCCAGCGTGTGGACGTGCGCGCGGTGGCGAGGAACGGGGCGGTGGAGATCCTCGTGGAGGACGAGGGCCCCGGTATCCCGCCGCACGAGCGGGAGCGGGTCTGGAAGCCGTTCGTCCGGCTCGAGCGGAACGGGACCCACGGCGGAGAGGCGGGCTCGGGAATCGGCCTCGCCGTCGTTCACGATGCGGTCGAGGCGATGGGCGGCCGGGCGTGGATCGAGGGCGGCGAGGGGGCGGGTACGCGGGTGGTGGTCCGGCTCCGCGTCGATCCACGTGCGCCGAAGGACGTGGAAGCGTGAAGCGGGTCCTGGTGGTGGAGGACAACGAGACGCTGGCGCGCGGAATCTCCCGTAGTCTGGAGGCGGCGGGCTTCGCCGCGGAGGTGGCCGGAGGCCGCGAGCTGGCCGGGCGCGCTCTCGTCCGGGAGGAGCCCGACGTGCTGGTCCTCGACCTCATGCTTCCCGACGGGGACGGGTTCGAGGTGCTGCAGGACCTCCGCGCGTGCGGCTCCGCTATTCCGGTGCTCATCCTCTCGGCTCGCGGCGAAGAGATCGACAAGCTCAGGGGATTCCGCCTCGGGGCCGACGACTACGTGGTGAAGCCGGTGGGTGTGCTGGAGCTGATCGCCCGGGTCGAGGCGCTGCTCAGACGGTCGGGCAGTGGTCGCGTCGCTTCGGACCCGGTTCCGGCAGGGCCGGTCCGCTTCGGCGTCGTCGAGGTGGATCCTGCCCGCCGAACGGTCGACCGCGACGGGCAACCCATCGAGCTGTCGCCCAAGGAATTCGAGCTCCTGCTCTGCCTGCTCAGGCACCAGGGGCGGGTCGTCACCCGGGAGACCCTGCTGCATGACGCGTGGGGATACCGCGCCTCCGTGACGAGCCGCACGGTCGACACGCATGTCGCGACACTCAGAGCCAAGCTCGAGATCGACCCGGCCCGGCCGAACCATATCCTGACGGTGCGCAAGCTCGGGTACCGGCTGAGGCTCTGACCGCGAGAGGATTGCCGAGTCACACAGAACCGTGGAGCAGTCGAGGAGGGAGATGACCCTCCTCCAGCCGAGCGATGAGATCGAGCAGGCCGGCGGCCTCCCACCAGCGATTCCGCTTCCCTTCTGTGAGCGACAGCAGCACGCCGGCACCGACGAGCTGTTCGATCCCTTCGTATACTTTGCTCTTCGCGCGATCCGTGACAGCTGCGGCGACGGGTGCCGAGATCATTGGATGTGCAGGCAGAAGCTCGATGATGGCCCACGCGGCGGCGTCAGCGCGTGGAGGCCGCTGCGTCGCATGGAGCTGTTCGCGCCACTGCTCCTGCAGCGTGCGAACCGCGATCACGTACGCGCGTGCAAGCCGCGCCGCCCTCGCAGTTGCGGCGGCGAAGTGCTCGACCCATTCGGCGACGCCTTCCTCGCGAAATCGCGTGAGGCCAGCGATGTAACGGTCCTTCGCTCCGGCGAAGATGACGCTGATCGGGGGAACGAAACGGGGCGCAATCGCACGACGCTTGAAAACCACGTGGACGAGTGCCCGCCCGGCGCGCCCGTTGCCGTCCTCGAAGGGGTGAATCGTTTCGAACTGGGCGTGGACCAGCGCGGCCTGCACGAGCGGTGGCAGCGTGTCATCGTCAATGGCTCGATAAAGGTCCGCGAGCAGGCGGGGTACCTCCTCTGGTGGAGGAGGCACGAAATCCGCCCCGCAAGGGTTGTAGTCGTTGCCGCCGATCCAGTTCTGCGTGGTACGAATTCGTCCGGCGATGTGCCGGTGAGGTGCGCGTTCGAGCAGTCGGCGGTGAATGGCGAGCAGCTCGACCTCGCCGAAGCGCGCCACGTCAGCTGCTTCGTCCATCGCGAGGACCATCGCGTCGATGTTGGCAAGCACCTCCGTGGCAGTGGGTCCTGGATTGAGCCCCGATTCTGCTTTTGCCTCGGCTCGGGCGAGCTCGCGTACGCCGAGCTGTATCCCTTCGACCTTCGACGAAGCGATGGATTCGGTTCGCAAGAGTAATCGCGCCAGGGGGGCGAGTGTCGATCCGCCCTCATCGTTCAGCTGCCGGATGGCGTGCTCTGCCTCCGACACGAGGCCCGCGAGTGGTGCGTCGAGGCTGAGCTCGAGCGAGGATAGTTCTGCCGGGACGAACGCGTCATACCGGCAGGCGCGCCTGTAGCGCGCCGGCGCGGCGATGGTGGGGTCGTACTGCCAGGTTCGAGAGACGAAGCGGCCAGGCATGCCGGGGGCAGTCGCCTCGGGCGAAATGGAAGTAGCAAGGAGACCATAGTTCCGTTTGTAAGATAACCGGAACTATGCGATCACGCTATTCCCGTTTCCTGGATCTGCTATGGACGGGGCTTGGCGAGCCTTCAGGCCGACGGTGTCGCGTACCCGCGCCAATCGCCGCCGAACCCCGGCGGGCGACGTGCGCGATGCTGGCTCTGCCCATTGGGTGGCTGTTGTATGGTGCGAGGAAGGTCGGCGCGACCCTCGTCGGCGTGTTCCTCGGCGCCATGCGTTGAAGCAGCCTCTCACGTGGGCACTCCGGCTTCCGCTCCCGCGGCACAATGGAAAGGGCCGCCTGAACCCCAGCCGACCCTATCCACTTCGCCCAGCAGGACTATCTACCGCGTCGCCTCTGCCAGATCACGAACCGCCGCCGCCATCGCGCGCACGCGAGCCGCGTCCCGCGCAGTTCGCACGTCCGCCTGAAGTTCCGCCCCGAGCATCGTGAGCGCCGCGCGACGCCGAACTCCCGTCTGCCGCTCCGCCGCATCGAGCGCCTGCGCGATCGCCGTGGTGCGCGCCGCGTTGAGCCCGTCGTTCCGCACCAGTTGATCGAGGTACGAGCGGATGACCGGAAACGCCGCCGGCCACACGATCCGCGGCTGGCTCTGCGGATTGAACTCCTCCATCCGGACGAGCTTCGCCGCCTCGATCTCGTTCGCCGAGAGATGCTCGGACGGGAGCAACTCGAGGATGTCGAGCCCGCGCGCCATCTCCGACGAATAAACGAGGCCGTTGTACCAGTACGCGCCCCACGAGCCGGCGATCGTGCCGCGCTGCCGGCTCACCGTCCCATCCTCGTTGGCCGCCAGCGGCGGGTCAACCGGGCCGCGGTCGAAGAACCCGATCTCGAACGGCCGGTCGGCGTCGGTGAAGTCGATCACGTTCACGCCGCCCTGATACCACCCCTGCACCATGATGTCCCGCCCCGGCACCGGGACGAGCGAGCCGTTGTGCGAGACGCAGTTCTCCTGCGCCGTCTGCGCGCTGGGGAGCTTGAAGTAGGCGTGCTGCCTGAACTTCTTGTCGGGGCCGATCGAGAGCGTGGTGTTCCCGCCCATCTCCAGCGGGTGTGTTGCCTGACAGTTGGGCGACGTGCCGCCGCCCCACTCATCGGTGAAGACGACCTTGGAGCCGTCGTTGCTGAACACCGCCGTGTGCCAGAGCGAGAAGTTCGTGTCGGCCGCGGCGTCGAGGCGAACCGGCCGCTCGGGGTTCGAGATGTCCACCAGCAACCCGTAGCTGCCGCACGCCCCGGCGAGCAGGCCCATCGCCGGATACGCCGTCACGTCGTGGCAGTTGCGCGGCCCGGCGGCCGCCATCTGTGCCATCATCGCGCTGTCCGCCCCCGGGACGCCTCGCGCACCGCGCTCGCGGCCGGCGCGGGCCGGCGCGGGACTCAGACCGGTGAAGATGCGCGCGCCGGTCACCACTTCCGCCTCCTGTGGCCTGGCCAGCGGCACCCTGATCACGTCGAGCCGGTACAGCGAGTTCGTCTCGTCCGCGGGGTCGCCGGCGTTCCTGCAGCCGGCGAGCTCCGACTCCGGGCGCGCATTCTGGCTCCCTGAGACGTAGATGTAGACGACGCCGGCATCGCTCGGGTGCGGGATGACGGTGTGCGTGTGCGAGCCCTTGCACGTCTCGACGTTCTTCACGAGCCGCGGCGCGCGCGGGTCGGACACGTCGTAGATGCGCACGCCCGTCATGTGATCGGCCGGATCCTCCACGCCGCCCTTCGCGCAGTCCTTCCGGTTCCCGCGGCCCTCGGCGGAGACGAAGAGCAGATTGCCCACGATCGACGGATCGCCCTGCGACGTGATGCACTCCACAACCGAGAGCTGCACCGGCTTTGCCGGATCACTCACGTCCCAGATCGAGAACCCGGCGAAGTTGCCCTGGTAGACGAGGTTTCCGCGGAACGCGAGGTCGGAGTTGACGAAGGTCAGGCCGCTGATCGAATCGAACGGCGCCGGCTTCGGGGCCGACGAGACGAGCCGCATTCCCTTCGCGGCGACGCCGGCGTCGTGCAGGCCTGGCGTGAGCCCGTTGCGCGGGTCGTTGCCGCTCGGATACGTCTGCGCGCCGAGCGAGGGCGCGAGCGCGAGGACCGGCGCAAGCGACAGTGCGAGGGCCGGCCCGAGCGAGCGGATGAATGCGAGCGTCGGCCCTGCGACGCGCGTCCAGCGGGCGGGGTTCATCGTCTGCGACTCCTGGAAGAGAAGGTTCACGGCTCGTCGAGCATCTGACGCATCAGGCCGATCTCGGCCGTCTGCGTCGTCTCGATGTCGTTGGCGAGTACGGACACGTCGACATCCTGCGCGGCCCGCGGATTGGCGAGCAGGTCCGCCACCATCTGCAGCGCGCCCTCGTGGTGACGGATCATGTACTGGAGGAACAGCCGGTCGAACGACGCGCCGCGCGCGGCCTCGAGGCGTGCAAGCTCTTCGGCGGTGAGCATGCCGTGCATCGTCATCGTTCGCCACGACGACGTGTCGGGAGCGAACTGGCCGTGCGCGCGCAGCCAGTCCTGCATCAGCGCGATCTCGCCAGCCTGCGAGAGGTCGATCTTCTGCGCGAAGCGCACCAGCCGCGGGCTCGCCTCTCGTGCCTCGGCCATGCGCGACATGTGGATGGCCTGCGCGTGGTGCGCGATCATCCCCTGCATGAAGCGCACGTCGGCCTCGGTGAAGAGCGCTCCTGGCGGGATCGTGATCGGGGCGCTCTCCGCGCCGTGGTGATGGTGGGCCATCTCACCCGTGGCGGCGGGCGCCTCGACTGGCGGAGCCGATGCGGCAGCCGCCGGAGATGGCGTGCGCGCCGACGTGGCGCAGCCGCCCAGGAGGAGGCAGAGGCACCACGTGGCCGTCAGTCCGTGACGGCGACAGGCTGCATTCACGAGTCCCGCGCGGCGGCGGAAGGTGGAGTCGCGCACCTCGAAAAGTACGTCGGGTAGCGCGAGAATGCTGGCTCCACGGGGGCCCGTCTGCGCGCGGTGAGAATTTTTCGCTCCCTGCACCCGCCTACTCCATCCGGATCGCCTCCACCGGATCCACTGCCGACGCCCTCCTCGCCGGCAGGTAGCTCGCGAACAGCGCCACACCGATCATGAGCACCGACACCGCCGCGAAGACGATCGGGTCGCGGGCCTGGACCTCGAAGAGCAGGCTTTCCAGCCACCGCGCCGAAAACAGCGCGGCCATCAGGCCGATGACCACGCCCACCAGTGCGACGCGCCCGCCCTGCGTGACCACCATCCGCCGTACGTCCGCCGCCTGAGCACCGAGCGCCATTCGGATCCCGATCTCCCGCGTTCGCCGAGCGACCACGTACGAGATCGTCCCGTAGATCCCCACCGCACCCAGGATCAGGGCGAGACCCGCCGCGATGAACAGGGTCAGCATGGTGAACGTGAGACGGGCCATTGAGCGGTCCGCCAGCGCTTCCATGGTGAAGACGCGGTACATGGGGGCGCCGGGGGCGATCTCCTGAATGAGGGCGCGAATCTGGGGCGCGAGTCGCTCCGCCTGCGGCGACCGCACGACGTAGGCGGGGGTGCCGACGCCCCAGGCGCGGGCCGTCGGGCCCACCAGCGGCAGGTAGATGAGCGGCTCGGGGCTCTGCTCGCGAAAGTCGGCGAGGATGACGTCTTCGACGACGCCACCGACGGTGATCCACGGGAACGCGTCGCTGGCGCCGGCGGGGCGGAGCACCTGACCGATGGGGTTCTCCCCCGGCCAGAGGCGCTCGGCGGCGGAGCGGCTGACGATCGCGTTGACGTCCGATGTCGGTTCGACCCTGCGCTCGAAGGTCCTCCCTGCCAGGAGGCTGATGCCCATCGTCCGGAAATAGTCGCCGTCGGCGAACGTGAGGCGGACGCGGGGAGCGTTCTCGGGCGCGCCGCTGTAGCCCGCGGTTGCCACCCGGGTATTGCCGGCGCCCTCGTCGAGGGGGAGCGTGTTCACGAGGCCGACGGACTCGACGCCCGGAATCGCAGCGAGTCGGTCCATGAACATGTAGTGGAATCGTGCGAGAGCCGGGGGGTCGGTGAGCCCGTGCTGCTCCGGGTCGGGCGCCATCTGGAAGGTGAGGATGTTCCGGGTGTCGTAGCCCGGGTCCACGCCGCGGAGCGCCCGGAAACTCTGAAGCAGCAGGCCCGACCCGACCAGCAGGACCAACGCGGCCGCGGTCTGGACGATGACGAGAGCGTTCCGCGTCACCGGGCTCCCGGTCGTCCCGGTCCGCTGCGAGCTCCGGAGCGCGGTCGCGACATCCGGGTTGGAGAACTTGAGCGCCGGCAGGATCCCGGCGACCAGCGCCGCCGCGATTCCGACCAGAGCCGTGAACAGCAGCGCGGCGCCGTCGATCCCGACATCGCCGATCCGCGGAATGCTCTCCGGTGCAGTCCGGACGACGAGGGGCACACCGACCCAGGCGAAGACGACCCCCAGCGTCGCGCCGAGCAAGGCCAGGATCAGCGCCTCGGACAGGAGCGACCGGATGAGCCGGCCGCGGCCGGCGCCCAGCGCCTTCCTGACGGAGAGCTCCTGCTCCCGCGCCTCCGCCCGCACGAGGAGCAGGTTGGCGACATTCGCGCACGCGATGAGCAGGACGATCCCCATGGTCCCGAGGAGGATCCAGAGAGGTGTGGCGAAGTCGCCGACGAGCTGCTCCTCGAGCGAGCGCACGATCGGGCGGAACTGCTCCAGGATGCGCGCGTATGGTGGTGGCCCACCGGACTGCTCGAGGATTCGTGGCGTCAGCCCCGCGAGCTCCGCCGTCAGCGACTCACGGGTTGCTCCCGGCGCCAGTCGCCCCACGAGGTTCAGATTGAAACCCCCTGGACGGACCGGTGGCGTGATCAGGTCGTGGGCCCAGAGTGAGATTTCCTCGCTGGGGAACTCGAACTCCGGCGGCATTACGCCCACGATCGTCCGGAACTCCCCCGAGACCTCGATCGTCTGCCCCAGAACGCCACGGTCGCGTCCGAACCAGTCGTTCCACAGCCAGTGGCTGATGACGGCGACCGTCCCCTCCTCATCCTCCATGGTCGGGCTTCGGCCGATTACGGGAGTCACACCGAGCGTCGTGAACAGGGACGGTGGCCCCGTGGCGATGAAGAGCCGCTCCGTGTGCCGGCCCGACCGCACCGTCGTCTGCCCACCCCCGGCGAACGCGAGGTCCTCGAGGGAGCGGGCGTTCTCCTTGTAGGTCAGGTAGAACTCCGCCCCCAGCCCGAACTCCTCCTCGAGGTCCGTCCCCGGCGCCGTCCCCCTGATGACGACGAGCTCGTCCGGCTCCGGGAACGAGAGCGGGTCGAGCAGCACCGTGTCGACGACGCTGAAGATCGCCGTGTTCGCCCCGATGGCCAGCGCCAGCGTGAGCGCGGCGATCACGGTGAAACTCGGTGCCCGGAACAGGCTCCTCGCGGCATGGGTCAGGTCGCGCTTCCAGGTCTCGAGCATCCGATCTCCCTTCCGGGGTCAGTGGCAGGTCTGCAGCTGTTCCCGCCATACGTGCAGGGTCGGCGGCAGGATTCGGGGGTCTTGAACTCGGTACCCTCGCAGCGCCCGTCGCTCCGGTCCCAGTGCCGCAGCAAGATCGGCGGCCGCCATGAACACGGCAACGGTGAGCAGGAGTCCGCCGATCGCGACCCAGATCAGATCGCGCATCAGGGCGACACGCTGCCGATGACCCGAACCTCCTCTCCATTTGACAGCCTAATGCAGCGGTGCTACTCTATTGGCGTGTCCAATAGAAGCGAATCCAAGACAGCAATCCTGCAGGGAACGCTGGATCTGATGGTCCTGCAGACGCTGCAGACTTTCGGCGAGCTGCACGGCTACGCCATCGCGGCGAATCTCGAACGGGTTTCGGCTGGCGCACTCCAGCTCAACATGGGGACGCTCTACCCTGCGCTGATGCGCCTGGAGCAGCGCGGCCTTCTCCACGGCGTCTGGGGCACCACGGAGAACAACCGAAAGGCACGATTCTACGCTCTGACGGCGCAAGGACGACGTCAGCTCGCCAAGGAGCGGAAGGCGTGGGATCGCATGGCGGGCATCATTCACACGCTGTTGCTCGGCAACACCTGAGCACGGAAGGTCGTATGCGCGCATTCCGAGAGTGGATCCGTCGAGTCACTGGAACCATTCGTCCAGGCAGAAGCGATCACGACCTTGAGGAGGAACTCCGCCTGCACCTCACGCTGGCCGAGGAGGATGCTCGACGGCGTGGAGTGAGTCCTGTCGACGCGGCGCGGGTGGCGCGACTTCGCAGCGGGAGCGCCGCACATGCAATGGACGAGTTGCGGGACCAACGCGGCCTGCCATGGGTCGGCGATCTATCGCGCGACGGGCGCCATGCGATCCGATCGCTTCGCCGCACCCCGGGTTTCACCGCGGTCGTACTGCTCACGCTCGCGCTTGGCATCGGAGCGAACACCGCGATCTTCACGATCGTCAATGGCGTGCTCCTGCGTCCGCTGGCATATCACCGTCCAGAACAGTTGGTCCAGATTACGACGGAATCGGCGGCACTCGGAGTCCCGGGCGCGTTGTCGGCACACGAGTACCTCGAGCTCCGGGACATCAACCGATCGTTTGCAGCTCTCGGTGCATTCACCACTGGAATGGGTGGCTATACCACAGGTGAGGTGAACCTCACCGCGGGTGATCGACCCATGCGCGTTCGCTCGGTCTCGATCGACGCCCATCTGCCCGATGTGCTGGGTGTTCAGCCGCTCACCGGCCGTTTCTTTCGCCCGGAGGAGACGGAGCTCGGATCTGGACCGCTCGCGGCGCCAGTGGCGATTCTCTCGCACGAACTGTGGCAATCCGCGTTCGGTGGACAACCCGTGCTCGGGCGCATGGTCGAGATCGACGGTCGGCCTCACGAGATCGTTGGCATTATGCCGCCCGAGGTCGACGTTCTGGACAACCGCACGCAGCTCTGGTTGCCCGTGGGGCTTCCGGCGGCCATACGCCAGAATCGCGACTTTCACATTCTGCACGTCATGGGACGGTTGCGCGGCGGGGCTACTCTCGAATCGGCGCGAGCCGAGTTGACCGCGTTGCTCGATGACTGGGGTGCCCTCGTCAGCACGACGGGCCATGTCCCTACCAGCCGCCTTTCGCGAGAGGAAGATCACGGGCTGCACGTGCAGCCGGTGCAGGAGGCGATCGTTGGAAGCGCCAGGCTTCCCATACTGGTCTCGCAAGTGGCCGCCGGAATCGTACTGCTGATCGCTTGTGCGAATCTGGCGACCCTCGTGATGGCGCGCGCCGAATCTCGTCGTCGCGAGTTCGCATTGCGGACGGCGCTTGGCGCGAGTCGCGGTCGCCTTCTTCGACAGACGATCACGGAGGGACTGATCCTGTCCGGCGCGGGCGGCCTTCTGGGCTTGTGGCTCGGCGCGGTCGGGGTGGACGCGCTGATCCGAGCCTTCCCGATGAGCGTACCGCGCTCAAGTGACATCACCATCGATGTCCCGGTCATGCTGTTCGCGCTCGGAACCTCGGTGGCGTCCGGTCTGCTCTTCGGGCTCGCGCCGATTGCCGACGGACGGTCGCGCGGAGTCGCGAGCCTGCTGAAGGAGGGCGGCGACAGAGCTGCGAGCAGTATGGGGGGTCACGGAGTGCGCCGTACCCTCGTTGTCGCCGAGGTCGCGTTGGCGGTCATGCTGGTGCTCAGCGCCGCCCTGCTCGTGCGCACGGTGCACAATCTCGGCTCCGTCGATGCAGGATTCGATCGGGCACGCCTCGTGACGTTCTCGATGACTCTGCCACAGGCCACGACGGAACCTGCTACGCGCGAGAGAGAGTATCGGCGGCTCCTGTCGCAGCTTCGGTCGCAGCCCGGAGTACTGTCCGCGACTGCCATGTCCGGCCTTCCCCTGCACCGACCGCCGCAGAGAATCCGCACGACCGTAGTGGACGATTCGGGCGCGCAAGGTGGGAGGCGCGTCATCATCGACTACTACCACCTGGTCATGTCGGACTACTTCGCGACAATGGGAATTCCGCTCCTCGCCGGCAGGGGCTTCGAAGCGGCGGATGTGGGATCGGTCAACGCGGTCGTCGTAGTCAACGAGACGCTCGCGAAGACGGTGTGGAAGGAAGGCAATCCGATCGGCAGGCGCGTGCGGCTCAACCTGCCTGCCGCCATTGGCGCGAGTCACAGCCATTGGGCCACGGTCGTCGGAGTTGCCAGGGACGTGAAGCAGCGCGGAGTCGACCTGGAGACCGAGTCGGAGCTCTACTTACTCGCCGACCAGCACCAGTACGCCGTTCCCACCATGGATGTCGTGCTCAGGACGGCACTCGCGCCAGCGGCGCTGTCGCGCACGCTCGATCGCCTGGTGCATGAGCTCGACCCAGCCGTTCCCATTGTGCGTCTGCGGGACATGAATGCCGTATTCGAGGAATCGATTCGCCGGCCTCGACTGCTGGCGCAGCTGCTCGGCGCGTTCGCTGTGCTGGCATTGCTCCTGGCAGCCGTCGGCACGTACGGAGTGCTCTCGTACACGGTGGCCCATCGCCGACGTGAGATCGGCATTCGGATGGCCCTCGGTGCGGCTCGTTCTCACGTGATCGCGCTCGTCATGCGGCAGGGACTTCGGACCCTCGTCGTCGGCTTATTGTCAGGTCTCGTCGGTGCCACAGCGACGGCGAGAATGATCGCGAGCATGCTGTTCGGCGTGCGTTCCACGGATCCCGCGACTATCGGCGCTGTAGTCATCACCATCGCCTTGGTGGGCGCTGTCGCATGCTGGGTTCCTGCGTGGCGGGCGTCCCGATTGGATCCCAACCTGGTGCTGAAGGCGGACTAGCGAAACCGAGGCGCCGCCACACTCCCCGCCAGCAGCCCGCCGTCGGGGTGAGCCGCGACCTCTGCTAGCCTCGTCGGGCGCGACGGAGCCCCCGCGCGTGTTCCTCGCGACCACGGCCAATGAGGAATCGCCGGCGCTGTCCCCCGATGGCCGGTGGCTGGAGTACATCGCCGATGAATCGGGGCGGCGCGAGGTGTACGTCCGCTCGTTTCCCGCGATGGATGCGCGGTACACTGTCTCGATCGACGGACCCTCCTACGCCCCCGTCGTCACCTCCTCGTACGCCACGGTGAGCGGATCGCGCCCGCCCGGCTGCCCGAACCGTCCCCACTTCTCGAAGCCCGCGAGCGGATCGCGCATCCCGAGGATCTCCTCGCGCGAGCGGCCCGCCTGCGCCTGCCGCTCGACGAGCTCGAGGACCGCGCCGAGATAGTCGCGGAACCGCAGCAGGTCGCCGGAATTGCCGGTGACCGGCAGTCCGGTGTTCGCGTGGCCGAAAATGTAGATCGTGTCGGGCGCATGCGCGTTCACCACCTGGTCGAGCACGCGCGCCCAGTTCCGCATCGACGCGCCCGCGGCCCGGTCTACCACCGGATGCCGCTGGTGGAACATCAGGTCGCCCATGTGCACCACGTTCGCCCGCTCGAAGGTGATCGCCGCGTCGCCACTCGTGTGTGCGCGCCCGTGGTGCCGGGCGATGAGACGCTCGTCGCCGACGTCGGCCGACCACATGTGGGTGAACGTCGTGTCCGGGTAAAGCGGCTCCGGTGCGTTCTGCTCTCGTTGTTGCGGTTGCTGCGCCCCGGGCGCGCGACGCATGTGCTGGTCGGCCATGCCGTGCGCGACGACGCGTTGCGTGACCCCGCGGAACACCGGGTTGCCGGACACATGGTCGCCGTGATGGTGGGTGTTGAGCAGCACGTCGATGGGGCGAGTGTTCGACCGCTCCTGCAGGCCGGCGAGCAGGGCGCGAGCCTCGGCCGGAAACTGTGTGTCGACCACGGCGACGCCGCGCGCGTTCACCAGCCAGCCGACGGTGCCGCCGCGCATCGTGAACGTGCCGACGTTGCGTCGGATCGGTGTGAAGACCGGCTGCGCCTGTGCCTGCTCATGGGCGAACGCGGACAGCGGGCGCCCGAGGGTGATGCCGAGGGCGGCTGCGGCGGAGGTGGCGAGAAAGTCGCGGCGCGTGGGGGACATCGATGTCTCCGGCGTTCGGCGTTGGCTTCGTGGCGCCCTCAGTATGCACACTGCTGCTCCGGTACACGAGGGCGCAGTCCCTCGGCATCCCGGGCCAGGCACAGGCGCGAATGTCAGGAGTCAAGCAGCTCCCCAATCCCGGGCCGCACGAACGCGCCTCAGGAGGTCGGCGCTCGCCGCCAGAACCAAACCCGCCGAGCTGTCCTCCGATACGATGACCGTAGCACGCTTCGCCACGTGGATTGACTCCACGAGCAGCCACTCGTCGCGCCATTTCCCATTGTCCGTCAGCGACTTGATTCGTTCAGCCAGCGCGAGCCGATCGCTGATCGGGGCGTTCCGCCCTCACTTGTACACCGGCATGCCGCCGGCCCGGTACCGCGCCCAGTACTCGGCGATGGCGCGTCGCACCCGGCCGTGCAGGAAGTACACGCCAATCAGGTTGGGGAACGCCATGCCGAGGATCATCAGGTCGCCGAAGTTGAGCACGTTCGCCGACGTGATCACGCTGCCCAGGAAAACGAAGAGAAGGAAAAGCGCCTTGAAGTATCCCGACGCGCCTTCGCCGAACAGCCACACCGCGCACCGCTCCCCATAGTAGGACCACGAGATCATCGTCGAGTACGCGAACATGAACACGACCGCGGAGATCACGTACGGGAACCACCTGATCTCCTCACTGAAGGCCCGCGAGGTCAGGGCCGCACCCTTGCTCCCCGCGATCAGGTCCGCGTACTCGGGATTGTTGTAGGCGCCCGTGATCACCACGACCAGCGCCGTGATCGTGCACACCACGACCGTGTCGATGAACGGCTCCAGCAGCGCCACGATGCCCTCGCGCACCGGATACTCGGACTTCGCCGCGGAGTGCGCGATCGCCGCCGATCCCGCGCCGGCTTCGTTCGAGAACGCCGCGCGCTGGAAGCCCACCACGAGCGCGCCGATGATCCCTCCATACAGGGCATCCGGCGCGAACGCCTGCGTGACGATCGCTCCCAAGGCCGCCGGCACCGCGTCCACGTTCATGAAGATCACGACCAGCGCACCGACCAGGTACACGCCGCACATGATCGGCACGATCCCCTCGGCGACGTGGGCGATGCGTCTGATGCCGCCGACGATCACGATCGCGACCAGGAACGTCATGAGCAGACCGTACGCCCACGGGGTGGAGGCCAGAATCGGAAAGGTCTCCTGCATCGCGTTCAGCGACTGGTTAACCTGGAAGCTGTTGCCGCCGCCGAGGGAGCCACCGATGCAGAGGATGGCGAACAGCACCGCCAGCGCCTTGCCGAAGCCGGGCTTCCCGAGCTCCGCCATCCCCTTCGACAGATACTGCATCGGGCCGCCGAGGATGCGGCCGTCGGGGCGCACCTCGCGATACATCTGGCCGAGCGTACACTCGGTGAACTTCGTCGTCATGCCGAGCAGGCCGGCCACTATCATCCACAGCGTCGCGCCCGGCCCGCCGAGCGAGATCGCGATCGCCACGCCGGCGATGTTGCCGAGTCCGACCGTCGCCGACAGCGCGGTACTGAGCGCCTGAAAGTGCGAGACGTCGCCGGCGACGCCCGGCGGCGTGTACTTGCCGCGCGTGACGTCGACGGCATGCCCGAACGCGCGGATGTTGATGAAGCCCATGCGGAACGTGAGGAACACCGCGGCGACCACGAGCCAGAGCACGATGAACGGCACCGTGTGGTCATCGTCCCAGAACAGCACGTCGAAGAACAGGAAGTACCCGACGACGGCGTTCACCGCTCCCATGGCCCGGTCGGCGCCGCCCATCGCGCCGGCTTCCACCTCGCGGGCGCTGTCGGTGGCCGGCACGACGGCGAGTGGCGGAGTGGTCGTATCGGCGCGAGGTGGCTGCACCTGCTGCACCGGTGCGGGTTGCGTGACCGGCAGTTGTGCGGCGGCGAGAGCGGGTACAGCGATGACGAAAGCGGCGGCTGCAGCGACGAGCCGCAGCGCGACGACGAAACCGAGGATTGGCATTTGGGGGAACTGCGAAGGGGGACGGGAACCTTCGGGGGGCACGGCGTTCAGCAGCGGCAGGAGAGATGCTGCTCCTCCCGAAGCTTTGCAATCCCCCCCAACGGCGGCATGCCGCACGTCCGCTTGCCGAGGCCGGACGCCTCCGCATCGGCGAGATCAAGGTGCGACTCGCGCCGGAGATCGCCGAGGCTGACGTTCCGCGGATGACGCGCTGTCTCGAGGTGTTCGAGGACTACTGCGTGGTCACGCAGAGCGTTCGCGAGGGGCTGGAGGTCTCGGTGCAGGTGGCGCCGACGCCACGCGGCACGCGATAGGGGCCCGTACCTCGCCAGCGTGGAGGTCGGTCCGATCCGATCGCAGACCACCTGAGCGCGGATGCGAGGGCGGGGGCGGGGGCGGCGATCGGGTCAGCATGCGGTCACCTCGGCTCCACCTCGCATTGCAGAGCCTCGACGGCACGCGCCCACTCCGCTGGATCGGCGGCCCTTCGCGCCCGGAAGTTGATGCCCATTGTGCCGAACTTCGCGGCGCTCCCAGCCTGCGGGGCGCCCGCGAACACGTCCGCTCGCCACGTGATCTCGAACCCGACGAACCCGGCCGCGACGACCGTCGCGCGCAGCTCCGCTTCCAGCAGAGCACCGGCGATTCACCCCTTCCAGAGATCAATGTTGCGCTTCGCGCCCTGTGAGATGGGCTTCTCCACGAGGATGTCGGCGATCTGGAGTCGGCCGCCGGGCCGCAGCACGCGCGCCATCTCGCCGAGCCCTGCCATCTTGTCGGGAAAGAGGTTCATCACGCCATTCGAGATGACGACATCGGCCCAACCATCGTCGACGGGCAGCGCTTCGGCGAAGCCTTCCAGGAAGGTCACGTTCGCAGCGTCGAGCTCGGAGGCACCGGCGCGCGCCTTCTCGAGCATCGGGAGCGTCATGTCGATGCCGATCACACGCCCCGAGGCGCCGACCATGCGCGCGGCGATGAGGCTGTCGATCCCCGCGCCACACCCGACATCGACGACACGTTCGCCCGGTGCTAGCGGCGCGAGACTGAACGGGTTGCCGGTGCCGGCGAACGACGCGATGCTCGGTTCCGGGATCTGGGCGAGCCACGCCTCATCGTAACCGAGGAGCCGGGCGAGTGGGCGACCGGTGTGAAAGTGGTAACCGCGTTCGGGTTCCGCGGCGACGAGTGCGTACTCCTCACGAATCGCCTGCCGGAGCCGCTCCACGTCCAGCCCGTCGACGGCGCGTGCGTCGTCGCGGATGGCGGGTGCGGTGACGGGTGGCATCGGGTTGGTCATCGTCAACTCCTGTACGCGAATGGCTGGCTCGTGCCGGCGTCGCGCGGCAGCGCGGGGCTTGACGCCGCCGGGCGACTCTATGATTCTATAGAATCGTAGAATTGTCAAGAGGCCCCATGTCCCATCGCGAGCTCAAGGATCCCCTCTACGCCCAGTTCGCCCGCATCGGCCACGCCTTCGCGGCGCCACGCCGTATCGAGCTCCTCGACCTGCTGAGCCAGGGCGAGAAGACGGTCGAGCAGCTGGCCGAGCACTCGGCCACCCCGATCAAGAACACCAGTGCCCACCTGCGCGCGCTCAGACAGGCGCAGCTCGTGGAGACCCGACGCCAGGGGTCGTACGTCTACTATCGACTCGCCAGTGAGCAGGTCTTTCGCTTCCTCCGCGCGCTCCAGGACCTCGGACGCGAACGGCTCGCCGAGGTCGAACGCGTGACCGATCTCCATATCGGTAGTCGCGACGAGCTCCAGCCCGTGACGCTCGCCGAGCTGCGCCGGAAGCTCCGCGATGGCGATGCCACCGTCATCGACGTGCGGCCGAGGGACGAGTACGAGTCCGGTCACATCCCTGGCGCGCTCTCCGTCCCCGTCGCCGAGTTGGGGCGCCGCCTGCGCGAGCTGCCCAAATCGAGCGACATCATCGCCTACTGCCGCGGACCCTACTGCGTCTACTCGCTCGACGCGGTGACGCTCCTTCGAAAGCACGGCTATCGCGCGAGACGCGCGGACGAGGGCCTCCCCGACTGGCGCTCGAAGGGCCTCCCCGTGAGCGTCGGTGGCCAGCCGACCGCCGGCGGACGACGCGTGTGAAGCCGCTGATCCTCACCGACGACTTGCCGAGGGAGATACATCCGTGATCCTGCGCCAGTTCCTGCACACCGAGCCCGTGGTTGCCGCGTCCTACCTCTTCGGATGTGGTGGCAAGGCGACCGGCGCCGTCGTCGATCCGGTCGCCGATCCCGCCGTCTACCTCGAGGCCGCGGAGGCCAGCGGACTGACGATCCGCTACGTGATCGATACGCACGTCCATGCGGATCATCTGTCAACGGGCCGTGCGCTCGCCGCGGCCGCCGGCGCGAGGTACGTGCTGCACGCGGACGCGGGAACGACGTACGCGTTCCACGCCGTCCACGACGGAGACCGCCTGGAGCTCGGCAACGTCGTGGCCGACGTCCTCCACCTGCCAGGACACACGCCCGAGCACATCGCGCTCCTCGTCACCGATCGCGTGCGCTCGGGCGACCCGTGGTTCGTGCTCACCGGGCACACCCTCCTGGTCGGGGACATGGGTCGCACCGAGCTCGCCTCGAGCGCGGAGGAGGGCGCGCACGCGCTGTTCGCGAGTGCCGAACGGCTCCGCGGCCTTCCGGATCACGTCGAGGTGATGCCTGGTGCCTTCTCGGGATCCGTCTGCGGCCGCGGCCTGAGCGGCAAACCCGTCTCGACCATCGGATTCGAGCGACGTTACAATCGAGCCTTCACGATCACCGACCGGGCGACGTTCGTCGCCGCGATGCTGCGCGACATCCCGCCTCGCCCTGCCGAAGCCGCGGAGACGCGCGCCGCGAATCTCGGACGGGGATGACCGCCGGCGCTGCCCGCACGCCGCATCCACCTGCGGCGCTTTCGATCCTGGGGCTGCGAGCGAATTGGCGGCAGTTCTGGCTGCTCGTGCTCGTGAACGCGTTCGTCGGCGCGATGGTCGGCCTCGAGCGCACGGTGCTGCCGCTGCTGGCCGAAGTGGAATTCGGTCTCGCCAGCAAGACCGCGGCGCTTTCCTTCATTGCGACGTTTGGTGTGGTGAAGGCGCTCACGAACTTCTTCGCCGGCCGGCTCAGCGACCGTCATGGGCGCA
>DATKCV010000016.1:0-3141 GCA_035513015.1 Gemmatimonadaceae bacterium
TGGGCGGAGCGGTTTGCGTGCGCGTCGTGGTCACCTCGGCGGTCATGGGAAGCGTCATGTTATCGGCCCGAGCCGGGTCCGCGCCGCTCAGCGGAGGCGCAGCTGCTCGCTGAGCCGGTCGATGACCAGGCGCGTGAGATCCTCACGCTGGCCGGTGAAGTAGTGGTCGGCGCCTTTGATCTCGACCACATCGGCTTCGGGGTACGCGGCGCGCAGCTCCTGCGCGGTCCCGAATTCGTCGCGCTCGCCGTTCACGATCAGCGAACCGGCCGGGACAGGAGGGAGCTCGCGTGAGCTCTCGGTCACGGCGCGCACGGGCAGACCCAGTAGCGCGTAGGCATCCGGATGACCGCCGGTGGTGATCCAGCGCAGGACCGTGACCGCCCCGAAGCTGAAGCCGATCACGCCAAGCGGCAGGCCGGGCGCGATGTTGCGCGCGTGGTCCACGGCAAGGGTCAGGTCCGCCGGCTCCGCGAGCCCTCCCGACCATTCCCCCGCGCTGTCCCCCACCCCGCGGAAGTTGAAGCGCAGCGCATACCACCCGCGCTCCGCGACCGCGCGGGCCAGCGAGGCCATCAGCGGGTTGCGCATGGTGCCGCCGTGGGTCGGCAGAGGATGCGCGATCACGATGATCGCGGTCGCCGGAGCGTCCGGGATGCGAAGCGTCCCCTCGAGCCGCCCCGCGATCCGCTGTGCTTCCTCGCGCATCGCTCAACGCTAGGTCCGCGCGGGCATCAGCGTGGACCGGCGCCGCTGGCGGAACCGAGGTGGGTCCGACGCTGTATGTACGCTCGGATGACGATGCGCGCCGCGCTCGCCTCCGCGCTGGCCGCCCTCATCGTCTGCGCGTGCCAGCCGCCGGCCAGCGGTCCAGCCGCCGCACCTTCCGTCCCGGCTCCCACGGCGACGCCGGCGGCGACCCAGGCCGGCAGCTCGCCCGGATGCGGCCAGCGCATTGACAAGGACTTCGTCCTCTCAGGCGATCTTTCCTGCACCGGCGATGGGCTGGTCGTGGTCGCGGATGGCGTGACCGTCGACCTCGGCGGCAAGCGCATCACCGGGCCGGGCATGGGACCGCAGACCTGGCCGCAGCCGCAGCTCGACAGCGTCGGCGTGCGGGTCGAGGGGATGAACGGCGTCACCGTCAAGAACGGAGCCATCACGGGGTTCTCGACCGCCGTGTACTTCGTCCGCGTCACCGACGGCGTGATCGAGGGCGTGAGCGCGTCCAACAGCCGCTACGGGTTATACGTCCACGACTCCACCCAGGCGACGATCCGTGGGAACACCGTCGAGAGGAACATCTACGGGCTGCACCTCCAGAACACCAGCGAGTCGCTGGTCGAGGGCAACGACCTCTCGCGCCAGACCTACAACAGCCCGGGCGGATACGGGATCTACTTCTACGAAGGTCGCGCCAACCGGGTGATCGGCAACACCATCGACAGCAACGTGAACTGGGGCGTCTGGTACAGCAACTCGCGCGAGAACGTGTTCTTCCACAACAACGTCGTCGGCAACCGCCCGCAGGTCTCGGACAGCCGGAGCGACAACGTCTGGCACGATCCCGCGACCAAACAAGGCAACTGGTGGGCCGACCACGAGGGGACCGACGGGGACGGCGATGGGATCGCGGACACGCCCTACCCGATCCTCGGCGCGGGCCAGACCGTCGATCCATATCCGTTCACGGACCGCGACGGCTGGAAGACCAAGAGCCGCGCCACCGTGGACCACTACCGTCCCCCGCCTCCGAGGTCGGAGGTCGGGGTGCGTGTCGTGGCCGTCGCCGGGGGTCGCCTCGTCGCGGCGGGGCCACGCGACGCCCGTGCCGCATCGCTCGGCGTCACCGCGAACGAGGTCGCGCTGGCCACCGACACGCGCACGCTGTACGCGCTGGATGGCCGCTCGCTCGTCACTGTCGACGCCGGCACCGGCGCCGCCAGCCGTCGCCTCGAGGTCACCGTGGACGGAAGCCGTCTCGTGGCGAACCGTGACGGCAGGAACGCGTTCGTGATCGGCAGCTCGGCCGGCGAACAGATCGACGTGCGCAGCGGAACGAGCACCCGCTTCCCGTACGAGGGCGCGCCGGGCGACGTCGCGGCGTCCTACAAGCACAACCAGATGTTCGTCGCGACCCACGACGGCATCGACATGCTCTACGTGCGCTCGGGGACCAGCTACACGCGCGGAGGGCACGTCCCCTATACGATCCCGCTCGGCGGGCCGCCGGTCGCCATGGCCATGAGTGGCTCCGGCACTCGGATCTATGCCATGACCGCCGGATCCGATGTGGTGCAGATCGTGGACACGGAGCAGCTCACCGTCATCGATCGCTTCAGCGTCGGCGCGAGCGCGACAGCCATGGCGGTCGGCACCTCCGAGTCGGTGCTGTACGTGACCACTGCGGATGGCGTCCTGGCGATCGATCTCCCCTCCAAGCGCATCACCGCTCGTACACCCCTGCCGGGGACGGCGGTCGACGCGGCCGTCTCGCCGAACGGGGACGAGCTCTACGTCGCCCTCAAGGGCGCCCGCCTGGGTATCGCGGTGCTGAGCGTCGCCGACCTCGCGATCGTCCACGTGATCGGCCTCGACGCCGAGCCTTCCAGCCTGGTCGTGGCGACGATCTGATCCAGCCTTAGATCCCGCAGGCGCCCTTACCGAGAGTCAGCCCTGGCGAACCTCCCGTCCGCCGTCGACACGATCTCGCCCGCCAGAAGCAGGTCGGCGATCAGCGTCGCCGCGGCGTCGGCCGAGATGCCGAGCTCAGCGGCCAGCTCGTCCGGGTGCGTTGCTCCTGAGGACAGCAGCTCGACCGCCCGGCCGCCCATCGCGCCCGCTGTCGCCTCCATCCCGCAGCTCGTCAGCGCGACGCCGAGCTCTGTCGCGATCGGCGCCGACCCGAAAACGATCCGGGCCAGCCCGTCCTGGATCGCGTCATTGGAGCCGAGCCACGTCGGGGCCCCGATCGGTCCAGGCACGGCGAAGACCGACCGGCCGATCGCGATCGCCTCCTTCGCGGTGATGAGCGCACCGGACCCGCGCGGCGCCTCGACCACGACGACCGCGTCGGAGAGGGCGGCGATGGTGGCGTTCCGCTTCGGGAAGGTCCAGGGCTGCGCACCGAGGTCCAACGGG
>DATKCV010000017.1:0-2132 GCA_035513015.1 Gemmatimonadaceae bacterium
GAGCGGCACCAGCTCGCCCGGGCGGATCACCACCATGGCGCCGACGCCAACTTCGCCGACGGCCACGTCGCTGATGCTGTCGGCGTGCAGCAGGTGCGCGATCCTCGGCGCGTCTTCCTCGAGCTTGCGGAGCGCGTCCGACGCGCGCCCGCGCGCGATCCTTTCCAGAGCTTCGCCGCCGGTCTGCATGAGCACGACGATCAGTCCCGGAAGCGGCTGTCCGACCAGGATCGCGGCGATGATCGCGAGCGTGGCGGTGATGTCGGTGGAGAATTCTTTCCGCAGCGCGCTGCGCAGCGTGCGCCACACCACGGGCGCGCCGGTGAGCACGAGACCCACCATCCACACGTCGCCGGCCAGCGTGCGTGCCGGTACCCACAGCCATGCCGCGAATCCGCCGGCCAGAAACAGCACCGTCGCGGCCGGAAGAAAGTGTCCGCGGAACACTCCAGGCGGACCCCACACCGGGGCCGGCGCCCGATCGGCTATCTGAGGCATTAGCGGTACGGTGTGCGTGGACATGCACGAATAGTCAGGCCGCGCGGGGCCGGCGTATGTCGGGCGGTCGGGGGCAAAAAGGTCGGGGAATTACCTACGTGATTGCGACTGCGGATTGAGGCCGCAAGGGTCCTGCGTCCTGAGTCGCCGTTAGCCGTGCGAGTATGCCCTACAAGAAATCCTCTCCCCCCCGACAGAGGTCGCTCGGCCGTGACGCCACCTTCGACTCACGATCGGAAACCCAAAACTCGGAGCAGCCATGCAGACCCAAACCCTCACCGCGCCAGTGGCCCCCGCGCCCGCCGCGAACGCCGGCACGATTGCCCGAGACTGGAGTGTCACGCGTCCATTCGTCGTCGGCGTGGACGACACCAAGGAAGCCTATCCCGCGCTGAAGTACGCCACCGAGCTGTCGCTCGTCACCGGCTCGCGCGTCCACCTCGTCAGCGCGCTCAAGCCGTTCCACGGCGTGGGGGCCGGCTCCCCAGGCGAGCAGCGGACCGCCGAGCTGCGGCTCGAGCTTCGCGAAGTATTTCTCGAAGATCTGCTGCCGACCGTCGTGACGCCGCCCGTATGGACGCGGATCGCGAAGATCGGTGACCCCGCGGACGTCCTGGCGGAGGAGGCGCACGGCATCCGCGCCGGCATGATCCTGATCGGTGCGGGTCGGCACGGAACGGTCGAGCGGATTCTGAGCCGGCCGACCGCGCTCCGCGTGATTCAGAAGACCGATCTGCCGATCGTCGTCGTGCCGCGCGGATCGACGCCGCCCAGCAACGTGGTCGTGGGCGCTGACTTCAGTCCGGCCAGCAAGTTCGCGTGCCAGGTGGCGATCGAGATGCTGGGCGGGAAGGGCACGCTCCATCTCGTGAACGTGCAGCCGCTGTTGCCGCTTCCGGGCGAGGTCTGGTCGGTGGACCTGAGCAAGTGGGAGATCGATGGCACGATGGACCGGATCGGCGAGTACGAGCCCGACCCCGCGCTGTACCCGGACATCCGCGTGGAGCGGGTATCGCTCTCGGGCGACATCGCGTCAACGCTGGAGAAGTATGCGGCGTCGGTCGGTGCCGACCTGATCGCCGTCGGATCGCACGGCTACAACCTCGCTCAGCGGGCGATGCTGGGCAGCGTCTCGGCGGCGCTGCTCTCGCGGCCGATGCAGGCCGTCCTCGTGACGCGGGCTACGGAGACGTGACCTTGCGCGACGCTCGAACCTCTCCGCTGGCGGCGTGGTTTCTCGGCCCACACGCCGAGAACCGCGAGGTCCTGGAGGAGCTCGCTTTGCGAGTCGTGCGGGATTACGCGGGGTGGAGAGCCGATTTCCACCCCGCCGACCCGCATGCCATCACGTGGGAGGACAAGCACAGCCGCGAGTACGCCGACGGCATCGCGCGCCTCCAGGAGGGACTCGGGACGCTGCTGGCGGAGCTGAAGCATTCCGCGCCGGTGTTCAGCCAGAGGTACAAGGGCCACATGCTCGGCGAGCAGACGCTCGCCGGCCAGCTCGGCTACTTCGCGGGGATGCTGCACAACCCGAACAACATCTCGAGCGAAGTCTCGCAGTCCACGACCAAGCTCGAGCAGCAGGTCACGCACGATCTGGCCCGGATGATCGGTTATGACGTCGATTCGTC
>DATKCV010000018.1:0-4442 GCA_035513015.1 Gemmatimonadaceae bacterium
GGGGGGGCGCGGCCGCAGCGGTGAGGGCGGGCGCGCCGATGTAGGAGTGGTTCGACCGCCACGTGGGCGGCGTGGAGGACCTGAGCTACGACGAGGCGCTCGCGTGGGCGGGGCTCCGGCTCGTACGCTCCGATGACGGCCCGTGGAGCATCGAGGAGATCGCGGACGCCACACCCGAGCAGATCAGGGTACGAATGGGCTGGGTGACCGGCCGGCATGACAGGTAGCCGGCGGCCACCGACCTAGCGAGTGGAGGGGGGCGGGGGCCAGGGCACGCCCTGGTTCATCCTCGTGACCGGCGCCAGTCCCTTGTACACGAACTTCTGGACGCGCTTCCCCTCGTACGTTTCGGTCGTGTAGATGTTGCCCTTCGAGTCGGTCGCGATCGAGTGCACCGCGAAGAACTGTCCGGGCTGCCGCCCGCCGCCGCCGAATTGCGTCAGCGTCTCCAGCGACTGCCGATCGATGACGTAGATCCGCTCGTTCTTGCCGTCCGCCAGGTAGATGAACTTCTGCTGCGGGTCCCGTGAGAACGCGATGTCCCACACCGCGCCGTCCCCGCGCGTGAGCGGCGCGATGCGCTGCTCCTTCACGAACCTGCCGTTCGTGCGAAACACCTGGATGCGATTGTTCGGACGATCGCAGACGTACACCAGTCCGTCGTGCGTGGGCTCGGCGCAGTGCACCGGATTCCTGAACTGGGGAGCCAGCGGGGCGGCGGGATCATACGGACCCATGTTGGTGTCTTTCGGCACGGTGCCGTACGCGCCCCAGAAGCGCTTCACCGCGCCGCTGGCCATGTCTACCACCGCCACGCGCTTGTTGCCGTACCCGTCAGCGAGATACGCCTCCTGCGCTGCCGCGTCGAAGGCGATCTTGGCCACGCGGCCGAAGTGCTCCCGGCTGAGACTGTTCACGCCCTGCCCCGTCTGCCCGAACTGGGCGATCAGCTTGCCGTCGCGGGTGAACTTGAGGATGTGCGAGTCGGTGCGGCCGTTGCCGCCGATCCACACATTGTCCTTGTCGTCGATCGCGATCCCGTGGTTGGACGACGGCCACGTGTAGCCGTCGCCAGGCCCGCCCCACGAGTTCACGAGGTTCCCTTCGGGATCGAACTCGAGCACCGGTGGGGCGGAACGGCAGCACTCCCCGATCGGCGGGTCGCGGTCGGCGCCGGCCTCGGTGCGCTGGTTGAGCGTCGAGTCGCCGCGATGCACGATGAATACGTGGTCGCGCGAGTCCACGCCGACGCCGATCGCCGAGCCGAGCAGCCAGTGGTTGGGCAGCGGCCTGGGCCAGAACGGATCCACCTCGAACCTCGGCGCGTCGACCGCGCGCGCGGCCGCCACGGCCTGGAGTCTCGACTGACCGATCGCGAGCCCCGCGATCAGGACGGTGACTGCGCCGGCGACGACGAGCTTAGGACGATGCATCGTAGAGTTCCTCGCTGAGGGAGCACGCCACGGTCATTCGCACTCGCGTCCAGACCTGCACGAGTGGTATAATCGCGGGGAATGCGCAGCACGATTCTACCCCTGACCAGCCGGCCGCGTCCAGACGCGCGTCACGCCAGCGGGCGCCGCCCGCTCCCGGCCGGCGCCCCCCGCGCTTCGCGCGCCCTGTTCGGGGCGGCCGCCGCGGTGCTCGCCGCGGTGCTCGCCGCGGTGCTCGTACTCGGCGGCGCCGGGGTCGCGAGCGCGCACGAGATCCCGAGCCGCGTGACCGTGCTGGCGTTCGTGAAGCCCGAGCCGGGACGCCTGCGCGTCGTCGTCCGCGCGCCGCTCGAGGCCATGCGCGACGTCGAGTGGCCGTCGCGCGGGCTTGGCTACCTCGACCTCACGCGCGCCGCTCCGCTCGCGCGCGAGGCCGCGGAGATCTGGATCGCGGGATATCTGCGCGCGTATGAGAACGGCGAGCGGCTGCCGGATCCCCGGATCGTCGCCACGCGCATCTCGCTCCCGTCGGATCGCGCCTTCGCATCGTACGACGCGGCGGTGTCGCGGCTGCTCGGGCCACCCCTCGACGCCGCGACCGACATTCCCTGGAATCAGGCGACGCTCGACGTTGTGATGGATTTTCCCAGCGCTTCGGAACGATCGGGATTCTCGCTGCACCCGCTGCTCGCGCATCTCGGGCTCCAGACCACCACCGTCCTGCGTTACATCGCGTCGCCGCCGGAGCGCGTGGAGCGCGTCTATCAATACACCGGCGACCCCGGAGTCGTGCGGCTCGATCCGAGCTGGTATCACGCCGGCGGTCGTTTCGTGGCGCTCGGCGTCGAGCACATCCTCGGCGGGATCGATCACCTGCTGTTCGTGCTCTGTCTCGTGATTCCGTTCCGGCGGTTCAAGCAGTTGGTGCTCATCGTCACCGCGTTCACGGTCGCGCATTCGATCACGCTGGCGTCGGCCGCGCTGGGGATCGTACCGGCGGGCCTCTGGTTCCCGCCGCTCATCGAGACCCTGATCGCGGCATCCATCGTGTACATGGCGATCGAGAACATCGTCGGCGCGAGGCTCGAGCGCCGCTGGCTCCTGGCGTTCGGCTTTGGCCTGGTACACGGGTTCGGCTTTTCCTTTGCGCTCGCCGAATCGCTCCAGTTCGCCGGCGGGCATCTCGCCGTCTCGCTGTTCACGTTCAACCTCGGCGTGGAGATCGGGCAGATTCTCGTGCTGGCCGCCGCGGTTCCGCTGGTGTCGTTCGTGTTCAGCCGCGTGGTGCGGGAACGCCTGGGCGTCATCATCCTGTCGGCCTTCGTGGCGCACACGGCATGGCACTGGATGATCGATCGCGGCTCGACGCTCGGCGAGTATCAGATCGTCTGGCCGGTTCTCGACCTCGCGTTCGGCGCGAGCCTGATGCGCGCGGCGCTCGTTCTGGCGATCATTGGAGCGGCGGCGTGGGGACTCACCGAGCTCTATCGACGGGTGTCCGCCGCGCGCCCGGAGGCCGCCACTCCCAACCCTCAGCCCGAAGCCCCGTCGTGATGCATCGCGTCCTGCCCATCGCCCTCGCCGCGCTCATGATCGCGGCCCACCCGGCCGCGGCTGTCGCGCAGAACGGCGTGCCGACGTCCACCCGGCATGGCGTCTACACCCGGACGCAGGCGCTGCGGGGTGAAGACATTTATGCGGGGAATTGCCGCAGCTGCCACACCCCGGAGTCGCACACCGGCTCGATGTTCCGCACGCGATGGGACGGACGGCCGCTCTCCGAGCTGTACCTCTACATCGTCGAGGCCATGCCAAAGGCAGATCCGGGCAGCCTGTCCCCGCAGGAATACGCGGACGTACTGGCGTACCTGCTTCGGCTGAATCGGATGCCCCAGGGCGACGCCGACCTGCCCGCGGATCCCGCCGCGCTGAAAACCGTTCGCATCGAAACCGAGAAATCCCCGTGAGAGGCACTCTTATGACCTGCCGCCGGATCATCGCGCTGGCCCTGTTATCGGTCGCAGCTTCGGCAGCGCACAGCCAGCAGCCCGTTCCCCAGAGCCGGGCGGCGGCCAGTGGCCAGAGCCTGGTGCGCGGCAACGTTCCCGGCGAGTGGCGCTATTGGGGCGGCGACGCGTGGAGCACGCGGTACTCGCCGCTCGATCAGATCAACGCGTCCAACTTCGACTCGCTCGAGGTGACCTGGGAGTGGAACGCGAGCGCGTTCGGCGCGGACGAGTACTATCGCACCACGCCGCTGTACGCGAACGGCCGGCTGTTCACCGTGGCCACCACGCGCCGCATCGCGGCCGCGGTCGATCCGCGAACGGGCGAGACGCTCTGGATGTGGCGGCTGGATGAAGGCATCCGCTGGCAGAAGGCGCCGCGACAGTTCGCCGGTCGCGGGTTGGCCTACTGGACCGACGGCAGGAACGAGCGTGTCATCGTGGTAACGCCCGGCTACCACCTGGCGTCGCTCGACGCGAAGACCGGGCTCCCCGATCCCAACTTCGGCCGGAACGGCGTCGTGGACCTGATGGAGGGAGTCGGCCTCCCCCTCGTGCCGCTCGCGGTGGACGATACCGGCTCCCTGATCATCAGCGACGCGGCGCCGTATCGCGCGGCGCGCCCCGGCGAGACCTGGGATCCGGTGAAGCGCATCGGCGCGGACGGCACCGTCGGGATCGACCCGAAGTACGGTCAGATCGCCAACAGCTCGCCCGCGATCATGGTGGGGGACGTCATCGTCGTCGGCAACTCGGCCATCCACGGCTACTATCCCATCCGCGTGCGCAATCTCCCCGGGTACATCCGCGGATTCGACGTGCGTACGGGCAGACAGCTCTGGCTGTTCAACCTGGTGCCGCAGCCCGGCGAGTTCGGCGCGGAAACCTGGGAGAGCGGCTCGAGGGTCGGCACGGAAGGCG
Organism: Gemmatimonadaceae bacterium; assembly: GCA_035513015.1. Taxonomy (GTDB): domain Bacteria; phylum Gemmatimonadota; class Gemmatimonadetes; order Gemmatimonadales; family Gemmatimonadaceae; genus DATKCV01. Next base: position 4,361 of record DATKCV010000018.1, read on the forward strand.
TGGGCAAGAACGACGCGTGGGCCACGTACTCGGCCGATCCGGAGCTGGGCCTCGTGTACATCCCGGTCGGCATGCCGCTGAT
>DATKCV010000019.1:0-2224 GCA_035513015.1 Gemmatimonadaceae bacterium
GCAGTCGTATCTTCGGCACTGCGTCGATGTCGCGGTGCAGGTCGCCAGCCCGGTCGTCGCAGGGCCGATGTACTCGCCGGTGGGGCGAACCTGGCGCCTGGACGACGCCGAGCGCAAGGAGGTGATCGCCCGTGTGGCCCAAGGGCTGCGCCCGGTGGCCGACTATGCGGCACAGGCCGGGGTGGGGTTGGCGATCGAGCCGCTGAACCGCTTTGAGACCAGTCTGATCAACACCGTCGAGCAGGCCCTCGAGCTGGTCGCGGCCGTCGACTCACCGGCATGCGGGATCGCGCTTGACACGTTCCACATGAACATCGAGGAGCGAGATCTCGGCAACGCGATCCGCGCCGCGGGCTCGCATCTGGCGCATGTGCAGGTCTGCGCGAACGATCGCGGCGCGCCCGGGGCGGATCATCTCGACTGGCCAGCCATCGCATCGGCGCTCGCCGACGTCGGCTACCGCGGCGCGCTGTGCATCGAGTCGTTCACGGCTGAGAACCAGACCATCGCGACGGCGGCATCGATCTGGCGGCCGCTCGCGCGGTCGCAGGACGCGATCGCCACCGATGGGCTCGCGTTTCTGCGCCAGGTCCTCGCCGGTTGACTATGGAGCGCTTCATCCGTACCAGGTATCCTGCGCAGTAAGCGCTTTCCACAGCTAGCGAGGTGTGATGGCAAGACAACGGCGAGTAGGCATCGTGATGAATGGAGTCACGGGCCGGATGGGGCGGAATCAGCACCTCGCTCGATCGGTGATCGCGATCCGGGACCAGGGCGGAGTCAAGCTGTCCAACGGGGACGTCGTCGTTCCCGACCCGATCCTGGTGGGGCGCAGCGCAGAACGGCTTCGCGAGCTCGCCGAGGAGCACGGCATCGAGCGGTGGAGCACGGACCTGGACACCTGCCTGAAGGATCCCGCCGACGAGATCTACTTCGATGCGCAGGTGACATCCGCGCGGGCGCCGGCGCTGGCCAAGGCGATCGACGCCGGCAAGCATGTCTACTCCGAGAAGCCGGTTGCCAATGATCTAGCCACGGCGCTGGAGCTTGCCACCGCCGCTCGAGCGGCGGGGGTCTCCAGCGGCGTCGTCCAGGACAAGCTGTTCCTGCCCGGGCTGCGAAAGCTCAAGGGAGTCATTGATTCTGGGCTGCTGGGGCGGCTCGTGGCCGTGCGCGGCGAGTTCGGCTATTGGGTGTTCGAGGGCGATTGGCGGGCCTCGCAGCGGCCGTCGTGGAACTACCGCAAGGAGGACGGCGGAGGGATCATCCTCGACATGTTCACGCACTGGCGCTACGTCCTCGATCACCTCTTCGGCGAGGTTCGCTCGGTGTATTGCCAGGCGGCCACCCACATCGCGACGCGCTACGACGAAGACGGCCAGGCGTACCCCGCCACCGCCGATGACGCCGCGTACGCCATCTTCGAGCTCGAGGACGGGGTGATCGCGCAGATCAACTCGTCATGGTGCGTCAGGGTCTACCGCGACGAGCTGGTCGAGTTCCAGGTCGACGGCACCGAGGGCAGTGCCGTGGCCGGGCTCAACGAGTGCCGCACGCAGCACCGCATGGCCACCCCGCGCCCGCTGTGGAATCCCGATCTGCCGCCGACCGAGGACTTCCGGGCGCAATGGCAGGAGGTGCCCGACGACGGCGGCTACGACAACGGGTTCAAGAACCAATGGGAGATGTTCCTGCGCCACGTCGCCGGCGGCGAGCCCTTCGAGTGGGACTTGTTCGAGGCCGCCAAGGGCGTCCAGCTCGCCGAGCTGGCGTACCAGTCATGGCGCGAGGGGCGCCGGATCGACGTGCCGCCGCTGTCGGGGGCGCCGACGGTCTAGCGGTGCGCGTTCAGGCCACGGGACTGTGTGCCGATTCATCCGTTCATGCGCTCGCACAATCCCCTGGGCGGCTCTGACTCCGCCACGCGAGGTCACCGGCCGCTGACGGATGCGCCGGCCGCACGGGCGCCGAACGCCGGCGCCAGCGCTGCGTGGCCCTGGGCGGGCGGCCTGGCGCTGCTCGCGGTGTTCGGCTGGTTCGCGTTCGTCCGCGGTGCTCGCGTGCCGGTTCTCGGGTGGATCGACCTCGCGATCCACGAGTTCGGTCACGTGATCACAATCCCGCTGCCGGAGCTGGTCACGATGGTCATGGGCTCGGGGATGCAGATTCTGCTCCCGCTGTTCTTGGCCGGCGTGTTCGCGTTCAGGGAGCGGGATCCTCTCGG
>DATKCV010000020.1:0-4194 GCA_035513015.1 Gemmatimonadaceae bacterium
GGTTCCCCGCCGTCGCGGTAGGCAACCTCCAGCACCGCGAGCGCGGCGTCATCGGCCAGCGGCGCCCGGTCGATCTCGGTGACGGCAGCGATCGGGCGCTGCTTCGACCGGCACCAGCGCTGCGCGACGAGCTCGTCCGGCGTCATCGGCCCTCGGCCGGCGCGAGGTCGCCGCGGAACCGGACGATCGGGCACGGCACGCCGCCCAGGACCCACGCGTGGTCGGTAACGTCGATCGTGAGCCCCCGCCCCTCGTAGAATCGCCGCGCCCGGGGGTTGTCGCGAAACGCCCAGACCACCAGCGGGTCGAAGCCGCGCTCGCGGAGGTTCTCGACGGCGTGCTCGTACAGCAGCCGGCCGACCCCACTGCCGATCACCGCGGGGTCCAGGTAGAGGTTCGTCAGCTCCCCGGCGCCGTCCGGCGGCGCGAGCCATTGGTCGCGAGCCGGCGCCGTCGTCGCGTACCCGATCACGAATCCGTCGCGCTCGGCCACCCAGGCCCGCGACGGGCTGTCGGGGGCGCGGCTCTCCAGCGCCGCGTGCCAGCTTGCGCCGGTCGACGCGATCCACTCGTCCAGCACGACATCGGGAATCATGCCGCGGTAGGTGGCATCCCAGGCGCGTGCCCCGATCGCACCGAGAGCATCGGCGTCGGCGGATTCTGCGAGGCGAACCACGGCGGGACTCACCACGGGCGTTCCCATGCGTGCGCGACGCGCCGACTTGAAATCTGCCTCCGTGGCAATGCAGTAGTCGGCCGATCGGCCGTCCGAAGCCCATCGCCGAGCGTGAAAGTGCGGGGATCGACTCTGAACGGCCGGCTAATGCGCGCCATGCGGAGCAATGTTCCAGTCGCGGGTCGCCGACTCGTCATCTGCACGCCACCGGAGCAGCCTTCAAGTCGCCGCGCACGCCGAGTCCGCCACGATCAGTACCCTAACCGTCGCCATCGGTGAGCTCGAACCAGAAGAAGTCGTGCGGGCCGAGGGTCAGCAGGTACGGCAGCTCGCCGATGCGCGGGAAGTGGACGCGGCCGATGAGCTCGACCGGCTGCCGGCCGTTGAAGTGCGACATGTCGAGCTCAACGTACTGCGCGAAGCGCGAGAGGTTCGCGACGCACAGGATCGTCACCCCGTCGTGCTCGCGCAGGTACGCCAGCACGCGGCGGTTCTCCGGGTGGAGGAACTCGAGCGTCCCGCGGCCGAAGACCGGATGGGCGCGGCGGACGCGGATGAGGCGCTTCATCCAGTTGAGCAGCGAGCCGGGCACGCGCTCCTGCGACTCCACGTTCAGTCCCTGGTAGCCGTACACCGGGTCGGCGACGAGCGGCGCGTAGAGGGCGTGAACGTCCGCCCGAGAAAAGCCGGCATTACGGTCGCCGGTCCACTGCATCGGCGTGCGGACGCCGTTCCGGTCGCCGAGATAGACGTTGTCGCCCATCCCGATCTCGTCGCCGTAGTAGATGATCGGTGTTCCCCTCATGCTGAACAGCAGCGAATTGAGCAGCTCCAGCCGGCGCCGCGAGTTGTCGACGAGGGGCGCAAGCCGCCGCCGGATCCCGACGTTGATCCGCATTCGCGCGTCGCGGGCGTACTCGGCGTACATGAAGTCGCGCTCCTCGTCGGTCACCATCTCGAGCGTCAGCTCGTCGTGGTTCCGAAGGAAGAGCGCCCACTGGTTCTCATCGGGGATCTCGGGAGTCTGGCCCATGATCTCCACGATCGGATAGCGATCCTCCCGCCGGAGCGCGATCCAGATCCGCGGCATCAGCGGAAAGTGGAACGCCATGTGGCACTCCGGCCCCTCCTCGGAGCCGAAGTAGGGCAGGACGTCGGGCGGCCACTGGTTCGCCTCGGCGAGCAGCATCCGCCCCTCGTAGCGCTCGTCGACGGCGGCCCGCACGCGGCGCAGGATGGCGTGCGTCTCGGGCAGGTTCTCGCCGTCCGTGCCGTCGCGCTCGACGAGGTATGGCACCGCGTCGAGCCGCAGGCCGTCGACTCCGAGGTCGAGCCAGAAGCGCATGACCCGCAGCACGGCCTTGATGACCTGCGGGTTGTCGTAGTTCAGGTCGGGCTGGTGGCTGAAGAACCGATGCCAGTAGTACTGCGACGACTCCTGGTCCCAGGTCCAGTTCGAGGACTCGGTGTCGGTGAAGATGATCCGCGCCTCGGTGTACTTCTGGTCGGTGTCGCTCCAGACATACCAGTCGCGCTTCGCGCTCGTGCGGCTGGAGCGCGCCTCGACGAACCACGGGTGCTGGTCGCTGGTGTGGTTGATGACCAGCTCGGTGATCACGCGCAGGCCGCGGCGGTGCGCCTCGCGCACGAAGGTGCGGAAGTCGCGCAGCGAGCCGTAGTCGGGATGCACCTCGGTGTACGAGGCGATGTCGTAGCCGTCGTCCCGAAGCGGCGACGGATAGAACGGCAGCAGCCAGACCGCGGTCACGCCCAGGTCGGCAATGTAGTCGAGCTTCTCGGTCAGGCCTAGGAAGTCGCCCATCCCGTCGTTGGTCGAGTCGTTGAAGGCCTTGACGTGCAGCTGGTAGATGATCGCGTCCTTGTACCAGTGCGGATCGTCGCGCAGCAGCTGCGGGGCGCTCACGTCGGGCCGGCGCAGGGTCGTGTTGCCGGCCCCATCCGTGGTGGCTGGTCTAGTCAACTGGCCTGGTCAACCTCCGGTGCGGGTGTTGTGCCCTTCAGCCGTCGATCGGCGAGATCGTGAAGATGCGGAACGACTCGCCCGCCGGATCGAGGTCCATCGGCAGGTCCGCGCCCCGCTCGCGTGACGTCGTGCCGGTGAGCAGGTCGGTGATCCGATAGGGCTCGTCCCAGCCGATCCCGATGGCCGGCAGGTCCGGGTGCAGGATCGCACGCTCGGCGATGCGCGGGTCGGTATTGATCGCCACGTACACCGCGTCGCGCCAGCGCTGCGGGTGCCCGGTCAACGGGTCGACGGAGCCGTGCGGCAGCGCCTTGCGGTAGAAGAGGGTCCGCTCGCCGCTCACGCTCTCGAAGCGCAGGTTGTCGTAGAGGCGCAGGGGGACACGCTCCTGCCGAAGCCGGTTCAGCTCCCCGATCAGCAGCTTGATATGCCCGGGCGCGTCCCAGTCGCGGGCGCGGATCTCGTACTTCTCGCTGTCCAGGTACTCCTCGCGCTCGCCGAGCCGTGCCGCCTCGCACAGCTCCCACCCGGAGTAGATGCCGTACGCGCTCGACAGGGTGGCCGCCAGCACCGAGCGGATGACGAACGCCGGCCGGCCGTGGTCGAGGTGATGCGGGTTGATGTCCGGCGTGTTCGTGAACAGGTTGCCGCGGTAGTACTCGCGCATCTCCGACTGCGTCAGCTCGGTGAGATAGTCGCGCAGCTCCCAGGGCGTCTCGCGCCAGGTGAAGTAGGTGTAGCTCTGGGTGAAGCCGACCTTCGCCAGCTGCCGCATCATCTTCGGCTTCGTGAACGCCTCGGACAGGAAGATCGTCTCGGGGTGGTCGCGCTGGATCTCGCGGATGAGCCATGCCCAGAACGGGATCGGCTTGGTGTGCGGGTTGTCGACCCGGAAGATCTTCACGCCACGATCGATCCAGACGTCGAAGACACGCTTCCATTCCAGCCACAGCGCCTCGCGGGCCGATGCGTCCTCGTCGTCGAACGCGACCGGGAAGATGTCCTGGTACTTCTTCGGCGGGTTCTCGGCGTACTTGATCGTGCCGTCCGGCGAGTGGCGGAACCACTCCGGATGCGACGTCACGTACGGGTGGTCCGGTGAGGCCTGGATGGCGAGGTCGATCGCCAGCTCCATGCCATGCCGCTCGACCGTCGCGCGGAAGTGGAGGAACTCGTCGAGCCCGCCGAGCTCCGGGGCCACCGTATCGTGGCCGCCGTCGGCCGAGCCGATGGCGTACGGCGACCCGACGTCGTTCCGCCCGGCGTCGAGCGTGTTGTTCGGTCCCTTGCGGTTCGTCCGCCCGATCGGGTGGATCGGCGGCACGTAGACGACGTCGAAGCCCATCGCCGCGATCTGCGGGATGCGCCACTCGGCCTCGGTGAAGGTGGTCGCCTTCGGCCGCTTCGGGTCGCGGCCCTGCGACCGTGGGAAGAGCTCGTACCAGGCGCCGAAGCGGGCGAGCTCTCGATCGACGACGAGCGGCAGCTCCGCCGAGCGGGAGGCGAACCGGCGATCCGGGTGGCGGCGCATGGC
>DATKCV010000021.1:0-6459 GCA_035513015.1 Gemmatimonadaceae bacterium
CCTCGAGGGCATCACGGTCGGCGTGATCGCGAATGCGCGCGGCTTGCTCAAGGACCCGCTTGGGGGGCCGCCGAAGTTCGGCGGCATCGTCTACACCGACAGTGCGGAGAAGACGGCGTACTTCATCGAGACGATGAACCGTCACGGAACGCCGCTGCTCTTCGTGCAGGATGTCAGCGGGTTCATGGTCGGCATCGAGGCCGAGCACAGCGGCATCATCCGCGCCGGGGCACGGTTCGTCGAAGCCATGGCGACTGCGACCGTCCCGAAGCTCGTGCTCACCGTCGGTCACGCGAGCGGCGCGGGCTACTACGCGATGGCCGGCCAGGGCTTCGATCCCGATTTCATCCTGTCGTGGCCGAGCGGCCGGATGGGCGTCATGGAAGGGGAGAGCGCGGTCATGGCACTCTTCGGCCCGCAGCTCGAGGAGCTGAAGAAGGAGAAGCGAGAGCCGGACGAGGAGCTCGCCCGTCGCATCGATGCGGTGCGCGCCGACTACGAGCAGCAGCTCGACGCGAAGTTCGCCGCTGCGCGCGGCTTCGTCGATGCGGTGATCGCGCCCGAGGATTCGCGCCCGCTCCTGGCCCTCGCCCTGCGCGCTGCGCTCCACAACCCCGGCCCGCACCTCGGCCCCTTCGGCGCTCTACCGAACCTGGACACATGAGCCGAGCCACCAGCCTCCAGCCACCAGCCACCAGCCTCCGCATCGCCAGCGGCCAGGGCTTCTGGGGCGATCTCCTGAGCGCACCCGTCGAACAGGTGCGCCGCGGACGGATCGACTACCTCATGCTGGACTACCTGGCCGAGGTAACGATGTCGATCCTCCAGAAGCAGAAAGCCCGCAACCCGGCCGAAGGGTATGCGCGTGACTTCGTCCCGCTCATGGGCGAGATCCTGCCCGACTGTGTGGCGAAAGGGATCCGCGTCGTCGCGAACGCCGGCGGCGTCAACGTGCCCGCGTGCCGCGACGGCATCCTCGAGCAGGCACGCACGGCCGGGCTCGAGGGGCGGATGAGCGTCGGCGCCATCACCGGCGACGACATCCTCGGGCGCCTCGGCGCGCTCGTCGAGGCCGGTCACTCCCTCCGCAACATGGACGACGGTCGGCCGCTCTCGGACGTGATCGACCGGGTGCAGAGCGCCAACGCGTACATCGGCGCCGCTCCCATCGTCGCTGCGCTGGCGCGCGGCGCGACGGTCGTGGTGACCGGGCGCTCGACCGACACTGCGCTGACGTATGCGCCCATGATGCACGCTTTCGGCTGGGCTCCCGACGACTGGGATCGCCTGGCCGCCGGTGTGGTTGCCGGGCACATCAACGAGTGCGGCGCGCAGTGTACGGGCGGCAACTGTCTCCTCGACTGGGAGACGATCCCCGATCTCGCGGGCATCGGCTTCCCGATCATCGAGGCCTCACCCGACGGCAGCTTCGTCGTCACCAAGCACGAGGGCACGGGCGGCCGCGTGACGACCGGCGTCGTCACCGAACAGCTCCTCTACGAGCTGGGAGATCCAGCCCACTACATCACGCCCGACGTGATCGCCGACTTCACGACCATCCGGTTGACTGCGGATGGCCCCGATCGCGTGCGCGTGTCCGGGGTGCGCGGCCGGCCGCGCACCGACATGCTCAAGGTGTCGATCTCCTACAGCGCCGGGTTCAAGGCGGTCGGTACCCTGGTCTACGGCTGGCCGGACCCGGTGGCGAAGGCCCAGGCCGCGGACCGTGTGCTCCGCGCGCGGCTCGACCGGCTCGGCCTCCGCTTCGACGAGATCCGGACCGAGCTCGTCGGCTGGAACGCGACCCACGGCGCTCTCGCGGGTCCGCCGCCGGAAGGGCTCCCGGAGGTCGAGCTGCGCGTCGCCGTGCGTGCCGACGAGCGCGCGCCGGTCGAGCGCTTCACCCGCGAGATCGCGCCGCTCGTCCTGACCGGTCCCCCCACGGTAACCGGCTTCGCCGGCGGCCGGCCGCGCGTCCAGGAGATCGTCGCGTTCTGGCCCGCGCTGATCGACCGCGACCAGATCGAGCCGCACCTGAACGTCGAGGTGACCGTCGCATGAGCAAGGTCCTGCTCTACGAGCTGGCGCACGCCCGCTCCGGTGACAAGGGAAACACCGTCAATGTCGGCGTGATCGCCCGCAGGCCCGAGCACTTTCCGCTGCTGCGGGAGGCGCTCACGACGGAGCGCGTGCGCGCCCACTTCGCGCCGCTGATCACGGGCGGAGTCGAGCGCTTCGAGCTGCCGAACCTGAACGCCCTGAACTTCCTGCTGCATGGCGCTCTGGATGGTGGGGGCACGGTCTCGCTGATGACCGATGCCCAGGGCAAGACATTCTCGACCGCGATGCTGCGAATGGTGATCGACGTCCCGGACGATCCCGGCAACTCCAGAGAAGGCGGGTCAGCGTGACCGGTTCCTACGAACGGATCCTCCACGAAATGGACGGCGCCGTCGCCATCCTGACGCTCAACCGGCCCGAGAAGCGCAACGCGCTGGACAAGCAGACGCTCCAGGAGCTGACCGACGCGCTCGGTCGCGCGGCCGGCGACGACAGCGTGCGCGTCGTGCTGCTGCGCGCTGCCGGTCCGGACTTCTGTGCAGGCGCGGATCTCGCCCAGCTCCAGCGGATCGCACGCGGCGCCGACGCGGTCGAGAATCTGCACGATGCCACTGCGCTCGGCGACCTGTTCGTTAGCATGCGCCGGCACCCCTCGCCCATTGTCGCTGCGGTGCAGGGTAATGCGATCGCGGGCGGCGCAGGCCTGGCCACCGCCTGCGATCTCGTCCTGGCCGCCGAGGATGCCACCTTCGGCTACCCGGAGATCGGACTCGGTTTCGTGCCGGCGATGGTCATGGCGCTGCTGCGCCGCTCGGTCGGTGAGAAGACCGCCTTCGAGCTGGTCGCGCTGGGCGGCCGCTTCTCCGCGGAGGCCGCCCGGCAGGTGGGGCTGGTCAACCGGACCTTCCCGGCTGCTTCGCTCGACGACGCAGCGCTCACCTTCACCCGCGACCTCGCCCAGCGCTCCGCCTCCGCGCTCGAGCTGATCAAGCGGCTGCTCTACGGGATGGACGGCATGGCCTTCGAGGCGGCCATCGCCCGCGGCGCGGAGGTCAACGCGCTGGCCCGCGCCACCGACGACTGCCGCGCGGGCGTCACGGCCTTCCTCGGCGGCTCCGCCGACTAGCGGATCCGATGCCGCTCTTCCGGCCCACGCGCGAACCACGCCCGGATGACCCGTGGCTGCCGGCGAAGATCGCACTGTTCGCCGGCGGCGCCGGCTGCGGCGTCGCCGGCATGGCCACCGGCAGGGGCTGGCTCGTCTGGATCGGCGTCGCGTTCCTCGCGGCCGGCCTGCTGTTCCGTCTCGTATCCAACCGAACGAGGGATCGATGAAGAGGCGGGCACGTCGGGATGTCGAGAAGGTGTACTCCGTGCGCCAGTTCGCGGGCAAGCTCCGCCGCCTCGCGGACGCCCTCGAGAATGGCGCGCCCTTCCGGATCCAGGTCGCAGGCCAGCGCTTCACGGTTCCCGGTGACGCGGAGATCAGTGTCGAGCACGAGCGCGGCAGCGACAGCGAGGAACTCGAGCTCCAGCTCCGCTGGAAGCCGGTCGACTGAGGCGGCTCCGGGTTCCCCGAACCGAATGGAGGTGACGATGCATCCCGCGACCCCACGGCTGCTCCGGTCCGTCATCCTGGCGTTCGCCCTTCTGCCGGTCCGGCCGGCCGTCGGCGGTGCGCAGCTGCGCGACATGCCGCTCGACAGCGCGGTCACGACGCAGCACGTCGTGACGATCGAGGGGGAGCGGGTCCCCTATCGCGCCACTGCCGGCAACCAGCCCGTCTGGGATGCCGACGGGAACCCGATCGCCCGGCTCTTCTACGTCTACTACGAACGCAGCGACGTCTCCGATCGTACGACCCGCCCGCTCGTCATCTCCTTCAACGGCGGGCCGGGCTCCGGTTCGCTCTGGATGCACATCGGCTACACGGGCCCGCGCTTTCTCGAGATCGATCCGGAAGGATTCCCCGTGCAGCCGTACGGCGTCGGAGAGAACCCGCACTCGATTCTGGACGTCGCCGACATCGTTTACGTCGATCCGGTCAACACCGGTTTCTCTCGCATCGTCGGTGATGCAGACCGCGCCCAGTTCTTCGGCGTGAACGAGGACATCCAGTACCTCGCCCGCTGGATCGACGTGTTCGTGTCGCGCCGCGGCCGCTGGACCTCGCCGAAGTTCCTGATCGGCGAGAGCTATGGCACCACCCGGGTCGCAGGGCTGGCGGGGCGGCTGCAGGGTTCGCACTGGATGTACCTGAACGGCGTGATCCTCGTCTCGCCCACCGGCCTCGGCGTCAGTCGCGACGGACCCGTCGGTCAGGCTCTGGCGCTGCCGCACTATGCCGCCACCGCATGGTATCACCGCGATCTCGAGCCGGCGCTCCAGGACCGCGACCTCGAGCAGCTGCTCGCCGAAGTCGAGCGCTTCACGCTCGACGAGTACATCCCCGCGCTTGCGCGCGCCGGCTCGCTGGACGCGGCGGCGCGCCGCACCCTGGCCGCGCGCGCGGCCCGCTATGCCGGCGTCGACGCCCCGGTCGTCCTGGACAACAACCTGGTCCTGCCGATCTCGCTCTGGCGCAAGGAGCTGCTCCGCGACCGCGGCCTCACCGTCGGCCGACTCGACGCCCGCTACCTCGGCGCCGATCGGCGCAATGCCGGGGAGTCCTACGACTACGATCCGGCGCTCTCCGCATGGAACCAGGCCTTCGCGCCCGCCATCAACCACTATCTGCGCGGCCAGCTCGGCTACCGCACGGATCTCCAGTACTGGCTCTTCGGACCCGTCAACCCGTGGAACCGCAGCGGGGATGACACGGGCGAGGATCTCCGCCAGGCGATGGCCGAGAACCCGTGGCTCCACCTCATGGTCCAGAGCGGCTACTACGACGGCGGCACCGACTACTTCTCTGCGAAGTACACCATGTGGAACATCGATCCGGCCGGCCGGCTCCAGGACCGCATGCGCTGGGAAGGGTACCGCAGTGGTCACATGATGTATCTCCGGCGCGACGACCTCGCGGCCTCCAACCGCCACATCCGCGAGTTCATCCGCGACGCAGTCGCGGCCGCGGCGGGCCGGCCCGCGAGGTACTAGCGCGGCCGGAGCGTCCCATGCTGCCGCACCCATGGGACTTCCCGGGTTCACGAACGACATCTTTCGCAGGCCTGCCGGTACCTGGAGGAAAAATGCAGAAACGAGGCGACGGATCGGGAGCGCAGGAACGTGGGTCGTCCGGAGACGGGCGGGCCGGATCCGTCGCGCCCGCTGAGCTGTTCACGGTATACCTGAGCATGGCACTGCTGGCGGCTTTCAGCCAGGTCGCGCTCATCGCCTACTGGACATTCGGTCCGGGCTACGTGACGCGCCTCGGGCCGCGCGTGGTCTGGATGGCACCGCTCGCCGTGGCCGGAGTCTACGCGCTTCCCGCGATCGCGCTGCTGCTGCTCTCGCGCGTCTGGCCTCGCGCCGGCTCGCTCCCCGTCGTGTTCGGCACCTTCAGCGTCCTCGCCACGATCGACCTCGCACTGATGGAACGGCGCCTCGCACTGTGGGCGATCGGTCTGCTCGCGCTCGGCATCGGCGTGCAGGTGGGCCGGACCGCCGAGGCGCACAGAGCCGCATTCATGCGCTTCGCCCGGACCGCCATGGCCGTACTCATTCTGCTGGTCCTGCTCGGGGCGGCGGCGGTCGAGATCGGAGTGCCTTGGCGCGAGCGGACCGCAGAGTCCCGCCTGCCGGCGGCCGAGGCCGGTGCACCCAACGTCCTCTTCATCATCCTGGACACGGTCCGCGCGCTGAACCTCGGTCTCCATGGCTATGCGCGGAACACGACCCCCGTTCTCGACAGCCTCGCGGCGACCGCGACGGTCTTCGATCGCGCGATCGTCACCGCAACGTGGTCGGTCCCGTCGCATGCCAGCATGTTCACGGGCCATTGGCCGCACGCGCTCACGAGCTGGTGGCGACCACCGCGGCGAGCGCCGGTCCCGACCCTCGCCCAGACGTTCTCGGAGCGCGGCTACCGAACGGGGGCGGTCGTGGCCAACTGGTGGTCGCTGGGCAGGGAGTCGGGTCTCGCGCAGGGATTCCTCCACTACGACGATCTCGGCGTCTCCCCCAGCCAGATCATGCGCGGTTCCGCCATCGTGCGCTGGTTCGCGGGCAAGCGCGGGCTCCGGGAAATGCTCGGCCTCTACGACAGTCTGGGCCGGCGAGGTGCACCGGAGATCAGCCGCAACTTCCTTCGCTGGGCGGATGCCAGCGCCGACCGGCCGTACTTCGTCTTTCTCAACTACCTCGATGCACACTCCCCCTACCTGCCACCGCCGCCGTTCGACCGGAGTTTCGGATACGACGTCTCCGCGCGGGAGCCGATCGTCATGGAGGAACTGA
>DATKCV010000022.1:0-2190 GCA_035513015.1 Gemmatimonadaceae bacterium
CGGCGAGACCTGGTCCGAGTGGTACCCCGTCGCCGAGGACCACGACATGGCCGAGCCCGACGCGGGCAAGCGGTACGCACAGCCCATCCCGGTCTCCGCCTCCACGCACGCGCAGTACCGCGTGCGCGCTGATGAGGACCAGATAGACGCCGTGGCCCTCACCTTCATGGACGTGACCGACCTGAACCACGAGGCCGCGCCGCTCGAGACCCTCGGCCAGGACCTGTCCGCTGCCTGGCGCCGGATCACGACGCCCCTCGTTGCGGAAGCCGCGGTCAACGTGGCCGTGCGGACACGCGCGCAGTGGGGCGCCGACGCGGGGCTGCTGCGCTCGCCGCCGTGGCACGTTCCGTGGAAGAAGGCCATCGTCCACCACACCGTCACCACGACTTCCTACGCGGAGGCGACGGCCCAGATCCGCTCCATCTACTACTTCCACTCGGTGACCAGGCGTTGGGGCGACATCGGCTACAACTTCCTGGTCGACAAGTGGGGCAACGTCTGGCAGGGACGTGCCGGCGGCGACGACAGCGTGGGCATGCACGCCTCGGGCTGGAACGAAGGATCGCTCGGCGTCGCGATCCTCGGCGACTTCTCGAGCGTCACTCCGACCTCGACGATGCGCGACTCGGTCGCACGCGTCATCGCCGCGAAGCTGGGCGCGCGCGGGATCCAGCCGATGGGCGCGGACCGCTTCACCCACGAGGAGCTCGACCGCTACGGCCGCTGGCACGAGAAGACGTCTAGCCCGCCCAACGTCATCGGCCACCGCGACGCTATCGACGCCGTCGGCGCGAGCGGCGCCGGCACGGCGTGCCCCGGCAACAGGCTGTACTCGCACCTCGAGTCCATCCGCCGCACCGCGCAGGCCCTCGTGTCGGGCTCACCTGTGTCGGTCGCGGAGCCGATCGCCGAGCCGCCACCGAAGGCGCTGCAGCAGCTCGCGGTGAAGTGGCTGAGCGCGAGCACACCCAGCCGCATCCAGGGCACCGCCATCTCGGTCCCCGTCAAGATCCGGAACACCGGAGTCCTTCCCTGGATCAAGGGCGTGGTGAACGTCGGCTACCACTGGTACGACCCCGAAGGGCGCATCGCGGTCTGGGACACCGGCCCGCGGACCACCCTGCCGAATGACGTCGACCTCGGCAAGGAGGTCTCGCTCAAGGTCGTGGTCCATCCGCCGCCGGGCGACGGCCGCTACCGCCTCGTCTACGACCTGGTCTGGGAGGGGCGGTCCTGGTTCAGCAAGCTCGGCGCGTCCACGGTCTCGAAGAGGGTCACGGCCGGCTTCGACTGGGCCGCGTCGTACTCGGCGCCCGCGCCGCTCGTCCTAGATCCGGGGCAGGAGCGCACGGTGGAAGTGACGCTGAAGAACACGAGCTCCAGTACGTGGAAGGCGTCGGGTACGCCGAAGCTCAACCTCGGCGCGCACGTCTTCGGTCCGAACGGAGCCGTCGTGTCGTGGGACGGGCCGCGCACCCCGCTCCCGAAGGACGTCGCCCCCGGCGCCTCGATCACGGTCCCCGCCCTGGTGAAGGCCCCGGCGATGCCGGGCATCTACAGCGCGAAGCTCGACCTGGTGCTCGAGGGCGTGTCGTGGTTCAGCTCGCGCGGCACCGATCCTGCGTCCACGTACCTGACGGTGCCGACGCCGACGTTCGGCGCGAAGTACGTCGTCAAGGACGTCGTGGCGCGATCGACGCTCCAGGCGGCGCCCGGCTCGCGCCTCACCGTGCCCGTGACGGTGACCAACACCTCGAGCTTCACCTGGGTGCCCGGCACCGTGTCGCTCGCCTACCACGTTCACGACGCGACCGGCGCCGTCGCCCGGTGGGACGGCGTGCGCACGATGCTCGCGAGCGAGGTCGCGCCCGGCGCGACCGTGACGCTCGACGCCGCGCTCGAGCTGCCGGCCACCGCGGGGGACTACGTCGTGCGCTGGGACCTCGTCCTCGAGGGCGTCGCGTGGTTCTCGGACCGTGGCGTTGCGCCGGTCACGCAAGGGGCGGTCGTCAGCACCGACTAGCTGGCACGTCCGGTGCGTTACCGCGTCTGATGCAGATGCCGGCGGATGCTTCGCTCGACTCGGCGGACCGCGCCGGGCTGCGCTGGGCCGGCGATGAGCGCGCCGGCATCCGGCGGCTCCGGAGCGGCAAGGGCTTCTCGTACCGCGACGCCGACGGAGAGCGC
>DATKCV010000023.1:0-64219 GCA_035513015.1 Gemmatimonadaceae bacterium
ACGATCAACATCGGAATGCTCGCCGGCGGGCTGGCGGACAACGTCGTGGCGCCAGCCGCGGAGGCCAAGATCATGGCCCGGATCGTCACTCCGCCGGACCAGATGATCGCGCTCCTCCGACGCTGGGCCGGCGATCGCGCCACACTCGACATCGGCGCGGTGGTTCCACCGGTTCGGCTCGCATCACTTTCCGGGTTTCCCACATCGGTCGTCGCGTATGCGACCGACATTCCCGCGCTCGGCGCCTGGGGCACGCCGTTTCTGTTCGGCCCGGGCTCGATTCACGTGGCTCATACGGATGACGAGTACGTCGATGTGAGCGAGCTGCGGGCCGCCGTCGACGCGTACGTCCGGATCGCGCTCGGGGCGCTGGCTTCAAGGGGGTCAGAGTCGTTGAACGGCGTTCAACGACACTGACCCCCGTGAAGCCTCATGGCACATCGGTTGCCTGCCCCAGAAGTGCTGCACAGCCACGGACCCGCGGTGACCGAACCTCCAACGAGCACGATCGTACGTGTGTTGATCGTGGATGACCACATCGACACGCGTGTCATCCTGCGCCACTACTTCGAGGCGAAGGGCTTCGCCGTATGTGAGGCGACCAACGGCGAGGAGGCGCTGGAGTGCCTGCGCGCCGAGCGCCCGCACGCGATGGTGCTCGACATCCAGATGCCGAAGCTGGACGGTATCGGTGTTCTGCGCGCCATCCGCGGGGACGAGCAGCTGCGCGACCTCCCGGTGCTCGCGCTGAGCGCGCATGCCCTGGTCGAGGAAGTGCGCGAGATCACGCGCGCCGGCGCCGACGACTACATCGCCAAGCCCGCCGACCCGAGGGACGTCATGGCCGCGGTCCGAACCCTGCTGGCGCGCGGCGGCTAGGCGGCGGTCGGCTCCCCCGAGCCGTCGGCCGCCGGGGCGATCCGCGGCGGCGCCGCCGCAGGCGACTCCTCGGTCGGGATGTGCGGGCGGCCATCCTGGCGCACCGCCTCGATCGCCAGCGTCGGACAGTGGTGCACGAACTCGCCGTCGGCCGGCGACCAGTCCACGTGCTGAGTGCGGGCGAACGCCTTCTGGTTGCGATCCATCCCCATGTATCGCGGCGCCAGCGCGGCGCACAGCCCGCACCCGATGCATTTCTGAGGGTCGACGGTGAGCCGTACCGGCAGCCGCGGCCAGACGCCTCCGGCGGCGCTCAGCGCGGTCTCGACGTCCGACAGCGCCTTCGTCGCCGCCCGGTAGCCCTCGGCGATCAGCTCTTCGGTGTGCGCGAAGCTCATCCACGGGATGTGCGCGACGCGCGGGCGGATCAGCAGCATCGGCGGGCCCGTCCAGTGATCGAGCGGGGCCGCCTGGAGGGCGTGCATCATGACCGTGGCCGCCCGCATGTACACATCGGCGAAACCCTGAGCGCGCATGTGCGCCCCGCGGGCTATCTCGGAGCTCCCCACGTCCACGGCGATCACCG
Organism: Gemmatimonadaceae bacterium; assembly: GCA_035513015.1. Lineage (GTDB taxonomy): Bacteria > Gemmatimonadota > Gemmatimonadetes > Gemmatimonadales > Gemmatimonadaceae > DATKCV01. Next base: position 1,466 of record DATKCV010000023.1, read on the forward strand.
CGTCCATGCCGACCGCGGCGGCGTTCACCGGCAGATTGTCGACCACTCCGCCATCGACGCACGTCCGCCCATCCACCGCGCCCGGCGGAAAGTAGCCCGGCAGCGCGCACGAGGCGAACACCGCGTCGCGCACGCGCACCTGTCGCAGCCCCTCCATTCCCCACACCACCTGCGTCCCGCGTCGCAGGTCCACGGTGTTCACCAGGAGGCGTTGCGGCAGCTCGTCGATCCGCCGGTCAGGCAGGGCGTCGTCCACCAGAGCGCGCAGCGGCTCCGGCATGTAGATCGACGGCGCGCGCATGCGCGACAGCAGCATGCCCACGTGGTTTATCCGGAACAGCCCTCGCTTGTTCAGCGCCAGGGCGCGCCGCTCCATGTCGTCGAGCGGCATGCCGGCTGCACGCGCGGCGGCGATCAGCGCGCCGATGCTCGTCCCCGCGTACACCGTCGGGACGATCCGCTGCTCCTCCATCGCCCGCAGCACCCCGACGTGCGCCAGCCCCTTCAGTCCTCCACCTCCGAGGACGAGGGCGATCCTGCGTCGATGCGTCGATCTGCGGCTGGAGCTCATGGCTATCGCTCGCGTGTTTGTCCCGGCGACAGGTGCGTCGCCGGACCTACCTCGGCTCCCCGGGCGAAGATGGTGCCGTCGTGCCGGACCCCTCCGGCGGACGAGCCGCCGCAGGCCTGGCCGCCGACTTGGCCGGCGGTGCTTTCGCCGCCGCCGGCTTCGCCGCGGCCGCACGCGCCCGAACCGCCCGCGCCGACTTCACGTCGGTGCCGCGGACCGTCGCGGTGAGCGTCTGCGCGCCTGCCGCGGCGCCGAGAGTCCAGCGCGTCGCCGCCCGGCCGCGGGCATCGGTCATCGCCCGCGCGGTGGTCAGAGCGCCGGTCCTGATGGCGAACACCACGGGCACGTTCGGCACCGCGTTCCCGAACCCATCGGTCACCGTCACCCAGACGGTGTCGGAGAGCCGTCGCCCGGCGGGCGCATCGGCGGGAAGGTCGGCGAACACGACGTTCGCCGGCGGCGCCGGCGTCGCCGTCGCCTTGACCTCGACCGGCTTCTCCACGCCGTCGGCGCGGGCCGTGATTCGCTGTACACCCGCGGCGCGACCGAGGGTCCAGTCCACGGTCACTGTTCCAGCCGAGTCCGTGCGGAGCTCCTTTTCAGCGAGCGCGCCCGCCGATGCGGCCAGCGTGACCTTCACATCGGCGACGGCGTTGCCGAGCGAGTCGGCCACGCGCAGCACGATCGGCCGCGCCGGCGACGCTCCGACCCGCGCCCGTTGCGCATCCCCGCGCACGATGCCGAGTGCCGCGGGCGCGCCGGGGAGAGCGGTCACGCCCACCGGGTGCACCGGAACCGTACCCACGCTCCCGGCGCGCAGCGATACCTCCTGCTGGCCAGCCCTCTTTCCCAGCGTCCACTTCGCCCGCGCCTGGCCAAGGGAGTCGGTGCGCGGCGCGAGCGGCGTCACCGTGCCGCCGTTGCTGGTCTCCCAGCTCACCGGCACGTCGACGAGCGGCAGCCCGGTCGAGTCGGTGAGCGTTGCGACGAGTGGTTCGGCCAGTGAGGAGCCCGCGGTTAACGGCTGCCCGGCGCCGCTTACCAGGATCCGGATGTTGTCGATGCTCGGTTCCGCTTCGGCCACGAACACGAGCGAGCTGTCCACGTGATCGACGCTCGCCTGCACGCGCTGCCTTCCCGGACGTGGCGCGAGCGTCCAGGTGGACCGCGCATGACCATCCAGGTCGGTGAAGACGATCGATGGCTCGAGCGTACCGCCGCCGGTCGGATCGCGAAAACGAACCGGAACGCCGGCGATCGGCTGCTGACGGCGGTCGAGCACCCGCACCGCGACGGGGTGGGGAAGCGTCGCGCCCTCGCGGGCGCGCTGATCGCCGCCCCCGAGCAGGACCAGCGAGCCGGGAACGGCGGCCACGGTGACAGGCGCCAAGGCCGTCACACCGTCGATCGTCGCCGTGATCGTCGTCCGTCCCGGCACGAGTCCGACGACGTGCCCGGTGCTGTCCACATACGCGACCGCGCTGTCGGCGGTCACCCACGCCGCCCGCTTCTGCGGTATGACGTGACCGCGCGCGTCGGTGGCCCGCACCGAAGCGCGACCGCGGCCGCCCTCGGGAACGACCACCGCGCTGTCGCCGGCGATCCGGACGAAGGCCACCACCGGCTGCACCGTGATCCGCGATCGCGCCGCAAGGCTGCCGACCGTCGCGACGATCGTCGTCGTGCCGGCGGCCCGGGCGACGACCACGCCGTCGTCGCTCACCGTGGCGATCCTCGGCTCGTCGCTGCTCCACCCGATGTTCGGGCCGAGCAGCGTGCTGCCGTTCTTCCCGGTTACGGTGGCGGCGAGATAGATCGTGTCGCCGATCGCGCGAGCGGTATCCTGGGCGGGCTTCACGCCGACCCATCGGGCGCCGATCGTGCCGACCGTCAGGAACGACGCGGGGCCGCCGTACAACCCCCAGGCGCGGGCGAAGGTGGCTATCGAGACAAGCGCCGCCGTCATGGAGACGATCGTCGCGGTTGTCCTCATCGTAGAGCCGAACCGGCTCCCTTGCTGGCTAGGACGTCCCATACATAAGCAAGGACGCCCGCCCGCGAATAGCAGTCACTCTGGATGTACGAACTGCCGCGCTGGATTCGGTGTTTGTTCGCGCGTGGCCGAGCCCGGGATCGGGTTGCCCGATTCGGGCTCGGCCACGCCCTCGTCAGTGCTGCTGGAGGTACAGCCAGAGCCCGTAAAGTCCCATGACCGCTCCTCCGAGCATGACTACGGTGCCGACGTCGTCGCCGATCAGTATTCCGGCGACGAACGCTGCGCCGCCGACGACCATGAACGTCTCGGCGCGGCCGAAGCCCTGCCGGGCGAGGGCATCCGACTCGAGCGCCTCGGCTGCTGCCGGCGCGGTCCGGAACCCGATCGAGGCCGCTTCCACGGTCGGTCCTGCGGTGGCCGAATCGGTCGGCGCGCTCGGCGCGCTCGGCGCGCGCGGCGCCGTGATGGTCGCGACGTCGGACGCCGCGCTGGCCGACTGAGCGCGCGCCCCGGTGGTGACGAGCAGCAAGGCGAGGGGGGCGAACAGCACGGCGGTGGGTTTGATCATGTCTTGCTCCTGATTGGTGATGTACACGAGGCGCATCGTGCCCTGAGCGCCGGGAAGAACCGCGCCACTACCAACGGCATGGAGGGTAAACAGGACGGTGGCGCGGGGCCAGTGTCGGATCGCGCGGCGCGGAGCTAACATGGACGACAGACGAATTGGACGGATTGGACGGATTGGACGAATGAGGTGGCGGTGAGAATGGCTGCACCGGGCCGGCGCGCCCGTGTTCATTCGTCAGTTGGTCCAATTCGTCCAATTCGTCTCATTCGTCTCATTCGTCTCATTCGTCCCATTCGTCCCATTCGTCCCATTCGTCCCGTGTCCCTCGACTCCCTCCTGCACTTCCGTCCGCAATTCCCGATCCTCGCTACTTCCACCTATCTCGTATCCAACTCACTCGGCGCGATGCCCAGCGGAGTGCCGGAGCGGCTGGCGGAGTACGTGGATCAGTGGGCCGGGCTCGGCGTGCGGGCGTGGGCCGAAGGGTGGTGGGAGATGCCGATCACCGTCGGCGACGAGATCGCGCCGCTGATCGGCGCCGGGCCGGGCGAGGTGGCGATGGTGCCCAATGTCACCATGGCCAACGCGGTCGTTCTGTCGGCGCTCGACTACGCTCCGCCACGCGACAGGATAGTGATGACGGCGCTCGACTTTCCGTCGGTGCGCTACGTCTGCGACCGGCTGGCGGCGCGGCTCGGCGCCCGGGTCGAGGTCGTGCCCTCGGACGACGGGATCGGGATCGACACCGATCGGATCGTCGCCGCGATCGACGAACGGACGCGGCTCGTCGCCATCTCCCACGTGCTCTTCCGCTCGGCGTACATCGTCGACGTGGAGGCGGTCTGCCGCAGGGCGCGGGAAGTCGGCGCGATGGTCGTTCTCGATTCGTTTCACGCCGCCGGCGTGATCCCGGTGGACGTCAAAGCGCTCGGCGTGGACTTCCTCACCGGCGGAGTGCTCAAGTGGCTGTGCGGCGGTCCGGGCAGCTGCTTTCTCTACGCGTCGCCGGAGGCCAGCGCCCGGCTGGCGCCGGCGCTCACCGGCTGGCAGGCGCATGCCCGCCCGTTCGCCTTCGAGGACGAGATGGAGTACGCCAGCGGCGCGGCGCGGTGGCTCGGCGGGACGCCGGCGATCCCCGCGCTGTTCGCCGCCGTCGAAGGGCCGCGCATCGTGCGGCGCGCCGGGATCGGCGCGATCCGCGCCAAGAGCATCCGCCAGACGTCGCGCCTGATCGAGCTCGCCGACGCGCGCGGCCATCGCGTCTCCGCGCCGCGCCCCGCCGAGCGCCGTGGCGGAACGGTGGCACTCGATGTTCCGCACGCCCACGAGGTCGCCCGCTGGCTGCTGTCGAAGGACATTGTTGTCGACTACCGGCCGAACGCCGGCATCCGCATCGCCCCCCACTTCTACACGAGCGACGACGAGATCGAGCGCGCGATCGACGCGATCGACGAGGCGCTGGCCACCGGCGCGTGGCGCGAGTTCGCCGGACGATCGTCCGTCGTCACCTGAGACCGACCATGCGCGTCGCCGCCATCCTCCTCGCCGTACTGGCTCCAGCCTGCGCGGGCGCGCAGAACACCGCCGCCACCCCGTCGCCGGAGTCCGTCGCCCGGACCACCGACGTCGCCGCGCTCCGCCGGACCCTCGATTCGATCGCCGACGCGCACCGCGGCATCGTCGGCTACGCCGTGCGCAACCTCGATACGGGCGAGCGGCTAGACCGCCGCGGCGACGAGACGTTTCCCACCGCGAGCCTGATCAAGGTCCCGATTCTCGTCACCGTGTTCGATCTGGTCGAGCAGGAACGCCTGTCGCTGGACGACCCGCTGACCGTGCTCGCGATCGACAAGGTCCCGGGGAGCGGGATCCTCCAGCACCTGCACTCCGGCATGACGATCACCGTGCGCGATGCGGCGTTCCTGATGACTTCGATCAGCGACAACACCGCGACCAACCTCCTCCTCGACCGGATCATCATCCGCCGCGTGTGGGAGAAGATGGAGGCGCTCGGGTTGCCGCACACGAAGGTCCACTCGAAGAGCTTTCTTCGGTCATCGAGCGTGGCGATGGACAGCTCGGTCAAGTACGGCCTCGGCGTGAGCACGCCCAACGAGATGGCGACGCTGTTCGAGCTGATCGCGCAGGGGAGGGCGGTGAGTGCCGCCGCCGACTCGGCGATGATCGAGATGCTGCTGCGCAACGACGACTACCAACTGCTCCAGCGGTTCGCCGGGGGCGTGCGGTCGGCACGCAAGACTGGCGCGACGGACAGCGTCCGAACCGAGTGCTCGCTGTTCTACCTTCCGGCGAGGGTCATCGCCTGTGTTCTCACGAAGGAGAACCAGGACACGCGATGGATCATCGACAACGAGGCACAGGTCACGATGGGTCGGATGGGTGAGCAGATAGCGCGCGCCTGGCGTCACTGAACCCCACTTCCTCGAAGGTCTCGTTCGCGGCACGGGCCATGCGACTCGGTGATGGCAACGACAAGGAGGGTTCAGTGTTGTTCCGCCTGCTGGTTTGCTCGACATTGCTCGCGGTTCTTCCCGCGGTAGCCGGGGCGCAGTTCACGACCTTCGTGCCGCCACCGCGGCCGGTGGAGCCGGCGCGCGCCGCCGAACAGATCGCCGCGGGCCTCGCCGAGGCGGACTCGCTGCGTCAGCAGCGGCTGGCGGGAATGCGGGCCTGGGTGGATTCGGCTGCCGTTGCGCTCGCCGAGCGTTCCGACACGGTGCTCAGCGTCGCCGACACCGCGGTAGCCGCTGCGCTGCCGCCCCGCCCACGGCCGATGCGGCCGCCCGAGCCGACGCGGGAGTTCCGGGAGGGGGCGCCCGCCCCAGCCACCGCGACCGGACTCCCGATCCTCGCGCTCGTCGGTATCGGCGCGCTGGGGGTAGGGGCCTTCCTCCTCGGGTGGCCGAGGAGACCCGGTGCGTAGGGTCGCCGGGATCGGGCTCACCCTGCTGGGACTCCTGCTGCTCGGGCACGTCGGGACGACGTACGCCAGCGGCGCCCTGGCCCGCGACCGCGCCCGCGCCGAGTGGGCGGCGGTCGAGGCGCGGCGCTCACTGGAGGGCGCCGTTGCCCGGCTCGACGCGCGGTCGGGCTCCGCGGTGGCTCCGGCAATCGGCTCCCCGGTCGCCCGGCTTCGCATCCCGAGGCTCGGACTGGACGAGATCGTCGTCGCCGGCGTGGCAGACGCCCAGCTCAACGCTGGCCCGGGACACCTTCCGGGCACCCCGCTCCCCGGCGAGGCTGGAAACTCGATCATCTCGGCACATCGGGATCGTCACTTTCGCGGCCTCGATCGGGTGGCTGTCGGCGACACCATCGACACGCAATCGCGTCAACACAGCACCAGATGGGTAGTCCGTGAAATCCGGGTCGTGGGCAGCGACACCCCCGCGCTGTTTGGATCGCCCGAACCCGTCCTCACCCTCACCACCTGCTGGCCGGTGCGGTTTCTCGGCCCCGCGCCGGATCGTCTCCTGATAACAGCCACGCCGCTCGGCGCGGAGGGTGTCAAGTAGCACGACGCTCCGCGTTTTTGCTTTCCACTGCGGCGGAGCGGAGTTGTCACCCCGGTCGAGAGGGAGTAACCTTGCGCCGTGGCAACGCACCCAGTGCGCCTGCTCCCCGAGGTGGATACCGCCCTCGGCGAGCTACGGCCCGTCGTGGCGCTGGAGAGCTCCGTGCTCGCTCAGGGGCTCCCCGAGCCGGCCAACCGCGAGGCGGCCGTCCGGATGGAGCGCGCGATCCGCGCCCTCGGCGTCGTGCCGGCGATCTCGGCGGTCGTCCGCGGGATCCCGGCACTGGGGCTGGAGCCCGACGAGCTCGAGCGATTCCTCCGCCGCGAGTCGATACGGAAAGCCTCGGCCCGCGACCTCCCCTGGGCCATCGCCGGCGGGTTCGACGCCGCCACCACGGTCGCCGGGACGCTGGCGATCGCCCGGGTAGCCGGCGTGCGGGTGTTCGCCACGGGCGGAATAGGCGGGGTGCACCGTGAGCCGGCGTTCGATGAATCGGCGGATCTGGTCGAGCTCTCTCGCGCCAGCGTCGTCGTCGTCTGCTCGGGGGCCAAATCGATCCTCGACCTCGGCGCCACCTGGGAACGGCTGGAGACGCTCGGCGTGCCCGTCATTGGCTACCGCACCGACGAGCTACCGGGGTTCTTCACCGCCCACACGGGAATCCGGCTCGACTCGGTCGCCGAGTCGGCGGGCGAGGTCGCACGGTCCTTCGCGGCGCAGCGCGGGCTCGGACTCCCCTCGGCGCTGCTCGTCGTCCAGCCTCCGCCAGCCGATTTCGCGCTCGATCGGGCCGTGGTGGACGAGGCCGTTGCCCACGCACTCGAGCGGGTCCGGGCGGCCGGCATCCGGGGCGGCGAGGTCACTCCGTTTCTGCTCGAGGCCGTCGAGCGGGCCACCGGGGGCCGGTCCTGCCTGGCGAACCTGGCGTTGCTCGAGCGCAACGCCGGCCTGGCGGCGGAGATCTCCGTCGCGCTGGCCGAGCGGGACGAAACAACCGGCCGCGGCTCGGGGGCGCGAACTGCGGCTCGGGAGATGCGATTCGTGTCACCGGGCGGGTGACGGTCGTCGTGGGATTGAACTCGCTCCGCGCGGCATGGTACTATAGGCATACCCACTGGGTTGGAGGATACCGCCGATATGCCATCCCCTTTTCTGAGTTCTGAAGAGTATGACGAACGCGCGCATCAGCTCTACAACGAAGGGCTGTACGACGAGGCGCTCGACGTGCTCCGCGAGGGACTCGCGCTCTACCCGAACTCGGTGGAGCTTCACATCGGGGTTGGCTATGCCCGCCTCGCCCGGGAGGAATTCGTCTGGGCGCGCCGGAGCTTCGAGCAGGCTTTGATCCTCGAGCCCGAGCACGAGGATGCCCTCGCCGGGCATGGCGAGACGCTACTCAAGTTCGGACAGCGCGATCAGGCCCTGAAGTCGTTCGACAAGATCCTCGATCTGGGCTACGGCGACGACCTCGACCTGATCCTTCAGGTCGGCCGGACGCTGTTTCGCGAGCACGACGACCGGCGGATGCCGCTCATGGAGCAGGCCCGCGCGTTCTTTCAGGTGGCGGTCGATCAGGCGCCGGAGATGGCCGAGGCGGCGGCGTGCCTGGGATACGCGCGACACCGGCTCGGAGACGACCAGGGCGCGATCGTGGTGCTGCGCCGCGCGCTGCAGCTCGACAACGATCTGATCGAGGCCCGGATCTATCTCGCCAACATCCTCTACGACCGGCAGGAGTTCGAGGCGGCGCTCTACCACCTCGACCGCACGTCGCCCGAGGACCACTGGGACGAGCTGGCGATCGAGCGGTTCCTGGAGCTGAAGCGGGCGATCCATCGGGCCGCGGACGACGACCCCGATCTCGGCACCTGGCGCGAGCGGCTGACCGAGCTGTCGGGCGACCTCGACGACATCGACGAGATGCTCGCCGAGATCGAGCAGCGGACGGCCGACGACGCGGAGGCCACCGCGCGCGGGCAGCTCGAGCTGTTCGGCGCGCTCCTCACCGACCTCGTCGACCAGCGCGAGCACGGGTTGCACGGCGATGAGCCCCCGGACGCGCACCGTGTGCGCACGACCGAAGGGCGCGAGTTCGGCGGGACCTGGGAGGACATTGTCCGCGAGATGCGGGATGCCGACCCCGCGTTCGCCGGCCGCTCGGTCCAGGAGTTCATCCGCTCGGCTGCCCAGCGGTGGGGGATCACGGCCATCGCGCACGACCCCGAGACGTTCATCCGCGCCTCAGCGAGCGCCGGCCTGCTCAAGATCGTCCGTTGAGCTCCGCACGACAACGGGCCGCACTCTCGGCGCTCGACGCGGTTCGCCTGAAGGCGAACCGGCTCGATCCCGCGCGCAACACCGAAGAGAACGCGGCCGACATCATCGATGCCTGGGCCGGGATCGAGACGGCGCTGCGGTCCCTTCTCGGCGGCTCCACGCTCGCCGGACAGGGGCTGATCCACGAGGCGCGTCAGCGCCAGATGATCGGCTTCGAGCTGGGCAATCAGCTGGCCGCGGCGCTCGTCGTGCGCGACAAGGTCCAACGCACCGACTACACGCCATCCTCCAGCGACATCGTCACGGTTCGCGATGCCTACCGGGCGCTCCAGGACGCGCTGATGTCGGCGCCGCCGAGCGAGGCCGTCCCGATCGCCGCCGGCTCGACGGCCGACACGGTGGCCGAGGCGCAGACCACCGCGGTCGTGCGCCCGGCGCGGCGGATCCCGCTGATCGCCGTCGTCGGTGCGTTCCTGCTGGTGGTAGCGCTGATCGCGCTGTGGTATTTCGTGTGGGGTCCGGGAAGCCAGGCGGCCTTCAACCGCGGCGTGGAGTATTACCGGAGCGGTCGTCCGGGGCTCGCCCGCACCGAGTTCCAGCGTGCCGCACAGCAACACCGCGACGATGCGCGTCCGCTGATCTACCTCGCGCGCATCTCCCGCGAGGAGGGCGACGTGGCCACCGCGCGCCAGCACCTCGACGCTGCGATCCGGCTCGAGCCGCGCAACGCGCTCGCCCAGCGGGAGATGGGATCGCTCCTGTTCACCACCCGCAACTACCCGCTGGCGCGCGACTTCTACATCCGCGCGGTGCAGTACAACCCCGCGGACACGGTGGCCCAGGGCTGGCTCGGCTGCACGCTGATCCGGCTGGGACGCGTGACCGAGGGGCTGCGGTTCATCCAGCGCGCCGGGCAGGGGCCGTGGACGCAGTGTGCGATGGCCCCGCAGCAGATGCCGATGCCGCCGCCGCGCTGACCGCGGCGTGATCGAGTTCGGTGGTGTCTCGAAGATCTACGGAGGACCGCTCGGCCGCCGCGTGACGGCGGTCGAGGATCTCACGCTGGCGATCCAGCCCGGCGAGGTGGTCGGCATCGCCGGCCCCAACGGGGCCGGGAAGAGCACGCTGATCGCGATGCTGCTCGGGTACGTCGCTCCGACGAGCGGCGAGATACGGATAGCCGGTGAGCCGCCGCGCCGCTGGATCGAGCGCCACGGGATCGGCTACCTGTCGGAGCTGATCGCGATCGAGCCCCGCTGGCGCGCGCGCGAGGCGCTGGTGCGCTATGCGGTGCTCGCCGGCATCCGGGAGCGGGAGGTCGGCGCGCGGGTCGACGCGGCGATCGACCGGCTCGGACTCGGCGAACACCGGGACAAGCGGGTTCGGGCGCTGTCCAAGGGCAACCTTCAGCGACTGGGCCTCGCCCAGGCGCTGCTGCGCGAGGAGGCAGTGTACGTCCTCGACGAGCCGACGCACGGGCTCGATCCGGTGTGGACGCAGCGCTTTCGCGGCATCGTCGGCGAGCTGCGCGGACCCGGCCGCATCCTGTTCATCGCGTCGCACAACCTCGACGAGCTCCAGCGCGTCGCCGACCGCGTGGCGATCATCGATCAGGGCCGGCTCCAGCGCGTCGTCGACACGCGGGCCGGCGGTTCGGCGTCGGGCGCGATGACTTACCGGCTGGTGATCGCCGAGGGAGCCGATCACGTCGGCACTTCGTTCGCCGGCGCGATCCGCGTCGCCGACAACGAGTGGGAGCTGCCGGCGATCACGGTGACGGTGCTCAACGATGGACTCTCGCGCCTGCTGTCGCTCGGCGGCCGCGTGGCGGCGGTCATGCCGGCCCGGTCGGCGCTCGAGGAGGAGTTCCGGGCGGCGATCGCTGGTGCGGACGCCGACGCCGGTGGCGGCGGGGGAGGCGGGCCGTGAGTCGCGTCCGGGGAGGCGGGCAATGAACCGCGGCAGGCTGGGCGCCTACGCGCTGTGGCAGATCCGCGATTTCACGCTCCAGCGCGGGATCGCGATCGCCATCATCGGCGCGCTGTTCCTGCTTCAGGTCCGGCTGGCCGTATCCGGGTTCGGCGCCGCGGGCGTCGACGTCCGCATGCTCGCCACGGAGCTGCTGGGACCATTCCTTCTGATCGCGTCGATCATCGCGATCAACGGGATCATCTCCAGCGACCGGCGGCAGGGCCATTTCCGGTTCCTGTTCGCCAAGCCGGTGTCGATGGTGCGTTATTATCTCCAGGCGTTCGCGGTGCACGGCGCGGGCGTCGTGGCGGCGACGGCGCTGTTCCTGCTCGCCTTCTGGTGGATGAGCGGCGCGGCGATGCCGGCACGGACGGTGCTCTACTCGGTGCCGGCGTTCATGCTGCTCGGGGGCCTCGGGTTCCTCTTCTCGGCGGCGCTGCGGAACGACTGGATACTGCTCGCCGGCACGGTGGTGATGACGCAGATCCTGCGCGGACGGTACGAGAATGAGTCGGGCATGGTCGCCACTCTCGTGAACTGGCTCCTGCCGCCCCTCCACGTGTTCGGCGACATGCGGCGTACGCTGGGGATGGGCGGGATGCCGGAGACGTCGGCGATCGTCTGGCCGATCGCGTACGGGGCGGTGGCGATCGTGGCCGGAGTCGTCGTGCTGCGGCGCCGGGCAATGGCCGGGTGAGGGCGGGTATCGACATGCACTCCGCGAGTCTTCCGGTTCTCGATCACTCGACCGTCCAGCGCACCCGTCTCGCCAACGGGCTGACGGTGCTCGTGCGCCGCGACTCGAGCGCGCCAGTGGCGGCGGCGGTGACCTACGTGAAGGCCGGGTACTTCGACGAGACCGACGACATCGTCGGGATCGCCCACGTGCTCGAGCACATGTACTTCAAGGGAACCGCGCGGCGCGGCGTCGGGGAGATAGCGCGGGAGACGAAGGCTAGCGGGGGCTACCTCAACGCCGGGACGATCTACGATCACACCAGCTATTACGTCGTGCTGCCGTCGTCCGGGTTCGAGGCGGGGCTCGAGGTGCAGGCCGACGCGTACGCGTCATCGGTGATCGATGCGGCGGAGCTGGCGAAGGAGCTCGAGGTCATCATCCAGGAGGCGAAGCGGAAGGCCGACAATCCCGGCGCGGTCGCCACTGAGACGCTGTACGAGCTTCTGCACGACCGGCACCGGATGCGGCGGTGGCGGATCGGACGCGAGCCGGGGCTGCGGGCGCTGACGCGCGAACAGCTGGTCGGGTTCTACCGGAACTTCTACCGGCCGCGGAACACGATCCTGTCGATCGTCGGCGACATCGATCCGGACACGACGCTGGCGCTGGTCGAGCGGCTGTACGGCGGGATCCCCGATGCGCCGGTGCGGCGCACGCCGGGTCCGTCGGAGCCGGACGGCAACGAGTTCCGCTATCGCGAGTGGACCGGCGACATCGCGCAGACACAGCTGGTGATGGGATGGCGGACGCCGGGGACGATGCATCCCGACACGCCGCTGCTCGACCTTGCCGCGGCGGTGCTCGGCACCGGCCGCGCGTCGCGGCTCTACCGCGCGGTGCGCGAGCGGCAGCTCGTCTCGTCGATCACATCGTACAACTACACGCCGACGGACCTGGGTGTGTTCGCCGTGCACGCCGAGGCGGAGCCGGAACGCACGCTGGACGCTGCCTGCGCGATCTGGAGCGAGCTGCGCGACGCGCGCGAGGCGGGGATCGGCGCGCACGAGCTGGAGCGCGCGCGGCGCGTATTCGAGGCGCGGTGGATACGGCGACTCGAGTCGATGGAGGGGCAGGCCAACTTTCTCGCCGACTGGGAGGCGCTCGGCGACTGGACGCTCGGCGACCGCTACCTGGAGCATCTGATGGTGGCGACGCCACAGCAGGTGACCGCGGCTCTCGGTCGATACATCGTTCCCGACCGAGCAGGGATAGTGGTGTACCGTCCGGAGCGCTCGGCGGCTGTGGCAGCAGATGCGGTGACGATGCGGCAATGCATGGAGAAGCAGCGTTCCGAGCCTCAGCCACCCGCGGCGCCACGCACCACGTTCGCGATTCACGATGTGTTGCCCGCGCCGGAGCTCGAGGGCGAGGAGGCAGGAGTGCGCGTCTACCGCACGCCGGCCGGCGTACCGATCCTGGTGCGCGCGCGGAGCGGTGCGCCGATGGTGCACATCGGCGTGCACGCGGCGGGCGGCGCGAGCCTGGAGCCGCCGGACGCGGCGGGAATCAGCGGCCTCCTCGCGCGGACGATGCTCAAGGGCACCGAGCGCCGCACGGCGACCCAGATCGCCGAGGACGCCGAGCTGCTCGGCGGGAGCATCGGCGTCGCCGCGGGGATGGAGAACATGGGGTGGTCGCTGTCGGTGCCGGCGAAGCACGCGGCTGCGGCGATCGACCTGCTGGCCGACGTCATCCAGCATGCGACGATCCCCGAGGATGCGCTGGAGATCGAGCGAGCGGTGGCGATTTCTGACATCAGGCAGCTGCGCGACGACATGTACCGCTATCCGATGCGGCTGGCGCTGGAGGCGGCGTTCGAGGGTCATCCGTACGGGCAGCCGGTGACCGGGACGGAGGAGACGCTGGCGGCGATCACCGCGGCGCAGGTCCGTGACTGGCATCGGACGAGGGCGGTGGACGCGCCGCTGGTGGTGGCGATCGTCGGCGATGTGGATCCCGACGAGACGGCGGCGCTGGCGGCTCGCGAGTTTGCCGAGCTCCGCGCCTCGCACTCGCCTCCGCTCACGGAGCCGGTGTGGCCGGCGGCACCGGTGCAGCGCGCCGAGCAGCGCGAGAAGGCACAGACGGCGCTGGCGCTGTTCTTCCCGGGCCCGAGGCGCGACGACGAGGCGCGTCACGCGGCGCATCTGCTGGCGGGAATCGCCAGCGGGCTGGGAGGGCGGTTCTTCGACGAGCTGCGCGACCGGCGCTCGCTCGCCTACACCGTGCACGCGTTCGCGATGGAGCGGCGGCTGGCGGGTAGCTTCGGCGCGTACATCGCGACGTCGCCGGAGCAGGAGGAGGACGCGCGCCGCGGGCTGCTCGCCGAGTTCGCGAAGCTGCGGGAGTCGCCGGTGCGGGAGGAGGAGCTGGAGCGGGCGAAGACGTACGCGCTCGGGACGCGGGCGATCCGGCTGCAGAGCGGGGGGGCGGTGCTCGGGGAGGCGGTGGACGCGTGGCTGTTCGGGCGGGGGCTGTCGGAGATCGACGAGCTGGAGGGGCGGATCAGGGCGGTGACGCCGGGGGACATTCTGAGGCTGGCGCGGGAGTATTTCGACGAGTCGCGGCTGGTGGAGGGGGTGGTGCGCGGGGTGGGGAAGGCTGTGTAGCATCAGCGAAGGCGAGACGCGGGAGGGAGCCATCGCCAACATCCGCGAGGCGGTCCACCTCTACCTGGAACGGGTCGACGACGAAACGGCCGGCCGCGAGTCGGCGGAGATCGTGGAGATCGCCGTCTGACCGAGTGCCTCGCTTCCTTGCTATCGGGTCGTGGATCGCGACGCCCAAAACGCGATCTCGCCCCGATCGCCGACCGGTGGCAGTGTGCCAAAGCGCACTACGCCGCGCACTACGAGAGGAGAACCGACTGATGGCCCCTCGTCCCCTAAAACGCTCCGTACGCTCCGCGCGGCAGAAACGCATCGATGCCATCCCGGTGACGCGCGGGAGCGGCAACGTCTTCGCCGATCTCGGCCTCCCGAATCCGGAGGAGCGGCTCGCAAAGGCACAACTAGCCTCGATGATCGATGACGTGATCCGCGAGCGCGGGCTGACCCAGCGTCAGGCGGCGACGCTCATGGGGATCGATCAGCCGAAGGTCTCGCACATCCTACACGGTCGCCTCGCCGGCTTCTCCATTCATCGCCTCATCGACTTCCTCACTGCGCTGGGGCGGGATGTCGAGATCGTCGTGAAGCCTGCGCCCAAGTCCCGCAAGCGTGGACGGCTACACGTCGCGGCGGCTTGAGTCCTCCGCGCGCACGCGCTGGCGTCGTGGCTCGAAAACTCGCATCATGGCGAAAATGCGAGAACTAAGACCGACTCTGAAGAAGCGAGGCGGCTAAAGAGAACGCAGTCAGCGACTTCCGACGCTGCAAAGTTCGACGAGGCCTCCAACCGGTCTAATGCACGCAGGAGGACCCGATCGGCTTTGCTGGCGGGATAAACCTGTACGGCTTTGCGGCAGGCGATCCGGTGAACGGGTCAGATCCGTTCGGCCTCAAGGGGTGCTTCGGAGTGCACGGTCGCAGACAGATAAAGGCCGCAGCAGAGGAGGCCACAAACACGTCACTCGACCCTGATAACAGTGGCTGGATAACGCGGATTGGACATCTTGGCCGTCGGCCGACGATCCTTGCGCTCTTTCTCGAAGAGATGGCCTTTGCCGAAGAGATTGATATCGGGAAGGGTTTTTCGTCGAACCCACATTTAGTGTCGCGTGGAGCGACCGAGGCGAGGGGATGGGAGTCGGCGACCGCTTTTCAAGGCCTGGCAATCACCTCCGCTGGTGGCCCCGGCTTCGACTACTGGACGGGTCCGTGGGGGAAGTGTGATGGTGGCAGGGCGCCGATGACAGCGGCTCAAATCTTCGCGCATGAATTCTTTGGGCACGTTCACGGGCGTGTCGGACCAGAGGACGAAGACTATGCCACAAAAGTCGAGAACATCTATCATCGGTTCGCGAAGGGTTCGCAACGGTGCAGATACCCCCAGGGAAGCCTGCGGCCGCATGGCTCGACTGAACGTCTGGAAGGTCGTGACGACAGGCTCGCTCCTGCTTGCCGCCATGCCGGCCGGCGCTCAGGAAGGCAGATCGATCGAGGCCACGATCGAATCGCGCGTTCGATCGCAGTTTTGGGCGCAGCTCGTGCAAGATATTCCCGACTCGGCGTCGTTTGCCCTCGTCTGGGCCGTTTTCCGTCACGTAGACGTCAGAGAGGTTCAGTCGCCATGGCAGGGGGTGCGCTTATGGAAGGCGCGCCCGCGGGTGAGTCACGCTCAAGAGTACTGGGTGGCGACCACGCAATCGGGCCTCTACCAGCTTGGCGGATTTGCGACGGTAGAGGTCACCGGCTTGGTCGACGAGCTCTCCAGACTTGGTCCGCCACTGCCCGTCGATAGCGCGGCGCAGGTTTGGATCCGGCTGCTCGATCCCTTTGGCGCTGTTGCAACTGTCGCGGTCCGGGGAGGGACGAGTCCCGTGCCAACAGATAGCCAGGCCCTGCGACGCGTTCAGCAGCGACAGAGTCGAAGAACATGGCCTGTCGATGCGGCGTTCGGCACGCCGGATGGTGGGAGAGTTGTCCAACGGACGATGTTGACGATGTACCCCAGTACAGGAGCTCGCTGGGTTCCAGTTGTACACACGCTGATGTTCGATCGGGAAGGCCACTTGGTGACATGGTGGCGCGTCTTCGAGGATCCGCATGGAGCCATCCGCTCCGATAGCGGACGCGACCTTCAGCGATAGCAAGGAGTCGTGCGCTCCCGAGCAAGGTCGACGGCGATTAGCTGATGATTGCCAGTCGGGCCTGCAGCGGTACTTGCTCGCTATGGTGCCAGGGCACGACAGATACCGCGCAGTGCGGTGCTCCGACCTCTACGCGGGCGACTACACGGCGCGCGACCCGCTGACACTCTTCGTGCGAGCGCTCTGACCAAGTAAACGCACGACACTCGCAGATTTCCTCGCTCTCCTCGAGCAAAACGCGGGGGCGTCGCCTACGTCCCGGGCACACGCACCGTATCCGCCTGCGCCGTCTCCCTGACCATCCGCGCCGCCCGCTGCGCCTCCGCCAGTGCCGGCCTGATCCGCCCCAACGCCGTCCGCAACCCCGTCGCCGTCCAGTAGTCGGTCGCGTCCGCGATGATGACACCGCGAATCGCCGGAATCTCGGTAGCCCACGCCACCGTCCCCCAGATCGCCTGCCGCTGGCTCCGTTCCCCATGCGCCAGCGGAAGACCGGTGACGCCGAACACCCAGTGTTCCTTCGGCGACGCCGATGCCTCCATCCACCGCGCCGCGGTCTCCCGCCGCTCGACGAGCGACTGACCACCCTCCCGCGTCGGCCGCAGGATGAACCCCACCGCATCGACCGGCGACTCCACGCTCGCCGCCCACGCGTACAGCACGCTGTCAGGCGCGCCGAAGCTCGAGACGGCGAACGCCACGCGCACGTCCGGATCGATCCGCTCCACCGTCCGCGCCGCGGCGGCGAGATAACCGCGCCACTCGTCCGGCGACAGCTCGCCGACGGCCCGCGCCGCCTCGCCGAACGGCTCGTGCGCCGGCAGCAGATAATCCGGATGGAGACGGCGGGCGATCCGCTCGATCGCCGCGATCCGGCCGTCCACGTCCAGCGGCCGCGGCCCGCGGAACACGTCGCCCAGGTCGCGCTCCCATCCGAGCGCGACCACGAGCTGCAATCCGCCGCGACGCCGGTCCTCGAACGCCCGCCGCAGCGAGTCGAGCACCGCCGGACGCGTCGCCGCCGGCTCGAGCAAGAGGCTCACCGCGTCGGCTCCGAGTGAGTCGGCGATCGCCAGGTCGTTCCGAACCGCGATCGGCGACGGTAGCGCCGACAGACTCGGGAACAGCTCGACGCCGAGCGCCAGGTCGCCGGCCGGACGCTCGCGCAGACGCTCGGCGGCCAGCGGCGCGTAGCTCCGAACCGCGCGAAGCCCGGCGGGCAGCTCGGCCGCCGTCAGCCCCACCCACGCCAGCGCGAGCAGCGCGGCCGCCCCGCGGCTGGCGACGCTCACGTTCCAACGCGCTGGAAACGCCGGCGCGAGGATCGGGAGCAGCACGTAGGCCGTCGATGCGAGCGCCGCCGGCGTCGCGCCGAGCGCGAACGCGCTCCGGTGCGCGGCCAGGAGCACGACCGCCGGACCGGGAAGCGCCATCCCGTGCACCAGCGAGTACTCGACGATCGCGATGCTCAGGAGCATGACGTTGTACAGAGCGATCGGCGCGGCGACCAGCGGGTGCGACATCCGCCGCGCCAGCGCGTAGACCGCCTGCGCGGCGAACAGCGCCAGCGTCACCGGCCAGATCCAGTCGATCGCCTCGACCGAGCGCGAGAAGAGGGCGTTCGCGGTCGCCAGCCGCACGAGCAGTGCGGGGACGATCAGCAGCCCGGCGAAGCCGGACAGCGCGGCGAACACCCGCGGCGTCGTCCGCACGGTGGCGATGCGCCCCGCGCGCACGATGTTCCAGACCAGGATCAGAGCCGACAGCGCGACGTGCGCGGCGGCCAGCGGCTCGGTCATCCCCGGGTGCGCACGTCGCGCCGGATCTCGCGCGCGGTGACGCGCCGCTTGAACACCTCCAGCGCGCGCTCGCCGTGGTGATCCTCGCCGGCCAGCACGTCGAGGAGCATGAGCTCGCGCTCGGGGAACGTGTGCACGGCCACGTGACAGCCGTCGAGCAGCAGGATCGCCGCGACCCCTCCGCCGTGGCGCGGCCGCACGATCGGCGCGCCGATCACCGGCAGCCCAGCGGCCCCGGCCGCCGCGACGAGCAGTCCACTGATCAGCGACGCATCCATCAACTGCGCCGCCGGCACGCCGACGAAGTCGGCGACGATGTGGGAGAACGTCGCCGCGGCCACGGGGCTACTGCAATGTGCGCGGGACGATCGGTGCCGGGATGCTGGCGACGAGCGACCGGTGCCCGGCCGCGCTCATCGCGCGGACGCCGGCCCAGACGTCGTCGAGCTGCGCGTCGAGAAGGTACGTCGTCGCGTTTCCGACCGGGATCACGCGCTCCCACGTCGGAGCGATCGTGCGCCGGACCATCACCTCGTAGCCCGTCGCGCCTGGCGACGCGGCCCACGAGAGCTGGAACTTCTGCCCGCCGGAGTCGCGGTCGCGGCGGAACCGCCCGCTGTCGGGCGGCGGCGGCGCCATCGCCAGGGCGCCGATCGTCGCCGCGTTGACTCGCGCCACCCGCGCGACGTAGGGGAAGCTCACGTTCGCCAGATCGTCCGCCGGCAGGTGCTGGCGGCGGTAGTTCTCGACGCGCTCGGTGAACCGGAGCCCGGGCCAGTTGAGCTCGTGGAACGGCCGGTGGTCGCCGCCGCGTCCGAGCCGGTCGAGCCGGAAGACGGGGACGATCTCGAACGACGGCTGATAGGCGACTCCCGACGCCCACGCGTAGCGCAGCAGCTCGCGGCTCGGGCCGTTGTCCGGCCCGTCGGCGAACAGGCGCACGCTCATCGAGTCCACCCGGCCGTCCTCGCCCACCACGTTGCCGATGATGTCGTTGGTGATCGCCGCCGACACGGTGTACCCCTCGCGCCGCAGCCGCTCGGCGAGGTTCCGCGACCCGAGCAGCCCGTTCTCCTCGCCGGCGAACGCGGCGAATACCACCGTCGCGTCGAAGCCGCGCGGGAAGCGCTCGGCGAAGACGCGCGCCAGCTCGATCACCGCCGAGGTGCCGGAGCCGTCGTCGTTGGCGCCCGGAGCATCGGAGGTGAAGTCGCGCCCATCGATGCTGCAGATGCACGAGTCGTAATGGCCGCCGACGACGATCACGCGCCGCCGGTCGCGGCCGGGCAGCGTGGCGAGCACGTTGACGATGTTCACGACCGGGCGTCCCTCGTAGCGCGCGATCTCGACCATCCCCTCGTCGTACGAGACGTCGAGGCACCCGTTGCAGGCCGCCGAGTAGCGCGAGAGCTCGGCGTGGATCCACCGGCGCGCGGCGCCGATCCCGCGCGTCGGCGAGAGCGTGTCACTCATCGAGTGTCGGGTGCCGAACGAAACCAGCGTCGAATCGATGCGCCGGAGGCGCTGGGGCGAGATGTCGACCAGGAGCTCGGCGAGGCGCGGGTCGCGCTGGAGGCCGATGTGGGGGTCGCCGGGAGAGAACGCCGGGCTCACCGGCGCCATCGCCGGCGCCGCAGCGGCGGCGGACTCGACGCCTCCACGCGGGGCGCAGCCGAGCGAAAGGACGACGGCGGCGGCGATCAAGGCCGGTACCGGATGGTGGATGCGAGTGGTCATTGCGTGCTCCGAGTTCGAATGCGCCCGGATTCCCGATGACGCCGAGATCGTGCTCCTCACCACAAAACCAACGCGCAACTGTGAACGGAAAACGGAAAACGGAAAACGGGAACACGGGAACACGGGAAAACGAAAAAACGGGAAACGGGAAACGGTAAACGGGAAGGCAACACGCAACGCGCCACGGCTGGTCTCCCCGCACTCACACACCCGATCCTAGAACATGGACATCGCCAGCACCGACCGCAGCGACTCGTTCGTCGACCGCAGCCTGTTGGAGAGCAGCCGCACCACCGCCCACAGCACCTTGTACGCCAGCTCGCGGTTGAAGTCGAGCAGCAGCTCGAAGTCGCTTCGGGCGATGGTGATCGCGCGCACGGTTCCGTTGGCTATGGCGTCGGTGGAGCGCTCGCTGCGGTCGAACACGGCCATCTCGCCGAAGATCGCGCCGGGCTTGAGGATCGCCAGCGCCTCCTCGCCGCTCCCGGGCACGTTCCGGCTGATCCGCACCTCCCCATCGACGATCAGGAAAAGCCGGTTGCCCGCCTCGCCCTCCCGGAACACGTACTCGCCGCCCTGAAAGTTCTGTTCGCGGCAGAGCTCGGAGATGCGCGCGAGCTCGCCGTCATCGAGATCCTTGAAGATCGCCACCTTGCGCAGGAGCTCCACTACCGGCGCCATGCATCCTCGTGAGTGTCGGGACTGCCAACCTAGAACGGGCCTGTTGCGCTGGCAAGCACTCCGGCACCCGGGTAGCTTTGGGCGCATGGATCAGGCTGCGCTGCTCAGCCTCCCCAACCTGCTCTCGCTCTCCCGGCTGCTGCTCGCGGGCGCGTTCGTGGCGACTCCGAACGCCGGCGCGCGGGCCGCGCTCGTCGTGGCCGCCGCCCTCACCGACTTCTTCGACGGGTGGCTCGCGCGACGGCGCGACAGCGCGACATCATGGGGCGCGCTCCTCGATCCGATCGCCGACCGCGTGTTCGCGCTCGTCGCGCTGGCGACGCTGCTCTACGAGGGCGCGTTCACGACCGGCCAGTTCTTCATCCTGCTCGCCCGCGACATCGCCACCGCCGTCGGATTCCTCGTCGCACGCGTCGTTCCATGGCTGCGGCGCGTGCCGTTCAAGGCGCGCTTCCCTGGGAAGGTCGTCACCGTCCTCCAGTTCGCCGCGGTGCTGGCCGCACTGGTGGCGCCGCTGTTCGTCGGGCCGCTGGTGATCGCGGTCGGGATCGCCGCCGTCTGGGCGATAGCGGACTACACGCTCGCCCTCTGGCATTCGCGCGAGCGGTGATCGTCTCCCACACGACTCGGCGCCTGCCTACGGCCGGCGTCCTCGACTCGCGCGCGCTCCTCACGGCGGCTGGCGGCGCCCTCCGCGTGCTTTTCCCAGCGACTTGCTTCGTCCTGCTCGCCGCCGCGTTCGCCCCGGCGACCGCCGGCGCACAACAGATGCGGCCACAGGCACGACTCGAAGCCCGGCTCGACGCGTTCGCCGGCAGCATGGACGCGCTGCACGCGGGCGGCGGCTTCGCACTGCCGCTGGGCAACTACGTACGCATGGCCGCGCTCGCCGGAGCCGGGGTCGCCCGCACTCGGGACGAGAGCGGCTTCAGCGCGCGGGCCGAGGTGCTGGGCCGATTCCAGTTCGATCCGATCCGCCAGCACCGCTGGGGTCCCTACGCGAGCGCCGGCGTCAGCGTGCGAACCGACCTGGAGTCGTGCTGCCGCGGCCATCTCGCGCTGCTGCTCGGCGCCGAAGGTCCGACCATCGCCGGCCGCTCGCTGTTCCTCGAGGCGGGGCTCGGAGGCGGGGTGAGGCTGGCGGTCGGACTGCGGGGAAGCGCGCAGCGATTTCGCTGACGTCGACCGCAAAGCAAATGATCGGTACCCGGTGAGCAGCCGAAGAATGGCTGAGCACCGACCGCCGATCACCGTACCCAGCTCTACTCAGCGAAACAGCCTCCACCGGAGAGGAGGCCGCCAATCTTTCACGCTGCGGACTGAGTGTCGATCTTCTCGTTCTGCTCGGACTTCGATTTGGGTGGCTGGCTGAACCGCTCGCCCAGCGTCCGAAGCTCCTCGATCTGTGGGTCGCTGAGCTCCGGGAACCGGTTGCGGAAGTACTCCATCGTTTCCGCGAACCATTCCTTCTGATGCTCGGGCTCGGCGCCGATCACTCCGCAGCGGATCACGTGCTGGAACAACTCGTCTCGCGCCTGCTCGAACGGGGTCGGCGCGGCAGGGATTCGACTTCGACTTTTCTTGGCCATGTACTCTCGGGGTAAAGACTTTTCAATTTACCGGATCGGGGGATCGATTTCCAGAGTGTGGATGCAGGGAATGGGCCGGGGGCTCCGTACTGGTCGGGAGCAGAATTCCGGGACTGCTGTTGGGCAGCCAAGGTCCTCGCACGGTCCTGAGGTTCGCTTCTCACGCCCGCGCGCGGACCCTTGCTCAGGGTTCCCGCTCCCTCAGGAAGTCGATGATCTCCTCGGCCGCCCGCTCCGGGTTCTCCTCCGGCAGCAGCCGCGCGATCCCTGGGATCCGGACCAGTCGGGCGCCGGGGATCGCGTTGGCCAGCCGGTCGGGTAGCCGGTCGTCGAGCCAGCGGTCCTCCTCGCCCCACAGGATCAGGGTCGGGGCCTGGATCGCCCGCAGGTCGAGGTCCTCGAGGTCGTCCGAGTCGATCGAGCGGGCAAGCAGCAGCAGGTGGTTCACCCCGTCCTGGCCGACGTAGGGCGCCAGATAGCGGGCCACCAGCCTGGGCGGCATGTGCTCGGGGCTGAGCACGCTCCCCTCGAGGATCGGCGTGAGCAGCGGAGCAGCTCCCATGACTCCGCGACGCACCCTCAGGACGAACTTCGCGGTGTTCCGGTTCAGCAGCCGGATGTCGTCCCCCGGAAAGGCATCGAGCCCGATGCTGTTGATCAGCACCAGCCGCTCGACCCGCTCGGGACGGGTCGCGGCGACGCGCATCGCCACCCCGCCGCCGAGGTCCACCCCCACCAGCGTGGCACGGGCGACGCGGAGGGCCGTCATCGCGGCATCGAGGTACTCGGCCTGTGCGGCGATCGAGAAATCGGCGTCGAACGGCCGATCGGACTCTCCGTAGCCGAACAGGTCCACGGCGTACGCGGTGCACGCCGCCTCGGCGAGCATCGGCCCGACATTCCGCCAGAGGAAACTGCAGGTGGCGAAGCCGTGTATCAGAATGATCGGCGGGCCGCCGTGGCCGAAGCGCGCGACGTGCATCGCTCCGGGTCCGACCGGGATCCGAAGGAGATCGGCGTCGATGGAAGACCTCCAGGGAGTGAACCGATGACGCCGGGCCGGCGCGCATGGATGCTCACCCGCCCGGGGTCGCCGGTCAAGACCGCCGGTTGCTCGCCGTTCGGCCGGGCCGCTAGGTTTCGCCGGGCCATGCGGCATCGTCTCTCTTCCATCAGCAGCCGTCCACAGGAATTGGAGGAGCGGCGAAGCCACCCCAGCACCGAGGCAGGGCGATGTCGGAGCAGACATACGACGAAGCGCGGGCGCGGAACCTGGAGGCTCTCCTGCGCGCCCTCGCCGGCAGGATCACCGAGCTGGATGCCCGCGATGAGCTGTTGCAGCACGCGGGCGAGCTGACGAGGCTGATCGGAGACATCCGCAGCGAGTTGTTTCATTACGAAGTGCGGGCGACCTACGACACGCCGGAGGTCGCCGAATCCCGCCGGATCGTCGGCGACGCACAGCGGAAGGAAGAGGCGAAATGGCAAAAGAGCGAATGGAGCAGGGACGACGAGGACGACGAGCGGGAGTGGTGAAGGGGAGCGGGCGCGGCGGCCGGCAGTCGCAGCGCAGCTTCTACTTCGTACTGGGCGCGGTCGCACTCGTCGGCGCGGTGGCGCTGATCTACATCGCCACTCGCCCGCCCCAGCGGCCGATGGTGACCACGATCGATCCCGCGGCGAACACGGGCGAGGCGCGGCCCCACGTTTACGGCGATCCCAATGCGCCGGTGACGATCGCCGAGTTCGCCGACTTCCAGTGCGGCTGGTGCGCGCAGTTCGCGATCGTCACGCAGCCCGATGTGAAGCGGCGGATCGTCGATGCCGGACTCGCCAACTACCACTTCTACGACTTTCCGCTCCCCGGCCACGCTAACGCGTTTCCCGCGGCCCATGCGGCCGCGTGCGCAGCCGACCAGGGACGCTTCTGGGAGATGCACGACCAGATCTTCATGGGGCAGAACGACTGGGCGCCGCGGCGGAATCCCAAGGGAGCGTTCGAGGAGTACGCGCGCCAGATCGGGCTCGACACGCGGGAGTGGGAGCGCTGCTACGATGACCAGCGCCACCAGGAGCGGATCCAGGCCAATGCAGCCGAGGGGATGCGCCGCGGCGTGAGCTCGACACCGACGTTCATCATCGGGAACCGGATGGTCTCCAGCGCGGTCGGTTACGATGTGATCCGCGCGCAGGTGGACTCGGCACGCGTCGCGCAGGGGCTCGCGCCGGTCGGCGCCGCGCCCGCACCGACGCCCGGAGGTGGCTCGCGGTGACGAAGCGGATGGTGATCGCCCTCCTCGCGCTGGTGGGCGCGCTCGTCTCCACGTACCTGGCGCTGTTCAACCTCGGCATCATCGGCGAGCTGACCTGCTCGGTCGGCTCGTGCCAGAAGGTGCAGGCCTCCGAGTGGTCGAGCTTTCTGGGGCTCCCGGTGGCGGCGTGGGGAGTCGGCTTCTATCTGGCGACGCTCGCCGTCGCGCTGGCCGGCGTGCAGCCGCGGCTGGAGGAGTCGCGGCGGGTGTCGCTGGTGCTCGCGGTGCTCACCGGGTGGGGAGTGCTGTTCTCGGCCTGGCTGACGTACCTGGAGCTGTTCGTCATCCGTGAGATCTGTCAGTGGTGCGTCGCCTCGGCGGTCATCGTCGTTGGGATGTTCATCCTCAGCATCCTGGATGTCCGGGAGAACAGCGAGCCACGAACTGAGCAGTGGACGGGCGCCGGCGAGGTCACGCCTTCCGAATCCGGTGTCTCGCCTCCGCCCCATCCTCGAGTCTGATCGGCGGCCTGCCGTCATCACGGGGCGACTCACCGGCGCGGCGCCGGCCGGGGATCAACTCCTCGCCGAGGACCACCAGCGCGCGCGTCGCGATGGTGCTGGCGAGCGGCTCGGGCACGGCCATCTCGCGGATGTAGGTGTCGATCGCGCGATCGAAGGGCATGTCCTCGGTCAGCGTGTCCACGAACATCAGCGCGTTCTCGACGTGAGCGCGGATTACGCGCTCCTCGGCGCGGGCCTGCGCCAGGCGCAGCCGGCGCTCGGCGTCGGCCGTGAGCTTACGCGCGAAGATCGTCTCAGGGAAGAAACGGCCCAGCATGTTGCCCTGTCCTGAAGAAGTGGGCGTACCGGTGGGGAGTACCCCGCCGCGTCGCGAGATCCCGAAAGGCACATAGTATACCACCTGGCGGCCCAGGCGGTTCACGCGTAGCGGGCCTGCCAGGCTGCCGATTCGGCGGGACCGCTGCCGCAAGGCGAACAGGAGCCGAGAGGTCGCGACAATCAGTCGGCACGCAGCGCTCTCATCGGGTCGATTCCCGTTGCCCGGCGTGCTGGCAGCCACGAGGCCAGCGCCGCCACCACAAGCAGTAACGCCGGAATGGCGACGAACGTCACAGCGTCGGTCGTGCGCACGCCGAACAGAAGCCCTTCGAGGACGCGCGTGGCCGCCAGCGCCGCGGGCACACCGATGAGCACGCCCGCGACGGCGAGCGTCAGGCCCTGCCGCACGACGAGTCGAAGCACGTCGCCGGAGTGGGCACCGAGCGCCATCCGCACGCCGATCTCGTGCGTGCGCTGGCCCACCGCGTAGGCGATCACGCCGTAGATGCCGACGGCGCCGAGCGTCAGCGCGACGGCGGCGAAAAGGGCGAGCAGAAGCGTGGTGAAGCGCGGCTGCGCCGCCGACGCATCAATGCGCTGCTGCATCGGCCGAATGTCATCCACCGGTGTGTTCGGATCGACCGACGCCACGATCTGCCGAAGGTTGGCGGCGATAGTGCCCGCGTCGGCGGTGGTTGCGATGACCAGCGATGTCTCGCGCACGCCGCGCTGGCGCATCGACCGGTACATGGCGGAGACGGTTTCGTCGGCCAGCGAGCCGCTCTTCGTGTCGGCGACGACGCCGATGATCGTCTCCCACGCCGAGTCGCCCGGGCCGCGGATGCGCCGCCCGATCGGATCCTCGCCCGGCCAGTACCGATGCGCGAGAGCCTCGCTGACGAGCACCACGCCCGGCGCGCCCTCCCGGTCGGTGGCGGTGAAGCCTCGACCCCTCACGAGCGGGATTCCCATCGTCCGCAGATAGTCGTCGCTGACGATCACGGCGAGATCCGCCCAAGGCCACTCGCCGCCCTCGACGGCCGGGTTGGGACGACCCTCGATCAGGAACACACTGCCGTGTCGCCGCGGCCCGAACGGGATCTGGTCGGCGACGGCGGCCGAACGCACGCCCGGCAGCGCCACGACACGCTCCAGCAGGTCGTCGTAGAACGTCCGGATGCCCGGCGCATCCTGGTAGCGCTCCCTCGACGGCGCGACCACGGCGGAGACCACGTTCGCCGCGCGAATGCCCGGATCGACCTGCACCAGCCGCCAGTAGCTCTGGATCATGAGGCCGGCGCCGATGACGAGCACGGTGGACAGCGCGACCTCGGCCGAGACCAGCGCACCGGCGAGACGGCGCCGGCCGATGCCCGTTCCGGCGCGTCCGCCCTGCTTCATCACGCCCTGGAGGCGAATGCCCGACGCGCGCAGCGCGGGGAGCATTCCGAAGACGAGCCCCGTCCCCACGGTCAACAGGAGAGCGAAGCCAAGCACGCGCGCATCGATGCCGATCTCGGTCGCCCTCGGCAGGCCGGCGGGCAGTCTGGCCGTCAGGAGCTCGACGCTCCAGACGGCGACCAGGAGCCCGGCGATGCCGCCGATCGATGCCAGGACGAGGCTCTCGGTCAGCGCCTGTCGGATGATGCGAGCGCGTCCCGCGCCGAGGGCGGCGCGAATCGCTGTCTCCCGCTGGCGCGTCGTCGCGCGGGCGAGCAGGAGATTGGCGACGTTGGCGCAGGCGATCAGCAGCACCACGCCGACGGCGCCGAGCAGGACGAGCAGAATGGGCCGCACGTCGCCGACGACGCGTTCGTGCAGCGGGGCGACGGTCGCGGACATGCCGTGGTCGTCGGGCATCCGCCATGGGAACAGCTCGCGCATCTGCGGCGCGAGGATCCTGACTTCCGCCGCCGCCTGTTCGACCGTCACGCCCGGACGCAGCCGGCCGATCATCCGGCCCATGCTCATCGACCAGAGTGCGACGCGGTCGTCGCGATCGAGACCGAACGGGATCCACAGATCGGGGGTGCCATCGGGGAAACGAAATCCGGGCGGCATCACGCCGGCGACGA
This sequence comes from Gemmatimonadaceae bacterium, assembly GCA_035513015.1. Classification (GTDB taxonomy): domain Bacteria; phylum Gemmatimonadota; class Gemmatimonadetes; order Gemmatimonadales; family Gemmatimonadaceae; genus DATKCV01. The sequence continues at coordinate 28,849 of DATKCV010000023.1, forward strand.
CGTATCCGTAGTCGTTGAGCAGGACTTCGCGTCCGACGACATCGTGGTCGGCGCCGAATCGCCGCTGCCAGAATGCGTGGCTGAGGAGCGCCACCTGGTCGCTGCCGGCCCAGTCCTCCTCGGGCCGGAACGTGCGGCCGAGCGCCGGCGCCACGCCGAGCATCGGGAACAGGCCGGCGGTCACCGTCACGGCCTCGACACGCGAGGGCTCGCCGCCGGCGATGAAGCTGACGTCGAAGTGGCCGCTGTGCGCCGCGATCGCCTCGAAGCTGGTCGCCCGTTCGCGGAACTCGAGGAACGCGCCCCTGTAGTTGCCCTCGTCGACGAACGCGACCAGCCGGTCCGGTTCAACGAATGGCAGCGGGCGGAGCAGCACCGCGTTGACCACGGTGAAGATCGCCGTGTTGGCGCCGATCCCGAGCGCCAGAGTGAGCACGGCGACGGCCGTGAAGCTGGGACTCCTGCGAAGCGTGCGGAGCGCGTAGCGGAGGTCCTGGATCAGAGAGTCCATTGCTCGAGTGGTGGACGGTCCCGGGTCGGGCAACCGGGGGCCAAGCTACGAGTAGTCGGTCGTCGGTTCTGGGTCGTCGGTTGTTTCGATCAAGGGGTCAGAGTCGTTGAACGGAGTTCAACGACTCTGACCCCTTGATCGCCTTGATCGCCCCTCGAACGAAAGGTCTTGAACGAACCTCACGCGGCCTCGCGGGGCAGCAGAATGTCGCCACCGCCCTCGCGCCAGCGCAGCGACGGAGTCGAGACATCGCGCAGGAAGAGGTCGTTCGTCTCGGCCCATGCGAGGTGGCGCTTTCGTGACCATCGGAGCGCGCCGCCGTACGCCACGCACGCGACGATCGCCGCCGAGGCCGAGAGCTGTCCGGTGGGGCCGACGAGCGAAGCGAGCGCCGAGCCGCTTCCTTCGGCGAGAGCAAACACCGCCGCCAAAAGAAGCGCGGGAACGAGCAGGGCGACCGTACCCACCGCGAAGAAGATCGCGCTGCGGCCGAGCCGTACGGTGAGCGGCAGTCGCGGCCACAGCGTATCCGTGCGGCGGAGCGACGAGGGCCACCAGGCGAGCCACCAGCGCGGCTGCCTGAAGCCGTGGCGGAGCAGCGTCGCCGCCGGCAGCCGGTGGCAGCGGAGAAGCGGGAGCGCGAGCGCGAACGCGACCAGCGGGAGGAACGCGGCGAGGAGCGCGAGTCCCGCCGCGAGCCGCCAGTGGGAAACCGGCGTATCGAGGAGAACGTTGACGCCGAGTGCGTACGGAGTCAGCGCGGCGACGCCGAGTGCGGCGCGCGCCAGCGCACCGTCGAGCCAGCCGAGTCGCGCCTCGCGCTCGAGCCCGAGTCCCGTCACACCGCCGATGCCGTCCTGCATGGCCTCGCGCAGCGCGTCGGCGAACGCACGCGCCGAGCGCCACCGGCGCTGCGGCTCCTTCTCCAGCGCCCGCGAGATCACGGCGGCGATGGACGGCGGGACGTGCGGCGAGGCGTCACGAAGATCGGGGGCCGGACGGGTGAGGTGCTGGAGCGCGATCGCGTGTGCGTTGCGGGCGGTGAACGGCACCCGGCCGGCGAGCATCTCGAACGCGGTGATCCCCAGCGCATAGACGTCGCCGGTGGCGTCGGCGCCGGAGATCGCGCCGCGCCGCGCCGGGTCGCCGGTGATCGACTCGCGTGTCCTGGTTGCGTCGGCATCCATGGCCGCGAGGAGCCACTCCGGCGCCATGTACTCGACCGTGCCGACGGCATGGGCCGCGGCCAGTCCGCGTCCGGCGGCGGTGGCCACGCCGAAGTCGGCGAGCAGGGCGCGACCGCTCCGATCGTCGAGCAGGATGTTGTCGGGCTTGATGTCGCGATGGGTGATGCCGCGCGCATGGGCGAAGTCGAGCGCGTCGGCGACCTGGAGGAGGATGCGGCACGCGTCGGCGACGGGCAACGGACCGTCGCGCCGCATGCGCGCGGCCACCGACTCGCCACGAACGAAATCCATGGCGAACCAGGCGACGTCACCCTCCTCGGCGAACTCGAACACCGGCACGATGTGCGGATGCGAGAGCCCGGCCATGAGCCGCGCCTCGCGCAGAAAGCGCGCGCGTCGCTCGGCGGAGAGGGAGAGCGGCGGCACGAGCAGCTTCACCGCCACCTGCCGCTGGAGCCTGATGTCGCGCGCCAGGTAGACCACGCCCATCCCGCCGCGTCCGAGCTCGCAGTCGATCACGTACCGCCGGGCCAGCGAGCCCGACACCAAGGTCGAAGAGGGGCGGACCTGCGCATCGGGGATTGCGACGCGATCAGCAACCGGTCCCGGCGGCGAAGCGGGGGTCGTCGGTGCGCCTTGCGGGGCGCCTGGGAGGCGAGAGGGCGGGTGCGGCACGCTCTCCACCGAAGGGAAGAGGCGTGCCTGAGGGCACACTGCGTCATACGATTGGCAGGAAACGACTTACGTTCTCGCGTCGGGCTCCGGAGCGCGAGCCGATCGTCCGGATGTGGGACGGAGTGTTCGGGCACGGGCGGGGCGCGAGGGCATCGTGCGTGCTGCCGGCCACCGGCCGGTGGAAATGCGGGCGCCTCGCGGAGGACGCGCTCGCGGCGTTCAAGCGCACGCGCCGACGGAGTGAGACGCCCGCATTTCTGCGGAGAGATGGCGGAATCCCGACTGAAGCGGCGAGACCCCTTCTCTCAGCTCTCCCGCTCCTCGTACTGATCCTTGAGCGCCGCGACCACCGCCGGATCCGCCAGCGTCGTGGTGTCGCCGAGCGCTCGACCCTCGGCGATGTCACGGAGCAGCCGTCGCATGATCTTGCCCGAGCGGGTCTTCGGCAGATCGGCGGAAAACAGGATGTCGTCCGGGCGGGCGATCGCGCCGATCTTCTCGGCGACGAACTCGCGCAGTTCGTCGCGCAGGGCGAGGTTCGGCGTCTTCCCGGCGCGCAGCGTCACGAACGCGGCGACTGCCTGGCCCTTGAGCTCGTGGGCCTTGCCGACCACCGCGGCCTCGGCCACCGCCGGATGCTCCACCAGCGCCGACTCCACCTCCATCGTGCCGATCCGGTGTCCGGCGACGTTCAGCACGTCGTCCACCCGCCCGAGAATCCAGTAGTAGCCGTCGTCGTCGCGCTTGGCGCCGTCGCCGGGGAAGTAGAGGTCGGGGCGGTCGGGCCACTTGGTGAAGTACGTATCCACGTATCGCTGGTCGTCGCCCCAGATGGTGCGGAGCATCGAGGGCCACGGCCTGTCGAGCGCGAGCAGTCCGCCGCCGACCGCGATCTCCCTGGCCTCGGAGTCGAGGAGCTTCGCGGAGAAACCGGGGAGCGGTGTGGTCGCGCTGCCCGGCTTGGTCTCGGTGACGCCGGGGAGTGGCGAGATCACGATCGCGCCCGTCTCGGTCTGCCACCAGGTGTCGACGATCGGGCAGCGCTTGCCGCCGATGTGCTCCTGGTACCACATCCACGCCTCGGGGTTGATCGGCTCGCCGACCGAGCCGAGCAGTCGCAGGCGCCCGAGATCGTGCTTCGCCGGGAACTCGGCGCCCCACTTCATGAACGCGCGGATCGCCGTCGGCGCCGTGTAGAGGATGGTGACGCCGTAGCGCTCGCAGATCTCCCAGAAGCGATCCTTGTCCGGCCAGTCGGGTGCGCCCTCGTACATCACGCACGTCGCGCCGTTGGCCAGCGGACCGTAGACGATGTAGGAGTGGCCGGTGACCCAGCCGACGTCGGCGGTGCACCAGAAGACGTCTTCCTCCTTGAGGTCGAAGACCATCTTCGTGGTTGCCGCAACCGCGGTCAGATAGCCGCCGGTGGTGTGGACGATCCCCTTCGGCTTGCCGGTCGTGCCCGACGTATAGAGGATGTAGAGCACATCCTCGGCGTCCATCGCCTCGGGCTCGCACTCGGAGGGGGCGTCCTGCATCAGCCGGTGCCACCAGTGGTCGCGTCCCTCCTTCATGCGCGCGAAGGTCTCGTCGCTGGCGCCGGCGCGGCGGCGGACCACGACGACGTGCTCGATCGACGGCGTGTCCTCCAGTGCCTTGTCGGCGTTGCGCTTCAGCGGAACGATCTGCCCGCGGCGGTAGCCGCCGTCGGCGGTGACGAGGACCTTGCACTTCGAGTCGTTGATCCGATCGCTCAGCGACTCGGGGGAGAATCCGCCGAAGACCACCGAGTGGATCGCGCCGATCCGTGTGCAGGCCAGCATCGAAATTGCCGCCTCGGGGATGAGCGGCAGGTAGATCGCGACGCGATCTCCGCGCTTCACGCCGAGGCGCTTCAATACGCTGGCGAACTTCGTGACCTCCACGTAGAGGTCCCAGTAAGTGAGCGTGCGGCGGTCGCCCGGCTCGCCCTCCCAGATCAGCGCGGCCTTGTTGCGCCGCCAGCCGCGGACGTGCCGGTCCACGCAGTTGACCGAGACGTTGAGCGTGCCGCCCCGGAACCACTTCGCGCGCGGGGGCTGCCAGTCGAGGACGGAGTCCCAGGGGCGCGACCACTCGAGCTCACCGGCCATGTCCGCCCAGAAGCCCTCGGGGTCGCGAGCGGCGCGCTCGTAGAGTGATTCGTCGGACACGTTGGCCGAGCGCCGGAAGGCCTCGGGCGGTGGAAAGCGCCGGTGTTCCTGGAGGAGGACGTCGATGTCTGACATGTCCGGTGTCGAAAGCGAAGTGGTCGATTGCGTGGACGCGGGCTCACCGATAGTGGAGCGGGGATGGCGGGAGGGCAACGGTAGCCGGAGCGACGCTGCGAATCGCAAGAGCTTCGCAGGACACGGTGTCGCATGCTGCGACAGCGACCATCGCGGCTGCGCAAACGATTGTGGCACAACGCGTTGCGAGCGAGGTACAGAGTGGCACGGGGCTCGCTTTAGTACCGGGTACAACCGAAGGGCGGTTGGTCACCCGATAATAGCACACCCGTCGCGAGGCGGGGCCGCAAAGCCAGGAGTCTCGAGGAGGATTTCGAGATCGTCCGGTTGCCGAAGGTGGACCGACGCATCACGCCCAGTGCGTGCCGCGAGGGATTCGTCCTTCGCGATGCGGGGTCGCGGCAACGCGGCTCGGGCGCGGACGTCATCCAGAAGCTGCCGAGAGGCAGACGCTGCCGAGAGGCGGTGCGGTGCGGCACATCCCGCGACGGATTCACCCGATCAGCTCCGACGACGGAGCGGATTGCCGGAGAGTCCGATGATGTCCACTACCAATGCAGATACGCTCGTGGCACCGGCGCGCATCACCGCCGCCACCCGCGAACCGTTCCGAAAGAGCTCGCTGGAGTTCCTCGTGCAGGCGCACCAGCGCGGCGCTTCGGCAGTGACGCTCGATCTCGGAGCCACCGAAGACGTCGATGCGAGCGGGCTCGGCCTGCTCGTGCACCTTCAGAAGCGGTCGCAGGAGATCGGGATTCCGTTACGGCTGGTGCGAGTGCCCAAGGATGTGCGGCACGTCCTCGTACTGACCAGGCTGGAGCACCTTTTCGACATTGACTAGACGCGTGCCGATGGGTGGTCGGTGGCCGGCAGTCCGGATGTCTTCACGGTCCCGCCGGCGTAATGTCGAGGATCACCGATGACCGCCAAACGGATCCGCCCGTTGCTTTCCCCTCGTGGCGACTCATCTTTCGCAAGATGACTCGAACCGGCACCGTGTTTCTCGTCGGCGCCGGCCCCGGGGACCCGGGGCTGCTGACGGTGCGTGCCCGCGACCTGCTCGAGTCGTGTGACGCGATAGTCTACGATGCGCTGGCCAATCCGGCGCTGCTGCCGAGCGGCGGCGATGGTCAGGGGCCGGAACTGCACGATGTCGGGAAGCGCGGCGGCCAGGCATCGATGGCGCAGCAGGACATCAGCGCTCTGCTCGTGCGACTTGGGCGCGAGGGAAAACGGGTCGTTCGCCTCAAGGGCGGCGACCCGTTCGTGTTCGGGAGGGGCAGCGAGGAAGCGCTGGCCCTGAGGTCGGCGGGAATTCCGTTCGAGGTGGTGCCCGGCGTGACCGCGGGGATCGCCGCGCCGGCATACGCGGGGATCCCGGTGACGCATCGCGGCGTCGCCACCTCGGTCACCTTCGTCACCGGACACGAGGATGCGACGCGCGCCGAGTCGACCGTGGACTGGCAGGCGCTGGCGCGCGGAGGCGGGACTATCGTGCTCTACATGGGTGTGCGGACACTCCCGTCGATCGCCGATGCGCTCATCAAGGCGGGGATGTCGCCGGACACGCCGGCGGCGGCGGTGCAATGGGGAACCTGGCCGCGGCAGCGAACGGTCGTCGCCACGGTGCGGACGCTGGCCGACCGCGCGCGCGAGGCGGGCCTCGCCGCGCCGGCGATCACGATCATCGGCGCGGTGGTGGAGCTGCGCGAGCGGATCGCGTGGTTCGACAAGCGGCCGCTGTTCGGTCTGCGCGTAGTCGTGACGCGCGCCTCGGCGCAGGCGAGCTCGCTGACCGAGCAGCTGCGTGCCGCCGGAGCGGACGTGCTCGAGCTGCCGGCGACGCGCACCGAGCCGCTTGATTTGGCGCGGCTGCGAGAAGCGCTCGCGCGCCTGTCGGTCTACGACTGGGTCGCATTCACCAGCGGGACGGCGGTGCGAATCTTCTGGGAGGTGCTGCGCGAGCAGGGGCTCGACGCGCGGGCGCTGGCCGGGGCGAAGCTGTGCGTGGTCGGTCCGGCCACCGCGGAGGCGCTGCTCGAGCGGGGGCTCGCGGCCGACGTGTTGCCCCAGCGCTTCGTGGCCGAGGGGCTTCTGGAGAGCCTGAAGGCCGCCGGGGACCTGCGTGGCGCCCGTGTGCTGTACACGGCTGCCGAAGGCGCGCGGGAAGTGCTTCCGATCGGACTGCGTGAGCTCGGTGCGGCGGTCGACGTCGTGCCGCTGTACCGCACCGTGCCGGACGGCGGAAGCACGGGCGCGGCCGAGGTGATCTCGGCGGTAGAGGCGGGCCGCGTCGATGTGGTCACATTCACCTCGGCGTCGTCGGTGAACGCGTACGTGGACGCGGTCGGCCCGGCGCTCGCGTCGCGCGTGCCCGCCGCCACGATCGGACCGGTCACGACCGCGGCGGCCCGCTCAGCGGGGATCGACGTCGTGGTCGAGGCGACCGAATCGACGATCGCCGCGCTGGTGAGTACGATGGCCTCGCAGCTCGACCAGAGCCCCGAACGGCCGTTGTCGGCGACGGTTGCCGCCGCGTCGGCGGAGAGTGGTGGCGACGGCGGTGCGGGCGGGTGAGCGCCGATCGCGCGTCGACGGGCGACGGACGCCGCCGTCGCGCTGGTCGCCAGACGGCCGACGGTGTGGTGCGCGTAGCCACGCGCGCCTCGGAGCTGGCGCTTCGCCAGGCGCGTCAGGTGCAGAGCATGCTGGCGGCGCGCGGACAGACGGCCGAGCTCACGACGTTCAAGACGACCGGCGACAAGCGCCTCGATGAGCCGCTGAACGCGATCGGCGCCAAGGGGTTGTTCACCAAAGAGCTCGAGCAGGCGCTGCTGCGCGGGAAGGTGGACTGTTGCGTCCATTCGTTGAAGGATCTGCCGACGCAGTCGCCGGATGGGCTGGAGATCGTCGCCGTCCTGGCACGCGAAGACCCGCGCGACGTACTGGTAGTGAACCACCTGGTCCCCGTCGAATCGCTTGCCGAGCTGCCACGCGGATCGCGGGTCGGAACGTCGAGTCTCCGGCGGCGGTCGCAGCTGCTGGCGATGCGCGATGACCTCGAGGTCGTCGAGCTGCGCGGCAACGTGCCGACGCGGCTGCGAAAGGTCGAGGATGGTCTGGTGCACGCGGCGGTGCTCGCCGCCGCGGGGCTGCACCGCCTCGGCTCGGCGGGTCGGATCGCCGCGTATCTCGATGCTCCCGGCTGGCTGCCCGCCGCGGGGCAGGGGGCGATAGCCGTGCAGATTCGGGCGGACGACGACCGCGCTCGGGCGCTGTTCGCCGTCCTCGACGACGCCGAGACGCGCCTGGCGGTGCGGGCGGAGCGGGCGATGCTGGCATCGCTGGAGGGCGGGTGCCAGGTGCCCATCGGGGCACTGATGATCCGCGACGGGGCGACGGCGGTGCTGCACGGGCTGATCGCCGACCTTGTGGGCAAGCGGGTGGTGCGCGGGGAGCACCGGGTCGATCCGGCCGATCCGGAGGGTTCCGGGGAGCGGCTGGCGCACATGCTGCGGCTGAGGGGCGGGGAGGAGATCATCGAGCAGCTGCGCGAGGCCAACCGGCTGCCGGCGCCGCAGCCGGAGTGAGGTCGATCTCGGCGTGGCATCGACCATGGCACTATCGTGATGTCCTGGTCCGTCTCGCGGTCGGCACATCGATGCGCGAAGTGCGGGCGCCTCCTCCGCGAGGCGCCCGCATTTCTCCGGTGAGTCAAGGGGTCAGAGTCGTTGAACGGAGCTCGTGCACATGAAGGGTGATCCGACGCTCGACGGGATGGATCTCGAGGAGCATCTGCGCGACCCGGCGATCAGGCAGCGGTTCGTGACGACCATGTTCGAGGTCATCGCGCCGCGGTACGACCGGTTCACGCGCGTGTTCTCGTTCGGCATGGATGCGGCGTGGAAGCGGGCGATGCTGGCCGATCTGGCGGCGATCGCGCCGCCTGGAGCGACGATTTTGGACCTCGCGTGCGGGACGGGCGATCTCGCCTTCGCCGCGGCGGAGACAGTGCCGGGCGCCCGGGTCATCGGGCTCGACGCGTCGCCGCGGATGATCGACGTCGCGATGTCGCGAGCGCGCCGGGCGAGCGAAAGGCCCGTCTCGTTCATCGTCGGCGACATGATGCGCCTTCCGGTGGAGGACGCGTCGGCGGACGTCGTGATGGTCGGCTACGGGCTGCGCAACGTGCCGCAACCGTCGGGGGCATTGGCGGAAATCGCGCGCGTGCTGCGGCCAGGTGGACGGTTGCTCGTGCTCGACTTCTATCGTCCGGAGCACCCTTTGTGGCGGGCGACCTTCCTCTCGTACCTCCGTATCGCGGGCAACGTCATCGGGTGGCTCTGGCATCGATCACCGGCCACCTACGGCTACATCGCGCCCTCGATCGGCCGGTACGTCACGGCAGGCGAGTTCGGGACGATGCTGCGTCAGGCGGGGCTGCGCGTGGAGCGGGAGTCGACGAAACTCGGTGGTGGGATCGGCCTTCACAGGGCCGTCGAGATCGGCGAGCGGGCGCGGGAACGACGAAGCGATCGCTGCTCGGTCGCCGGCGGACGGTGAAGGTGCAACCTCGAAGTGGTCGGTGATCAGCCGACAGTGGCAGGTGCCCACTGACACCGGCGGCTGATCACCCATGACTTCGCGGTTACAGTCTGACGATCCCTCCTCGCCCCGGCTAGATTGTCGGTCCGATGAGCTCCTATCCCGGGTACCGTCCGCGCCGCATGCGGCGCACGGAGGCGCTGCGGCGGCTCGTTCGCGAGACGCACCTCGACGCCGCTCAGCTCGTGCTGCCGCTGTTCGTGCGCCCGGGGTCGGGAGTGCGGCAGGCGGTGAACGCGATGCCGGGCGTGGCGCAGACATCGGTGGACGAGATGCTGCGCGACGCCGAGGCGGCGCATCGCGCTGGCGTGGGCGGCGTGCTGCTGTTCGGGATTCCGGAGCGCAAGGATGCCACGGGCTCGTCCGCATGGGACGACGAAGGGCCGGTACAGCGCGCGGTGCGCGCGCTCAAGCGCGAGCTGCCTGAGCTGGTGGCGATCACCGACGTCTGCCTGTGCGAGTACACCGGGCACGGGCACTGCGGCGTACTCAAAGGCGGCGAGGTGGACAACGATGCGACGCTGGAGCTGCTCTCCCGCGAAGCGCTGTCGCACGCGCGAGCCGGCGCCGACATCGTGGCGCCGAGCGACATGATGGATGGCCGCGTCGGCGCCATACGGTCGGCGCTCGACGGGAACGGCTTCGCCAACGTTCCGATACTGGCGTACGCGGCGAAATATGCGTCGGCCTTCTACGGGCCGTTCCGCGAGGCGGCCGAGTCCACGCCGCAGTCCGGCGACCGGCGCGGCTACCAGATGGACCCGGCCAACGCCGACGAGGCGCTGCGCGAGGTGCGGCTCGACATCGCCGAGGGCGCCGACATGGTGATGGTCAAGCCGGCGGGGCCTTATCTCGACATCATCTCGCGCGTGAAGCGGGAGACGGGCTACCCCGTCGCCGCCTACCAGGTGAGTGGCGAGTTCGCTATGATCAGAGCGGCGGCCGAGCGCGGCTGGATCGACGGCGAGCGGGCGATGCTGGAAGCGGTGCTCGGCATCAGGAGAGCCGGGGCGGACACGATCATTACGTACGCCGCTATCGACATCGCGAAGGGGTTGGGATAGACGGGTTGCAGTCGCCAGTGCACCGTCCACCGACGGCTGATCACCGATCACTCCGACGTTCGCCTTCAGGAATCGAGATCCAGGTATGAAGTACCGCACCTTCCCCAACACCGACATTTCCGTTTCCGAGCTCGGCTTCGGCACGTGGACCATCTCCACCGGCTGGTGGGGCGAGAAGAGCGACGAGGAAGCAGTAGGGATGCTCCGGCGGGCGTTCGACCGCGGAGTGACGTTCTTCGACGCCGCGGACGCCTACGGGAACGGGCGCAGCGAGCGGCAGCTCGCCGAAGCGTTCCGGGGGATTCGCGACGATGTCGTTCTGGCGACGAAGATCGGTTACGACATCTACGACGAGGAGGCGAACCGCGCGCGCCGCGGGCAGAGCGAGCTGCCGCAGCGTTTCGACGACGCCTTCATGCGGCTGGCCGTCGAGAAGTGCCTGGAGCGGCTGGAGACGGACCGGATCGACGTTCTCCAGCTCCACAACGTCAAGATGGAGCACGTCCGCGACCCGCGGATCTGGGAGACCTGCCGCGCTCTCCAGCGGGAGGGAAAGATCCGGGCGTGGGGTGCCGCCTTCGGCCCGGCGATCGGCTGGCTGTACGAGGCGATCGAGCTGGTGCAGCGGGAGAGCGACATCCACACCATCCAGATGATCTGGAACGTGCTCGAGCAGCACCCGGGCACGGCGATGATCGAGGCGGCAAGGCGGCACGCCCAGAACTGCTGCTTCAACATCCGCGTCACCCACGCATCGGGGATGCTCGAGGGGAAGTACACCGAGGACACGGTCTTCGCGGACAACGACCACCGCCGGCATCGGCCGCGCGAATGGCTGATCAACGGGCTCCGGAAGATCCGGACGCTCGACTTCCTGACCACGCGCATGACGCTCGGGCAGGCGGCGCTCAAGTGGCTGCTCGCCGAGCCGCTCGTGGTGACGACGCTTCCGAACATCTATGACGACGGGCAGCTCGCCGAGTTCGCGGCGGCGAGCGATCTCGACGACCTTTCGGCCGAGCAGCTCGATCGCGTGGCCGAGCTCAACGTGCGCAACTTCGGCGTGGACGAGTCGCCGATGGCGTACAAGGGCACGATGGAGCGCCCCGAAGAAGGCGCGCTGGCCGCGAGCCCCGGCAACAGGACGCGGTGACCATCGGCCGGGCAGTCGGCAGCGGGGCGCGGCGCGTGCAGCGGTGCATCCCGCGGCCGCCGCGCCCGCACCCGTGATCCACCTCTGGCGCGACCTCTCGCCCGGCCCCTCGGCGCCCGAGCAGGTCACAGCCGTCGTCGAGATTGCGCGCGGCAGCCGCAACAAGTACGAGCTGGACAAGGAGTCCGGTCTGCTGCGCCTCGATCGCGTATTGTATTCCGCGGTCCACTACCCCGGCGACTACGGCTTCATCCCGCGCACGCTGCACGAGGATGGCGACCCGCTCGACATCCTCCTCGCGATCGACGAACCGACCTTCCCCGGGTGCCAGGTCGACTGCCGGCCGATCGGCGTGCTGCGGATGCTGGATCGCGGCGAGCCGGACGACAAGATTCTCGGCGTGCTGACGCACGATCCGATGCGGGGCGAGTACTTCGACATCGCCGATCTGCCGTCGCATTTCCTGAAGGAGGTCGAGCACTTCTTCAGCATCTACAAGGACCTCGAGGGGAAGCGGGTGGAGATCCTGGGGTGGGAGAAGAGCGAGGCGGCGATCCGGGTGATCGCGGAGAGCATCGAGCGATACGACCGGACGTACGTGAGGCCGCAGAGTCCCTGATTCGGGGCCGGCGACATCGACCCCAACCTCCAGCCACCGCGGACGTGCCGCCACGGCCAGTACCGGAGCGACGGGAACAGCCACACGAACATGACCGACAGCCTCGCCCGTCGGCGGCCTGATCTACTAAGAAAGTAGTTGACAAATCCCGCCGACGGCGTCATTGTCTACTAGCAAGCTAGTAGGAGCGCCCGGTACCTCGACGGGTGCGGTGTGCGTCCCGTGCGTCGGGTGCGACCCGTGCACCCGCAGACCAGCAGCGATGCGACCGGCAGGTCAGGAGCGTGTCATGGAGATCAACTTCACGGACCGCGAGCTGGACGTGATGGCGGTGCTCTGGGAGCGCGGTCAGGCGACGGTGGCCGAGGTGCGCGACGCGCTCGATGACGAACTGGCCTACACGACGGTGCTGACGGTGCTGCGCACTCTCGAGGAGAAGGGACACGTCGCGCACGAGGAGGCGGGGAAGGCCTATCGGTACTTCCCTCTGGTCGAGCGCCAGGCGGCGGGGACGAGTGCGCTGACCCGCCTCGTCAACAAGCTCTACAGCGGCTCGCCGTCGCTCCTGCTCACACACCTCGTAGGTGACGAACGGTTGACGGAGGACGAGCTGCGCCGGATAGCGCGCCTGCTCGAGGAGCGCCTCAAGGAGGAGGAGCCATGAGCGCCGCGTGGAGAACGGGGACCGCGGGAGAGGTGACATGATCATCACATGGATGCTCTATGGACTCGTCATCGGCGCGCTACTGGGCGGCGCGGCCCTGACGGCCGAACGTGCTGCGCGGGCGCTTCGACTTCCGGCGCGGTGGATCTGGGCGCTCGCGCTGATCGCGTCGATCGCATTGCCGGTGGTCGGACTGCTTGCGCCGCGCTCGGATCCGGCAGGAACGGCCGCAGGCATCGAACGATTTGGCGGCGACCCTGTCGTTCCGGCGTCGGTCCCGGGAGACGCGGTGTCCCTGGCGAGGGCGGGCGGTGCGCTCGCGGCGCTCGCGGTGCGCGCGACGGAGCTGGGCCGCGCGCTCGACCGTCCGCTGCTCGCTGCGTGGGCGCTCGGGTCGATGGCGCTGTTCGCGGTTTTCATCGCGGCCTGGCTTCGACTGCGCCGGGCGCGACGCGACTGGTCGCTCTCGCTGGTCGAGCGCCAGTTCGTGCGCGTCTCGACCGACATCGGGCCGGCGGTGGTGGGATGCGTGCGCTCCGAGATCGTGCTTCCAGTGTGGGCGCTCGGCATGGACCCCGCGTCGCGGGCGATGCTGCTGGCCCACGAGCAGGAGCACGTGCGCGCGCGCGATCCGCTGCTTCTCGCCGCCGGTCTGCTCACGCTGGCGCTGGTGCCGTGGAACATCGCGATGTGGTGGCAGTTGCGGCGCCTGCGGCTCGCCGTCGAGATGGACTGCGACGCGCGGGTGCTTCGCGGCTGCCCGGATGTACGCACCTACGGCGCGCTGCTCGTCGAGGTCGGCCGCCGCAACGCCCGCACTCCATTCGCCGCCGCGGCGTTCTCCGAGCCGGCCACTCATCTCGAAAGGAGGATTCGCATGATGCTCACTCGTCCGCCCCGCCGCCCGCGGCTCCGCGCCGGTGCCCTGTCCGCCGCCGCCGCCGCACTGGCGATCGTCGCCTGTGACCTCCAGCCGCCGACGGCGCCCGCGCCGATGAACGACGTCGCCGTCGATGCGCTCGGCGCCAATGGCCAGTCGTTCAATGCCACCGGGTCGGGCGTGAATCCGGATCTGCGGCTGGCGCTCGGCGAGCACTTCCCGGACATGCTGACGGCGGCCGGTGGAGACAAGTGGCTCGTGATCTTCGTGCTCGATGCCGACGGACGCATCCTGCGCGCATCGAGACAGCCCGAGGCGACCTCGAGAGTCCGCGTGTCCGGCCTCAGTGGGGATTTGCGGGTGACCGGGGAGACTCACGCGGCCGCGTTGGGGGTGGAGCGCGCTCGCGTGGCCTACAGGGCCGAGGAAGCGGTCGAAGTACCGGTCGGAGTCGCGACCGCGAGGCTCGAATCGACGGAGGAGCGGATACGCCTCGAGCGGCTGGCCGCGAGCGCCCAGGCGAGTGGCGTCGTCCGGGCAAGGACCGAATTGCCGCCCGCCGCGGCGGCACGGGAGCGCGCAGTCGTGGAGGAGATGCGGCTCGCACCGACCGCCGTCGCCCGAAGCCGTGTCCCGCTGACCACTGGCGCGACATTGCGCCAGCGAAGCGATGCCGGCGGGCCGGGAGCGCTCGACCGCCTTCCCGCCGACGACATAGAGTCGATCGAAGTCGTGAAGGGAAGCGCGGTGACGATCTCCGACGCGATCGCCGGCGTGATCTGGGTGCGGCTCAAGCCGGGCGCCTCGGCCGCGCGTGAGGCAGTCCGGCGGTACTGAGAGGGGCGAGGGGCGAGGGGATAGGGGATAGTGGATATGGGCATAGGGGATGAGGGCGTGATCACAAGTCCACGTCCTACTTGTTCGGAGTCCCCTATCCCCTATCCCCTCGCCCTATCCCTCGCCTTCACGCAGGCCTCATCGCACCATGGTCCGCCGGCTCCACGCCGCGTCGGAGGAACAGCGTGTCGTAGAGCAGCCCCGCCGCCAGACCGCCGACGATCGGGCCGACCCAGAACACGACCTGTCCCTCGAACATCCCCGAGGCGACCGCCGGGCCGAACGAGCGCGCCGTGTTCAGCGACCCGCCGGTCATCGGCCCGATCGCCAGGATCGCCACAGCGAGGGTGAGTCCGATCGCGAAGCCGCCGACCTTGGGCGCCTGCGGATCGACCGCGCTCCCGAATACGACGAACACGAGGAAGAACGTGGCGATCGCCTCGACGAAGATCGCCTGCGTGGTCGTCACGTCGAGCGAGATGCGCTGTCCACCGAGTCTCATGCCCTCCTGAAGTGACTCCGGCATGAGACCCGCCAGCGCGTACGCGGCGACGATCGCGCCGAGGAACTGCGCGACGATGTAGACTCCGGCCATCATCGGTTCGATCCGCCGCGCGGCGAGGAAGCCGAGTGTGACGGCCGGATTCAGGTGTCCGGAGATCCGCATCGTCGCGGTCACCATGATGCCGAGAATCAGGCCGTGCGCGAGCGCGGTGATGAGCAGCGCGACGCCGCCCGTCATCCGACCGCTCGACATGATCGCTGCGCCCCCGAAGAACACGAGCGCGAAGATCCCGATGAACTCGGCGGCGAAATGCCGGAAGGCGTCCCTCATAGGGCTCCCTGTTGGGTCGGGGCCGAAGCTATGACGCCGGGGACGGGCCGGCAAGGTATGCCGGGGCGACTCACCCCTCCCGCCGCAGAACGAGCGCGGCGTTGACACCACCGAACCCGAAGCTGTTCGTGAGCAGGTGCTCGACCCGCGCCGGCCGTCCATCGCCGGGGATGTAGTCCAGATCGCACGCTTCATCGGGCTCGGCGAGATTGACCGTCGGCGGCAGCCATTCGTTGGCCAGCGCCTGGGCGCAGATCGCCGTCTCGATCGCGCCGGATGCGCCCAGCGCGTGACCGTAGTAGCCCTTGGTGCTGCTGACCTGGAGACGATAGGCGTGGTCGCCGAACAGGCGCTTGAGGGCCAGCGTCTCGGTGCTGTCGTTGAGCGGGGTCGAGCTCCCGTGGGCGTTGACGTAGCCGATCTCCTCCGGCGCGACGTGGGCGTCGTCGAGCGCGCGGCGCATCGCGCGCGCGGCCTGCGCGCCGTCGGGGAGCGGTGCCGTCATGTGGTGCGCGTCGTTCGACACGCCGTAGCCGAGTATCTCGGCATAGATGCGGGCACCGCGGGCGACGGCGCGCGAGTGCTCCTCGAGCACGAGCACCGCCGCGCCCTCGCCCATCACGAAGCCGTCGCGCCCGCGGTCGAACGGACGCGAGGCGTGCTCGGGGTCGTCGTTGCGCGTCGACATGGCGCGGATTATCGCGAACGCGCCGAAGCACAGCGGGGCCAGCGGCGCTTCGGCGCCGCCGCACAGCATGACATCGGCATAGCCGTCGCGGATCTCGCGGAAGCCGTCGCCGATCGCGATCGTGCCCGACGCGCAGCTCATCGCGTTGGTGCTGTTCGGGCCCTGCACGCCGAACTCGATCGCGATGTTGCAGCTCGATGCGCCGCCGAAGACGGTGAGTGCGAGCAGCGGATCGACTGCCCGCGGACCGCCCTGGAGGAACGCGCCGAGCTGTCCTTCGGCGTAGGCTACGCCGCCCAGCGCGGTGCCCATCATCGTGCCGATCCGCTCGCGGTCCTCGCGCACCAGCTCGAGCCGTGCATCCTCGATCGCCAGGCGAGATGCGGCGACCGAGAACTGGCCGAACCGGTCGAGACGCCTGGCGCGCTTCTGCTCGAGGAAGTCCGTCGGCACGAAGTCGTCGACCTCGGCCGCGTTGTGACTGCGAAAGATCGATGGGTCGAAACGCGTCAGTCCGCGGACCGCCGATTTCCCGGCGCGGAGGCCGTCCCACAGCCCTCGCTCGGAGATCCCGATCGGGGTTATCGCGCCGATTCCGGTGATCACGACTCGCCTGCGCCCGTTCAACATGTGCTCTCCGCTGGTCTGCGCCGTCTCATCGCGCGCGCTCCGTTCGAGGCCGTCGTTCGGCCGCCGCGCCGAGCCCGGCGAGGGTGCGCGATGCGATTCCGTGAACGAATACCGGGCCGATCACCATCGTGGCGGCCAGGCCGCCGACGAGCGGCCACCGCGGTCCGTCCCACACGTGAACGATCCGCACCAGCGTTCCGTCGGGCACCAGCTCGAAGCTCCACTCGACGTCCATCCGGGTGGTGATTCCGCCGACGTGGCGGAAGCGGACGCGCGGCGCCTCCGCGTCGACCTGCATGTCGGACAGCCACCAGGTCGGCCAGTTCAGCGGACCGAACGGCCGGTTGGCCGACATCTCGACGAGTCCGCCGCCGTCGGGCGCCCGCTCGCGGAAGCGCACGTAGCGATAGTGGGAGAGGTGGTCGGGCCATCGCTCGACATCGCGTGCGAGATCGAAGATGTCCGCCACCGGCGCGCGCACGATGCGCTCGTCGACGGTCTCGAGGCGGCGGCCGGCGGGCAACGGACCGAGGTCTGCCGCCGGGCGCTCGGGTGTGCGCGTGGTCATCGGACCGGACACCAGCTGGCGGTGATGCGGAAGGCCCACCGCGTGCGGACGCGGGGGACGCGGCCGATGACGCGCTGGATCAGCTCGCGGAGCTCGTCGGCCGTGTAGCCGCGGAAGACGGAGACGACGCCATCGTGGCGACTCACCGGGTGGAAGCGGAGTGGATACGACGCCAGCCAGATGCCGGCGATGGCCATCCAGCTCCGCCGCAGGTCGGCGATGATGACGCGGGTGCGGGCGACGCGGTGGAGCTCCTCGACCACGGCGGCCGCCTGCTCGTCGGGAAAGTGATGCAGGACCTGCGAGCAGAGGACGATGTCCACGCTGCGGTCGCCGAACGGGAGCGCGAGCGCATCTCCGCGAACGGCCGCCGTGGTTCGCGCGCGGCTCGCGGCGGCGAGGGGCTCGGCCTCGTCGAGGCCGTAGGTTTCCAGGCGGATTCCATGTGCACGGGCGCGCTCGCGGGCGCGCTGCGGGATGTCGGCGATCCCCGTACCGACGTCGAGCAGCGTCGCCCGGGCGGGAAGCAGCCGGAAGGTCTCATCGAGCTCGGCGATCACCGCGCTCGTGCCGCCGAACAGCGCGTTGCTTCGTGCGACGTCGGCCAGCGAGCGCCGGAGGATGGCCGCATCGGCATTGCGGTCATCGAGATACTCGACGCCGCGACGGCGCGCGGGAGTCAGCAGCCTGGTCATGCGCTCGGGCGCGGATCGCGCATCACCGCTCCAGGCGGGCGTAGCCGCCGCGATAGTAGATGAGCGGCCGGGTGTTCGCGGCGGATGCCTCGATCACCTCGCCGATCACGATCGTGTGGTCGCCCGCCGTGTGGCGGTCGACGATGCGGCACTCCAGGTGTGCGATCGCGTTGTCGAGGAGCGCGACTCCGGTGACGCCTCTCGTGTAGCCGACGCCGTCGAAACGATCCTCCTCGTCCTCGGCGAAGCGGCGCGAGAGCGCCTCCTGTTCCTCGGACAGAATGTTGATGCCGAAGTGCTCGGCGGTTGCCAGGATGCCGACCATGTCCGCCGACTCGGCGACGCAGGCGAGTATGAGCGGCGGCACCAGACTGACCGAGCTGAACGCGCTCGCCGTCATACCGTGATCCTCACCCGAGGAGCCGATCGCGGTGATCACCGTCACTCCGGTGGCGAAGCGACCGAGTACGCTGCGAAACGTGTGCTGGTCGATCATCGCATCGGCGGTACGGGGCGGGGAGGCGTTCTGGATACGAGCGGTTCGGCGAAGGCCGGCACGAGCAGAGAGAACAGATACGCGGGGCGCAGGACCTCGCGCGGTGGAACGAAGTCACCGGTCACCCCGATGAGAATGTCGGCCATGTCCTTGCGGCGCGAGAGGATGCGGGCCACGTGATCGATCAACGGCGGGAAGCCGACAGCCGAGCCGATCAGTCGCTCGACGATCCATTTCCCGCCGAACTCGCGCCGCCGCGCCGCCCGATAGCCGGCGAGTGCGCGGTCGGCCGCTCGTGCCGACGCGGCGCCGATTGCGTCGAGCGCGAATGGAGCAAGGATCTCGCCGCCGCGCAAGGCGGCGTAGATCCCCTCGCCGGTGAACGGATCGAAGAAGTCGGCGGCATCGCCGACCAGCGCAACCCCGCGGTCGGCGGAGCGCCGCGCCCGCGCGGCGAACGGCCCCGTGGCGTGGACGGCGGCGACGCGCTCGGCTCGCGCGAACCGCGCGGCGAGATGCGGACGGGCGGCGATCCAGCGCTCGATGCACGCGGCCGGTCCGGCGAAGGCGATGTCCCGTGCGCGGGCGGCCGGCACCACCAGCGCGACGTTGGTCTCGCCGCCGCCGACGTCGGCGAGGCCGAGGTACCCATCCCGACCGACGTGCATCTCGCCGTTGGCGCCGATCTCGCCCACGCCCCGATAGTGCGTCACGAAGGCCAGCCGCCGCGGCCAGCGCGCCGACCGGGCGAGCCCCATCCGGCGCGCGACGATCGAGCGAAGTCCGTCCGCGCCGACGACGAGGCGGGCGGCGATCTCACGTGTCACACCGCGCTCGTCCATCACCCGCACGCCGGCCGCACGCCCGCCAGCTCCGCGCACGACGTCGACGACCCGCACGCCCTCCTCGACCTGCGCGCCGGCCGCGTGCGCGGCGCCGAGGAGGAGTGGATCGAGCCGGTGGCGCCGCAGCGCGAGCCCCCGGTCGCGGAAGCCGCGGAACCCGTGACGCGCGGCGAACTCGCCGTGGATCACCGCACCACCCGGCGCTCGAACGAGCATCCCCGCGAGCTGCGCGGCGCCGAGCGACTCGGCGGCGCCGAGGACGCCCATCGCGTCGAGGATTCGCGACGCCTGGGGGCTCAGGTACTCCGCGCACGGCTTGTCGCGCGGAAAGCGGGCGCGATCGAGAAGGAGCACATCCGCGCCGGCGCGGGCCAGAGCCCAGGCGGCCGCCGATCCGCCCGGGCCGGCGCCGGCTACTATGACCTCAGGCATGATCCGTATTGGCAGCGGGCACTCTGCGAGAGCCAGTGGACTCGTGAAAGCCCGATCAATCCACGCGCTCGAACGAATCGTTCCCGATCCTCAGCGTTCGCGCATCGACGCCGTACGAGAACCGCGCGGTGCCGGCTGCCGGGATGATCCAGGTCACCTCCAGTACGCTCCCGTCCACACGCCAGTTCGCGGTGGCGACCACCCGGTCGGCCACGCCGCGGGCGAAGTCCACGAAGATCACGGTACGGGACGCCGAGCCATCGCCTCGAAACTCCCAGATCGTCTCGGTGAGGAAGCCGTTGCCCTGCTGGTCGGTGAAAACCAGCGCGCGTCGCCAGGAGCCGAACAGCGCGCGGTCCAGCGTGCGCGCGGCAGGGCCGCTGGTCGCGAACCCGGTGCCGGGGGAGGTCAGGGACGCGCGAGCGTCGCAGCCGGCGAGCGCGGCCGTGATGGCAAGCGCGGCGACTCCTAGTCGAACCAGCGGCGTGTGAGCGGTCATCGCAGGAAGCTCACTGCAACGAGAGCACCAACGGCGCTGGAGAGCGCGTTCACCGCGTCGTTGTCGACCCACGGGACGCCTCCTCCGGGCGTGGTGGCAGATCCGCAGTCGTGCGTCAGGCGCTCGGTCGGTTGGCCGCAGCGCGGGCACCAGCGGCGCGCCTGGACGGTGGCGCCGAGCAGGGAGTCGGCCAGCGAGCCGGCGACGCCGCCGGCGAGTGCTCCCCACACGGCGGCCGGGGACCAGCCGGCGAGCCAGACGACGCCGCCGATGAGGCCGGCGCCGGCAACGGAGGCGAGCGTCCCCAGAGCCGAGACCCCGCCCGACGTCCCGGCCGGCACCGGATGCCAGCCGAGGATGGAGCGCGGCTGGCCGGGCGAGAGCGAGCCGATCTCGGTGGCCCAGGTGTCGGCCGTGGCCGCGGCGATCGATCCGGCGGCCAGTACCGGCCACCCGTGCCACGGCACCACGATCGAGAGCGCGGCGAAGGAGGCGAAGACACCGCCGTTGGCGAGGACCTGCACGGCGTCGCGATCGCCGCCCTTGGCGACGATCGCTCCGGTGCGCTGCGCCTTGGTTGCAGCGCGCCAGCGGGAAAGCGCCGTCGAGGTGACGAAGAATGCGACGAGGGCGACTACCCACGACCAACCGGCGGCGGCGCAGAGCGCGCCGACCGCGACCGCGGCGACCGCGCCCGAGGTCGAGAGCGACCGCGCACGGTGGGCGCCGATCGCGATGGCGCCGGCGAGCGCGAGCCCGATCAGAACGCGGTCGAGCACGGGGCTCTAGTCGTCACGTCGGCGGAGAATCGAGCGGACCCGTTCGCCGAGCTCCTCCGGCGCCGGCGGGTCGGCGCCCCCGGCGCGGGCAACGGCGCGGAGGAAATTGCGCTGGTTCTCGACCTCGGCCAGGCACCGGTCGCAGATGGCAAGGTGCTCCCGTATCGCCGTGTTCTCCTCGCCCCCCAACTCGCCATCGAGGAAGTCGAAGGTCAGGTCGCGCACGAGGGAACAGGACAGGGGCATGAGCCCAATCTGCGGGTTGCGCGGCGCCGATCGCAACCAAAAGGGCCGGTGAGCGTCTGATCATTGAAGGCTCGCCGGTAGGGTGCTCCTCCGCTCCCGCGCGCCGCACTTCTTGAACGCGGTCACCGCCGCCGTTACCTTCGCAGCTACCTACCCGCAGAACCCCTCCATGGTCGCCACGGTCGACGCCCTCCTCCCTCTCAGCCTGCTCGAGGCAGTTCGCAACGTCGACACCCCGGAGGGGGACTACGACGTCGAGTACGTGGCCGAGCTGAAGAGCAAGCGGCTCGGCCTCAGCGACACGGTCTTCACTCAGATCAGGCGATACACCGAGGCGGTGCGCAAGCGGCAGCGCACGGCCAGCGACGAGGCATCCGCGTTGGCGCGTCTGATCGGCCGCCGCGCCGACGCCGAGGCGGTGTTCCGCGCGGCCGGGTGCTACCTTGCCCGCGAGGCGTATCAGACGATCCCGCAGTTCTCGCGCGAGGTGCTCTACGTGCTTCCAGCGATTCTCGCCCGCCCGCTGGCGTTGCGCCGCGCGCGCCGCATCTTCGAGCGCTACGTCGGCGGCAATCTGCGCCGGGCCGGCTCGTCGCTGGTGCTCGAGGTGACGGCGCCGCTGACGACCGAGGCGGCACCGCAGGAAACCGGGTGCGCCTACTACGAGGCGATGCTCCGCGAGCTGCTGAAGCTCCTCATTGGCGTGAACGGCGCGGTCGAGCACGTGCGCTGCCGGTCCCGCGGCGAGGAGAGCTGCGTCTGGCGCGCCGACTGGCGGCCGGTCGATCCCGACGCCGGCCAACAATCCTGACCGTTCGAGCGCGGTGGGCCAGGCCCTCCGCCGTCCAACCCGCACCGACGAAACAGTGCTCACCCCGACGACGCTCCCCCCGATCCAGCAGGCGCTCGCCGCATCGGGGCTCGACGGCTGGCTGGTGTTCGACTTCCATGGGCTGAATCCGGTCGCCGCGGGTCTGCTCGGGCTCCAGGGGATGGCGACGCGACGCATCTTCGCGCTGATTCCGCGCGAGGGCCGCCCGGTGGCGATCACGCACGTGATCGAGGAAGGACCGTGGCGCGATTGGCCCGCCGAGTGGGGACGTGAGCGCTACAGCTCGTGGCGCGCGCTGGAGGCGGCGCTGGCGAAGCTCGTCCGCGGCAAGCGCGTGGCAATGGAGTACTCGCCGGGCGATGCGGTTCCGTATCTCGACCGGGTGCCGGCCGGTGTGCTGGAGATGGTGCGCGCCGCCGGCGCCGAGGTGGTAACGTCGGCCGAGCTGGTGACGCGCTTCTACGCCGCGCTGAACGCGCGGCAACTGGCGTCACACGAGCGGGCGGCCGAGCAGATCGCCACGATCGCTCGCGACGCGTTCACGCTCGCCGCCGGGCGGGCCCGCTCGGGCGAGCCGATCACCGAGCACGAGCTCCGGGCGTGGATCGGCGAGCGGTTCGACCGCGCCGGGCTGTTGACCATCCACGGCCCGATCGTCGCCGCCGGCGCGAACGCGGCCAACCCGCACTACGAGCCGGACGCCGCGCACCCGCATCCGATCGTCGACGGCGAGCTGCTGCTGATCGACCTCTGGGCGCGAGAGAAGGACGGCGTGTTCGCCGACCAGACCTGGATGGCCTCGCTCGGTGCTCCCGGCGCCCGCGCGGTGGATGTGTGGCGCGCGGTGCGCGACGCGCGCGACGCGGCGATCGCGCTCCTCCGCCAGCGGGTAGCCGCCGGCGCGCCGGTGCGCGGCGGTGAGCTCGACGATGCCGCCCGCTGGGTGATCACCGAGCGGGGCTTCGGCGA
Source organism: Gemmatimonadaceae bacterium (assembly GCA_035513015.1). GTDB lineage: Bacteria > Gemmatimonadota > Gemmatimonadetes > Gemmatimonadales > Gemmatimonadaceae > DATKCV01. The sequence continues at coordinate 51,825 of DATKCV010000023.1, forward strand.
CTACTTCCCGCACCGCACCGGGCATTCGATCGACGCTCGCGACCTCCACGGCTCCGGGCCGCACATCGACAATCTCGAGTCGCGCGAGGAGCGGCTGCTGATACCCGGGGTCGCGTTCTCGATCGAGCCCGGGGTGTACATCCCCGGGGAGATCGGTGTCCGGTCGGAGGTAAACGCGCACGTGGGACAGGATTCGGTGACGGTGACGCCGGCCGAGTACCAGACCGAGCTCCTCGTGGTCTGAGCGGATCAAGGGGGGATCAAGGGGGTCAGAGTCGTTGAACGGAGTTCAACGACTCTGACCCCCTTGATCCACTCGATCCTCCCTCGAACCGCTCGAACCCGCTGAATCCGGGTTGATCCGCGGCCAGACGGCCGGATCCTCGACCCCGAGCCGCCAGAACGCGACCCGTCGCACGCCGAGCCGCCGAGCATCCTCGATCAGCGCTTCCACGTGTCCGGCGTCGCTCACCCACAACTCCCATTCGTTGGGGACCAGTGCCCGCAGGCTCGATGACGGCGGGTCCCGCTCGAGCGGCACTCCGGCGGCAGAGGTGATGCGTAGGGCGTCGGCGTAGCCGATCGTCCGGGCCGGTTCGAGCGGGACTGCCGGCGCGTCGGGGGCGGCTCGCCGCCACAAGTAGCCGTAGACCGGGTACGCGGCCACGACTCGGCTCGGTCCGGCGGCGGAGACGTGCGTCCCGAGCGCCCGGCGCGCCCACTGGGGAGTGGCCACCGGGCCGGGGGCCGAGCCCGCCCAGTGCAGGTCGTAGAGCATCGGCAGCACGTGGTCCACGATCGCGAGCAGCGGGCGCGTCGGGTAGGCCGCAGTATCGGTCGCCGGGACGGCGATCGCGATCTCCGTCGGGCCGCGGCCGCGGGTGGAGTCGGCGATCGCCCGCACGACGCGAAGCAGCGCCGGCAAGTCGCGCGGTTCGTGCAGCTCGAAGTCGAGCACCAGCCCGTGGTATCCGGCGCTGTCGGCGATTCCGGCTATCGTTCCGGCCGCGCGCGCGAGGGAGGCGTCATTCGCCGCCAGACGGCGGATCGTTTCCGGGTGGAATCCCTCGCCGAGCCACGACGTCACCAGCGCGAAGCTGCGGGTCGACGGATCATCGCGCCGGATCAGCGCGTCACGATAGAGGAGGGACGGACGGAGTGTCGCCGTGTCGAGGGCTATCCAGCCGCTCACGAGCACGTCGATGTACCGGCGGTGGCGGACGGCGCTGGAGTCGCTGAGCGGGTCCCACGGCGCGTGAAACGCCCACACCTCGAGCGGCGCGCGCTCGGCGCCACGGTTGGACGGTGACTGCGCCGTACCGGTGCAGGCGGCCAGGGCGAGCGCGAGAAGCGCCGTCGGCGACCAGATACCGCGCTCGACCATGGGGCTCCCATGACGAAGGATCAGCGAAGGGCGTTCGCGCCCTCACGGGATCAATCGCTGTGCCACCCCTGGTCTGCGACGGTGTTCCGGGTCAGGTGCCCCGGACCGCGGCCGCCGCCGCGGGGCGCGCCTGGGTGGGGACGAGGTCGAGCGGGAACAGGTGCACCTCGGTCGCATAGGGGCCCCGCTCGAAGCGCCAGGTGCGGGCGTGGCGCGTGATGCAGCGGGCCACCTCGCCGATTCCGGGTCCGCGAAGCTCGAGCGAGTCCACCTTTGCCTGCGAAACCATCCCGGTCGGAAGGATCGTCAGGCTGAGCTCGACCGTTCCGCTGAGCTCGGGATTGCGCCGCAGTCCCTCCTTCTCGTAGCAGCGGCGTACATCTTTGGCGTTGCGTAGCACGGCGGCACGCACCTCGCCACCGGCTCGCAGCGAGTCGGTGCCCGCCGCATCGAGCGCCTGCGCGGGGAGGAGCAGAGAGAACGCGACGGTGTACAGTGCAGTCAGCATCGACGGGACCGTTCTGGAGAAGATGCGCTGGCGGCGTCGCCATCCACGGAATGACGAGAGCCGCGAGGCGGGCGTCACTTGACGCATCCCTTGCGCGTCCATCCCGGGCGCGGTACACCTCCCGCTCCGCACCCGCGAGAGAACCAACCTGCCTGTCCGAAGCTCCCACCGCCACCGGCGAATTCCTTCCTCCCTTGCCCCCGTCGCGACGGTCCTCGTCCTGGCGCTCGCTGCCGCGTGCTCGCGTGACGAGGCTCCGCCGGCCGGCCGAGCCGCTCACGGCTTCCCGGCACCGCCGAGCGCGCCCTACGAGGTGATCGAGGTAAGCAACGGCGGGATGGTGGTCGGCACCGTCTGGATCGACGGCGCGGTGCCGCGCGACACCACCGTGCGCCCGACCAGCGACGGGGCCGTCTGCGGCAACGGACATCCGGCGCAAACGATCGCGGTGGACGATGGCCGCGTGGGCGGGGCCATCGTCTGGCTGAGCGACATCCGCGCCGGCAAGCGGCTCCCGATCGAGCGGCTGTACGAGGTGCGGCACGTCGGCTGCCGGCTCGCTCCGCGAGTGCAGGCCGTGCTCACCGGCGGGACACTCAACGTTCGCAGCGCGGATCCCGTCTCGCATCACACGCGGTTCACGCACACGCACACGGGCGACACGGTGGCGGTCGTGCGGCATTCCGACGCCGGCAGCGTCGTTCCCGTTCAGACCGTGGTCGCCCGGGCGGGCCTGGTTCAGCTGAGCTGCGACGTGCATCCGTGGACTACCGGATGGCTGGCGGTGTTCGACCACCCCTACGTGACCACGACCGGACCCGACGGCCAGTTCGTTCTCCCCGAGGTCCCCGCCGGCCGCTACACGCTCGTCGTGTGGCACGAGCGCCTGGGGAGCGAAACGAGGGAGATCGTCGTGCCCGGCGGGCGCACGTCGCTCATCGAAGTTCGCTACCGGCTCTGAGCAACACCGGTGATCAAGCAGTGAAACGCGCAACGCGCAACGGGCAAACGACGAGCTAATCCCGGCTGCCGAGCTCCGACGCCGCGGTGAAGATGGTCTGATCCCTGAACTGTCCACGATACAGCCGGGCGTAGATCCCCTCGCTGGCGATCAGGTCCGCGTGCGTCCCTTCCTCGACCACGCTCCCGTGGTCGAGCACGATCACGCGGTCGGCGCGGAGGACGGTGCTCAGCCGGTGGGCGATGATCATCGTCGAGCGGCCGCGAAGGAGCTCCTGCATCGCCTCCTCGACCAGCCGCTCGCTCTCGCTGTCGAGGTTGGAGGTCGCCTCGTCGAGGATCACCACGGCCGGATCCTTGAGAAACACGCGGGCGATCGCCAGCCGCTGGCGCTGCCCGCCGGAGAGCTTCACGCCGCGCTCGCCGACACGCGTGTCGTAGCCCTTGGGAAGTCGGGAAACGAACTCCTCGGCGTGGGCGGCGCCGGCGGCGGCGCGGATCTCGTCCTCGCCGGCGTCCGGACGCGCGTAGGCGATGTTCTCGCGCACCGACCCGCTGAACAGCGTCGGCTCCTGGGGCACGATCCCGATCGCGCCGCGGAGCTCCTCCAGCGGCAGGCGGCGGACGTCCACGCCATCGAGCGTGATCCGGCCGGCGGTCACGTCCCAGAAACGGGGGATCAGCGACGCGAGCGTCGTCTTTCCCGCACCCGACGATCCGACCAGGGCGATCACCTCGCCGGGCGCGATCGACAGCGTCACGTCGCGCAGCACGTCGGGCAGCTCGTCGCGGTAGCGGAAGCCGACCCGCTCCACCCGCACGTCGCCGCGTGGCGGATTCGGGAGGTGCAGCGGCGCCTCGGGTTCGGCGACATCGGGCTTCGTCGCCAGCAGCTCGAACACCCGCCGCGCCGCGCCGATCGCCTCCTGGTAGTTGCCGAACAACGACGCCAGCGCACCGACGGCCGCGGCGACGGTGATCGCGTAGAGGAGGAACTGCACCAGCGCGCCCGGCGTCAGGTCGCCCTCCAGCACCAGGCGCCCTCCCTGCCACAACACGGCGACGATCCCGCCGAAGGCGGTGAACGTCACCACCCCGAAGAACGCGCCACGGATCTTGGCGCGGCGGACGGCCGCACGGATCACGTCCGTCAGGTGCGCGCCGAACCGGCGCGTCTCCTCGGCCTCGCGGGTGAAGCTCTGGACGATCCGGATCTGCGAGAACGCCTCCTCGGCCGTTCCCATCGCCTCGGCGACGCGGTCCTGGACGCCGGTGCTGGCGCGCCGCAGCAGCCGGCCGAACACGAACGCCGCGCCGACGATGATCGGAACGACGATCAGCGTGATCAGCGTCAGCCGCGGATGCGTCAGCGTGAGCAGGGCCACGCCGCCGACCAGTAGCAGGACCTGCCGCGAGAACTCCGAGAGGTAGTGCGTCATCACCGATTGCAGCACGGCGGTGTCGGCGGACAGCCGGCTGTTGAGCTCTCCCACCCGGCGCTCGGCGAAGAAGCCGGGGGAGAGTCGAACGAGCGTGGCGAACAGGTCGTTGCGCAGCGACGCGATGACCCGCTCGCCGGTGGCGGTGAGAGTATAGACCTGGACGTAATTCAGGGCGCCCTGAATCGCGAAGAGGCCGATCAGCAGGAGCGCGATCCGGTCGAGCTGCGACGTCGAGCCCTCGAAGAAGGCGGTGTCGAGCAAGTGTCGTACGACCTGCGGGAAGACGAGGTTGATCGCCGCGCTGACGACGAGCGCGAGGCCGGCGATCGACAGCGTTCCCAGGTGCGGGCGGATCCGCGACAGTAGCGGACGCAGCGCGCGCGGCGAGGGCAGCCGGCTGACGTCCGGCCCGGAGCCGGCGTCGGGCGCCGGAGGGCGGACGGGGATACCGGCCGTCACGCGGCGTTCCGGCGAGGGGGGCGCGGGTGCCGCCGCCGGATCCTCATCGCACCAGGGTGCGGTCCGCGACCATCGCCATGAACAGCAGGGCGAGGTAGAGCAGCGAGTACTTGTAGACCCACCACGCAGCGCTGGTCCACGGTGTGGCGCGCATCATCTGCACGATTCCGATCAGCAGGATTCCCCCGAGCAGGAGCGCCGAGGCGAGGTAGACGAGGCCGAAAGCGCCGAACGCCGCCGGGAGCACCGACAGCGCGATCAGGATCAGCGTGTACCAGAGCATCTGCCGCATCGTCTCCCGTTCGCCCCAGACGAGCGGCGCCATCGGGACTCCCGCGCGCCCGTAGTCGCGCTGCTTGAGCAGCGCCAGCGCCCAGAAGTGCGGCGGCGTCCAGTAGAACACGATGAGGAAGAGATAGACCGCCGCGAGGTCGATGCGCCCCGCCACCGCCGCCCAGCCGACCAGCGGCGGGAACGCGCCCGCCGCACCGCCAATGACGATGTTCTGCGGCGTGGTGCGCTTGAGCCAGCGCGTGTAGACGAAGATGTAGAAGTAGAATCCGCCCAGCGCGATCGCGGCCGCGAGCACGTTCACGAAGAAGGCGAAGAGAAGCGTCGCCAGCGAGGCGAGCGCGATGCCGAACAGGAGGACGGTCGGGGCCTCGAGGCGGCCGCCGGGGATCGGCCGCAGCCGGGTGCGCGCCATCATGTCGTCGATATCGCGGTCGAGGTACATGTTGACCGCGTTCGCTCCGCCGGCCATCAGGTAGCCGGCGACGAGGACGACGGCGACGAGCGCCCAGCCCGGCCGGCCGGCGACGAACATCGGCGCGATCGTCGTCACCAGAAGCAGCGAGATGATCCGCGGCTTGGTGAGCATGACGAGGTCGCGCGCGACCGTGGACGCGCGCTCGGCGCCGACGACGATGCCGCCGCCGCTCACAGGTCGGCCCCGCGGGCGACGATCACGGCCATCGAGTGCGGCTGCGCCCGCGCCGGCTCGGCGGCGGGCAGCGCCTGGTCGGGCCGCGACAGCACCGCCTCGGCCGCCGGCACCACGCGCGCCGGCTCCCCGAGCGCTCCGCGGCGGGCCAGCGCGTAAAACGTGAACACGGCCAACCAGACGACGGTCGCCATCGCCGAGTGCAGCCACTGGAGCTGCTGGGGCAGGTTCATGAGCACGAGTCCGGCGGCGACGACGATCTGCGCTCCCACGGCCGCCAGCGCGAGCCGCGACGTGCGGATGATCACCGCATGCTCGCCGCGCCGGGCCACGGCGATCACCAGCCCGACGAGGTGAAAGAGCAGCAGGAAGGCGATCATCCGGTGCGTGAACTGCACGTGCTGCGCACCGAACCGGGGGAGGATGGTTCCGCTGCAGAGCGGGAAGCCCTGACAGGCAGCGGCGGCGCCGGGAACCTTCGCCGTCAGCGCGCCCATGGCGACCGCGGCCAGAGCGAGAATCGCCGCCGCAGCAACACCACGGTGCGTCTTCCGCGACACGCCGCCACCGCGGACGTCGGCGGCGCCGAGTCCGCCGGCACGCTGTACCGTAATAACCAGCGCGGCGACGAGCAGCATGGCGAGCACGAAGTGGGACGCGGTGACGACCGCCGGAAGATGCAGCTTGACGGTGATCCCGCCAAGCACCGACACGAGCACGGTCAGCAGGACCGCGAGCGCGGCTCCGCGCAGCACGCCGCCGGATCCACCGACCCGCGGCGCCGCGCGGCGCGCGATGGCGACGCCGAGCAGCGCCAGCAGCGACAGGATCAGGCTCGCCGCGATGTAGCGGTGCATGACCTCGATCACGAGGTCCATGCGGTCGAGTGGCGGAAACCAGTAGCCGTGGCAGGTCGGCCAGTGCGGTCCGCACCCCATGCCCGACCCGGTGATACGGACCACGGGGGCGAGGATGATGTGGAGGATCGCCAGCGCCAGCGCGGCGAGGCCGAGGCGGCGGAGAAGCGTCATGACGGCAGCGATGCGTGATTCGTGGTGTGTGGTGCGCGCAGGTCGCCGGTCGGGGCTCGAGCGGTGTCGGCGCGCACGGCACGCCAGGTCAGGGCCAGTACGAGCGCGAGGATCAGCGCCGGCAGGAGCGCCCAGACCGTCTCCGCCAGGCGACCGGACCGCCGAAGCGCGTCCCCGCCCGTCGCATCGGGGTGGGGGGAGAACACCGAGCGGACGATCAGCAGCTGCGCGACCGCGCACACCGCGGCGGCGACCCAGAAGAGCGCGACAGGGAGAGACATGCGAGGCGAAACTTAACGCCGGTCGCGGGGAGGAGCGAACCCGTCCCCTCTCGCGCGCAGGCGCTTCACGGCTTAGCATGTGGGGCCATGTCTTCCCCCCCTTCGCCCGGCACGGCCCCCCAGCTCACGGACTTCAGCGTGCACGACGACTCCCGGCTGCCGCGGCGGCTGGGGTTGGGAAGCGCGCTGGCCGTGCTCGTCGGATCGGTCATCGGATCCGGGATCTTCCGGTCGCCGGCGGTCATCGCCGACCGGCTCCCCGGGCCCGTGCCGATGCTCGCCGCGTGGGTCGCCGGGGGGTTGTTCGCATTGTGCGGAGCGCTGACGCTGGCCGAGATCGCCAGCGCGCTGCCGCGTACCGGCGGCCTCTACGTGTTCATCCGCGAGGGCTGGGGGCGCGTGTACGGCTTCCTCTTCGGGTGGGCCCAGCTGGCGGTGATCCGCGCCGCCGCGCTCGGGGCGATCTCGACGACGTTCGCCGAGTACTTCCTGCGCGTGCTCGGTTACGATCCGGGTCTGGAGCCGTACGCCAGCTGGGTGCACTACGTCGCCGCGGTGGCGATCATCATCACGGCCGGGTTCAACATCCGCGGCGTGCGGTGGGGGGCGATGGTTCAGAACGTGACGACGCTCGCCAAGTACGGCGCGCTCGTCTTCATCGTGCTGGTGGCGTTCACCGTCGGCGCGATGCGGATGGATCTCGCGGCGAACCTGACGCCGGCGATGCCGGCGGGGAGCTTCAGGCTGCCGATGTTCGGGCTGGCGCTGGTGTCGGTGTTGTGGGTACTGGATGGCTGGGCCGATCTGAGCTACGTCGCCGGCGAGGTCAAGGAGCCCCGGAAGAACCTGCCGCGCGCGCTGATCCTCGGCGTGTTGCTGGTGATCGGGATCTACTTGTTGGTGAACATCGCGTACCTGGCCGTGCTCGGGATCGAAGGGATGCGCGGGTCGCCGCTGGTGGCAGCCGAGGTGGCGTCGCAGCTGATCGGGCCGGCGGGCGTGATCTTCGTGTCGCTGACGGTGATGGTGTCGACGTTCGGGACGCTGAACGGAGTGCTCCTCACGAACCCGCGGATCTTCTTCGCGCTGGCCGCGGACAAGCTGTTCTTCCGCAAGGTGGCGGCGGTGCACCCGCGGTACGAGACCCCCTACGTGGCCGTCGCGCTGGCCGCATCGCTCGGGGTGGTGTGGGTGCTGATGCTCAACTTCGAGCAGCTGGCCGACGCGTTCGTGACGGCGATTCTGCCGTTCTACGCGCTGGGAGTGAGCGCGATCTTCTTTCTCCGGCGGCGTGCCGACTACCAGCCGAGCTTCCGGGTGCCGCTGTACCCGGTGGTGCCGATCGCGTTCATCCTGGCGGTGATCTTCCTGCTGGGCAACGCGATTCTTGACGTGTCGAGCCGGTGGGCGACGATCGGGACGCTCGGCCTGGTGGCGCTAGGGGTGCCGGTGTACTTCCTGACGGTGGGGAGGGGGAAGAACAAATGAGACGAATTGGACGAATGGTTCAAGGTCAGAGTCGTTGAACGGAGTTCAACGACTCTGACCCCTTGAACTTCGGTACCGCCGCCGCGAGCAGGAGCTGGTCGCGCCCGCTGGGCCTCCCGTGTTCGGCGGACGCGGCCGTAAGAACGCGGGCCGGGGACGATCCCCGCGGGTCGACACGCAACCGTGACCCGATGTCGACCCGACCGTGGCGCTCGCCATCCATCTAACGGGCGGCGGGCAGGGACCGCCGGCGGCCTTGCTGACAAAGGGCGGTCGGCTCGGCATATTCTCCGGCGTAGATCCCTCCGCCACTCCCCCCTGCTTCTCACCTCACCAGGAAAAACACACGATGAAGAGAATACGTTGGCTTCTGGCCGCGGGCTTCGCGGCCATGGTTCTGCTCGGCGGCGGCTTGCCGTCGGCTCTGGCTGCTCAGGGTGTGACCACCGGCGGCGTTGGAGGCCAGATCACCGATTTGGATGGGCAGCCGGTGGTCGGCGCCCAGATCCTGGTGATCAATCGCGCGACCGGCTTCCGGAGCGGCACCACCACGCGCGCCGACGGGCGGTACGCGCTGCTGGGCCTCGAGCTCGGCTCGCGCTATGCGGTCGAGGTGCGGCGCCTCGGGTTCGCGCCTACGGCGATCGAGAACGTCGAAGTCGGCCTGGCTCAGCTCGCGCGCGTCGACGTCCAGCTCCAGGCGTCCGCCGTGCAGCTCGGTGAGATCACGGTCACCGCGATGGCCATCGGAACGGAGCTTTCGACGGCGACCCGCTCCGGCGTAGTGACGACGATCTCCGACTCGGCGCTCAACCGGCTGCCGTCGCTCAATCGCAACTTCACCGACTTCGTGATCCTGACGCCGCAGGTCTCGAACACGATCTTCACCGGCGGCCTCTCCGGCGGCGGCGTGAACAACCGCTACAACCACATCCAGATCGACGGAGCCTCGGAGACGGACCTGTTCGGCCTCGGCTCCACCGGGCAGCCCGGGGGACAGGCGGAGGGCAAGTCGATCGCGATCGAGTCGGTCAAGCAGTACCAGGTGCTGCTGACGCCGTTCGATGTGCGGCAGGGGAACTTCGCCGGGCTGCTGGTCAACGCGGTCACGAAGAGCGGCACCAACGACTTTCACGGGTCGGTGTACGGCTTCGGCCGCAATGACGACCTGACGCGGTCGCAGGATTACATTCGCGAGTATCAGCAGCAGCAGTTCGGGGCGGCGCTCGGTGGGCCGATCGTGCGCGATCGCGCGCACTTCTTCATCAACCCCGAGTGGCAGCGGCAGCGCTCGCCCGCCGATGGCCTGTTTCTCGGTGCTACGGGGCTGACGCTTTCCGAGGCCGACGCCAACCGCTTCCGGTCGCTGCTCGAGGGCTACGGCATTCCGGCGGGCGACCTGAGTCCCGTGACGAACGAGAATCCGCTCACCAACATCTTCGGCCGCGTGGACGTGCAGCTTCCGCGGAGCCACTCACTGGTGGTTCGGCACAACTACGGCAGCGCCGAGCGGGACGTCTTCTTCCGCGGCACGTCGGGGACGAGCCCGGCGATGCAGCTCAGCAACTACCACTACTTCTTCCAGTCGAGGAAGAACTCGACGGTCGCCCAGCTCCGTTCGCCGCTGCGGGACGATGCGTTCAACGAGCTGATCATGGGTTACAACACGATTCGCGACCGCCGCACGCCGAACGTGGCGGCGCCGGACATCATGGTCACGAACGTGCCCGGCGCGACGCTGATCGGCGGCGGTGAGCGGTTCTCCCACGCCAACGAGCTCGATCAGGACATCTTCGAGATCACCAACAACTTCACGTACACGACCGGCACGCACACGATCACCGCGGGCGCGGCTGCGAACTTCTACAAGGTGCGCAACCTGTTCCGCCAGTCGTCGCGCGGTGTCTGGCGCTTCGCCGGCCTCGACGCCTTCGAGGCGGGCCAGGCCAACCGGTACATCGTGGGGGTGCCGGTCGGGGGCGGCGACGGCGCGGTTCGCTTCGGCGCCGCGGTCTATGCCGCCTACGTCCAGGATCAGTGGACGGTGTCGCCGAACCTGACGCTCAGCGGCGGTCTGCGCATGGACGTGCCGTCGTTCAACGACCGGCCGCCGACGAATCCGGCCGTGCAGACGGAGTTCGGCCGCAACACCGCTGACATCCCGTCGGGGAACGTCCAGTGGTCGCCGCGGATCAGCTTCACCTGGGACGCCACCGGCGACCAGCGCAACCTGGTGCGCGGCGGAGTCGGCGCGTTCGCCGGCCACCCGGCCTACGTATGGCTGAGCAACTCCTTCCAGAACTCCGGCGTGAGCGGCGTCGCGGTACTCACCTGCGCCGGAGCGGCCGAGACGCCGGTGTTCAACGCGGCGTCGATCGCCAACCCGCCGAGCGCATGTGCCGACGGCCGCACGGCGGCGCTCGGAGGCGAGATCAACCTGCTCGCGTCCGATCTCCGGTTCCCCCAGACCGGCCGGATTTCCCTCGGTTACGACCGTGCGCTCCCGCACGGCCTGATCGGCACGCTCGAGGGGCTGTACACGGTCGGGGTCTACTCGCCGTTCTACGACAACATTGCCCTCGCCGGCCCGCAGGGCGTGGATCACAATGGACGCGTCCTCTACGGTCCGCAGCCGGGTCAGCCGGTGCGACGGGCGCAGTCTCCCAACCGGAACCAGGTGTTCGAGGCACGGAACAACCGGTGGGACGACTACTCGTACAACCTGACGGCGATGCTCCGGCGTCCGCTGTCGGACGGGTGGGAGGGCACGATCTCGTACACGTTCACGCGCGCGTACGACGTACAGAGCCTGACGTCCAGCACCGCCTTCTCCCAGACGCGGTTCGGCCGCGTGTGGGCGGACACGCTGTCCAAGCAGGTGGCGACGCGGTCGACGTTCGAGCAGCCGCATCGATTCATCGCGTCGGGGACGTACACCTTCCCCACGAACACCAGCGTCTCGCTCATCTACACCGGCTCGAACGGCACGCCGCTGACGTACGTCACGAGCCACGATCTCAACGGCAACGGGCTGACGTTGGACGATCCGATCTACATTCCCACCGACGCTACGCTGGCGAGCGAGATCCTGTTCGCCCCGGACGGCAGCGTGACGCCGGAGCAGCAGGCGCAAGCGTTCAACGAGTTCATCGACGGCGAGAAGTGCCTGCGCGAGAACCGTGGGCGCCTGATGCCACGCAACGCCTGCCGCGCGCCGTGGGTGAACCTGCTGAACACGTCGGTGCGCCAGAGCTTCGCCGTCGTCGGCGCGCAGAACGTCTCGCTGCAGCTCGACATCTTCAACACGCTCAACCTCCTGAACAAGCGCTGGGGACTCCAGACGTCTACCTTCCCCCAGATCACGCTCCTCACCTACACGGGCCTGTCCGAACCCGGCACTCTCTACAACACCGATGCCGCCCGGCCGGTCTATACGTTCACGGTCGGCCAGGATCGGTTCAACTACGACAACATTCAGTCGAACTATCAGCTGCAGTTGTCGTTGAGGTACGACTTCTGAGCCCGGGGACTTCCAGGAGACCGTCGGCTTTGTCGCATGGTCGGTCGCATGGTCGATGAAGGAAGGCGAACCGCGGAGGACGCAGCGGACGCGGAGGTGTGAGGAATGCCGGTGCCGGTCGCGACGACCGGAACCATGAGACTGGTACCGCATTCCTCACATTCGCCAACCCGCAGGCGAGACGCCCTCGTGGGGGAATGAACGACGCTTCTCGTTCATCCTCTGCGCCCTCTGCGTCCGCTGCGCTTCACCCCAGACCCCGCCCAGGCTGGATCTGACCAGGAGTACGGAGGGACCCCCCTAGAAAACCGACAGCTTGATGTACTTCCGCGGATTCGCCTTGAAATCCGCCACCAGGGAATCCACCCGCGTGACCAAC
>DATKCV010000024.1:0-3663 GCA_035513015.1 Gemmatimonadaceae bacterium
GCCGTAGACCGCCTCGCCGCCGCGCTGGCGGACCGCTACCGCATCGAGCGCGAGCTCGGCGCGGGCGGCATGGCCAAGGTCTACCTCGCCCACGACCTGAAGCACGATCGCGACGTCGCCATCAAGGTGCTCAAGCCGGAACTGGCGGCCGTGCTCGGCGCCGACCGCTTCGTCGTCGAGATCAGGACCACCGCGGCGCTCCAGCATCCGCACATTCTGCCCCTGTTCGATTCGGGTGAGGCCGACGGCTTCCTGTTCTACGTGATGCCGTTCATCGACGGCGAGACACTGCGTAGCAGGCTGGACCGCGAGACGCAGCTCGGCGTCGACGAGTCGATCCGCATCGCGACGAACGTGGCCGACGCGCTCGACCACGCGCACCGGCACGGCGTGATCCACCGCGACATCAAGCCGGAGAACATCCTGCTGCACGAGGGCCGGCCGATGGTGGCGGACTTCGGCATTGCGCTGGCGGTTTCGGCCGCGGCGGGTGGCCGCATGACGGAGACGGGGCTGAGTCTCGGCACGCCGCACTACATGTCGCCGGAGCAGGCGACGGCGGAGAAGGAGATCGGCGCGCGCAGCGATGTCTACTCGCTGGCGAGCGTGCTGTACGAGATGCTGGCCGGTCAGCCGCCGCACACGGGCGGCTCGGCGCAGCAGATCATCATGAAGATCATCACGGAGACGCCGGCGCCGGTGACGCAGTATCGCAGGTCGGTGCCGCCGCACGTCGCCGCGGCGGTTGCGAAGGCGCTCGAGAAGCTGCCGGCGGACCGGTTCGAGAGCGCGCAGGCGTTCGCGGCCGCGCTCGGCGATGCGGCGTTCACCGGGTTCGCGGGAACGCCCGCCACGGTCGTCGGCCGGATGTACGCGGTGACATCGCGGCGGCCGCTGTACGCCGCGGCGGCGGTCGGCGCGGTACTGCTCGTCGTGGCAGCGACGGGCTGGTTGCGCGGGATGCCCGAGCTCGTGACCAGCCGCCAGCGCGTGATGCTGTGGCAGCATTCGGTGGGACATCAGCTCGACCCCGGCATTCCGCGCCACTCGAGCCAGGCCGCCATCGCGCCGGACGGATCGAGCATCGTCTACACCGATTCGGCCGGCGGCGTGCCCCGCCTGCTGCGGAAGCAGCGGAACGAGAGCGGGGCGACCGTCCTGGAAGGCACGGAGGGAGGCGTCTCGCCGTTCTTCTCGCCGGACGGCCGCTGGATCGGCTACCGCACTGTGGATGGCAGGATCAGGAAGGTGCCGATCGAAGGCGGCGGCTCGATCACGCTCGCGGACGACGGCGACCTCACGTACGTCTCGGCCGCCTGGCTCGATGATGGCACGATCGTCTATGCGGGGCGCCGTTACGAGCTGACGCGTGTCGATGCAGCGGGCGGCGAGAGCCGGCCCGTCCACGTCGACACGTCGCGCTCGGGTCACACGATCATGACGATCTCCGCGCTGCCGGGCAGCCGCGGCTTCCTCTACACAGCGTGCAGCGGCAACTGCGCCATCGAATCCGCGATATACGTCTACGACCTGGCCGCGGACAGCGGCCGGCTGGTGGTGGCGAACGCCGCGGGCGCATGGTATTCGCCTACCGGCCACCTCCTCTACACCGACCGTGCCGGCGGGCTCTACGCGTTGGGCTTCGACGCCGAGCGGCTCGTGCCCACGTCCGGCGCAGTGCCGGTGATCGATGACGTGCTGCCGGCCAGCTTCACGCTGTCGGCGTCCGGAACGGTGCTGTACGCCGCCTCGTACGGCGGCAAGGCGCTGGCCGAGCTGACGTGGGTGTCCCGGGACGGCAGTGCGGTGCCGCTCGACTCGACCTGGCGCGGCGACTTCCATTACCCGGCGCTGTCGCCCGACGGCAGCGCGGTGGCGGTGAGCGTCGGGGACGGCACCACCCAGCTGTGGATCCGCCGCTCCGATGGCACGCGGCAGAAGCTCACGCAGGATGGGCTCGTGAGCTGGCGGCCGACCTGGACGCCGGACGGCCGGTCGCTCGTCTTCTCCTCGCTCCGCACGCCGGGCGGAACGCAGGACGACTTCGATCTCTACCGGATGCCGGTGGACGGAAGTACGCCACCCGCGCTGCTGCTCGACCACACCTACGGCGTCTGGGAAGGTGAGTTCTCGAGGGATGGTCGGTGGCTGGTGATTCGGTCGGACGAACTGGGCGCCATTTCCCAGATCCGCGGCCGGCGCATGGACACCGATACCGCGCTCGTGCCGCTGCAGGTGAACGAGAATACGAAGACGCAGATCGCCCTGTCGCCCGACGGGCGGTGGCTGGCCTACGCCAGCGACGGAACGGGTATGCGAGAAATCTATGTCGCGGCCTTCCCGTCCATGACATCGCCCCGCCTCGTATCGCGTGAGGGCGGCAGCGAGCCGCGCTGGGCACCGGACAGCCGCGAGCTGTTCTACAAGAACAGTGACGCTCTCATGTCCGTCGCGATCATGCCGGGCGAGGGGGTAGTCGCGGGATCACCTCGCCGGCTCTTCTCCGTGGCGCCGTACCGCTCGGCGAGGAACCGACAGCAGTACGATGTCGCGCCCGACGGTCAGCACTTCGTGATGATCCGCGACGTGGCCACCGGTGCGCCCGAAGTGGTGTATGTCGAGAACTGGTTCCCCGAGCTGCTCGCGAAGGTGCGGCGTTGACCGTCGTTCAGGATCGACTCGCCGCGGCACTCGCGGACCGCTACCGCATCGAGCGCGAGCTCGGCCAGGGCGGGATGGCCACGGTGTATCTGGCCGAGGACCTCAAGCACAAGCGCAAGGTGGCGCTCAAGGTGCTGAAGCCCGAGCTGGCTGCGGTGCTCGGCGCCGAGCGATTCGTGCAGGAGATCACCACGACCGCCGCGCTGCAGCACCCCCACATCCTGCCGCTCTTCGACTCGGGCACCGTGGACGGGTTCCTCTACTATGTCATGCCCTATATCCAGGGCGAGACGCTGCGGAGCAAGCTGGATCGTGAGACCCAGCTCGGCATCGACGAGGCGGTCAGGATCACGAGCGACGTGGCCAGCGCACTCCACTACGCCCACCAGCACGGCGTGATCCATCGCGACATCAAGCCGGAGAACATCCTGCTCCACGACGGCCGGCCCATGGTGGCCGACTTCGGGATTGCCCTGGCGGTGAGCGCCGCCGCCGGCGGGCGGATGACCGAGACGGGCTTGTCGCTGGGCACGCCGCACTACATGAGCCCCGAGCAGGCCACCGCTGAGAAGGAGATCTCGGCGCGCTCGGATGTCTATTCGCTCGGCAGCGTGCTGTACGAGATGTTGACGGGCAACCCGCCGCACACCGGGGCGTCCGCCCAGCAGATCATCATGAAGATCGTCACGGAGGAAGCGGCGCCGGTCACGAAGCTGCGGAAGTCGGTACCGAACAACGTCGCGGCGGCCGTGGCGAAGGCGGTGGAGCGACTGCCGGCGGATCGCTTCGCCACGGCGGCCGAGTTTGCCGCGGCGCTCCGCGATCCCTCGTTCCACACGCTGGCGGGAACCGCCGGGGGAGTATCGGTGGCCTCACCCGGGGTCTCGCGGCGGGTGTCGGCGGCGATGGCCGCGGGCGTGGTGCTCCTCCTGCTGCTGGCCGCCTGGGGATGGCTGCGTTCGGCGTCCGAACCAGTCCTCTACGTGAGCATCCCGCCGCTGG
>DATKCV010000025.1:0-20538 GCA_035513015.1 Gemmatimonadaceae bacterium
GAGGTATTACACGCTGACTACCTCGGGCCGCCGCGCACTCGCCGCCGAGACGCGGAGCTGGCGCCAGTACGTCCACGCGGTGGACCGCATCCTCGGCGGCGCCTGAGATGCCGCGCGCCGGTCCGACGATGAGAGATCGGGTCCGGGGATGGTGATCAACGAGGCGATGGCTCGCCGCTTCTGGCCCGACGGCGATCCGCTGGGCGCGACGATCTTCCTGTTCGACGATCAGTCCTTCGCGGCGTACAGGACGATCATCGGCGTCGTCGCCGACGTGCGCGCGGAGTCCGTGGATGCGGTCGCGCAGCCGGCGGTGTTCCTGCCGTTCGCCCAGCATCCAGGACGAGGGTTGTCGCTGGTCTTCCGCTCGGCGGTTCCGCCGTCGCAACTGGTGACGGCCGTGACGGAGCGGCTGCGTGCGTTCGACCCGGCGATCAGCGTGGCGAGCGTGCGTCCCCTCGAAGCCGTGGTGGGCGGCGCGTTGTCGCGGCCGCGGTTCGCGATGATGCTGGTGGGGAGCTTTGCGGTGCTCGCCCTCATCATCGCCGGCGTGGGGATCTTCGGGATCGTGGGCTTTCTCGCCGCTCGCCGGAAGCAGGAGATCGGGATCCGGATGGCGCTGGGGGCGCGGCGGGGGAGCGTGGTGTGGCTGGTGCTGAGCGAAGGGCTGCGGCCGGTGGTGGTCGGGATCGCAGTGGGGGCACTCGGGGCGATCGGGGTCGCGCGGGCCATGCAAGCGCTGTTGTATGGCCTGGCGCCCACCGACGGGGTGAGCTTCGCGGCGTCTACCGCACTCCTGCTGCTCGCGGCCGGGCTGGCGGCGTTGCTGCCGGCGCGGCGTGCGGCGGTGGTGGATCCGCTCCTGTCGCTTCGGAGCGAGTGACTCCAGTCGTAGGCGACTGGCGTACACTGGACAGTCGAGCCATCGCCTTCCATTTTCGACACCTCGCGTAGCACATGGCCGCGTGGAGGGCGACGCTGGTGAATCCGACGAAGGCGTTGCGGAGCCAGTAGGTGACGGATTCACACTCGGGTTGATTCTGGAGGAGATTCATGCGACACGTCATTCGGTTCGAGGGCGGTTTCGAGCGCAACTTCGCGACGCTGCAACCCGGCATCTCGGAGTACGAAGGCGAGGATGGCGGCCGGTACCCGATCGAAGCCTGGCCCGCCGGGGCCGACGGTCTGGGGTTCGGGATCATGGAGCAGCGCGGCAAGCGCTTCGCCGCCGTTCGGGTGCGCTACGGTGACAAGGAGGTGCTCCTGAAGCAGCCGGTGTCGGTGGATCGCGATCGTCACCTGGGCGGCAGGCGCTTCTCCGCCGAGCCGGTCAAGATCGGCGACACAGAGGCCGGCGCGCTGCTCGGGGACATCCTGGACGCCAACCCCGAGCAGCGCGCGGAACTGACCGTGATGCGCGACCAGATCCGGCGCGCGCTGCATGGACCCTGAGTGACGCCGGTCGGCGGCCAGCCGCCGCCAGGCAGGAGGGCGGGGTGGGATGCCCCCCAGCCGACACCCGCTTCAGCCGCGACGGACACATGCCCTCGCCCTCCACGACGGTCTCCGCTCCCCCGGTGCTGTTCCGCGCCGAGAAGATCTCCAAGGTCTACCACATGGGCGAAGTCGACGTCCACGCCCTCCATGAGGTGGACCTCGAGATCTACGAACGCGAGATGGTCATCATCCTCGGCGCCTCCGGCTCCGGCAAGTCCACTCTGCTCAACATCCTCGGCGGACTCGACACCCCGACTTCAGGCAGAGTCTACTTCCGCGACCGCGACCTCACCGCCGCCGACGAGTTCCACCTCACGATGTACCGCCGCTTGAGCGTCGGCTTCGTCTTCCAGTTCTACAACCTCATCCCCAGCCTGACCGCCAGGGAGAACGTGGCGCTGGTCACCGACATCTCCCGCGATCCGATGACTCCCGACGAGGCGCTGGACCTCGTCGGACTCTCCGATCGCGTCGATCACTTCCCCGCCCAGCTCTCCGGCGGCGAACAGCAGCGCGTAGCCATCGCCCGCGCCGTCGCCAAGCGTCCCGAGGTCCTGCTTTGCGACGAACCCACCGGCGCGCTCGATTCCACCACCGGCCGGCTGGTCCTCAAGGTCCTCGATCAGATCAACCGCGAGATCGGCACGACCACCGCCATCATTACCCACAACGCCGCGATCGGCGGTATGGGCGACCGCGTCCTCCACATGCGGAGCGGGACCATCGGCGACATTGACGTCAACGAGGCGCGCCGCCCGCTGGACGAGATCGACTGGTGATGCGGCTCGCCGCCCGTAGCCGCCCGGTGGCCGCACGGCCGCGGGCGCCGACGACGGGAGGTCCGTGATCCCGATCCGCGCCCTGCACCGCAAGCTCGTCCGCGATCTCCTCCGCCTCCGCGGTCAGGTGATCTCGATCGGCGTCGTGGTCGCGTGCGGGATCATGACCGTCGTCGCCATGCGCGGCACCTACACCGCGCTCGCCAGCTCGCGCGACGCCTTCTACGACCGCCAGCGCTTCGCCGACGTCTGGGTGAACGTCGTCCGCGCCCCCGAAGCCGTCGCCCGCCGGGTGGCCGACCTCCCCGGCGTCAGCGCCGTGCGCACACGCATCGTCACCGATGTCGCCCTCGACGTCCCCTGGCTCGTAGAGCCGGCGCGCGGGCGCCTGGTCTCGATCCCCGACCGCGGCGAGGCGGACCTCAACCGGCTCTACCTCGCCAGCGGCCGGCTCCCCGAGCCGGGCCGCACCGACGAGGTCGTCGCCAGCGAGCGCTTCGCCACCACCAACGGCATCCAGCTCGGCGACTCGATCGGCGCCGTCATCGCCCAACGCTGGCAGCGGCTGCGCATCGTCGGCGTCGGCGTCGCCCCGGACTATCTGTTCGAGATCGCGCCCGGCGATCTCTTCCCCGACAACGAGCGCTTCGGGATTCTCTGGATGCGGCGCGGCGTCCTCGGACCCGCCGCCGGGATGGAGGGGGCGTTCAACGAGCTGGTGCTCTCGCTCGCGCCGGGCGCGAGCCGCGACGATGTCTTCGCCGCCGTCGATCGAATCCTCGCCCCCTACGGTGGCCTCGGCGCGTACGGGCGCGAGAACCAGTTCTCCAACCGCATTCTGGACAGCGAGCTCCAACAGAACCGCGTCACGGCCACGGTCGTCCCGGCGATCTTCCTCGCCGTCGCCGCCTTCCTCCTCAACATCGTTCTCGCGCGGCTCATCTCCACGCAGCGCGACGAGATCGCCGCGCTGAAGGCGTTCGGCTACACCAACCGCGAGGTGGGGCTCCACTTTCTCGGCTTCGCCATGGGCGCGGTGTTCGTGGGCGTCGCGCTCGGCACGGGGATCGGCGTCGTCCTCGGTCGGATGTTCGTCGATCTGTACGGCCAGTTCTTCCGCTTTCCCGACCTCGCGTTCCGCATGGACTTTCCCACGGCGGCACTGGCGATCGGGATCGCCACAGCGGCCGCCGTCATCGGCAGTCTCGGCGCGGTGCGTCGGGCGATCGCGCTCCCACCGGCCGAGGCGATGCGTCCGGAGGCACCGGCGGTGTTTCGCCACGGCATTCTCGAGCGGATCACGCTCGCCCACATCGCGTCGCCGGTTTTTCGCATGATCCTGCGCAACCTCGAGAGGCGCCCCGCGCGGTCGATCATGTCCGTAGTCGGCGTCTCGTTCGCCGTCGGCATACTCATCGTCGGCCGGTTCTTCTTCGATTCGGCCGGCTTCATGGGCGACTATCAGTACCGCGAGCTCCAGCGGGAGGACGTCACCGTTCTGTTCGAGGCTCCGCGGGCGGCCGCGGTGCGGCACGACCTGGCACGGCTTCCCAACGTCACCCGGGTCGAGACCTTCCGCTCCGTACCCGTGCGGCTGCACGCCAACCACCTGAACCGGCAGCTCGCGCTCACCGGCGTCGATCCTGACGCGCGGTTGCGGCGCATCCTTGGGCAGGGCGGACGCGAAGTCGTGCTGCCCGGCGAGGGCGTGGTGCTGACGCTCGCGCTGGCCGAGGCGCTCGGCGTCAGGGCCGGTGACTCGGTGCTCGTCGAGGTGCTCGAGGGCGCGCGGCAACGGCGCGTGCTTCCGGTGGGCGGCACGGTGGACGAGCTGCTCGGCCTCTCGGCCTACATGGATGCGCGCGCACTCGCCCGCTGGCTCGGCGAGACGCCGACGGTCTCCGGTGCGTATCTGCGCGTGGCCGGCGATCCGGCGCCGGTGCACGCCGAGCTGGGAGACATGCCGATCGTCGCCGGCGTCACTACGCGAATGACCATGCTCCAGAACTTCGAGCGTCAGCTCGCCGACAATCTCATGGTCTCGGCGACGATCTTCGCCATCCTGGCCGCGGCGATCGCCGTCGGGGTGCTGTACAACGGCGCGCGCATCTCGCTCTCCGAGCGCGGACGGGACCTCGCCAGCCTGCGGGTGCTCGGCTTCACCCGGGGGGAAGTCGGAGTCATGCTGCTCGGCGAGCAGGCGATCGTGACGCTCGCCGGCATTCCAGTCGGCTGGCTGATCGGCTACGGGTTGTCGGCGATGATGGTGCGGGCGCTGGCGACGGACCTGTACCGCTTTCCGCTCATCCTCACCCCCATGTCGTACGCCTACGCGGCGGGGATCGTGATGATCGCCGCCGCGGTGGCCGGGCTGCTGGTACGCCGGCGGCTCAACCGGCTGGATCTCGTGGCGGTGCTGAAGACGCGGGAGTGAGTGGTCGGCCGCGGTGGGCTCCCTGCGATGGGTCACGGTTGCCCTCTACGATGGGGCTCGCCGTGCGCGCCCGCGAGCCCCAGCTTTGTACCTTCGTGCCGGCGCCGGGGACGCGTCGCCG
The DNA here is from genome assembly GCA_035513015.1 of Gemmatimonadaceae bacterium. Taxonomy (GTDB): domain Bacteria; phylum Gemmatimonadota; class Gemmatimonadetes; order Gemmatimonadales; family Gemmatimonadaceae; genus DATKCV01. Next base: position 4,832 of record DATKCV010000025.1, read on the forward strand.
GCAGTGCACGCGAACAGGGTGAGGGGGCGGATGACGACAAGGCGGAAGCGCATCTTCTACGGCGCCGTTGCGGTGCTCGTCCTGGTCTGGATCCTCTGGGCCATGCGGCCGTCGCCGGTGGAGATCGAGGCTGGGACGGTCTCGCGCGGCCCGATGCGCGTGACGGTCGACGCCGAGGGAAGAACGCGCGTGGTGGACCAGTACACGATCTCGGCTCCGCTCGCGGGCGTGGTCTCGCGCATCCAGCTCCAGCAGGGCGACAGCGTGCGCGCGGGAACGATCGTAGCGCGGTTGACTCCGGTGCCGCTCGACCCGGCAACACGCGCGCAGACGCAGGCGCAGCTCACCGCCGCGGCCGCGCTTTACCAGGCGGCGGAGGCGGCAGCCGAGGAGGCGCGGCAGGTGCTCGAATCGGCTCGGCGCACGGCCGAACGCACGCGGGCGCTGCACGAGGTGGGCGGGGTCAGCCGGCAGGAGCTCGACCGGGCGGAGCTGGCGCTCGCGTCGGCCGAACGGCAGCAGGAGGCGGCGCGCTCACGCGCCCGTGCGGCGGCGGCCGACGTCGAGGCGATCCGCGCGCTGCTCGCCCTGGGCACAGACCAGCGCGCGGAGGCGATCGGAGTCCGCGCGCCGGTCAGTGGACGGGTGCTGCGAGTCCACGAGCGTAGCCAGCGCGCCGTACCCGCCGGCACGCCGCTGATCGACCTCGGCGATCCGACGGTGCTCGAGGTCGCGGCCGACGTCCTGTCCACGGATGCCGTGCGCATCCAGCCAGGGAACCCGATGCTGCTCGAGGACTGGGGCGGGCCGGACACGCTACGCGCAATCGTCCGCACGGTGGGGCCGGGCGCGTTCACCCGCGTCTCGGCGCTTGGCGTCGAAGAGCAGCGGGTGGAGATCACCGGCGACCTGCGCGACCCGCCGCCCGCGCTCGGTGATGGCTATCGCGTCACGACGCGTATCGTCGTCTGGGAGCAGGCGACCGAGCTGCGCGTGCCGACGGCCGCGCTGTTCCGGCAGGACGACGCGTGGGCGGTATTCAGGGTCGAGGACGATCGTGCACGGTTGCGCCGCGTGCGGATCGGGGAGCGCGGCACCGAGTGGGCACAGCTGCTGGAGGGTCTCGAGGAAGGGGACCTGGTGGTGCTCTATCCCTCGGACCGCGTCGCCGACGAAACGCTGGTGCGTGTGCGGTAGCAGGCGACCGGATCACTGTTCGCCGTAACGGCGCGCCACCTCCTGTCTGTACGCTTCGCTGGCATAGATCGCGATCTCCACCCGGCGGTTCTGCCGCCGCCCGTCGTCGCTGACGTTCGGCGCGATCGGCTCGTACTCGCCGCGCCCCATCGTGCGCAGTCGCGCGCGCGCGACGCCCTCGGCCGCCAGATGGTTCGCCGCCGCACGTGCGCGCCGCTCCGACAGGTCCAGGTTGTACGTATCGGTCCCCACCGAATCGGTGTGCCCGACGATCAGAAGGTCGGTATCGGGGTACTGATCCAGACTCGCCGCCAGGTTGCGAAGATTGGTCCCGGCTTCCGAGCGGACCCGATCGGAATCGAATTCGAAGAGCAGTCCGCTCTCGAACGTCACGGCGATTCCCTCACCGATGCGCGTGACCGTGGCGCCCGGTACATTCTGCTCGAGCTCGCGCGCCTGCCGGTCCATCTGAGCGCCAATGACCCCTCCCGCGACGCCGCCCACCGCGGCTCCGATTATCACCCCGCGCGTGGTCGAACCGGTCTGCTTTCCGATCACGCCACCGACCACCGCTCCGGCACCCGCGCCGATCACCGCTCCCCGCTCGGTCCTCGTCATCCCGGCGCAACCCGCGCCCGTGACGACCGTCGCCGTGATGAGACAAGCGGCCGCGCCTCGCGCGGCCCATACACTGCTTCCGTTCAGGACCCGCATCTGAGCTCCTCGTTGACTTTTCGCGCGTGTTCCACCGCATGGTGTGCGCCAACACCAACTGTGCGGCTGGGCTCGCTTCGTCCATGATCGAGCCCATTCACCGTGGCCGGCTCGAGCGAAGCCTCCTAGCCGATGCTCACCCTCGGCCGGAATCCGAACGACACCGGTGCGCTGAACGCGCCTTGCTCGACCATGAACGCCTGCGCCGGCTCGGCGGGGTCGCCGATGCACGCGCCTACGCCCGTGAACGTGCCGGTGACACGCGAGCCCGTGCGCGCCGTGATGCTGAGAGTCCCGCTCTCGATCCAGCATGTCCGCGACGGCGGCGGCGCCAGCTGGTCGAGCGGTGCCTGCGGGCCGACGCCGAACAACAGGAGCATGCTCGAGCAGTCGGCACCCGCGCAGTCCCGATCGATCGCCAGCGTAGCACCGGCATCCACGTCGGGGATCGAGAGCGCGAGGTAGACGCCGCCCGCCAGTCCACGCGGCTGGAATCCGACGAGCGTCAGCTTGGCCCCGGGGAACCGCTCGTGTGGCCCGGCGGCCACGTACGGCTGCCGCAGCACCGCGCTCCCGTCCGTGCGCAGCGACCCGAGGACCTCCAGACTGTCCTCGATCGCGCCCGACCAGCGAAGCTGGAGGAAACCCGGCTCGAGAGCGATCCGCGGATCGGTGGCTGCGTCGCACGCGGCGAGCGCGAGCGCCCCGGCCAGGAGCATCGCGCATCGGCGGTTGACCAGGCGCGTATGGATCGCGGCGGGCGGCGTGAACATGTCGGACATCGTGACGCTCCTCCTGGCGCGGCCGCGGGATGCGGCCCGCTATCCGACGATGTCGGCGCAAACCCGATGCCGCAATGCCCCGCGCCGGCGCCCCGGCGTCTCAGACCGTGGATCCCGCCGCGATCGCCTCCAGCGTGCGCTCCTCCCCGCGCTCCAGCGCCACCTCGGCCCTCAGACCGTCGCGATCTCGTCCCACCGTAGCCACCGCGACGATGCGCCCGTCGCGCCGCCAGGCCGCCGTGGCATCGCGCGCGTCCAGGCTGCCGGCGATCGAGATCGCATCGTCGGGTCCGTGGTGCCCCGTGTAGTTGATCGCCACGTCATAGTGCTGGCTCCAGAAGAACGGCGCATCGTCGTACGACGCAGGCTCCCCGAGCATGCCGCGCGCGGCCACCTGGCCCTGCCGCTCGGCCACTACCCAGTGCTCGACGCGCAAGCGCTCGCCGGTGCGCCCGTACGGAAAGCGCGCGATGTCGCCGGCGGCGAAGATGCCGCGAACCGATGACTCGAGTCGCGCGTTCACGAGCACGCCGCCATCCACGGCGAGCCCGGCATCCGCGGCCAGCTCGACCCGCGGCTTGACGCCGATTCCGACGACCACCAGGTCGGCCGGCAGCGAGCGGCCGCTCGACAGCGTCACATCGGCGGCACCGACCGCGGCGAGCGTCTCGCCGAGCTGGAAGGCGACGCCGTGCTCCTCGTGGACGCGTCGCACGAAGCTCCCGAGCTCGCTGCCGAAGACTCGCTCGAGCGGCACCTGTTCGGGCGCGACCACCGCCACTTCCAGTCCACGCTCCCGCAGCGACGCCGCCACCTCGAGTCCAATGAAGCTTGCGCCCACCACCACCGCGTGCTTCGCGCCGTCGCAGGCGGCGATGATCGCCCGGCTGTCGTCGAGCGTGCGCAGTACGTGCACGTGCCCGCGGTCATGTCCCGGAACGCGGAGCCGCACCGGCTCGGCGCCGGTGGCGAGCAGCAGCCGATCGTAGCCGACCGCGCGCCCGTCGGCGAGCATGATCTCGCGACGAGCCGGTTCGATCGCCGTCGCCCGGCAACCGGTCATCAGCTCGATCGCTCGCTCGCCGTAGAACTCGGGCGGCCGGAGCGGAATCCACTCCTCCTTCGCCTTCCCGGCCAGATAGTCCTTCGAGAGATTCGGCCGGTCGTAGGGCACGGTCTCCTCGTCGCCGATCAGGAGGACCCGCCCGGCGTAGCCCAGCCGGCGCAACATCTCCGCCGCCGCGTTTCCCGCTCCGCCGGCGCCGACGATCGCGATCACCAGCGGCGCATCGGGCGAACCGCCGCCACGGCGCGTCGAACGGGCCGCTTCGCGCCCCTCGACCTTGCCCGTGACGCGAATCGTTCCGTCCCGCCGCTCGACTCGCCAGCAGGCGACCGGCGAGAGCGCCGGTGCTCGGACCGCTTCGCCCGTGCGCAGGCTGAAGCAGGCGTGATGCCACGGACATCGCACCGTGTCACCCACCAGAAGCCCGTCGCCGAGCGGGCCGCTCCAGTGGGTGCACGTAGCACCGACCGCCATTACCTCCTCCCCCACCCGCGCCAGCAGCACCTGCTCGCCACGGGCGTGCCCGACGAGCATGGCCCCCGGCGCCAGGTCGCCTTCGGCGATCCCGTGCTCGAGATCCGGACCGGTCAACGGCGTCGATTCTCCTCCCATGGCGGCCCTCCCCTCCGGTGGTCGCGATTCGCGTGCGAGCGACTACGGCACCGCCCGCCACGCTCGCGGTGGACTCGGCGGGCATCATGGGTAATGTATTGAGCGACGGCGCGCGCGGTTCCTGCGACACCGGAACTGCCGGTTGGCCGCACGTATTCACGCTACGACTTTCGACCTGCGCCCGAGGCGCCGGAGGAGCAATGACGGCCGTTAACGGACTCCACCACGTCACCGCGATCGCCGGCGACGCACAGGAGAACCTCGACTTCTACACCGGGATTCTCGGCATGCGCATGGTGAAGCGCAGCGTGAACCAGGACGATCCCGGGACTTATCATCTCTTCTACGCCGATGCCGAGGGCAATGCGGGAAGCGACCTGACGTTCTTCCCGTGGAAGCACCTGCCACCGGTGCAGAAGGGGACCGGGCTGACGAGCGAAGTCGCACTCGCCGTGCCGGCGGGCTCCCTCGGCTACTGGACCGACCGGCTGGAGCGCTACGGCGTGCGTACCGGTGCGCCCGAGACGCGGTTCGGTGAGAAGGTCCTCCCGATCGAGGACACGCACGGACTCGAGCTCGCGCTCATCGAGACATCGGACGAACGCGAATTCGCGCCGTGGGACCGGTCGCCGGTCGCCGAGAGGCACCAGATCCGCGGGCTGCACGCGGTGCGGTTGTGGGAGCGCGAGCTTTCGGACACGTCACGATTCCTGACGTCGGTCATGGGATTCAGGGAGCTCGGCGAGGAGGGCGGCTGGCACCGCTTCGGCGTCGAGGGCGGCGGCTCGGGGCGCCACCTCGAGATCCGCGAGAGGCCGGGCGAGCAGCGCGGCCGCTGGGGCACGGGCGGCGTGCACCACGTCGCCTGGCGCGTCCCCGATCTGGAGGCCGAGGTGGCGCTACAGACGAAGGTCCGCGACGCCGGCCGGCGGCCGACCGAGGTGATCGACCGGTTCTGGTTCCAGTCGGTCTACTTCCTCGAGCCGGGCGGCGTGCTGTTCGAGCTCGCCACCGACGGCCCCGGGTTCGGGATCGACGAGGATCGAGCGACGCTCGGCGAGAAGCTGATCCTGCCGCCGTGGCTGGAGCCGAACCGTGCGCAGATCGAGGCCGCGCTGCCGCCGCTCAGCATGCCGGCCGAGGTGGCCGCGCGGTGAGCGTCGCGCACGGCGTCGTGGACAACGTCGAGTTCTCGCGGTTCGAGCGGCACGGCCCGCACGGCGAGCTCGCGGTGCTGGAGTACAAGCGCAGCCCGGGGATGCTGCACCTCCTGTCCACCGAGGTTCCGGCCAGTCTCGAGGGACAGGGGTACGCGGGTACGCTGGCGCGCTGGGCGTTGGACTTCGCGGCGCGGGAGGGCCTCGGGGTTGGCGCAGTGTGCCCATTCGTCAGGGCATACCTTCAGAAGCATCCGGAGTTCGCGCATCTGGTGAAGTACTGACGGGCGCCGGCCTCGGCGCCCCACCGGAGTCCGGATCCCGCGCCTGGACTGGATTCCCCGCCGGAGCCAGCCCAGATTGCCGCGGGATCAGATGCCACCAGACGCTGCACAGAAGCCCGGCCCGCCGTCGCGCCGGACCGACGCCACCCCCGCATGGTCGCTCGAGCGAAAGCTGCCGGTGCTCATGGCCGCGCCGCTCTTCGCGTTCGTTGCGCTCTCGCTGATCGTCACCTACGGCGAGCTCGTACGCTCGGCCGAGATGCGCTCCATGGCTCGCCTCCTGAGGGCGGCGCGGGAAGTCGCGGCAACAGCCGAGCACACCATGCTGCTGCGCGCGGACACACTGCGCCAGCTCGCCGCCGATCCCGCGCTGGTCGCGGCGCTCCGCATCGACGACCCTGCCCTGCGCGAGACTGCCCTCGTCGAAGCCCTCGAGCACGTGCGGCCTCCCGCGGATTCAGCTTACTCACTCGTGGTCCTGGACATGGGAGGCCGCCCCATCGTCGGTATCGGCCCGCCGACCGACGAGACAGAGCGCGCGCGGATCGCGTTCGACGCGGGGATGCGCGAAGCACCGCGATCGGCGCCGGCAGGAACCACGCACGTCGCCGTGGGACCCCTGCATGCCGACGGCGACCAGGTTCGCTTCTGGGTCTCCGCCCCGATCGTCGAGCGCGATCGCGTGCTCGGTCTGCTGGCGCAGCGTCGGCGAGTCGGCGGATCAGCCGCGGCTTCGCAGACGATCGGGGCCTTGATCGGTGAGGATGTCGTACTGTCGCTGCGCAACACCGACGACGACTTCTGGTCGCGCTCTCCCGGTGGGCGGGCGATCGCGCCGGCGCAACGCGAGAACCGATCGACCGGTCTCGTGCTGATTCGCGAGGACGAGCCGCCGGCGCTGGCAGCCGAGGCCGGCATAGCGGGCTCGCCCTGGGTCGTGGTGCTGGAGACGCCGTTACAGCGTGTTCATGCGCGCCCGCGGGCGATGGTAGTCACCCTGTCGCTGGTGAGCCTGCTTCTCGTCGGTGGCGGCGTCGCCTACTCGTGGATCATCAGCCGACGGATCACCGGGCCGCTCGCGTCCCTGACCACGGCGGCCGAGTCGCTCGCCCGTGGAGAGTACGGACGACCGGTTCCGGTGACGACGAAGGACGAGATCGGCCGGCTCTCGATGGCGTTCAACGCCATGGCTGCCGAGGTCGACGCGTCCCGTCGCGAGCTCGAGCGGCAGGTAGAGCAGATCCGATCGGCGGCCGAGGAGCGTGAACGCGCCAACGTCGAGCTCCAGCGGGCGATTCGCGCGGCCGAGCAGGCTCGCGAGGAGTCCGAGCGAGCGAGCCGCGCCAAGAGCGACTTTCTCGCCGTAATGTCGCACGAGCTGCGAACGCCGCTGAACGCGATCGGTGGCTATGCCCAGCTCCTCGAGATGGGGATTCACGGGCCGGTCACGGACGCGCAGCGGGAAGCGCTGGCGAGGCTCGGACGAAGTCAGTCGCATCTGCTGTCGCTTATCAACGACGTACTCAACTTCGCCAAGATCGACTCGGGGCAACTGGAGTACGCGATCGGCGAGGTGGTGCTCGACGACACGCTCGGAACACTCGAGACCCTGGTGGCGCCGCAGGTCCGGGCCAAGGGGCTGACCTTCGACTGCCGTCCATGCGGCCGGAACGTGCGCGCGCGCGCCGATCGGGAAAAGCTGCAGCAGATCGCGCTCAACCTGATCGTCAACGCGATCAAGTTCACGCCGCCCGGCGGGACGATCACGGTGGACTGCGAATGCGACGACGAGCGCGCCCTCGTGCACGTGCGTGACACCGGGATCGGTGTTGCGCCGCGACAGCTCGCGACGATCTTCGAGCCGTTCGTCCAGGTGGACCGGGCACTCAACCGTCCCCACGACGGGGTTGGCCTGGGGCTGGCTATCAGCCGCGACCTCGCCCGCGGAATGGGAGGCGACCTCAGCGTGCGGAGCGAGCCGGGAGCCGGCTCGGTGTTCACGCTGTCGCTCTCGACCTCGCCGGGCATGAGCGGCGCCGCGGAGCTCGGCAGGGCTGCGTCGCGCGAAGCCGATCCGGTCTGATCGGCGGAGGCATTTCAGGTGATTTCAAGGGGGTCAGAGTCGTTGAACTACTTTCAACGACTCTGACCCCCTTGAACTGACCCCCTTGAAAATCCCTGCACCCTTCACCAGACGACGACCGTCGCGCTCACTCCCGGCACCACCTGCGCGGCAACCGGGTCTGCACCGTCGGGGGTGCTGATCGGGATCGACAGCGACGAGCCGTCGGCGAAATGGACCTGGATCGTTCGCCCGGGGGTGAGATCCATGCGATCCACCGTGGCGCCGATTAGCGCGCACAGCGCGTCGCGTCCGCCGGTCTCGCTCAGGCGGTGCCGTACGCCGCCGGTGGTGATCGTCGGGTGCGAGTGCAGTCGTACGAATGGTCCACCGAACCCGAGCTCGATCGTATCGGTGCGGAAGGTGACCGAGTCGAGCCGCCGGCCAACGAGTTGCTCGGGACCGAGTGGCGGCGCGCCGTCACCACCCTGACGCTTCGTTTGCGGGAGGGCCGCCTCGCCGCGATGCGGCGGCCGTGCGACCTCGGACACCGGCGAATCGCCCCGCCGAAGCCGGTGCAGCCTTTCCCACACCCAGCCGATGCCGGCACCGAACACCAGGCCGATACCGGCGCAGACGATCGCACCGGCACCGATGATCAGGAGAAAGTGCCAGACGCCGCGCGTGAAATCCCCGTCCTCGGCCTGTGCAACGAGGTACGGCCAGGCGAACGGCGCCGAGCCGAAGAACCCAATGATGAATCCGGCGTAGCCGGAAACATCCTTGATCGTGGTGCGCCGGAGGCGATAGAACTCGCTCATTGGACCCCGCTCGATACTGCCGCCGTCCGCCCTCCGGCGCAATGGACGTGCCTACCGCCGGGCGAGTCGTCCCTTGCGCGCCACGACCCAGCGCCCGTCGCGACGCACCAGTTGGTAGACCTCCTCGAACCCGAACTCGGAGTGCGGCGCCGTGGCCGGCGTGTCGTAGCGCCGCACGAGCACGTGTAGTTGGAGCGTGTCCGCCGACAGGCGATAGACCTCCGAGAGGCGGACGACGTACCCGGGAATCGGCGCGTCGCAGATCGGAGCGTTCCCCGCGCGCTCGACGCGCGGCGTGCACGTGCCCTGTATGCTCCCCTGCTCCGCCATTGCCCGCCGCACGGCGTCGCTCACCTGCGGGCCGGGGTCGTCCCCGAGACCGCGCGGGAGCGATGCCGGTTCGAGGAGGAGGGAGAGGCCGGGCTCGAAGTCGAATGACGCGCGCAGCGCGGCGCCGTAGCTCTGCGCCGCTTCCGCCACAGGAAGGTCCGCGTCGGCGAGGCCGGCGCCGCGCCCCTCCTCCGGCGGTGCCGCGCACGCGGCGACCAGTACACCGACCGCGGCGGCGAACGCGGCGGCGAACGCGGCGGCGAACGCGAGAGCGGGAAGTCGAGGACTGTCGTTCATGACGAAAAGACGATTCACCTCACGCCGCGTCCCTCGCGAAACCACACGGAATCCGATCGCCATCAAGGCCGGACAGACAACACGACGCATCGTCCACATCAGGGCGGAATCAACCCTCGCCTGACCGAGTCCGCTCGCGCCGAGTCGTGCCGTGCGCGGATGCGGTCGAGCGCCGTCCGATACTCGATGTGCAGAATGCTGTCGCGCTCCCGCTCGGCCGCCGTCGGACCACCGCCCGGTAGCCCGACCTGAAACCCCGGTGCGCGCTGCGCCGGACCCGCACGGGCAGCCGCGTCCTCTGCGAGCTCGCGAAGCACCGAGTCCCGGCGCTGGAGCTCCGTGCCTGGGGCGAAGCCCGCGGCGGCGGCCTCGCGGCACGGCGCCGCACAGCCGGAACGCGCGGGTGCGACGCCGGCACCGCCCATGACCCCCGCCCCCAGTCGTCCTGGCGGGCGCAGCGCGCGAAGCAGCTCGTCGGAGCGTGAGCGGCTCGGATCGACCGGGCCGTCAGTCGCGGCGGCAGTATCCGCCGGTGCTCCGCCCGGCGTGCCAGGCTCGAGAGGGCGCGGTGTCACCGGCGCACGCGCCGGGGATTCCACCACCGCGCCACTCACCGGAGCGGGTAGCGTTGGCTCGACCGGGGAAGGCGCGAACGGCGAGAAAAAGACGACCCGCTCGACCGCATCCGAGGAACGGGTGTACTCGACCGCCTCTGCGCGCAGCGCGACGCTAGCCGGCAACGTTATGACGACGACGAGTGCCAGCGTCGCAAGCACCGCGGCCGCTGCCGAGGTCGCGGACTCCCGCCTGCCGGGCTCGCTGGCGCGGAGGCGAAGGGACAGCAGCGGGAGCGGGCGGTTGGCGCGTGCCCCGGCCACCGATCGATCACCGTCCATCACCTCGGTGGGCGAATCGCCGCGCGCGGAGTCGCCGGGCGGCATGGGCTCGAGATCGGTACCAGGCACCCCGCACATACCCCCTGCCGACTGCCGGGGGTCCGGCGGAAGGCCGACTGCCGCGCCCGGTCGTGTCCTTTCACCCCGGCCGCCGGCGCCCTACGGCTCCGTGGCAGAAAGTATCCGCGAAGCCTCGGCAAACGCCGCAATCGCCTCGACGACCTCCGGGTCGAGCACGGCCGCCAGGCGGTAGTAGCCCTCGGGCCCCCACTTGGTGAGCGCGACCCGCAGTAGCAGCCGTCGCTCCAGCAGGGCATCGGCCTCGGGGCCGTCTGGAACGCTGGCACCCTCTCGCCGAGCGAATGTCCGGAAGCCGTCCAGCGCCCCGGGGGCGAGCGCCGGGGCCGCAGCGAGCTGGTCGAGCCCCGCGTACGCGGTGCCGTTTTCGCTCACGTGCGGTCCCACCCACTGGAGCGGCACCGACGCCTCCTCGAGCCTGGCGATCCAGACCGGCGCCGGTTCGCGCTCACGGAGTCGCACGTCGGGTACGATACCGCCGCCACCATAGACGGTGCGCCCGCCAGCCGTCCGGCACGACGGGCGGCCAGCTGTATCCCGCTCGGCCCGCGAGAGCCGGTAGTAGTCGCGCGTGGTGACGTCGCGGTACTCGCGCTGTATGACGCGGCCGCAGGGGGTGCGCACCGTCCCGACGACGAGCACGACCACGGAGCCGTCGGCGAGCGGGAAGCCGCGCATGACGAGCGACTTGCCGAAGCTCGGCCGTCCGACGATCAGTGCACGGTCGTGGTCCTGGAGCGCGCCGGCGACGAGCTCCGCCGCGCTGGCCGAGCCATTGTTCATCAGCACGACCATCGGATAGCGCTTCTCCGAGCTCCAGAACGACCGGCCGACGCGCCCGGTGTCGGCGACTTCGATCCGCCGCCCGGCCTGCGTGTAGAGCAGCGTGCCGCGCGGGAGAAACTCGCCAGCGACCCGAGCCGACTGCTCGACGATGCCACCCGGGTTGTCGCGCAGATCGAGAATCAACCGCCGCATCCCCTGCCGCTCGAGGCGTCCCAGCGCGGAACGCACGTCGTCGGCCACCTTGGTGTTCTCGAACGCGGTGATGCGCAGGTATCCGGTTTCGGAGTCGAGCATGAAAGCCGCGGGTACGGCGGTCAGCTCGTCGGTACGCTCGCGGCGTACGATACGTTCGAGGCGCGCCAGTGAGCCATCGCCTCGACGCCGTTCGACGGTCAGCGCGACCGGCCGGCGTCGGTCGCCGGCGAGCGCCAGATCGAGCTCGTCGGCGCTTTCGGCGCGCACCGGATCGCCATCGATCGCGATCAACTGGTCGCCGGGCAGGATGTCCTGCGCGGACGCCGCCGAACCCGGCACGACGCCGACGATCACCGGCGAGCCTCCGACGAAGATGAACGAGATCGGCACTGGTACCAGCCGCCCCTCGCGCCGCGCCTTTTCCTTCTCCGCATCGAGCCGGTAGGACGTGATGACGTATGAATGCGGATCGGCCGCGCGCACCATGCCGGCGATCGCCGCCATGATCAGCGTATGACTGTCGAGCGAATCCGGGTGGTTCAGGCGGAGGTGGTTGAGCACCTGACTGAACATCGTCAGGTCCTCGGCGACCGTCCGGCGCCGAACGCCTTCCTGTGCCTGGAGCGGCAGGGCGAGGAGGAGCGCGAGCGCCGCGGGGCCGATCGCCCGCCTCATCGGGGCGTCCCTCCGCCGCCCCCGGCGAGCTCGGAGATCCGCTGTCTGGCCAACGCGATCTCATCCCGATTGCGAGGCGCTCGCTCGAGGTAGGACCGGTACTGCACGACGGCGTCGCTCGCGCCTCCGCTCCGGTCAAGCGAACGCGCCAGGTTGAAGTACAGCTGGGCGAAGTACGGCTCGTGTTCGATGCCGGCACGGTATTGCGCGACCGCCTCATCGAACCGTCCGGCGGCGGCAAGCGCGTCGCCGTAGCGGATCCGCACTCCGGCGTCGGACTCGCGCAGCTCTACGGCCAGCGCGAGCGAGCTGAGCGCCGTCGCCGTATCGCGCTGATGAAGCGCGATCTGGGCCATCTCGACGTGCGCCATGTGGAATGAAAGGTCTTCCTCCAGCGCCCGCCCGTAGGCTGCCCGCGCATCATCGTAGCGATCCATCAGGTAGTACAGGTATCCGAGGCTGTACTCGAACATCGCCTTGGAGTCGTAGCGGTACACGAGCGTGGTCTCGTCCCGCTTCCGCATCTCCTCGAGTAGAAGGGTCAGCTCGTTGGCGGCGCTGTCGAACTGCATGAGGTGGTAGAAGGCCCGTGCGCGCGGAGCGCGATAGAAGTATTCGCGGGGACGCCGCTTCAGGGCCTCGCCGTAGAGCCGGGCGGCCAGCTCGAATCTCGCATCACCGAAGGCCATCCAGGCATCGAAGGCCGGGTCGCCGCTCCGCTGGCGAGAGATCCAGGCTTCGCCACCGCTCTCGAAGCGCACGGCCTCGTCGAGCAACATGCGGTCGAATCGTGATGCATAGAACGGGCTGCGGATCAGCGCCTCCGTGGCCAGCGAGTCGATGGCGCGGACCTCGCGCGAGTTCATGATCCCGCGCTGGCGCGTCACGTAGCGCCACAGCATCTGGCGCGCCTCGAGGTGGAGCGCCGTCCGGCGAGCATAGTAGGGATCGGCCCAGACGGGCATCAGGCGGGTCGCCCAGTAGAACGAGTTCGCCGCCTCCGTAGGCTGCCGCTGAATCCGGGAGAGGCCGTATTGGTAGTACGCCATGGCATCGTTGGTGTCCGCCCCGGCAGGGAGAGCCGGCCGCGGGGGAATGCGCTCGGCCCTCCCGCGCTGCGCGAGGGCGGGTGAGGCGACGAGGACGAGCGCCAGGCCGATGACTGCGAGCTTACGCATGGGAAACCTCCGTATTCGGAACGGCTCCGCCAGCCGGGGTAATGACGACCCCGACACATTTCGCGTCAGCGCGCTGGTTGGCAAGACCTGGTTATCACATCAGTCATGGTCTGACGGCCAACCGTCCAGATTCGAGCTACTGTCAAAATGCTGATCACCGCCCTGCCGACCCACCCAAACCTGCAAACAAACGCCGGCGGCGCACCGGTGCCAACCACACCAGTGCGCCGCCGTACTGCGACCCGGAGATCCCTTTCCGGGGGTCCAGCATCCCGTCAGAAGGCGACCACGCCCTCGATCATGAAGCCGTTGAACTTTCCGCCGTGGCGGATGTCCGTCGGGAGGAAATCATTGTATTTCTGCTTCACGTACTCGCCCTTCATGAGGATGTTCGGGGTGAGGAACCAGCCGGCTCCCAGCGCCCACCGATCGACGCTGACATCGGCCGCGTACCCCGGCAGCCGTCCCTCGAGCGTGTTGTAGCGGCCACCGACGAACATCTGCTCGTTCGTCAGGAAGCGGTAGACCACATCACCCGCGTACTGCATCATCTTGCGGTCCGCCGTCTCGGTCGCTCCGCGCCCTTCGGCCTGCTCGATCGTACCGAACACCTCGAGCCCGCGGAACTTGACGAACGGATTGATCATCAGCGTCGTCAGCTTGTCGCCGAACGCGGGGTTGATCATCCCCGAGCGGAACTGCGCCGCGTCCGTCGCAGTGGTGTTCTCGATCACGTAGTAGTAGCGCGAGCCAGCCCGATCTCCGGAGTAGAGCGTGTTGCTGAGCGAGGACTTGGTGTAGTAGCCCGAGCCGGTCAGCCGGACGCGCAGGTCCTCGGTGAACTGGCGGTCCATGCCCAGCTTGCCGATCAGCGAAGGCTTGCGGTCGTCGGGACGGGTCACGTTGCCGCGGATCTCGCCGCCGGTCAGACCCACCATCCCCAGGAGCGCGCCGCGGCGGACGAACAGTTCACCCCCGATCTCGGTCGTGAAGGCGTCCATGATCAGGTTGCCGACGAACGGATTGTACATCGCGTTGCCGTTGTCGGTGCGCCGGAAGTGCGCGTCGCCGTAGTTCACCTCGAAGTGGCCGAGGCGGAGGGTCACGTACTTCATGATGTCATCGAACAGCTGCACGTCGAACGGCGACTCGTCGATCTGGAGGTAGCCGTCCTTCACCCACGTCTCGGGGTGGTGCCGTGAAGACAGATAGGCGCTGAGCGCGACCCGGATTCCAGGCGCGAGCTGCCCGTTCACGTACAGGTTGGCCGTCGCGTTGTTGAACCCCGTGCCGAGAGTGTACAGCTGGTTCTGGTTCACGCCGTTGACGACGTTGGGCGCCGCGGCGTTGCTGTGCCGCAGCCCCTGCATCTGCTGCGTGAACGCTGCGCCGAAGTCGAGCTTGATCCCCGTGAACGGCACGCCGTCGTTCTTCGGCGTCTCGAACATGTTGATCCCGCGCTGGTCCATCGGGCGCGTGTTCTGGATCTCGATCTTGCGCAGCAGACTCTCGCGTGACGTCCTGGCCGCGGACGGAATCGTATCGCCGGTCGCGGTCTCGGTGGCCGGCTGGGCCGCCGAGGCTACCCGGGTCTGGGCACCGGCGGGGAACGCCACGAGGAGCGCGGCCGCGGTGGCGAGGAGTAGAGAGATGGGGCGTGTCATGGTTGGTTCTCCAGGTGGTGACCGGACTCCGACCGCCGGTCGCGGGGTTTTAGGGGACAGCGGAGGACTCCGGTCCCGTCGTGTCGTGTGAGACTGCTCAGTTCGTCAGGAAGAGTTCGAAACCGACGTCCACGTTGTCGCCGACCCGCATGGTGCCCAGCATGAGCGTCGGCGGCTTGAGCCCGAACTCGGTCATGCGCAGCCGGTGCCTCCCGGTAACCACCAGGGTGCCGTTTCCGCCATCGGCGGCGGCCGCCTCGATCGTCACCGGTCGGGTCACGCCGCCGAGCGAAAGGTGGCCGCGCAGCGTGCCGCTGATCCCGGCCCCTGCGGGCGCGAGGTCGTAGGACTCGAGCCGGAACTCGATCGTCGGGTGCTCCTTGGACTTCAGTGCCTTGAACATGTGATTGTTCATCGTGCCGTTGCGGCAATCGAGCTCCTCTGCGGGGACGGTCACAACCACCGTGGTGACGGCCTTCTCGCCGCCGAGGACAGCGGCAACAGCGCCGTCCCGACTGGTCTGCACATCGGCCACGAGGGTCGCCGTGCATTCGAAGCTGCGTACGGTGGAGGTACCCTCGACCCAGAGGCGGCTCTGCGGCTGAAGCGTCAGCGCGCCATTGAACGCAGTCCAGGCCACGGCTGCCGGAAGCAGCAGGGCCAGAGTGCCAAGCGCGCGCAGGGTGTTGGTCCGCATGATTTCATCTCCTCTCGGGAACCCGAGTCGCGCACTGTGCGCGTCTCGTGCACTGATCTTACGATCCATTGCCGGAGGGCAATGTCGGGCGGGAATGGGAACGTTCGTGAGGGGCGCGGAGAGGTTTCGTCAGGGAATCGCCGACGGGCGAAGGCCCTCGAGTTGGAACGGTCAATTCAAGGGGTCAGAGTCGTCGAACCGGGGATTGCCGCATTG
>DATKCV010000026.1:0-17251 GCA_035513015.1 Gemmatimonadaceae bacterium
TGCTCGCCGCCCCAGTACAGGTCGGGGCTCAGGCTGGAAAAGAGGCCGATGAAGTCGAAGTTCAACCCGATCGCCAGCGGGATCAGTCCCAGTGCCGTGGTGATAGCCGTCAGGATCACTGGACGGAACCGCGTGATGCCGCCGCGGATCAGCGCCTCGCGCCGGTCGAGCCCGTCACGGGTCCGCAGCACGTCGATGTAGTCGATCAGTATGATCGCGTTGTTCACCACGATCCCGGCGAGCGAGATGATGCCGACGCCGGTCATGATGATAACGAACGGCATCCGGAAGACCATCAGGCCGATGAAGACGCCGACGGTGGACATCACGACGGACGACAGGATGATGGCCGGCTTGATCACCGAGTTGAACTGCGAGATCAGGATGAAAGCGATCAGCATCAGCGCCAGGCCGAACGCGGTGAGCAGGAATGCCTGCGCCTCCTGCTGGTCTTCCTGCTGCCCGGTGTAGCGGAGTGTGTAACCCGGCGGCAGCTCGGAGGCGGCGAAGCCGGCCAGCGTCTCCTGCACCTCGCCGAGCACGGCGTTCGTGTTGAGCCCCGCGCGGACATCGGAAGTGACCGTTGCGACGCGGTCCATGTCCTTGCGCTTGATGCTGCCGAGTCCGTCGCGTACCTCCCAGTCGGCGACCGAGGAGAGCGGAATCGGACGGCCGTCGGCCATCACCGTCAGCTCACGGAGCGAAGAGAGGTCCTCCCGCCAGCGTGGGGCGAGACGGACGACGATGTCGTACTCATCGTTCCCGGTGCGGAACTTGGCCGCCTCGACGCCCTGGATGGCGCCGCGGATGGCGTTCCCCACCTGTCCCGTGGTGAGCTCGTAGAGCCCGGCGCGCTCCCGGTCCACGCGGACCAACAGCTCTGCCCTCGCGTCGTCCAGATCGCTCTCCAGGCCGACGAGCCGCGAGTACACCGGCGATCCGCGCAGGATGGAGAGAGTACGGTCAGCTAGTCGCTTCAGCACCGCGGGATCGCTGCCGGCGATCTCGATGCTCACCGGCGGGCCCGAGGGGGGGCCGTTCTGCGGCTTGTCCACGGCGATCTCGGCGCCGGCGATGTCGCGGCCCAGCCCCTCCTGCATGTTGCGCAGGGTGATGAACGCGTCCTGCTGCCGCTCGTCGTACTTCACCAGGTTCACGGTGATGCGCGCCGTGTTTGCGCCACCGCCGCCGCCCATGAACATGTTGCCGCCGCCGCCGCCGACCGTGGCGACTACCGACTCGGCGTCCTCGATCCCTGGAATCGCCGCGAGCTCCCGTTCGAGCCGCCGGGCCAGCTGGTCCGTGACGTCGGCGCGAGTACCCGTGGCCGTTTCGACCGTCACCGCCGCCTGAGCCGGCGGGATGCTCTCCGGAAAGTACTCGAGGCCGGTGCCGAACCGGCCGAACAGCAGGAACGTCGCGATCAGCACCGCCACCGCGCTCCCAACCACGATGGCACGGTGTTGGAGCGACCAGCGAAGGCGCCGTTCGTACGACCGGAGCACGGCCGGCAGTATCCGATCCTGGAACGCCAGGCCGACGCGGTCCAGCACCCGCACGTGCAGAGTGTAGAGCACCACTCCGGTGAGCGCGAGCAGAAGCGCCGTCAGAGGGTTTTGCACGAGAATGAGCAACAGAATCAGGCCGGCGGCGGCCAGCAGCGTCCACCGCGCGGCGGGGGTCAACGACGCCGGACGCTCGCCGTGACGGTGCATGAACATCGCGCACAGCGTCGGCACGATCACCAGTGCCACGAAGAGCGAGCTGGAAAGCGTGACGATGAGAGTGATCGGCAGATACTTCATGAAGTCGCCGACGATTCCCGGCCAGAACAGCAGGGGCGAGAATGCGGCAACGGTCGTTGCCGTCGCGGCGATGACCGGCAGCGCGACCTCGCCGGTCGCCTTCACCGCGGCCTCGGTGCGATCCCAACCCTCCTCCATGTAGCGGTAGATGTTCTCCACCACTACGATCGCGTTGTCTACCAGCATCCCGAGCGCGAGGATGAGCGAGAACAGCACGACCATGTTCAGCGTGATGCCGAGGACGCTGAGCACCATGAACGACAGCAGCATCGACGACGGGATCGATACGGCGACGAACACCGAGTTGCGCAGCCCGAGGAAGAACAGGAGAACGGCGACGATCAGGATCAGGCCGGAGATGATGTTGTTCTCCAGGCTCGACACCATCTCGTTGATGTCCTCCGACTGATCGGAGGTGATCTTCACCACCGTCGTCGGCGGGAAGAGCGGAGCCATGTCGGCGATGACCGCCTTCACGGCCCGTGACGTCTCGATGATGTTCTGTCCGGATCGCTTGATGATGTCGAGCGTGACCACCGGCGTTCCGTCGAGCCGGGCGAAGCTCTCCCGCTCGGCGAATCCGAACTCCACGGTCGCCACGTCGCGGACGTAGATCGGCCTGTCGTCCGTGCTCTTGACCACGATGTCCTCGATCACCGCCGGATCGGGGAACTCGCCGTCCACCCGCACCAGATACTTGAGGGCGCCGACATCGATCGAGCCGCCGGGGACGGTGACGTTTTCGCCGCTGATCGCATCGACCACGTCCTGGAGCGCCAGACCGTAGTACTGGAGGCGCGGCAGATCGACGTCGACTTTCACCTCACGCTCGAGCCCCCCGCGCAGCTCGGCGCGCAGCACCTGCGGGAGCTGCTCGAGCCGGGTCTGCATCTCTTCGCCGATCTCCTTGAGCCGGACGAGCCCGTACTCGCCCGACAGGTTCACCTGCATGATCGGGAATTCGGAGAAGTTGATCTCGAGGATCGCCGGCTCCTCGGCGTCGGACGGGAGCTTGGGGCGCGCGAGATCCACCTTCTCGCGCACCTTGCGAAGCGCCTCGCTCAGATTCACCGACGTCTGGAACTCGGCGGTGATGCTGGAATAGCCCTCGACGGACGTCGAGGTGAGCTCCTTGATCTCGGAGATGGTGTGCAGCTCGTCCTCGAGCTGGCGCGTGATCAGCGTCTCGATGTCCGAGGGCGAGACGCCCGGGTACATCGTGTTGACGACGATCATCGGAATCTCGATCTCGGGAGCGGACTCCCGCGGGATCGACTGGTAGGCAATGAGCCCGACCAGCCCGATGAACGCCAGCAGCACCACCACGCTGATGCGATTGGCGACCGCGAAGCTCGTGAGCCGGAGTTCCTTGTACCGGGATAGACGGCTGGCGCGCGACGGGTCCCGCGTCCCGGGTGCGTCGGCGCCGCCGCCCGGCCTCTCTGGTGGATGATCGGATGAATGCGGTGTCATCGTACGCCCTCCGGCCCGGCCGAATCACCTACGCGTCCCGAGGAAACGATCGCCACACGGTCGCCGCTGGCCAGCTGCTGTTGTCCGACCACGACCAGACGATCTCCCACCTCGAGGCCGGACTCGACCACGACTTGGTTTCGCTGCGATGGACCCAGCGTCAGGGGCCGCACTCGGGCGACTGGTCGACCCTCGCGCTCCTCGACCACGTAGGCCACGAAGCCATTCTCGACGCGCACCATCGCCTCCTGCGGGATGACGATCGCCTGCCGCAGGCTCTGCCTGACCAGCTCCAGATTCGCCACCATCTCCGGCTTGATCGCGCGGCTGACGTTGGGGAGGACGACCTCCACCGGGAATGTCCGGTTGCGCGGGTTGACCGCGATCCCGACGTAGCTGATCCGCGCTTCGAAGACGCGGTCGGGCAGGACGTCGAACGTGATGCGGGCGGTCGTTCCAGGCCCGACGTCGCCGGCGAAACGCTCCGGCACGCCGGCGACGATCTTCGCCGGATTCAACTGGATGATGCGGGCGACGGGCGTGCCCGAACCCACCATCGAACCCACCTCCACCTCGCGCGATTCCAGCACGCCCGAAACGGGGGCGCGGATCGCGGTGCGATTGAGGCGCTCGGTGAGCCCTTCCAGGTTGGCCGCGGCCTGCTGGGCCGCCGAGCGCGCCTCCAGAACCACGAGCTCGCTTCCGATGCTGTCCTCGGTGAACAGCCGGCTGCGGCGGTCGGCGACCTCCTTCGCGAGCTCGGACTGGGCGCGCGCCTGCGCTACCTGCGCACGCAGGATCCGATCGTCGATCCGGGCGATCACCTGGCCGGCCGAAACGGTGCTCCCCTTGGCCACCGGCAGCTCGCGAATTACTCCGCTCTCCTCGGCGGCAATGGTGACGTCGCGGTTCGCGCTCACGGTGCCGGTGAGCCGGATGCGCTCGGAGAACTCGGTGCGCTCGATGGTGCGCACCTCGACGTTGATGATGCGCGCGCCGGCGGCCGAGTCGCTCTCGGACGTCCCCGCGTCGGCCGAGCCCGAGCAGGCGGCGCCGAAGGCGACGAGGGGCAGCAGGGTGAGCACGAGCGACGCGCGAGTCCGTCCGGTCATGCCTATTCTCCGGGTGTTGCGTGAATCAGTATGGATGCCGCCATGCAGGCGGTCCGTCGGTGCGTCGTGCGATGGTGGGCTCTCGAACCGGGATTGCGCGATCATCGGCCACCCCTGGTGATCTGGCGAACGTCATCCACGCCCGGGGTGCGGCCCGTCGCCTCATCGAGTTGCGCTCGCGCGACGAGGTAATCGTACACCGCCTGCGCGTAATTGAACTCACTCTGACGGAGGGCGACTTCGGCGTCGGTACGCTCGAGCTGGCCGCTCAGGCCTTCGCGGTACTGGGCGCCGACGATCTGGAAGCCGCGTTGTGCCTGTCGGACGGCGAGCCGCTGCCCGTCCGCGCGCGCGGCTGCTTCCTGCGCGCTCTCGGCGAGCGATCGCACCTGTGCTTCGGCCTGGTCGCGAGCGAGCTCGGCTTGTGCTTCGACCGTTCGCACGACAGCCCGCCGCTGCCGGATCCGGGCACGTTCGCGGAATCCGGTGAACAGCGGCATGGTAACCGATACGCCGGCGAGGCGGCCGTAGGAGCGCTCCTGTGCCGAGCCGAAAAAGGTCGGCGCGCCGTTCTGCTGAGCGTTGATCTGATAGTTCGCGAACAAGGCGATCTTCGGTGCATACTCGAGCTGCTCCACGCGCATCTCCGTGTGCCGGAGGCTCCTGGTCAGCTCGAGCTGCCGGATGTCCGATCGTTCCTGGTGCGCCATCGCCACGAGTGCGTCGGCGGTGGGGAGCGCGCTGCCGGCCGGGAGGCCGCTCACCGCGAGGACAGTACGATTGGCCGGTGTGTTGGTCTCGAGCGCCGAGACGTCCAGCTCGGCGAGCGTACCGGCGACGGCGCTGTGCTCGAGTCCCGGGGTGGCGAGCTCCACGGCCAGCGCACGCCGAGCCTGGGCGACGGCGTTGTGCGAGCGCCGCAGGTTCGGCTCCAGGTTGGCGAGCTCCACCTCGAGTCGCAGCACGTCGTATTCCGAGGCAACCCCCGCCTTGCGCATCGCGGTCGCCTCGCGAAGCGACACGCGGACGCGCTCGACCGAGCTCTCCAGCAGCCGCGCCTGCTCCTGGGCGAGCAGCACGTCGTAGTAGGTGATCCTCACGCGAGTGACGACCGTCTGCATCGCGCCGCGTACCATCTCCTCCTGAAGCGCGTGAAAGCGGCCCGCCGCGCCGAGGGCGAGGAAGACGGTGGCGTTGAACAGCGGCTGCTCGAGACGGATTGTGGACGCCCAGACGTTGTCCGCGCCGAACCGCACGCGGATGAGATCGTCGGGACCAGCGTCCGGATCGAAGATCTGCGCCGGGAGGAACGAGACCGTCGGCGAGATGTTGCGCGTGTAACTGGCGTCGAGGTCCACCGAGGGGTACACCCCCGACCAGGCCTCGGAAACCAGACTGCCGGCCTCCTCCAGCGCCAGCGAGGCCGTTCGAACGTCGCGGTTGCGTCGGAGAGCCACGCGGATGGCCTCGTCGAGCGTGATCGTGTCGCTCACGACGGGCGTCGCGGCCGCCGGGGGCGTGACCGACTGCGCCACGCCAGGCGCCGGAGCGGCGGTCGCGAGTGCGCACAGCGCGGCGGTCAGCCACGCGCGCCGCAAGAGTCGAGGGAAAGAGACGGTGCTGATCAACGAAGCTGTCCTGGAGCGAATGAGATTGGATCGGCCGCCGCCGCGGCCGGTGGTTTGAACGCCGGACCGGCAATGCCGGCAAAGAGTCTGGCGAACGACGAGTGAAA
This sequence comes from Gemmatimonadaceae bacterium, assembly GCA_035513015.1. Classification (GTDB taxonomy): domain Bacteria; phylum Gemmatimonadota; class Gemmatimonadetes; order Gemmatimonadales; family Gemmatimonadaceae; genus DATKCV01. The sequence continues at coordinate 6,126 of DATKCV010000026.1, forward strand.
CACGGCCAGGAACGCGTCCCGATCGAGCGTGAGGACGCCATCCAGGTAAAGCGAGACGAGCCCGTGCGAGAACGCCCAGATCGTGGTCGCCACGGCCTGCGGGTCGTCGCCGGCGAGCACATCCGCGTCCATGCACTCCCGAACCCTGTCCACCAGGAACTGGCCGGTGGCGCAGGCCTGGCGCGTGACGTCGGCCGGGAGGTCGTCGAAGCCAAGGAGCTCCGGTGAGACGTGGATCACCTGGTAAAGCCGCGGGTGCTCGAGCGCGAACGCCAGGTATCCCTCGCCGGTCATGCGCAGCCGCTCCTGGGCGGTGAGTCCGGCCAGCGCGCGGTAGAGGAATGCGCCGAACATCTTGAACGCCTCGTCGATCACGTCGCGGAGGAGGGCCTCCTTGCCCTCGTAGTGCCGGTACAGCGCGGGTGCCGTCACATCGAGCGAGCGGGCGAGCCTCCGCATGGAGAACCCGTCCAGCCCCCCCTCGAGATACATCTCGCAGGCTCGGGTCAGGATCTGGTCGCGTGAGATCGACATTGTGAACACTGTAAACTGGCCGACGGCGCCGTACAAGCTTCTACACTGTAAAGGCTGTGTAAACGCTGTAAACGACCGTCCGGCACGATCAGTACGCGGGCGTACGACCCCCGGTTTCACCGAGCCGGGCGGTGGCGCGGCGCGACCGCGACCGTCCGCGGCGCGGGGGTCGCCCATCACCCCGCCGGCGCGACAGATTGGTCCCGTCGCGACAGACTCGATCGCCTGGCGTGCGGCTCGTCCCTGACCCCCTTCCCATGCCTGAGTTTCCCTCCGCCGCACCAGCGGCACCTCCGCCGCCCGGCCGGCGCGGCGGGTTCACACGCTTCCTCGATGCCGTCGAGTGGCTCGGCAACCTGCTGCCTCATCCGGTGACCCTGTTCGCGCTGTTCGCGCTGGGGGTGGTGCTACTCAGCGGCGTGGCCGGATGGCTGGAGTGGAGCGTCGCCGACCCGCGGCCGGAGGGCGCGCGCGGCCGCAGTCCGACCGGGGTGATCGATGCGGTAAGCCTGATGAACGGCAACGGGCTGCGGCGGATCGTCGAGAACCTCGTCACGAACTTCACTTCCTTCGTGCCGCTCGGCACCGTGCTGGTCGCGCTCCTCGGTGTGGGGGTGGCCGAGCGGTCGGGGCTGCTCGGAGCGGCGATCCGGGGTCTGGTGCTCAGGGCGCCCAGGAACCTGGTCACCGTCGCGATCGTGTTCGCCGGCGTGGTCTCCAACACCGCCTCGGAGATGGGATACGTCGTCCTCGTCCCGCTCGCCGCGGTGATCTTCCATGCGCTCGGCAGGCACCCGTTCGCCGGGCTCGCGGCCGCCTTCGCCGGAGTTTCCGGTGGCTACAGCGCCAACGTGCTGATCGGCACGGTGGACCCGCTGCTCTCCGGCATCACGCAGGAGGCGGCGCAGCTCATCGACCCCGCGTATACCGTGCACCCGGCGGTGAACTGGTACTTCATGTTCGCGAGCACCTTCCTGATCACGATCATCGGGACGTGGGTGACGGTTCGGATCGTCGAGCCGAAGCTGGGGACGTACGACCCGGGCAACGCCGAGGAGGGTATCAGCGACACGCGGTCGCTCGAGCCGCTGTCGCCGGCGGAGAAGCGCGGGCTGGCGCACGCCGGGATCGCCACGCTGGCCGTGAGCGGACTGCTCGCGCTCTCGGTCGTGCCGGAGTGGGGCGTACTGCGCAACCCGGAGACCGGCGACGTACTCACATCGCCGTTTTTGCGCGGGCTGGTGGCGCTGATCTTCGTCTTCTTTCTCGTGCCCGGATTCGTGTACGGGCGCGCGGTCGGCACGATGCGCTCGGACCGCGACGTGATCCAGGGGATGGCGGGGGCGATGAGCTCGATGGGGCTCTACATCGTTCTCGTCTTCTTCGCCGCGCAGTTCGTGGCCTTCTTCGGCTGGACCAATCTCGGGTCGATCACCGCGGTGACCGGTGCCGACGTGTTACAGCGGATCGGCCTCACCGGCCCGCTGGTGTTCATCCCGTTCATTCTGATGTGCTGCTTCGTCAACCTCATGCTGGGCAGCGCGAGCGCGCAGTGGGCGATCACCGCGCCGATCTTCGTGCCGATGCTGATGCTGATCGGCTACAGCCCCGAAGTGATCCAGGCGGCGTACCGGATCGGCGACTCGACGACCAACATCATCACGCCGATGATGAGCTACTTCGGGCTGATCCTGGCGTTCGCGGCGCGATACGACCGTTCGTTGGGGATCGGGACGCTGATCAGCATCATGCTGCCGTACACGCTGTTCTTCATCGTCGGGTGGGTGGCTCTGTTCTTTCTCTGGGTGTTCGGGGCGGGGTTGCCGGTTGGGCCGGGGGCGCCGACGTACTACGCGCCGTGACCCGCTTGTGGCGGAAGGAGGTGCCACGCCTTCGGCTGCACGAACGCCCGGATCCCCGCCACCGAGAGCGTCGTCCCCAGACCCGAGTGCCTCCGGCCCGACCACGGCAACCGCGGACTGACACGGTCGCAGCAGTTCCAGTAGGCGCTCCCGGCGTTCACCCGGGCCAGGATCCGCTCGGCGCGTGCCCGATCGGGCGTGTATACCGCGGCGGTCAGGCCGTACTCGGTGTCGTTCATCATCGCGACCGCCTCGGCGTCGTCCGCCACCTCCTGAATGCCGATGATCGGACCGAAGCTCTCCTCGCGCATCAGCTTCATCTCGTGGCTGGCGCGCGTCAGCACGGTCGGCTCGAAGTAGTAGCCCCGGCCCTCCCGCCGCCGGCCGCCGAGCGCGAGCCGCGCACCGAGCGCGACCGCGTCGCCCACCTGATCCTCCAGCACGTCGAGCTGGTCCCGGCGCGCCAGCGGACCGATGTCGGTGCTCTCGTCGATCGGATCCCCTACCGCGAGCTGCGCTGTCGCGGCGGTGAACGCTTCAGTGAACTCGCCCGCGATCCGGCGGTGAACGTAGATGCGCTCGACCGCGCAACAGCTCTGGCCGGCATTGTAGAACGCGCCCTCGGCGAGCGCCGCGGCGGCGTCCTCGACGTGGACGTCCTCGCATACGTATGCCGGGTCCTTGCCGCCCAGCTCGAGCTGCACGTGCATGAGCCGCGGAGCGGCCGCTTCGGCGATCTTCCGCCCCGTGGCATACGAACCGGTGAAGCACACGGCATCGATGTCCTGCGCGAGCAACGCGGCGCCGGTGCCGCCGGCGCCCACCACCGGAACGAAGACGTCCTGCGGGACACCCGCCTCGTGCAACAGGCCGGCGATGGCGAGGCCGGTCAGCGTGGCGTGCTCGGACGGCTTGTACAGAACGGCGTTGCCGGTGAGAAGAGCCGGCAGGAACACGTTCGAGCCGACGAAGTACGGATAGTTCCACGCCGAGATATTGGCGACGACCCCCAGCGGCTCGTAGCGGATGCGCTCCTCGAGCGGCGGCGGGCCGGGCGAGCGCAGTACCACCTCGTCCTCGATCGCCGATTCGGTGTGTCCGAGGAAAAAGTGAATCCGTTCCTGCATTGCGCCCAGCTCGCTCCGTGCCTGGCGGATCGGCTTTCCCATCTCGGCGGTGAGCGTCGCGGCGAGTGGTTCCCGACGCGAGGCGAGAAGCTCGCCGAATCGCTTCACGGCAACGAGCCGCTCGGCCAGCGGTGTGCTCGCCCAGTCCGGCTGAGCGGCCCGCGCGCCGGCCGCCTTCCGTTCGATCGAGGACGCGTCGTCCTCGTTCATTTCGACCAGCAGCTCCTCCGTTGCCGGATTGATGATCCTCAGCATTGGTCGCCCGCCGCAGCGCGCCGGCGTCTGCGTTCCGTGACGGCCTCGAGGAACAAATCACGAAGCGGTGCAGTCGAGAGGAGCGACGCGTCGGCCGGATCCTGGAACTCCGGGTGCCACTGCACGGCGTACAGCCATGGCGTCGGGTCCGTTCCCGGCGCCGGCTCGAAGCGCACCGCCTCGATCAGACCGTCGGGCACCGAGCGCGCCTCGACGCGCAGCCCGTGCGCGAGCACCTTGATCGCCTGATGATGGACCGTGTTCACCTGTCCAGCAGTGCAGCCGGGGTGAATGCGCGCCAACGAGGACCCGGGCTCGAACGCGATGTCGTGCTGGAGCTGGTCGTAGCGATGGAACTCGCGGTGCACCAGCGCGCCCGGGCACTGCGTGCCGATGTCCTGGAGCAGCGATCCGCCGAGCGCCACGTTCAGCATCTGGATGCCGCGGCAGATGCCGAGAACGGGGCGGTCGAGCGCCATCGCCGCCTCGATGAGCAGCGTTTCGTAGCGGTCGCGAACGCGATCGCCGGCCCACTCGGGCCGGATCGGCGATTCGCCGTAGCTCTCCGGCGCCACGTCAGTGCCGCCCTGAAGCACGAGGGCATCGACATCCGCGATCAGGTCCTCGGCGCGTACGCCGCCGGCCGGCGTCGGCAGCAGATGCGGCAGGGCGCCGCCCTCCATCAGCCAGTGGGCCAGCGACTCCTCGAGGTAGAGGAGAGTCTTGCCCTTGAATATCGGGCGCGCCGGATCGGCGTGCATGAAGCACGCGGCGATGCCGATGCGGAGCGGGCGGGGCGCGGGTTCGATCACGGTCGCCGTCGACGGGAGCGAAGCTGCGGCTCAGAAGTAGTTGCTCGTGATTCCCCCGTCGATCACGAGCACCGCGCCGTTCGTCCACGCCGACTCGTCGGACGCCAGGAAGATACCGGCGTTGACGATGTCGTCCGGTCTGCCGAACCGGCCCGTGGGGTTTCGCGCGAGCCGGACGCTGCGCGCCTCGGGATCCTTCAGCAGCCACTCCGTGAGCAGCGGAGTCTCGATCGGTCCGGGGCAGATCGCGTTCGTGCGCACACCGCGCGGCCCGAACTGCACGGCGAGCGACTTCGTCAGCGCGATGACCGCGCCCTTGCTGGCCGTGTAGGCATCCTGGGGCACGCTGCAGCCGACGAGGGCCACGAACGATGCGATGTTGATGACCGACCCGCCGCCGTTGCCGGTCATCTCGGGGATCGCGTACTTGCAGCACAGGTAGATCCCCTTGAGGTTGACGGCCAGCGTGCGATCCCACACCCACTCCTCGGTGTCCACGACCGACCGGTCCTCGGCCATCATGATGCCGGCGTTGTTGTAGAGCACGTCGAGGCTGCCGTACCGCTCGACGGTCGCGGCAACGGCGTCGCGGACCGCTCCCTCGCTCGTCACGTCGCAGGCGACGGCGAAGGCATCGCCGTCGCCGGCCGCCATCTCTCGCGCCTCGGCCGCCGCCGCCTCGCACGCCTGCGCATTGACGTCGGCGACGGCGACCCGCGCCCCTTCGGAGCAGAACATCGACGCGGCCACGCGGCCCATGCCGCTGGCGCCGCCGGTGACGAAGCAGACCTTCCCCTCGAGTCGCAGCGGCGGCATCAACCGCGCTCCAGATAGCGTTGCCGCTCCCAGCACGTGACCACGCTGTCGTACGCCTCCTGCTCGACGCGCGCCGTGTTCACGTAGTGGGCCACCACCTCGTCACCGAAGATCTCGCGCGCCAGCCCGCTCTCGTCGAGGAGCTGGGCCGCCTCCCACAGCGCGCGGGGCACCCGCGGCACGCCGACCGCCTCGTAGCCGTTGCCCCTCTGTTCGGCCGGCGGCTCGATACGGTTGGCGATGCCGTGCAGCCCCGCTCCGATGATCGCGGCGTAGGCGAGGTAGGCATTGGCGTCGCCGCCGGGGAGCCGCGTCTCGATGCGCAGTGCCGCTCCGTCCCCTACGATGCGGAAGGCGCAGGTTCGATTGTCGTGCCCCCATACGAGGTTGGTCGGCGCCCAGCTCCCCGCCGCGAACCGCTTGTACGAGTTGACGAACGGCGCGATGAAGAACGCCAGCTCGCGGATACCCCGCATCAGCCCGCCGAGGAAGTGCCGCATCGTCTCCGACATCCCGTACTGCGTGGCGCCGGGATCGTGAAAGAGGCTGTCGCCACTACCGGCGTCGCGGAGGCTGACGTGCACGTGCGCACTGTTGCCGGTCCACGTGTGGTCGGGCTTGGCCATGAAGGTGACGGCGTTGCCGTGCTGCCACGCCATCTCCTTGAGGCCGTGCTTGAAGAGCACGTGCCGGTCGGCCGAAGTGAGCGCGGTGTCGAAGTGGATGTTGACCTCGTGCTGCCCCGGCGCCGCCTCGCCCTTGCTGAACTCGACCGGGATCCCGGCCGCGCACATCTGGTTGCGGAAGCGCCGGTAGAGCGGCTCCGCCTTGGTGGCCTGGAGTAGATGGTAGTCCTCGTTGTACCAGCCGAACGGTTCCAGATCGTGGAACTGCTTCTTCTGCGCGCTCTCGTAGCTGTCGCGGAGAAGATAGAACTCCAGTTCGCTCGCCATCATTGCGTCGAAGCCCATCTCGCGGGCCCGCTCCACCTGTCGGCGCAGCACGGTGCGTGGCGCGACCGGAACGAGCTCGCCGCTGGCCTCGTCGCGGACATCGGCGAGCACCAGCGCCGTCTTTTCCAGCCACGGGATGACGCGAAGCGTGGACCAATCCGGCGCGGCGAGAAAGTCGCCATAGCCGGTCTCCCAGGACATCAGCCGGTAGCCGGCGGGTGTCCGCATCTCCATGTCGGTGCCGAGCAGATACGTGCAGAAGTGCGTGCCGTCGCGGGCGTGGTCGAGAAAGAAGTCGCCGGTCACGCGCTTGCCCATCAGCCGTCCCTGGAGATCGGTGATGGCGCTGATGACGGTGTCGATCGAGCCGTCGTTGATTCGGGCTTCGAGGCCGTCGAGCGTGAGGGAGGGTTGGTCTGCCGGCACGGACACGCGTTTGTCCTCGTGATGGCGCCGCGTGCGCCGGCGCGTGAGGGACCGTTCCGGCGCACGCGCCGGCCGGGATCGTGCGTGAGATAGTATGGGAGCGGTGTCATGAGCGTAAGAGCGCGACGGGGCTCGAGCGGCGGAACGGGAGCGAACGAGGGGTGCTGGTATTCGCCGACACTTGCCCCCGGCCGCTCCGTGCTGCATCGATGAGGCAGCCAACACGTCCAAAAGGAGGCCCCATGAAGAAAAAGTCTCCGCGAGACATCCCCGACTTCTCGCGCAAACGCCCCCCGGCGAAGGATGCCGGCGCCAGCCAACGCACTCCCGCCAAGCCGCCGGCTCGTGGCGCCCCTCCCCCGTCGGTCAAGCCACAGATGCCGGCGTCGAAGTCCGGCCACCGCGGCCAATAGTCGCGTGGCCGCCCGTGGCGCGCTCCCGGCCGTGGGGCGGCCGCATGAACCCGCCCTTCACATTGCCGTGAATCACAGGTTGACCAGCCGGAGTCGCGGCCTGGCACGTCTGCTCCTGTTCGTGGCGGGCGCGACGCTCGTCGGCGCCGCATGCTCGCGGCAGAGCCCCCGCGCTGGCGGCGCGGAGCCGGGATCGGCGACAGCCCACCCCGGGCTCCTCGCGCTCGACCACCCGTCCAGTCCAGCCACCGTGATCGCGCCGGAGGCCGGCGACGAGCATTTCGCGCGCATCTGGCAGCTGACACACGGCGGCCAGAACGCCGAAGCGTATTTCTCGGCCGACGGACAGCGGCTGATCTTTCAGCGGCGTCAGGCGGGCGTCGTCGAGTGCGACCAGATCCATACCATGGACATCAACGGCGCGAACCGGCGCCTCGTCTCCACTGGCGAGGGGCGCACGACTTGCGGCTTCTTCTTTCCCGGCGCCGAGCGGATCCTGTACAGCTCGACGCACCACCTGAGCGAGCGCTGTCCTCCCGCTCCCGACCGCAGCCGCGGCTATGTCTGGCCGATTCACGAGTACGACATTTTTACAGCGCGCCCCGACGGCTCCGATCTGCGGCGCCTCACCGACGCCGCCGGCTACGATGCGGAGGCGACCATCTCGCCGGACGGCCGGCGGATCGTGTTCACCTCGATGCGTGATGGCGATCTCGACATCTACGTGATGGATGCGGAGGGGCGAAACGTCCGGCGGCTGACGCACGAGGAAGGCTACGACGGCGGCGCGGTTTTCTCGCCGGACGGCACCATGATCGTCTATCGCGCCCACCATCCGGGCGAACCCGGCGAGCTGGCGGACTACCGGGGCCTGCGCGACGCCGGGCTGGTGCGGCCGAACCGCGTGGAGATCTTCGTCATGGATGCGGACGGTTCGAACAAGCGGCAGCTCACCCGCAACGGTGCGGCGAACTTCGCGCCGTTCTTCCATCCCAACGGCCGGCAGATCGTGTTCAGCTCGAACGTGCACGACCGAACGGGGCGCGCCTTCAGCCTCTACATGATCGACGTGGATGGCAGCAATCTGCGGCGGATCACGCACCACGACGGCTTCGATGGCTTCCCCATGTTCAGCCCCGACGGCGTGCTGCTCGTGTTCGGCTCGAGTCGCGGGGCGCGCGAGCAAGGCGAGATCAACGTGTTCGTGGCCGAATGGCGGGAATGAGCCGGGCCCGGCCGGCGACTTGCATTAGCCCGTGACGGGGTCACGTCCGGCCCCGCTCGCCTCCAGCCACCGAACCGCATGCAACGAGTCCCGCACTCCCGCCTTGCCGTCGCCGCCTTCGTGGCGGTGCTGCTGCTTCCTGCCGCCGCCCGGGCGCAGACACCCGGCGAGGTGCAGGTGCTCACGGTGCCCGAAGGCGAGACGCTGGACTGCCGCACGCCGCCGGCAAACCCCAGCCGGCGCGTGCCGGCGGGTGTCATCCTCCGGGAGTTCGTGTTCGGCGATCCGCAGACCTCGGAGCGTCACGTCGTGGTCGGTTACGATGATTCCGGGCGCGCCCTCTTTCTGGCCGACCTCGCCAGCCAGTATTGGGGCGGATCGCAGACCGTGGTCGCCGACATCACGTCGGGCGGCCAGGTCGATGGCCACCGCATCGACGTCGTAGTCGACAGCTCGATCGCCACGGCGGCGCGAACCGCCGCCGACACCGCCCTCCTCCGCTCGGCGGTCGAGCCGGCAAAAAGGCGAACGCTGACGCCTCGGGAACAGGAGCTCGTGGCGGCGCTCGCTGAGCGGCTTCGGGAGCGGCGGTGCGCCCGTCAATGACATCAGCCGTGACCTCCCGAGTGCGGAGACCGTCGTCAGCTGGATGACACCCGCATCCGGTACGCCCCTGCTCGTCGGCCTGGCCATTCTGTTCGGCGTGCTGGGCGCCATCTTCCTGGTCGCCGGCACCGTGGCGCTCCGGCGGGCGCGGCCTCTGGGCTTCGGCGTGCAGACGCTCACCGGCCTGCTGTTTCTCTCCCTGGGCGCACTCGCCGGCGCGATCGGCCTCGGAATGCGCGGCTATCGCGCGCTGACCCACGAGGAGCTCGCCGCGCGCATCGACGTGCGGCCCGTGGGGCCGCAGCGGTTCACGGCGACGGTGCACGTGCCCGATCGACCGGCGGCGATCTACGAGCTGACCGGCGACGAGATCTACATCGACGCGCACATCCTCAAGTGGAAGCCGCTCGCCAACGTACTCGGCCTGCACACGGCCTACGAGCTCCACCGGATCTCCGGACGCTACGACGACATCGACCAGGAACGGACGAGCGACCGGACCGTTCACTCGCTGGTGACGGAGAAGCCGGTGGATCTCTTCCGGCTCCGCCGGCGCTACGCGTTCCTCGCGCCGATGCTCGACGCCGAGTACGGATCGGGAACGTTCGTACCTGTGCGGGGGCCGTCGGAGCTCGAGGTGCTGGTATCGACGACGGGCCTGCTCATTCGGGAAGCACGGTCCGGGGCGAAGTAGATTCGGACCGCGAGGGTGACACCGGCACCGCGCAGGTGCCGCTGCGCGTCTGGACTCGCACGTCGCTAATCCGTATGGTTGGCGTGGAACGACGAGTCCTCGCCCACCCTCACGACTGCTTCGATGAACCGGGTACTTGCGGTGATCCTTGGGGGCGGCGTCGGAGCCCGGCTCTTTCCCCTCACCCGCCATCGCGCCAAGCCGGCCGTCCCGCTCGCCGGGAAGTACCGTATCGTCGATGTCCCGATCTCCAACTGTATCAACTCCGGGCTCGACAAGATATTCGTCCTCACCCAGTACAACTCGGCCAGCCTCAACAGCCACATCGCGCGGGCCTACGTGTTCGACCGGTTCCGCGACGGATTCGTCGCCATCCTCGCCGCCGAGCAGACGCCATCGTCGGAGAAGTGGTACCAGGGCACGGCCGACGCGGTGCGGCGGACCATGCCGCACATCCAGAGCTTCGCCCACGACCAGGTCATCATCCTCTCCGGCGATCAGCTCTACTCGATGCATTACCGCGCCATGCTCGAGCACCACCGGCGGCTGGGCGCGGACATCACGATCGCCGTCACGCCGGTGGTGGCCGCCGAGGCGCCCGGCTTCGGAATCCTCAAGACCGACGCCGAGCACCGCATCACCGAGTTTCACGAGAAGCCGCCGCTCGACGACCTGGATGGGAAGGAGAGCCCCGTATCGAGCGACATGGAGGAGGCGGGGCGCATCTACCTCGCGTCGATGGGCATCTACGTCTTCGAGACCGACGTCCTCGAGGAGGTGCTCGAGGACCACCCGGACGACCATGACTTCGGCAAGGCCGTCATTCCCCGCGCGATCCACGAGCGGCGCGTCATCACCTACCCGTTCACCGGTTACTGGAACGACATCGGTACGGTCCGGTCGTTCTTCGAGACCAACATCATGCTCGCCCAGCCGCACCCGCCGTTCAACCTCTATGACCCGCTGATGCCCCTGTACACCAGCGCGCGGCTGCTTCCACCGGCCAAGGTCACGCGCTCGACGATCGAGAACAGCATCATCGGCGAGGCGAGTATCATCGTGGACAGCGAGATCTCGGACTCGGTGGTCGGCATCCGATCGTTCATCGACCGCGGGACGACCATCCGGCGGACGGTGCTGCTCGGGGCGGACTATTACCGATGGTCGAAGCCGGAGGCGCGGAGTCTCGCGCAAGGCCCCGCCTATCCGGGCGTGGGTGCGGACTCCCGGATCGAGGGCGCGATCGTGGACAAGAACGCCTCCATCGGGAACCGGTGCATGATCGCCAACGAGGCCGGCGTGGTCGAGGGCGAGGGTCCAGGCTTCTACATTCGCGACGGGATCGTCGTCGTGATCAAGAACGCGGAGATCCCCGACGGCACGGTGATCTGATCTCTCCATCG
>DATKCV010000027.1:0-32145 GCA_035513015.1 Gemmatimonadaceae bacterium
GGTCCGGCCCCGGGGCCGTCGTCCGATGACGAAGCGATCGCGCGCCTGCTGGGTCGCGGAAGTTCCGGCCGGTAACGATGCCGGGTTCCGCCACGATCAAGCGTGCGCTTCTTCGCCTGGAGTAGTCGTGACAATACAATCGATGCCGGAGGCTGCCATGTTGGGCAACAAGACCAGCGAGCAGTGGATCGCCGAGTATTCGCAGAGCCACCAGCATCCATTCAACCGCGTCTGCCACACGATCGGGATTCCGATGATCGCCGTCTCGATCGTCCTGCTCCTGGTCTCGATCGCCGTGCGGCCCCTCTGGCCTTACGCGCTGGGGTTGTTCGTCGTCGGCTGGATCTTCCAGTTCGTCGGCCACTGGGTCGAGGGAAAGCCGCCGGAGTTCTTCCGCGACTGGCGGTTCCTGTTTGTGGGGCTCCGCTGGTGGTTCGCGAAGATCAGAGGCCGTGCGTGAGACCCTCGTCTCGCCGGCCACGAGCTTGGGCTGCGCCGAGTGAGCAACTGGCGGCGAGTCATGCAGCCGGTGCATCCGGCGCCGGCGCGGGCTCTGGTGTGGAGACCGTGAAGTACCGGCGCCGCGCCCACAGCGACACGTAGACCAGGCCGACCAGCACCGGCACCTCGATCAGCGGTCCGACCACGGCCGCCAGCGCCTCCCCGGAGGCGATGCCGAACGTGGCCACGGCCACCGCGATCGCCAGCTCGAAGTTGTTCCCGGCCGCCGTGAACGAGAGCGACGCAGTCGACTCGTAGTCGAAGCCGAGACGCTTCGAGATCGCGAACGCCAGCCCGAACATGACGAAGAAGTAGATCGCCAGCGGCATCGCGATCCGGAGCACGTCGAACGGGAGCGCGAGAATGCGGTCCCCCTGCATCGCGAACATCAGAACGATGGTGTAGAGCAGCCCGAGGAGCGCCGTCGGGCCGATCTTCGACATGAACACGCGGTCGTACCACCCCGCGCCCTTCCGCGCGACCAGGATCGTGCGCGTGAGATATCCGGCGACCAGCGGCACCCCGAGAAAGATCCCGACGCTGCGAGCGATCTCGCCCATCGAAACATCCACGGACGTGGCGTCGGCACCCAGCCATCGCGGCGCCACCGAAAGGAAGAAGTACCCGAGAAGCGAGTACGTCAGGATCTGGAAGATCGAGTTGAGCGCTACCAGCACCGCGGCCAGCTCGTTCGACCCGCGGGCGAGCGAGTTCCAGATCAGCACCATCGCGATGCACCGCGCCAGGCCGATCAGGATCAGGCCGTTGCGGTACTCCGGAAGGTCGGGGAGCATCAGCCAGGCCAGGGTGAACATGACGATCGGCCCCAGCACCCAGTTGAGCGCCAGCGACGTGCCGAGGAGCTTCGTGTCGGCGACGTGCCTGCCGATCGTCTCGTAGCGGACCTTGGCCAGCACCGGGTACATCATCCACAGAAGCCCGATCGCGATCGGCACCGAGACGCCGGCGAGCTGCACGCGGTCGAGCGCCTCGCCAAGTTCGGGTGCGGCGCGGCCGAGAACGAGCCCCATCGCCATCGCCACGAATATCCACAGCGGCAACAGGCGGTCGAGCACCGAGAGACGCGCGAGGACCGGAGCGTCCTCGAACGGGCGAGTCGCCGAATGCGGAGCGGCGCTCATGAAATGAGGTTCATGTCGAGGCGACGGTAACACGCGGGTACTCGTCTTCTCCACGTCATTGCCTGGCGATATCCTCCGCCCGCTCGCGCACCTGGCCTGACTCGATCGATTCCAGTGGAAGCGCGAGCAGCGCGTCGATGCGCTCGGACAGCACGTCGTACGTCTCGGCGAACGCGCGGCGCGCTGCGTCGGGCTCCGTCTCCTCGGCGGGATCGGAAATCCCCCAGTGCACCTGCACGGCCGCGCCCGGGAAGAAAGGGCACGCATCGCGAGCGTTGTCGCAGACGGTCAGCACCAGATCGAACGGCTGCCCCTCGACGTCGTCGATGCTCTTCGGCCGGCGTCCCTCCCACTCGATCCCGTGCGCCCGCAGCACGTCGATCGCGTAGTGGTTGACGCGAGGCGCCGGACGCGAGCCGGCGCTCGCCGCCTCCACCCGCCCCGCGCCGCGCGTCGCCAGCAGCGCCTCGGCGATCTGGCTCCGCGCGGAGTTCCCGGTGCACAGCACCAGAACACGGAACGGCGTCCGCGTCACGGGGCCGACACCGAGCCGGCGCCGCTGCGAAGCGCGCGCATCATCACCGTCGCCGACGACGGGCAGACGCCGGCGAATTCCGGCGACCGCTGGACCTCCTCCGGCACCGCATCGCGCGCGGTCGGCACGAACCCGAAGCTCGGGAAGTACCGCTCGGCGGTCGTCGTCAGCGGCAGATCCGCGCGCGCCGCCGGCCGGAGGGTGGCCGACGGCGCGATGCTCCGTCCACTCACTGGCAGCACTCCGGCCCGCAGCAGCTCGCCTTCTCGCCGTCCGCCACGCCCACGGCAGCGACCACGCCGGCCGCCGCGGGCTTCGTCGCCCGCACGAAGGCGCTCATGAACCTGCCATCGATCTGGCTGGCGACCGTGTCGACGTCGAGCCCCGTGTTCTCGAGCAGGGCCGCCGCGTCCTCGGCGCGATAGATCCGCGTCGGCTCGATCGATGGATTCTCGAATCCAACCTCGCGCAGCAGCGAGAGGAACTCCTGCTCCTCGAGAGCCCCGGCCACGCAGCCGGCCCACAGCTCCATGTTCCGGCGCACCTCGGGAGGCGTGTCGCCGCGCACCACGATGTCGGACACCGCGAATCGCCCACCCAGCTTCAACACCCGGAACGCCTCGGCGAGCACGCGGCGCTTGTCGCCCGACAGGTTGATCACGCAGTTGGAGATGATCACGTCGACCGTCTCGGCGGGGAGCGGGATCGACTCGATCTGGCCGCGCAGGAACTCGACGTTCTCGACGCCGGCGCGGCGCTTGTTCTCGTTGGCCAGGGCGAGCATCTCGTCGGTCATGTCGAGCCCGTACACCTTGCCCGTCGGTCCGACGCGCTTCGCCGAGAGCAGGACGTCGATCCCGCCACCGGATCCGAGATCGAGCACCGACTCGCCCGGCGCCAGCTCGGCGAGCGCCGTCGGGTTGCCGCAGCCGAGCGACGCCAGCAACGCCTCGGCCGGGATCCCCTGCACCTGACCTTCCTCGTAGAGGTCGGCGGTGATTGGATCCCACGTTTCGTCGGTGGCGCCGCAGCATCCATATGAGCCGCCACCGCACGAGGCGGCCGCTCCCTGCTCGGTGACGCGGCGCGCCGCCGCGCCGTACTTCTCGCGCACGACCTGCGTCAGGGATGCTTCGTCCGTCACAACGGTGTTCCCGGCGCCTACGCTCGGTCCGCAACAGGAGCTCATGGTAACCTCGATCAAGAAATGTTGATGTATCAGATACGAAAAATGCGGCTGAACGCCGGCGGCCACCTCGCCTACCGACAACAGCCGCGCGTCAACGCCTGTGCTGCCTTCGTCCGCGCGCCCGGCGCCGAGCGTCCGTTGCCGCGCGCAATCTGCACCAGACCCGGACGCATCGCGGCCACGAGCTCTCCGAGCTCGTCGAGCGCCGCCGGGTCGATCTCGTAGAACGACCACCGGCCTTCCTTCCGGTCCGTCACCAGCCCGGCGTCCTTGAGCACCCGGAGGTGAAAGGATAGCCGCGACTGCGCCGCGTCGAGCGCGTCCGTGAGATCGCAGACGCACTGCTCGCCGTCCCGCAGCATTTCCAGGATGCCGAGCCGAGTCTCGTCGGACAGCGCGTGGAAGAGGCGCGCGGCGCGGGTCAGGTCGGTTGCCTGCGTGGTGGTCATGGGCCGAATTATATCAACAGTTCTTGATTAGTCAAGGGGCCTCGACCGGCGCCCCCTCCGGGCGTACGCTTCAGCGATCGACGCTGAGGCGCCGACTCGCACCAGGATGAGCCTGGCGTGCGGCGGGGCGCCAGACATAATCGCACGGAGCGCTTGTCTACAACCACTGCTCGCATCCTCCTCGGCGACGCAGACGCCTTCTTCGTCGCCGTTGCGCGCATGGTGGACCCCGGCGGCGCCGGCCGCGAGCCCCTCCTCATCGTCGGCGGCACCCGCGAGAGCCGCGGCGTCGTCTGCTCGGCGTCCTACGAGACACGCCGCTACGGCGTACGCTCGGCAATGCCGATCGCCCGCGCCCTCCGCCTCTGCCCCCAGGCCGTGTGCGTCCCCGTCCCTCGCAAGGCGTGCGGGATCAAGAGCCGGGAGATCCGCGCCGTCCTCGAACGCTTCGCACCGAAAGTCGAAGGCGCGAGCATCGACGAGTGGTACATGGACGTCGGCGGCACCGAGAGGCTCTACCACGACGAGCCGCTCGCCGGGACCGCGCGCCGCATCCGGGCCGCCGTGCTCGAGGAGACCGGACTCTCAGTTTCGATCGGCGGGGGCACCGCGAAGCTGGTCGCCAAGCTTGCCGTGGAGCGCGCCAAGCCGAAGCCGGACAACGACGCCACAGGCGTGCTCGTAGTCGAGCCGGGAATGGAGAGCGAGTTCCTGAACGGGTTCAGTCTCGCCGAGATTCCGCTAATCGGACCGCGCTTCCAGGAGCGGCTCGCCAGGCTCGGGATGCGAAGCGTACCGGACGTCCTCCAGTACGACCTCGCCACGCTCACCGGCTGGCTCGGCGAGCGGGAGGCGGCGTGGCTGCACGATCGCGTCCGCGGAATCGATCACGGCACCGTCGAGGAGCGGCTGGAGGCGAAGAGTCTGAGCCGCGATGAGACGTTCCCGGCCGACATCGCCGACGACGCCGAGCTGGAGCGCGAGCTCCTCGCGCTGGTCGTCCGGGCGGCGTCCGATCTCCGGGGCGACGGGCTGACCGCGCGCACGATCACGGTCCGCATCCGCGATGCGGACTTCACCACGCGTTCCGCGAGCCGCACGCTCGACCGCGGCGTGATCGCCGACCGTCCGATCTTCGCCGTCGCCCGCGCGCTGCTGAAGAAGCTGCGCTCGGCCCGGCGTGTTCCGGCACGGCTCGTCGGCGTCGCGCTCTCGTCCCTGAGCGAGGATCCGCGAGCCGATCAGCTCCTGCTCTTCGAGCGTGCGGTCGAAACGATGGAGACCGATCGCGACCGATCGCTGGCCCATGCGGTGGATCGCGTCCGGGCGAAATTCGGCCCGCGAGGAATCCTTCCCGGCGGGCTTCAGGGACGCTGAGCGCAGCGGGCCGGCTTCGCTACGATCACGCGATCGCCGTGGGTTCGAAGGCCGCGCGGGAACGGTAGTCCCCGGCGGGCGTCAACGGTCCGGCGTCTCCGGCGGAAACTCCGGACTTTCCACCGGCACTCCCGTCGAGGGGTTGCCCGGTGGCAGATTCACCTTCTTCACCGGCGGCCCCGGGTCGTGACCCGGGACCGGGTCGATCTTCGGCTGCGGCTCCCGCTCGGGCCCCGGCTGCTCCACTCGATCCATGGTCACTCCTCGCTGGATGATACGCCCGCGTAGTCGCACGAATCGGGCGCGCGCAACAGCCGCGTCCGCAAAGCTGTAAGCACGCCCGCATTTCTGCCTCGACGTCCTCCAGAATCATGAGACCATGCGCCTGACACTGCTGATCGTCCTCTGCGCGGCCTGCGCCACGGCCACGCCCCGCCCCGACGCCGCCGAAGAAATGCACGACATCGTGATCCGCAACGGCTCACTCTACGACGGGTCCGGCGCGACACCGTTCACCGGCGACCTCGCCATACGCGGCGATTCAATCGTCGCCATCGGCGACGTCGGCACAGCGCGCGGACGCCTGGAGATCGACGCCCGCGGACTCGCCGTCGCACCCGGGTTGATCAACATGCTGAGCTGGGCGACCGAATCGCTCCTCCACGACGGCCGTGCGCAGAGCGACATCCGGCAGGGCGTGACGCTCGAGATATTCGGCGAAGGCTCGTCGATGGGCCCGCTCAACGACCGAATGAAGCAGCTGATGCTCGACCAGCAGGGCGACCTCCGCTTCGACATAACGTGGACCACGCTCGGCGAGTACCTCGAGCACCTCGAGCGGCGCGGCGTCTCGGTCAACGTCGCGTCGTTCATCGGCGCCACGACCGTGCGCGTCCACGAGCTCGGCCACGACGATCGTGCTCCGACGCCCGAGGAGCTCGCCCGCATGCAGGCTCTCGTCCGCAACGCGATGGAGGAGGGCGCGCTCGGCGTCGGCTCGTCGCTCATCTACGCGCCGGCGTTCTACGCGGCGACCGACGAGCTGATCGCCCTCGCCCGCGCCGCGGCTCCCTACGGCGGCATGTACATCTCGCACATGCGGAGCGAGGGGAATCGGCTCCTCGAGGCGGTCGACGAACTGCTGACGATCGCGCGCGAGGCCGGCGTCCCGGCCGAGATCTATCATCTGAAGGCCGCCGGGCAACAGAACTGGGGAAAGCTCGACGCCGTGATCCGCAAGGTGGACTCGGCGCGCGCGGCCGGGCTCCCGATCACCGCCGACATGTACACCTACACCGCCGGCGCCACGGGACTGGACGCGGCCATGCCGCCGTGGGTGCAGGAGGGCGGCTACGAGGCGTGGGCGGCGCGGCTCCGCGATCCGGCGATCCGCGACCGCGTCGCGCGAGAGATGCGGACTCCGACTGACGAGTGGGAGAACTTCTTCGCCGCGGTCGAATCGCCGGAGCACATGATCCTCGTCGGCTTCCGCAACGACTCGCTCAAGCCGCTCACCGGCAAGACGCTCGGCGAGGTGGCGCGGATGCGCGGAACGTCGCCCGAGGAGACGGCCATGGACCTGGTGATCGAGGACGGCAGCCGCGTCGGCACGGTGTACTTCCTCATGACCGAGGACAACGTCCGCCGGCAGATCGTGATCCCGTGGATGAGCTTCGGATCCGACGCCGGCGCGCTGGCGCCCGAGGGCCTCTTTCTTCGCTCCAATCCGCACCCGCGGGCGTACGGTACATTCGCCCGCCTGCTCGGACGCTACGTTCGCGACGAGGGGATCATCCCGCTCGAGGAGGCCGTGCGCCGTCTCACCTCGCTCCCGGCGGAAAACCTGAAGCTCGAGCGCCGCGGCGCACTGCGGCCCGGCCATTTCGCCGATGTCGTTGTATTCGACCCGGCTCGGATCACCGATCACGCCACCTTCGAACGCCCGCACCAGTACGCGACCGGCGTGGTGCACGTGCTGGTGAACGGCGTGCCGGTGCTTCGCGACGGCGAGCACACCGGCGCGACACCGGGCCGGGTCGTGCGGGGGCCGGGGTGGACGGAACGCCGGGATTGATCGCGGCGCACGCCCGGTCGTCCCTGACATTTCGCTTGCCGCCTCCCGGAAGCGCCGGCATCTTGCGTCTGTCGCTCCGAGCCGCGGAGCGCGCTTTTTCCTCGACGCATGACCGCACCCGACGTCGCCGCCACCTTCCGGCCGCGCTCCGGCACCGAGCTGATCGATGCCGGCTTCGTACTCGCCCGGCCATACTACCCCCGGCTGATGGCGCTCGCCGCCGTCGCCCTCGCACCAGCCATCCTGATCAACTTCGGGCTGGCGGTTTACGGCGGCGCCAATGCCCAGGCCCGGCACTGGGCATGGGTCCTGGTGATCGCCACGGCGGCGAACGCGATCGCCGAGGCGGCGCTGGTGGCCGCGCTCGACGACGCGTACCACGGGCGCGTCGTCGACGTCGCCGCCGCTCTTCGCCGCGCCCTCGCCCGGATAGGCACCGTCGTCAGCACGGGGATCGCGACATCCGTGATCATCATGTTCGGACTCTTCCTGCTGCTCATCCCCGGGATCATCTGGTTCACGGGGCTGTTCGCCGTTCCGGCCGTCGTCGTCCTCGAGGGAAAGGGCTTCAGCGCCAGCCTAATGCGCTCGTCTGACCTCGCCCGTGGCAACCGGCGGCGCATCCTCCTGTCGCTCGGTCTCACTCTCCTGGTGATCATCGCGCTGCAGAGCGCCCTTCAGCTCCTCTTCGGCGGCTTCATGGGCACGCGCAATCCCGTGCTCACGACGCTGGTGACCAACGCGTTCGCGATCGTTGCCGCGCCGATCTCCGCCGCCGTACTGACGATGGCCTACTACGACGCGCGGATCCGGGGCGAGGGGTACGACATCGAGGTGATGGCCGGGCAGCTCCGCGCATCCTCCGGGGCGGCGGCCGCGACACGGGACATCGGTGGACTCGAGCCGCGCCCGGGCGCGTGAACGTGCCAGTGCTCACGACGCGGCGACGGACGCCGCCACCAGGGCCGCGACGACGATACCCTGGCGAGCATCTGCTCGCCATGAGGCGCGATCCGCTGGACTTCCTGGCGCGGCTCGCCCGCGACCACGGCGACGTCGCCCACTTCCGGATGGCGGGGCTCGACTTGTGGCTGCTCGCCGATCCGGAACAGATCCGCGATGTCCTGGTCACCCGCCAGCGCCAGTTCGTGAAGAGCCGGGCGCTCGACCGCGCCAAGCTGCTGCTCGGGGAAGGACTGCTGACGAGCGCCGGCGAGCATCACCTGCGCCAGCGGCGGCTCGCGCAACCCGCGTTCCACCGGCAGAGGATCGCCGGCTACGCTGTCGCGATGGTGGATGCCGGTGTCGGAATCCGGGAGCGCTGGCGGGCCGGCGAGACGCTCGATGTGGCGCACGAGATGATGCGCGTCACGCTGGAGATCGCCGGCCGCACGCTGTTCACCAGCGACGTCACCGGCGAAGCCGAGGAGATCGGCGGCGCGCTCACCGACGCGATGGAGCTGTTCGACATCGCCGTCCTTCCGATCGCGCCGATCTTCATGAAGCTGCCCCTTCCTCGCGCGATCCGCTTCCGGCGCGCCCGCGCCCGGCTCGACGAGACGATCTACCGACTCATCGCCGAGCGCCGCGTATCGGGCGAGGATCGTGGCGATCTCCTTTCAATGTTGATGCTCGCCCGCGACGACGAGGGTGACGGCACCGGGATGACCGATCTCCAGCTCCGCGACGAGGCGCTGACGATCTTCCTCGCCGGACACGAGACCACGGCCAACGCGCTCACCTGGACCTGGTGGCTGCTGGCGAACCATCCCGATGCCGAGGCGCGGTTGCACGCCGAGATCGATGCGGTGCTCGGGACACGGCTCCCGTCCTCCGATGACCTGCCCGCACTCCCGTGGACGCGGATGGTGCTCGCCGAATCGATGCGGCTCTATCCACCGGCGTGGATCATCGGCCGGCGGACGCTCGAGGACTACGAGGCGGGCGGCTGGCCGATCGCCACCGATTCGATCCTGCTGATGAGCCCGTGGGTCACCCACCGCGATGAGCGCTGGTGGCCCGACCCGGAGCGCTTCGACCCGAACCGCTGGACCACGAATGCGCAGGAGTCCCGCCCGCGCTTCGCCTACTTCCCGTTCGGCGGCGGCACCCGGCAGTGCATCGGCGAGCAGTTCGCGTGGATGGAAGGAATCCTCCTCCTCGCCACGATCGCCCAGCGCTGGCGCCTCCGCGCGACCACGGAGACCCGAGCCGAGCCGCACCCGCTGATCACGCTGCGCGCGAGGGGCGTGCGCCTGAAGCTGGAACGCAGATGACGATTCACGAGACTAACGAGATGCCGCAGACATTCCGAGATACTCGAGGAAATGCGCCCGCATTTCCGTCGACCTTTACATCCGGACCGGAAGCCAGGCCCGACTGACCGTGGACCAGAGACACGATGCGCACGGCGCACCCGGGACGGACACCGAGCCCGCCGCACGCGGCATGGCGCTCTTTCTCTACGCGATCTTCGTCCTCTCCGGCGCCGCTGGCCTGATCTACGAGTCGATCTGGAGCCGGTACCTCGGACTCTTCGTGGGACACAGCGCCTACGCCCAGGTCATCGTCCTCGTGATCTTCCTCGGCGGCATGGCCGGCGGTGCGCTGTTCGCCGGCCGCCGCTCGGAGCGCATCAGACAGCCGCTGCTCTGGTACGCCGGCGTCGAGATCGTCGTCGGCGTGATGGGACTCGTGTTCCACGATTTGTTCGGCGCCGTCACCGGTGCCGCCTACGACCGCATACTCCCGGCGTTCGTCGACTCGGCGATGCTCGTCCCGGTCAAGTGGATGCTCGCCGGACTGCTCATTCTCCCGCAGTCGATCCTGCTCGGGACGACGTTCCCGCTGATGAGCGCCGGCGCGCTGCGCGTGCTGGCCCGTCCCGAGGAGCCGGACGCGCACAGCGGGCGCGTGCTGTCGCTGCTCTACTTCGCCAACAGCCTCGGCGCCGCCGCGGGCGTGCTGATCGCCGGCTTCTACCTGATCCGCATCGTCGGTCTCCCCGGCACGCTCCTCGTCGCTGCGCTGATCAACATCGTCGTCGGTGCGCTGGTGTTCGCCGTCGTGCGCCTGGAACAACTCGCCGAGGACGAGGTCGAGGAGCGCGGCGTACTTGCGCGGCGCGAGCGCCCGATGGCCCAGGTGCCCGTCGTTCAGGTACCGGTCGTCGCCGAGCCGGCGCTCCCGTCGATCGAGGCCCTGCCGGCGCCGCTACCCGGCGGCGGCGGACACGCCGCGGACGAGCGCCCGCGACTGTGGCGTCTCCTGCTGGTGGTGAGCTTCGGCACGGCGGTCGCCTCGTTCATCTACGAGATCGCCTGGATCCGGATGCTCTCGTTCGTCCTCGGGAGCGCGACACACTCGTTCGAGCTGATGCTCTCGGCGTTCATCCTCGGCCTCGCGCTCGGTTCGTTCTGGATCCGGTCGCGCATCGACCGCCTCCGCCACCCGTTGGCCACGCTCGGCCTGGTACAGGTCGCGATGGGACTCCTGGCCGTGGCGACGCTCCCCCTCTATCTCGCTTCCTTCGAGTGGACGGCGACGCTCCTCGGCTCTCTCCGTCCATCGGAGGGGGGCTACCGGCTGTTCAACATCGCGCGGTACGGGATGTCGCTGGCCGTGATGCTGCCGTCCACCTTTTGCGCCGGGATGACGCTCCCGTTGATCACCGCGATGCTGCTTCGCAGCGGCATGGGCGAACGGGCCATCGGTACGGTCTACGGGGTGAACACGTTCGGCTCGATCGTCGGCGTCGTGCTGGCCGCACTCGTTCTGATGCCGGTGCTGGGACTCAAGCGCCTGCTGTTCGCCGGAGCGATGCTGGACATCTCTCTGGGGATCGTGCTGCTGGCCGTCTGGCGCCGCCGCCAGGCCGCCACGACAGCCCACCGCGGCCTACATGGGCTGCGCCAGCGCGTCTGGAGGCTCGGGCCGGCGAGCGTCGCGGCGCGGGCCGCGGTCGTACTCGCGGTCTTCGCCTTCGCCAGCCGTTTCGACCGGGCGGTCCTGACCAGCGGCGTCTACCGCTTCGGCACGATCGCCGGACGCGACGCCTACGACATCGTCTTCTACCGCGACGGACGCACGGCCACCGTGAGCGTGCGCACCGGCCGCACCGCCGGAGGTATTCACCTCGCCACCAACGGAAAGCCCGACGCATCGCTTTCGCCGGACTGGTTCCAGCGCGACTCGCTCGACGCCTTGGTCCCGCTGCGAGGCGACGCGTCCACGCAGGCCTTCCTCGGCATCGTGTCGATGGCTCACGCGCCGGACGCCCGCTCGGCAGCGGTGATCGGCCAGGGGTCGGGGATGACATCGCACATGCTCCTCGCCAACCCGGCGCTGGAGCGCGTGGTGACGATCGAGATCGAGCCGGAGATGGTCGACGGGTCGCGGTTGTTCCGGCCGTTCAACGACCGGGTGTTCGACGACCCTCGCTCGAGCATCGTGATCGATGACGCCAAGTCCTATTTCGCCGCCGGCCGCAATCGCTATGACCTAATCATCTCCGAGCCGTCGAATCCGTGGGTCAGCGGCGTCTCCGGGCTGTTCACGGCCGAGTTCTACGATCGCGTCAAGCGCTACCTGACCGAAGACGGCGTGTTCGGGCAGTGGCTGCATCTGTACGAGATCGACGATGGACTGGTGCTCAGCGTACTCGCCGCGTTGCACGAGCACTTCCCTGCGTACGACGTCTATCTCGTCGCTCGGACCGACCTCCTGATCGTCGCCACCACAGCGGACACGCTTCCCGCTCCCGACTGGAATGTGCTTCAGCTCGCCGGGATACGCGACGACCTGCGGCACATCCTGCCGATCCGCGGCGCGCACATGGATGCGATGCACCTCGCCAGCCGCGCGACGTTCGGTCCCCTGCTGGACACCTGGGGCACCCGGAACTCGGACTATTTTCCCGTCCTCGATCTGGGGACCGAGCGCACGCGCTTCGAGAGACTGGAGGCCGAGGGGTTCACCGGTTTGCAGGACCGTCGCTTCGATCCGGTTGCGGCACTCGAGGGCCGTCGGATCGGCTTCGTCGAGGACCCGCAGAGCCCCGTCGTGGCGATGCCACGCCTTCAGGGGCTCGCGCTCGCGGCGCGGCTGCGCGCAACGCAGGGTACGGCGGACAGCCTTCCCGATGATCCGGCGTACGACGAGGCGATGTACCGCGTCGGCCAGTTCCGCGCGACCCTGCGTGGGAACAGCACTCCGACGAGCTGGCGGCACTGGGTGCGCGAGCTGCTCGACATAGAGACACGCCTGCACGGGGGAACGGCCGGGGCCGTGGACGACGCGTTCTATCGCGAAGTCTTCGCCTACCTCGAGCGCGTGAGGGCACCACATGAGGCGGTGACGACAGCGCGGTTCATGCGCGCGCTGGCCGCGTGGGATTTCGCCGACGCATCGTTCCAGGCCGACGTGCTGGCCGAGACCCGCGTCTGGTCCGAGGTCTGGCTGCCGATCGATTATCTGCGCGACGGCATGGTCACCGCCAAGCTGCTGACCGGCGACGTCGAGGGCGCCCGCCTTCGCTACGACGCGCTGGCCGCCGCCGTCCGGCCGCGCGACGAGCTCCTGTCACTGATCCTGCACGGGCAGATCGCCCGCGCCGAGGCACAGGATCCGCCATGACCCCGGTCCCCCTCGGTCCGTGCTCGGCGTCCGGCGTCGTCAAGTGTTGAGACCGCCGGCCCCGTGCATGTGATCTCCGTCACCTCATCTGGAGCCCGGCCCCGCTCGCTTTCTCAGCGCATACCGTTACATCTGTCTCACGGCCGGCTGGCTTCGCCTCTCGTATGCATGCCTCCTTCTGATCGTCCTCCTCGTTGGGGCCGGCATGGACATCGCACCGGCCGGAAGTCGCAGCAGCAGGATGCCTGCCGCATCACCCTCGACCCCGCGTGATGACTCCACTTGCGACCGCGCTGCTACTCTCCTTCGTGCACCTCGGCGCGGGACAGATCGACGCGCTTCACGCGATCCCGCGACCGCGCCTGCTTTCGTTCGCCAGCGGCGTGGCGATCGCACTCGTTTTCGTCGAACTGCTCCCCGAGTTCGCCTTCGCGCAGACGGTCGCCTCCCAGGCGACCGCCGGTGCGGCCGGCGTGATCGAGGCGCGCCCGTTCCTCGCCGCGCTCCTCGCCGTCGTGATGTTCCTCGGCCTCGAGCGCATCCTGCTCCGCGCCCGCCGCCCGGCGCGTGCCCTCGCCGACGGGTCCGCGGCGGGCGGGATCTACTGGGTGCACATCGCCGTCTTCGCGTTCTACAATGCACTGATCGGCTTCGTCATCGTCCATCGGCTAGCGCCCGGCGAGTCGCACCGCGTGCCCCTCGGCATCGCCCTCGCGCTTCACGTGCTGGTCAACGACGTGGGGCTCCGCTGGCACTACAAGCGGCACTACGGCGGAACCGGCCGCTGGATACTCGTCGCCTCGCCGCTGCTCGGGTGGGGCGCCGCGCAGGGCACGACCCTCTCCAGCTCCGCCGTCGGCGTGCTCCTCGGCTTCCTTGCCGGAGGGATCCTCCTCAACACGGTCAAGGAGGAGCTTCCCGAGGATCGGGAGGCTCGCTTCTGGCCGCTGGCGTTCGGTGCGCTCGTGTACGCACTCGTCGCACCACTGCTCTGAATCTTCGCGGAGCGCCAGCGACGTAGTGTGTGAGAGACACGCCGGGCGGAACCATCGACGGCCATCGAACTAATACAGAGACCATGACCGTCACCCCCACATCCGGGCGCCCGGTTCGCCGGTCGCCGCGATTCGTTTGCGCACTGGGTACACTCGTGGCCGGGGCCACGCTGCTTGCCACGGCCGCTGCGTGCCAGCGGTTCGAGGAGCTGCGCGAAGCGGTGGGCATCACGGCCCATGAGCGATACGTGCAGCAGCTGCGCGCGTCGGAGCTCGATCGGACCGCGCTCGGCCGCGACTGGCTGGCGGCTGCCGAGAGTGCCCTCGCGCGACCTCACGAGGTGACGCTGCCGTTCGCCGAAAGCAGCTATCTCCCGCCCGAAGAGGCGGTGGCCGTGGCCTATCGGTTCGACGCCCGGCGCGGCGAGCGGCTCCAGGTCGAAGTGCGCGTGGACGGCGCCGACGAGCCGCTCGTCTTCATCGACCTGTACTCGGCCTCGGACTCCGGCCCGGCGGCTTCACGCGTCGTGAGCGCCGAGGAGGGCGAGCGCTCGCTGCGGCACGACGTACGCCGCGATGGCGGCTTCGTGCTTCGGATTCAGCCGGAGCTCCTCCGGGGCGGCCGCTTCGTGATCACCGTGCGCACCGGCGCATCATTGGCCTTTCCCGTTTCCGGCCGTGACAGCCGCGCCATCCGGAGCTTCTGGGGCGCCGACCGTGATGGTGGGCGCCGGATGCACCAGGGCGTGGACATCTTCGCGCCGCGAGGCACGGCCGTTCTCGCGGCCGCCGATGGCTTCGTGTCCCGAGTCTCGACGACGTCGCTGGGCGGCCGCGTCATCTGGATGCGCGACCTCGAGCGCGGGCAGTCGCTGTACTACGCCCATCTGGATTCCCAGTTCGTGAGCTCGGGCACGCGTGTCCGAGCCGGCGACACGCTCGGGCTGGTCGGGAACACCGGCAACGCGCGCGGGACGCAGCCGCACCTGCACTTCGGGATCTACAGTCGCGGCGAGGGGGCCGTGGATCCTTTTCCGTTCGTGCACGAGCCGCGAATCGCGTTCCCCGCGCTGGCGGCCGACACGACGGCGCTTGGCCGCTTCGCCCGGGTCGCGCGTGATTCGGCATCGCTGCACATCTCGCCCGATCCTCGTGCGCCCGCGGTGGCCCGCCTCGCCCAGCTCACCGCCGTCAGGCTGCTCGGCGCGTCGGGTTCGTGGTATCGCGTTCGCCTGCCCGATGGAGCGGAAGGATGGGTGAGCGCGCGCGCCGTCGAAAGCGCGACGCGACCGATCCGCAGCACCCGCGTGGCCGCCGCGGCCGCCGTTCGCGATGGGCCGCTCCCGATCGCCAGCGTCGTGGACAGCGTCGACGCCGGCACCGCGCTGCCAGTGCTCGGCCGCTTCGCCGACTGGTGGCTGGTGGAGGCACCGAGCGGGCGACTGGCGTGGCTGGTCTCGAACTGAACGACCGGTCGCGGCCCGCCTGACCGGGCTGCGCCTGGTGGCCGGGCCGGGCGTCCCGGCTCTACAGCGCGTCGGCCCTGAAGCGCTCGCCGCTCGGCGAACCCTCGTCCGCTTCAGCCAGGCGCACGTAGCCGGCGACGTGTTCTTCGGGCGTCGGAAGCGTCGCCGGATCCTCGTCCGGATATGCGCTCGCGCGCATCGCCGTCCGCATCGGTCGCGGGTCGATGATGTAGACGCGCACGCCACGATCGCGCAGCTCGCGCGCCCAGATCCCGGCAAGACCATCCAGCGCGATCTTGGACACGTTGTAGGCGCCCCACCCCGTTCGCGGCCCCACGCTCACGCCGCTGGTGACGAACTCGATCGCCGCGTTCGGCGCCAGGAGCGGGACGAGCTGGCGAGTAAGGTCGAACGGCCCGAACACGTTTACGGCCATCACCCGGGCGAAGACGTCTGGCGGATACTCGGCCAGTGAGGTGGCCGCAGCGCCGAGCAGTCCGGCGTTGTGCACGAGTACGTCGACGGCGGATCCCTCACCCTCGATGCGCCGCGCCAGCGCCGCGTTGTCCTCCACACTCGAAACGTCCCCGCGGAGCGGCACGACCTCGTGCCCCGCCCGGGCCGACTCCCGCTGCAGCGCATGCAGCGCCCGTTGATCCGT
The DNA here is from genome assembly GCA_035513015.1 of Gemmatimonadaceae bacterium. Taxonomy (GTDB): domain Bacteria; phylum Gemmatimonadota; class Gemmatimonadetes; order Gemmatimonadales; family Gemmatimonadaceae; genus DATKCV01. The sequence continues at coordinate 16,024 of DATKCV010000027.1, forward strand.
TCCGGTCGCGTGCACGCGGTACCCTCGCTCGGCGAACGCCCGCACGAGCGCCCGGCCGAGGCCGCGCGTGCCGCCGGTGATGACTGCCGTCCGTTTCATGGCCGAAGCATGCCGTCACCGGCCGTCCGCGTCCATGCCACTCAGTGCGCCGCCGGTCGGGTGCGTGGTACGGTCAACTCTCGTTCTTCAGAAACTGGACTTCGAGATTCAGCTTGATCTCATCGCCGACGAGCACGCCGCCCGCCTCCAGCGCCTGATTCCACGTGAGTCCGAACTCGCGCCTGTCCACCTTGCCGCGAGCCTCGATCGCCAGATGCTCGTTCCCCCACGGGTCCTTCGCCCGTCCGTTGTTGGTCGCGTCGAGCACCACCTCCCGCATGACGTCCCTGATGGTCAGATCACCGGTCACCCGGAACGAGCCATTCACATCGCCATCGATCCGGCGCGAACGGAAGCTGATCGTCGGAAACCGCTCCACATCGAAGAAATCGGCCGACCGCAGATGCTGGTCGCGCTGCTCGGTCCGCGTATCGATGCTCGCCGTCTGGATCGTCGCTTCGACGCGCGAGGCGCGGGGATCGCGCTCATCGAGCGTCAACGTCCCGTCGATTCCGCCGAAGCGTCCTCGTACGGTGGCGATCATCAGGTGGCGAACCGCGAACTCGATGCTCGAATGCGCGGGATCGAGCTTCCAGGTGCTCGTACCCGCGGATTGCGCGGTGGTCTTCGTGGTCGTCGGTGAAGTCACGTCGAGGTCTCCATCAAACGGTGGTCCAAGGAACGGCGAGCCGCGTCGCTCGCGCGCATTCGGATCGGCGGCCGAGAATGCCCGCACGAATCACGCGTGTATTGTCCTGCGGCGAATGTTTCATGGCTGAAGTGCATCGGCGAAAACTGGGGCCAGCCCTCTCCTGCCGGAAGTCACCGAAGCCCGGCTAGCACCCGTTGAAGCATCGCGCGATCGCCTTCGCGCAACCGGACACCAAAATCCCGCTGCACCCGCTCCAGGTGCAGGGCGCCGGCCGCCTGGCGCTCCCTTCCGGCCGCGGTAATCTCCGCTCGCACGCTACGCCTATCGTCCGGATCCGCGACCCGGCGCACCAGTCCGTCTGCCTCCAGGCGATCCACGAGCTGCGTGATGTTCGAGCGAACACAACTCAACTTCGCCGCCAGCTCGCTGAGGGGCAGCGGCTCCGCGGTGTCGACGAGCGCCGTGAGCACGCTGAGTCGAGCCGACGACAGTCCCACGGTACCGAGCGCCGTCTCCAGGTTCTCCTCGAGCACCCGCGCGACTTCGATCAGGGACCACATCAGCCTCCCTGCCGCCGGATCGGCAACCTCGACCCCGTCGGGCGAACCGGTATGCTTCATGGGTGAATGATACAGGCAGTAGGTAATCGAGTCAATGGGGCGAGTGGAGCCTTGATCCGGACCTCTGTATTTACCGCAGCTCCAGCCCCAGCCTGATCGTTCGCCCGGCCCGGGGAAGCCCGCATTGGTCGTGCATCGCACCGTCGGTGACGTTGTCCACGGCGAGCACGCCACGAAGGAAGCGCAGCACGCCCGCGCGCGCGCGCGTCCACGCGCGCGTGAGCGCGACGTCAGCGCCACCCTGCCCGCGCAGCGCAACCCGACCGCCGAGGTCCGCGTGCTCGCAGTAACTGCCGCCCGGCAAAGTGGGCCGAGGCGAGCGCCCGCATGTCGAGCGGGAGCGGAACCCCTAGATCCACCGACCCGCGCAGAACCGGCTGATGCTCGGCGCGCCCAGCGTCCTCACCGGCCGGCAGCGTTCGATCGTGCACCCGGACGCGCTGCGCAACGAAGTCGCCCGTCAGCGACAGGCCGTCGAGCCACCGGTCGGGTGTCGTGGCCGACGACCTCGAGGTCCACGACGCGAGCAGCTCGACGCCGCTGCTCCGGATGACGTCGCGGTTGACGCGGCGGAAGCGTCCCTCTGGCGTCGCGATGCGTACTACGGCGTCGTCCAGCCGGTGGTGGAAGAGTACGGTCTGTACGACCACGCCCCGCCGCGCCGCCCACGCCTCCATCACCGTCGCCCCGACCTCCGCGCCGAGCAGCCGTTCGGGACGCAAACCCGGGTTGGGCTCGAAACGGTTCAGGGCACCCGAGTACAGCTCGCGCAGAGATGGGAATCGCGAGCGGGAGCTGAGCGAGCCGTGCACGCGAACGCTCTGGTCGAAGGCGTACGTCGTAGCACCGAGGCGCCAGCCCCATCGTGCCTGCGCGGCGAGCGCCGGCTTTCCACCGGTCAGTGGCGTGCTCGCCGCGTCACGTACCATCCCGGCGCTGAGCAATGCCCGCGCGAACGCGAGCCACTGCGACTCGGCGCCGATGCTCGTCAGGCGCTGGCGATAGCGACTCGCCGGGTCATCGTCGAGCCGTTCGTCGTAGCGCACGTCGGCGTGCGTGGCGCCGGCGCGCAGCTCGCCGCCGAGCGGAAGCGAGTGCGTGATCAGCGTTCGCATCGTGACCGTGCGCTCCGACCCCCGCTCGCGGCCGATCCGATCCAGGTAGGTTCGGTCGGCGAAGCTCTCGATCACCGTCGTTCCATTGTTGACGCCGGCCGAAAGCTCCAGCATCCCCTGACCCAGGGGCGTTTCGCGCTCTCCCGTTCCGCCGTTGACGACGCCGAAGACGCGGGTCGCGTTGGGTTGACGCCAGAGCCGCGGTGTCTCGATGTGCAGTTCCGGAGGTACGCCTCGTTCGGCGCGGGATGCCGTCGCGGTCACCCCCGCATACGCGCCGCCGGCGCCCTCGTAGCGCAGAGATGCGAAGCCGTCGGCCTGACGGAGGTCGCTGTTCGTGCGCAACCCGGGATCGTCGATCTGCCCCGGGTCGGTGCCCTCCGCGGAATGCGCCGCGCTGCTTCCGCCGGCACGCGACGACCGTCCGAGCGGGATTCCGTCGCGCCGGTGGTGCGCGCCGCCGCCGCGTGCCGTGAGGACGCCGCCCCGAACTGCGGCCGGAACGGCGGCCCGGCCGGTGATCGTTCTCGCCCCCACCTGATCGATCCCCGACGTGACCGCCAGCTCCGGAACCGGGCGGCCGCGCGCGGTGAGCCGGGGCGCACCGCCCCCGACATCCACCTCGACGCTGCCGCCAAGGACGTTGGGCCCGGCGAGCAGCGTGGAGAGGCCCCGCACGAGCGTCAGCCGTCGGGCACCGCCGAGCGGAACGAGCGACAGGTCGGCGCGATTGTCCCAGCCCAGCGACAGCGGCAGGCCATCCACCAGCACCGCGGCCTGCCGCGAATCGGATCCACGCACCGAGAGCTCGGCCTCGCCACGGGAGTTCTGCCGAACGAGCAGGAACGGCATGCGGCGAGGTGCGGCTGCGAGCAACTGCTCGAGCGGCGCCGCCAGCGCCTCGTCCTGGTGGACCACGACTGCGCTCGCTCCGCCCGCCAGCGCCGGCGTACGAGTCCCCACGATCGTGACCGGCGCGATGCGCTGCACCAGCGAGTCTGACGCAGTGGTGCGTGTAGTGTCGGCACGCTCCTGCGCAAACGCGAGCCGCGGCGCGATCGCCAGAGCCGCGAAGAGGATCATGCCTCCTCTCGCTCCAGCGCGCGCCGCGGCTCGAATCACGGCTCGGTGGTCAAACACTCTCGCCACGGTGGACCCAGGGAAGTGACGACCGGCCAGCCAGGTGTCCAACCGGTTCCCCAGGAAGTACGCGCCGGTCGGTGGCGGTGTTGGGCCACCGGCTGCGCGGGTCGCGCGCTCAGCGGCGCGTGCCCTTCGTCCCCGTCGGCGTCCGGTTCCGCCGCTTCGCGGCGTTGGCCTTCATCTGACGAGCTTCGCTCGGCTTCACGTAGTGCCTGCGGCGACGCAGATCCTTCAGGATCCCCGCCTTCTGCACCTTCTTCTTGAACGCCTTCAGCGCCCAGTCGATACGGTCCTCGTCTCCGAGCGTAAGCTCGACCATGCTACCTGCTCCTGCCATTGTGTGTGAATACCGCGATCTCGATCACGAGCGACGACACGACGCGAGGGAGCCCGCGATCGCAGGCCCCCTCGGAACGTGCCACGCGCGCCAGGGCGCGCAAGTCGCTGACCAAACGTAGCATCGGAGGGCGAGCCGCACAATGTGCAAGCCGGCCGTCGCGCTCCCGGCCGCCAGAACGCTACATTCGGGCATCCCGACCTGCATTCCCGGCGCGGCTCTCTCCGGAGGTTCCATGCACCTCGACTCGGTTTCCGCATCGTTCGTACTGGCCATCGCGCTGGTCGCCTGCGCTCCTGCTCAGGATGCCGGCGTGGCTGGAGACACCGCCGCCACGCCCGCCGTTGCCGCCGGCGACGCGGGTACCGCCGTATCGGCCGCCGTGCGTCCGTTGGGCGAATCCACCGCTTCCGGCCGGGCGACGTTCACGGACCGGGGCAGCACCGTGGACGTCGCCGTGCACCTGATGGGCGTCGGCGAGGGCGACTTCACCGCCCACGTTCATCGCGGCACTTGTGCCACGCTCGGCGCGGAGACGGAGCCCGTCGCCCAACTCGGCACGCTCACCATCGGGACCGGCGGCATGGTGGACTACGATGGGACGCTGAACGTCTCGATGGAGAGGATCGCCGACGGCCAGCACTCGCTCGCCTTTCGCCGAGGCAGCGCCGGGCGAAACATCGCCTGCGCGGACATTCCCCGGCGCGAGTGACCTGAAGCGATCGTGTTCGGAAACCCGGTCAGGGGGGACAAACGACCCATGCGCTCGCTCCGGGCGAGCCTCAGGTTGAACTCAACGCGGCACCGCGAGCGTTTCGCTGGCGCCGGCCCGCCCGCTGGGTCGCCGCCGGCACTGCCGGGGATTCCGCTCGGGCAGCCCGGGAGCGCGATCCTGATCACCCTGGAAGTCGGACAGTACTGGACCCGCCAGGTGAGCTGGCGCGGCGACAAGCAGGTCGAGCTGGGTACGGGTTACGTGCAGGATGTGCCATGGCTCACCTCGTTGGACGCGCCGGTGCAGGTGCTCCAGTTGACCGGGGTCCGGATCGATCGTGACGGGCTCGCGATCCGCATCGGCGCCGAGGGATTGCTGGCCCGCCGCACGAACCTCGTTCTCAGCGGGTTCGGGGTGCAGTCCCTGCTCAGCGAGGACGATGTTGCACGCGTGCGTACCATGCGGAGGGAGGATCTGCCGGGCGCTCCGCTGGTCTGGCAGGTCGCGCTGCGGACGCTGGTCGGCGAGCTCTCCGGCGCCCCGCTGTCGGATCGGTGACCAGCAGCGGCGCGCGCCCCGCGCGCGTGTCCGATCAACGGGAACACCACCGCAGCTGAGCGGCGGCTGGCGCAGCCGCCCTTCGAGGCGGAGATTGTGAACCGGCGGGACCGGACCGACTCCGGTCGCCGCCGGTTTCGGTCTTCCGCCTGGAGGTCGCGATGTCCCCCGCCCCGGTCATTGCCCCATGGAGCCGCGCGAGTGCGCGCGGCACCGTGCTCGCCGCAGTCATCGCCGCGCTCGCCACGGCACCGACTCGGGATGCGCGGGCCCAGACCGCATCGGACACGACGCGGCGACCGATGACCTTCCTCGACGTGCAGCACATGCGCACCACCGGCTCGCCGACGCCGAGCCCCGATGGACGCTGGCTGCTCTACACGATGTCCACGCCCGACTGGAAGGCGGCACGGCGGCAGAGCGACATCCACCTCGTGTCGCTGGAGCGTGGCGTCGCCAGCTCGCGGCAAATGACGTTCACGGTCGAGAAGAACGAAGCCTCACCGCGATGGGCGCGCGACGGCGCGTACTTCCTCTTCGCCTCCGACCGGGACTCGCCGGCTGGCGGGCCCTCCCGGAACCAGATCTACCTGATGCGCCCCGATGGCGGCGAGGCGAGGCGCATCACCGACGCGAAGGAGGGGATCTCCACCTTCGACTTCGACCGCGGCGGACGGTGGCTCGTCTACCGGAGCGGCAAGGAGGACGAGGAGCAGCTCTGGCGGCTCCCAGCGACGCGACTCGATTCGGCCAGCGCCGTCCAGCTCACACGGCAGAACGCAGGCGTCGGCACCTGGCAGTGGGCACCCGACGGACGTCGGATCTACTTCATCGGCGCCGATTCGCTGGATGCGGATGACCGGGCGCGCCGCGAGAAGCGTTTCACCGTGGACATCCGCAACATGGAAACGCCGCTGTCGAGCCTCTGGGCGGTTGACGTCGAGACGATGGAGACGACGCGGCTCACGGGCGACAGCTCGATCACCGTTTCCGGCTTCACCGTCTCTGACGACGGGAAGTGGGTGGGATTCCGCGGCACAGCCGCCGACCGCTACAAGCGGACGGTCACCGAATCCGGCATCCACGCCGATCTGTTCCTGGTCGAGGTCGCGACCGGCCGGGTCGAGCGCCTGACCAGCAACGACGAGGTGAGCGAGACCGGGCCCAGTTTCTCCCCCGACGGCCGATGGGTGGCCTTCTCCGCGCCCGATGACCTCGAGCGCTACGGCATGTCGAACCGCCGGGTCTACCTTCGGCGCGCGGACGACCGGGGTGGCGCCTTCCGGAAGCTCGGTGCCGCGTTCGACGGCGACGTGACGGTCAATTTCTGGTCGCGCGATGGACGGACGATCTGGTTCACCGCCGGGGTCCGCGCCACGAGGCAGTTGCTGGCGCTCGACGTCGCTTCCGGAGCCGTCCGTCAGGTTACGAGCGAGAAGGCGTCGCTGTCGGTGAGCCGGGATGAGGACTCCGGCCGGATCCTCATCACCTACGCCGACCCGAAGACGCCCTCCACCCTGTTCACCGTGCCGGCGATCGAGCAGGTCGCCAGCCGCCGCGCCTGGGTTCAGCTCACCGATGCCAATCCCCAGGTGCGCCGGTTCGCGCTCGGCGAGGAAGAGGAGATCACCTGGCGGTCCACGGACGGGAAGATGGTCGGTGGAGTGCTGGTCAAGCCGGCCGGCTACCGGCCGGGTACGCGCTATCCGCTGATAGTGGCGATCCACGGCGGGCCGGCGTCGGCCGACGTGCTCGGATTCAATGGCGGTTATGGCTCGCAGGTCTACGCGGGCAGCGGATACATGGTTCTCAGACCCAACTACCGCGGCTCGACGAACTACGGGGAAGCCCACAAGACCGACATCGTCGGCAACTACTTCCAGCAGGGTTACGAAGACATCATGTCCGGCGTCGATCACCTGATCGCGCAGGGTCTGGTGGACGGCGAGCGCATGGGCGCGCTCGGTTGGAGCGCGGGCGGGCACTGGTCGAACTGGATTCTCGTCCAGACCGACCGGTTCAGGGCGATAAGCTCCGGGGCGGGGACGTCGAACTGGATCTCGATGTACGCGCAGAGCGATGTGCAGCGGAACCGGCAGCATTACCTCGGCGGGCGGCTTCCGTACGACGACTTCGACGCGTACTGGCGCCAGTCGCCCCTCAGGTACATTCGCAACGCGAAGACGCCGACGATGATTCACGTCGTCGATGGCGATCCCCGCGTACCGCGGCCGCAGTCCGAGGAGTTGTACATGGCGTTGCGCCAGATCGGCGTGCCGACCGAGCTGTTCGTGTATCCGGGACGGACGCACGGCATTCCCGATCCCCGCAACCAGCTGGTGAAGTCGATGAGCGAGCTGGCGTGGATGGACTACTGGGTCCGCGGTCAGGGAACGCGCTTCGCGTGGCGCGACGTGCTGCGGACGATCGAGGACGTACCGGTGCGGGCGGACGATGCGACGAAGGTCGCCGGTACGCAGCCGCCGCAGCCGGACCGTTGAGCGGACGCCGCGAGATCGCGCACGCCGAGCACACGCGCGTGCGGCGGCGGCAACCACGAATCATGGAGGCGCGGGGCTGATGCCGCGGGAGGAGATCGAGCACGATGGCGCGCGGACGATCGAGGTCCACCCGGACCTCGATCGCGTCGCGCGCCGCACTGCCGGATACATCGTGCGCGTGGCCGAGGAGGCGATCGCCGAACGCGGGCGGTTCACGATCGCCCTGTCGGGCGGGAGTGCGCCGCCGCCGGTGTACGCGCTTCTGGCGCGCGAGCCGCTGCGCAGCCGCATCGACTGGTCGCGCGTCGAGGTGTACTGGGGCGATGAGCGGTGCGTCCCCCCCACCCACGAACGAAGCAACTTCCGCATGGCTCACGAAGCGCTGCTCGCTCACGTGCCGGTGCGGCCCGAGCACGTGCACCGGATCCGTGTCGAGGACGATCCCGCGGCCGCGGCCGAATCCTATGAAACGCTGCTTCGCGACCGGTTCGCCGGCGGCGGGCGCCGCGTCCCTCCGGCGATCTTCGATGTCAATCTCATGGGGATGGGCGAGGACGGCCACACTGCGTCGCTCTTCCCGGGTCAGCCGGCGCTCGCCGAGCGTTCGCGCTGGGCGGTCGCGACGCTGCACGGGCCCACGGCCCAGTGGCGTGTCACTCTGACGCCGCCGGTCCTGAACTCGGCGCACCACGTGCTCGTGATGGTGGCCGGCTCCTCCAAGGCCCGGGCCGTGCGCGATGTGCTCGAGGGGATCGGCGGACCGGAGGAGCGTCCGGCGCGGCTCCTCGATCCAGCCTGGGGGGCGCTCGTATGGCTGCTCGACGACGACGCCGCGGCGCGGCTGTCGCGGCGATCAGGCTGCGCACGGTCGGCGTGACGTCGCCCGCCGCCCGCGTCGCCGGGCGGCCGGGGCAGCGGGGCGGCGTGGAGTGATGCTCGAGCGCCGTGCCTTTCTCACCTCCGCGCTCCGCGGCGCCGGCGCGCTACTCGTGCTTCCCGCGGCCGGCTGCGACGTGCGCGAGTTCGCGCGCGTCCGCGGCGCCACCCAGCGCATCTCGATCGCCACCGGCCAGGTCGGCGGCACCTATTACATTCTCGGCGGCGCAATCGCGCACCTGGTCACCTCTCACGTCGCCAACGTCTCCGCCACGGCCGAAGTCACGGCCGCGACCGTGGACAACCTCAAGCTCCTCGGTGCCGGCCAGGTGGATCTCGCCTTCGCCATGGGCTCGACGCTCGCGGACGCCTACGATGGAACCCGCTCGTTCCGGACTATCGGCCGCATCCCCGTGCGCGCACTGGCCGTGCTGTACGTACAGCCGATGCACCTCGTGACGTTCGCCCGGCACGGCATCACGCGGGTGGCCGACCTCCTCGGCCGCGTCGTGTCCACCGGGGCGCCGGGCAGCGGCACCGAGGATGTCGCGGTGGAGATGCTGCGCGCCGCGGGTCTCGATCCGGACCGTGACGTGCGGCGCGAGCGCCTCGGTCCGACCCAGTCGGTGGACGCACTTCGCGACGGCAAGATCGCCGCGTTCTTCATGGGCAGCGCGGCGCCCGCGCCGGCCCTGATGGATCTTGGCGGGGCGGCCGGACGCGAGATGCGCCTCCTTCCCAGCGCCGAGCTGCTTCCCGTGCTGCACGCGCGGTTCGGCGCCGAGCAGTATCCGCTGCACACGATACCGGCCGGGACTTATCCGGGCCAGAATGCGGACCTGCCCACCGTCGGCGGTCCGTCGATCCTCGTCGTCGACGAAGCGATGGCCGAGCCACTCGCCTACGAGATCACGCGTGCCCTCTTCGAGCACCGCGAGCAGCTCGCGGCCATACACCCGGTGGCGCGCGAGCTGACGCCCGAGCGCGCCGTCGCCGGCTCACCGATTCCGTATCACCCGGGCGCGATCGAGTACTATCGCGAGCGCGGCGTGTGGCCGTCCTGACCCCGTCCGGCGGTGGCGACCTTGCCACCGCCGGCGCGCCGGGCCCACTCACCGAGCTCGAGCCGCTGCGGCTGGTGCGCCGGCTCGGTGGGCGGACGCGCCTCGTCGCCGGCCTGCTCGCCGCCGGCCTGTCGCTGTACGGCCTGTACTGGGTGGTGGCGATCGTCGAGGCGCAGGTGTACCGGACGAGCTTCCTCCTCGTCGCGCTGGTCCTGATCTTCCTCTCGTTTCCCGCCGGCCGCCGCTCGCCGCGGGATGCGCCGAGCATCGTCGACTGGGCGCTGGTGGCCCTCGCCGTGCTCGCACTCATCTGGCCGCTGGTGGACAGGGCCGAGTTCCCGTACCGCGCCGCGACGCCGACGGTCGTGGATGTCACGCTCGGGGTGGCGACGATCCTGCTCGTGCTCGAGGCGACGCGGCGCACGACGGGGTGGATGCTCACCGCCACCGTCGCGCTGTTCCTGGTCTACGCGTACGTGGGACCGCTGCTCGACCTCGTCGGACTCGGCGCGATCGCTCACCGAGGGTACTATCCCGACCGGCTCGTCGGCACGCTGTACATGACGCTCGATGGCATCTTCGGCGTGCCGCTCGACGTGGCGGCTACGTACATCATTCTGTTTGCGGTGTTCGGAGCCGTGCTGGAGCGCTCGGGGGCCGGGCGGTTCTTCATCGACTGGTCGCTGGCGCTGATGGGGCGCTCGCGTTCGCCGGCCGCGCCCGGACGCGGCGTCACGCTCGCCGGCTTCCTGCTCGGGACCGTGTCGGGGAGCGGCGTGGCGACGACGGTGACGCTCGGCTCGGTCGCCTGGCCACTGCTCCGGCGCGCCGGCTACTCGCCAAACACGGGCGGCGCGCTCCTGTCGGCGGCGGGGATCGGCGCGATCCTTTCCCCGCCCACGCTCGGCGCGGCCGCGTTCCTGATCGCCGAGTTCCTGCAGATCTCGTATCTCCAGGTGCTCGCGATGGCGATCATTCCGATGCTGCTCTACTACCTCTCTGTGATGCTCATGATCGGCGCCGATGCACGGCGGCTCGGCGCAATGCCGGTGGAGCTCGACGCGCCGTCGATCGCCGCGTTGACGACGCGGTACGGCTATCACTTTCTGCCGCTGGTCGTGATCGCGGCGCTCATGATCGGCGGTATGACACCCTTCCGCGCCGTCTTCTGGGCTACGGCCCTGGCGATCGCACTGAGCTTCGTTCGCGCCGAGTCGGCGCTGCGTCCGGCACGGTTGCTCGCCGCGCTGGAGGCGGGTGGACGCGGCGTGCTGCCCGTCGTGGCGACGACGGCGGCGGCGGGCATCGTCGTCGGCGTCGTCGGACTCACCGGGCTGGGGCTCAAGCTGGCCGGCCTGATCGTCGGCGCGGCGGGGGGGAGCGTCCTCCTCACGGTGCTGTTCGCCGCCGTGGCGATCTGGGTGCTCGGCCTCGCGCTGCCGGTGACGGCGTCCTACATCATCGGCGCCGTCATGATCGCGCCGGCGCTGGTGCAGGTGGGAATCCCGGCGTTCGCCGCGCACATGTTCATCTTCTACTACGCGGTCCTGTCCGAGGTCAGCCCGCCGACGGCGCTGTCGCCGTTCGCCGCTTCGGCGATCACCGGCGGCGATCCCCTGCGGACGACGATGCTGACGTGGAAGTACACGCTGCCGGCGTTCCTCGTGCCGCTCGCCTTTACGCTCTCTCCCGACGGCGCCGGCCTCCTGCTCCGCGGCCCGTTCATCGACATCGCCCGCGTGACGCTGACGGCGGCGATCGGTGTGGGTGCGTTCGCGGTCGGGCTCGGCGGGTGGCTGAGGCGGCCGGCAACCATCGTCGAGCGCGCCGGCGCGATCGTGGCCGGTGTTCTTCTCGTGCATCCGGCATGGCGGAGTGACCTGATGGGGGCCGGGCTGCTCGTGGCCATTTTCATCCTTCATGAGGCGAGGAGACGCGGCGGTTGACCCGGGGCGCAAACCAGGCTCCGCATCCTCTGTGTCGTCCGCGGTTCGACCAGGAGGCCTCGGCCTTACGCCTGGATCTCGTGCGCCACCCCCGCGCCCCGCGGGATGCGGATCTCTTCCACCAGCCTCTGCACGCTCTCCGGCGGCGGCCTGGTGAATCGCGAGATGAGGACCGCGATCGAGAAATTGAGCGCCATGCCCACCGTCCCGATCCCCTCCGGCGAGATGCCGAAGAGCCAGTTCCCGGCGTTGTTTCGCTCCGGCGCGATGTAGTTGAAGTACACGATGTAGCCGGCGGTGAACAGCAGCCCGACGATCATGCCGGTGACCGCTCCCTCGCGGTTCATCCGCCGCGAGAAGATTCCCATGAGGATCGCCGGGAAGAACGACGCCGCCGCCAGCCCGAACGCGAACGCCACCACCTGCGCGACGAATCCCGGCGGATTGATGCCCAGCCAACCGGCGATCACCACCGCCACCGCAGCGCTGACGCGTGCCGCGAGCAGCTCGCCGCGCTCGCTGATCGCCGGCCGGAACGCCCGCTTGAGCAGGTCGTGGCTCACCGCGGATGAGACCACGAGCAGCAGGCCGGCGGCCGTCGACAGCGCGGCGGCGAGCCCGCCGGCGGCGACGAGTCCGGCCACCCACGTCGGCAGTCCGGCGATCTCGGGGTTGGCCAGCACGATGATGTCGCGGTCGATCTCCAGCTCGTTGACCACGCCGCCGGTGGCTGCCGCCGCGAGCGCGGGGCCGACGTACTGGATCCGGCCGTCGCCGTTGTGGTCGGTGAACCGGATCAGCCCCGTACCTTCCCACGTCCGGAACCACTCCGGCATCTCGGCGTACGGCCGATCGGACACGGTGGCGAGCAGGTTCGTCCGCGCGAACACCGCCAGAGCCGGCGCGGTGGTGTAGAGAATCGCGATGAACAGCAGCGCCCATCCGGCCGAGGCCCGCGCATCGCGGACGCGCGGGACGGTGTAGAAGCGAATTATCACGTGCGGAAGCCCGGCGGTGCCGACCATCAGTGCCGCGGTGATCGCCGCTACGTCGATTACCGACTTGGTGCCGTCGGTATACGGCGCGAAGCCGAGCTCGCGGTGCAGCCCGTCGAGCCGGTCGAGTAGGAACGCGCCCGTCGCCTGATCGGTCCCGCCGAATCCGAGCTGCGGGATCGGCGTCCCGGCGACCATCAATGACAGGAAGATCGCGGGCACCATGTAGGCGAAGATCAGGACGCAGTACTGCGCGACCTGTGTGTACGTGATCCCGCGCATCCCGCCGAGCACCGCGTACGAGAAGACGATCGCCATCCCGATCAGCACCCCGTACTCGACCGGGACTTCGAGGAACCGCGAGAACACGATACCGACGCCGCGCATCTGTCCGGCGACGTAGGTGAAGGAGACGAAGATCGCGCAGACGACGGCGACGAGACGCGCCGTCTGCGAGTAGTAGCGGTCGCCGACGAAGTCCGGGACCGTGTACTTGCCGAACTTCCGCAGGTACGGCGCGAGGAGCAGCGCCAGGAGCACGTAGCCGCCCGTCCAGCCCATGAGGTAGACCGAACCGTCGTAGCCAAGGAACGCGATCAGCCCGGCCATCGAAAGAAACGAGGCGGCCGACATCCAGTCGGCCGCCGTGGCCATCCCGTTGGCGAGCGGCGGGACGCCGCCGCCAGCGACGTAGAAGTCCTTCGTGGTCCCCGCCCGGGAAAAGATTGCGAGCGCGATGTACAGCGAGAACGATAGCGCGACCAGCGTGAACGTCCACGCCTGGACGGTCATATGCGCTCCCCGACGACACGACGGGGATCCTTCGCCGCTCGACGCGGGGCGATCGGCTCCTCGTCCACACCCATGCGCCGGTCGAGCCGGTTCATCAGCAGCACGTAGGCGAGGATCAGCGCCAGGAAGCCATAGATCGATCCCTGCTGCGCGAACCAGAATCCGAGCTTGAAGCCGGTGCCGGGGATCCGGACCGCGTTGAGTGCATCGGCGAGGAATATCCCGGCGCCGAAGCTGATCGCGAACCAGATCGCGAGCAGGATGACGAGGTAGCGCAGGTTGCGCCGCCAGTAGGCGGCGGCACGATTGCCGGGGGACTCGGCTTCGAGTGGCGGGGAGGGCATGACGTGTGAGCAGAGGGTGGCGGAATCGGCGACAATCTCGCGACCGGCGCCACGGAGCGCCATAGCCGTTCCACCCGCCCATACGCGCGCCGGCGAGGCAGCCCTGAACCCCGTCGTGGCCGATGGGGCGGCCACAGCTCGTCATCGATGTGCACGTCGGGATCCCGTCCTTCGAGCCGCATGTGCCAGCGCCGCGCTTCACTGCGGTGGAGTAATCCAGCAGCATCTCGACTCCGCGCCGAATCCGCTTCTCGGCCGTGGTCGCGATGTGCTTCGGATCGTCGTTGCGGCCGCGCGTATCAGCTGGGCTAGCGTCAGCCAGATAGGGAGCGAAGCGACCCGAGCGTCGTCCGGATGCCGCCGCCGCGATCGTCGAAAGCGAGCCGATCGGAGTCGACGGAATTCGGCCGAATTGCGAGTAGAAGGAGCATTACTTGCATCGACGCGCGAGGCAGACGTTCAGCACGCGGATCGGTCCCGAGCCGACCGGTCCGACGCCGATCGCGGCCGGATCATCGCCGTGCCGCGGCCGTCCCCAGTCACCCGTTGCCCCACGCCGTCCAGCCAGTGGATCAGCAGGCTACCACCCATCGGGGCATCGGGATGGCCCGACACGAAGGAAGTCGCAGTGTCCACGACTCTTCCGGCGTCTCATGGGCCGTATTCGAGCGCCGTGTCCATGATCGCATGTATCTGTTCTTCGAGTCGAGCGCGGCCTTCCGCCGCATCGCCGAGTACCCGCGCGACTGGCTGCGTCTCGCCGATGAGGATCTGCTGGCGCTGAGCTGGGCCCGGTAGCCGGCCTCAGGCCGCGCCAGTCGCCTCCGGCACCGGGAAAAGCTCGACCGAAATCGCCTGCACGATCAGTTCCCGCGCCCGCGCGACGATCTCATCCATCGACGGTGACGACGCGTACATCTGCTCCGCCCGGGCGCGTACCTCGGCCACGGTCGGCAGTTGCGGAAGGTGGACGTCGGCCAGCAACGCCTCGGCACGCAGGTGCCCGGCCGCCACGCGGTCACGCATTTCCTGAAGCGTCGGCGTTTGAGCCCACGCCTCGCGCAGCTGGGCCGCGATCCGCGATGCCTCGAACGATCCCGCCAGCTGGTGCGCCACCTTCTCGACCACCGCCCGCCCCAGCCGGCGCTCGTTGCGGACCAGGTCAGCCGGTGGTGCTCCGAGCTCCCACACCACGCCGGCCCACGACAGCGCCGAGAGAATGTAGAACGTGATGTCGATCTCCCACCACCGGAATCCCTGGCGGGTAGAGCGCTGGTAGGCGTGGTGGTTGTTGTGCCAGCCCTCGCCGAGCGTGATCAGCGCCAGCCACCAGTTGTTGCGTGAGTCGTCGCCGGTGACGTAGCGCTGCTTGCCGTGCACGTGGGCGAGCGAGTTGATCATGAACGTGCCGTGGAACAGCACGACCGTGCTCCAGAAGAAGCCGACGATGAGCCCAGGCCATCCGGCGACGAGGAAGCAGGCCAGAGCGAGAATCGTCGGGGAGACCAGGTAGTGCCGGTCGAGCCAGACGAGCTCCGGATACTTCGCCAGATCGGCGACGGCCTCCATGTCGGTCTCGCCCTGGCGTGGCTTGAAGATCCAGCCGACGTGCGAGTACCAGAACCCGCGGTGTCGCGGGGAGTGGATGTCGAGCTCGGTGTCCGAGTGCCGGTGATGATGCCGGTGCTTGGCCGCCCACCAGAGAGCACCGCGCTGCGCGGAGCTCTGGGCCAGGAACGCCAGGACGAACTGGAACACGCGGCTCGTCCTGAACGAGCGGTGCGAGAAGTACCGGTGGTAGCCGGCCGTGGTGCCGAACATCCGCACCACGTAGAGCACGATCGCGATCACCACGGCCGTCGTCGTCACGCCGGTCCAGATCGCGGCGAGGCAGACGAGGTGGACGATCACGAACGGGATCGTCTGCGGATAGATGATGTCGTCGTGGTACTCGTCGGCCGTGGGCTCGGGTGGTCGGGCGCCGGGACGGGCGACGTGCGTGCTGGCGGATTCGGACATGCGGATTCGACGGGAAGGGGTGAACGGAACTGCGAGGCCCGACAAGCGTCGGGGCCGGCCCGGCTTTCGCCGGTCCGGCCCCTGCTCGTCACCTCACCGCGGGGAAGCCGCGGCGAAGTGGTTCAGCGACCGAGCTTGACGACGTTCTCAGCGGCGGGACCCTTCTGGCCCTGCACGATGTCGAACTCGACGCGCTCGCCCTCGGCCAGCGACTTGAAGCCGCTTCCCTGGATCGCCGAATGATGCACGAAGCAATCCTTCTGGCCGCCCTCGGGAGTGATGAAACCGAAGCCCTTCGTGTCGTTGAACCACTTGACGGTGCCGGTCGTACGCATGCTGAACTCCT
>DATKCV010000028.1:0-2092 GCA_035513015.1 Gemmatimonadaceae bacterium
CTCGTCGCGGGTGCCGTCGGCTCCACGCTGCCATGCGCGCGTCACGCCCATGAGCACCGGGTTCACGGCCTCGAGATGGCTGGGATTCGGGACGAGTTCGAGCGTGACGGACGCGCCGTCGGACAGGCGCCGCTCGCCGGCGTACCCCATGTGGTACTTCACGTCGCCGGTGCCGCTCGCGGAATTCGTGTCGTGATGCCGGCCGAGGAACTCCTCCAGCAGCCGCTCGTACGGCTTGCCCATCACGTGCGTCAGCACGTTCAGACGGCCGCGGTGCGCCATGCCGATCACCGCGGCCCGCGCGCCGCCCTGCGCGGCGCGTGCAATGGCCTCGTCGAGCATGGGGACCATGGCGTCCAGCCCCTCGATCGAGAATCGCTTCACGTTCACGAACGCGAGACCGAGAAAGCGCTCGAGCCCGTCCACCTGCGTGAGCCGCCGGAGCAACGCGATCTTCTCCTCGGCGCTCAGCGGTGCGGTGAGTCGCTGCGACTCGATCGTCCGGCGGAACCAGTCGCGCTCCACCGCTTCCTCAAGGTGGTCGAAGTCGAAACCGATGGTACCGCAGTACAGGGAACGCATGTGCGCCACGACGTCGGCCGCGGTGCCCGCGGACCCACCCAGCGCGGACGCCGGCACGTCGCTCAGCTCCTGCTCGGTAATGCCGTGGAACTCGGGCGTCAGTTCGTCGGCGCCCGGTGGCGGGGATCCGAGAGGATCGATCTGGACGGCGAGGTGACCGTAGTTCTGAATCGCGCTCACCATGCTGGCGGCACCGGCCACCTTGCGCAGGAACGCGACATCGGACGCGCCGGGAGCGGCGACGGCAGGCCCCGCGCCGGTCAGGCGCTCCGCGAACGCGAAATACTGCCGCCAACTGACATCGACCGACCCGGGGTCGTTCCGGTAGCGCTCGAACAGCTCCGCGATGTAGCCGTCGTTGTAGACGCTGATGGTGGGGAGTGCGGACATGGTGCCTGCAAATATATCGCCTGAGAAGTTCTCGGCCGCCTGAGAAGTTCTCGGCCGGCCCTTCGGGCCGGGTAGGTTCTCGGCGCGCCTTCGGCGCGGTCGGCGTGCAACTGCACACCGGGGCGGATGGGTGTGCCGGCTTACCGGCGCGAAGCGCCGGGCCGAGAACTACTCAAGTGGCAACACCAGCGTGAACGTCGAACCGGCGCCCGTCCGCGACTCCACGTCAATGCGCCCGCGCAACACCCGCGCGAGGCGATCGGCGATGTACAGGCCCAGGCCGGTGCCGCCATGCTTTCGGGTCAGCCCACTGTCCAGCTGCGTGAACGGGCGGAACAGGCGCGGCAGATCCACCTCCGCGATTCCGATCCCCGTGTCACTCACCAGGTAGCGCACGGTGCCGTCCTCGAGCCGCACGGCCATGCGCACTTCGCCGCGCTCGGTGAATTTCACGGCGTTGGTGGCGAGGTTCACGAGAATCTGGCGCGCCTTGTCCACGTCCGACGTCATCCGGATCGGCCTGGCCTCGGATTCGGTGATGAGACTGACCTTCTTCTGGTCGGCGAACGGCTGCACGAGGGCTGCGACGGCGGTGAGCAGGTCGGCGGCTAGGAAATCCGTGGGCCGAACGACTTCGCCGCCGGCCTCGAGATTGGTGTACGACAGCACGTCCTCGATCATGGCGGCCAGGTGCTGCGTCACCAGGTGCATGCGGTCGAGCACCTCGCGCTGCGCATCCGACAGGGGACCCAGCACGGAATCCACCAGCAGCTCCTCGTATCCCGCGAGCGCCGTGAGCGGGGTGCGGAGCTCGTGGGACATGGTCGCCAGAAAGCGTCCCTTGGCGCGATCCGCTTCCTGCGCGTGCTCCAGCAGTTGCGATTTCCAGAAGGCGAGGGCGGCATGATCGGCCACGACGGCGAGCCGCTGCGCGTCGCGCGTGCTGAACGGAACCTCGCGCCGGTCGCGCGCCACCGCGAGCACGCCCAGGACCCGCTCGTGCGCGATCAGGGGCGCGACGATGAGCGGTCCGATCACCAGGTCGTCGAGCCGCTTGGCGAGCGGGCGCTCCGACGCGCTGAAGTCCTCGATCATCGCCGGCTGCGCGTTCTCCACCACC
>DATKCV010000029.1:0-27362 GCA_035513015.1 Gemmatimonadaceae bacterium
CGATGACGATGGCGTACCACCGGGCTCACGGACTCGACACGCGGATCGTCCGCATCTTCAACACCTACGGACCGCGCATGCGCCCGCACGACGGCCGCGTCGTCTCCAACTTCATCGCGCAGGCGCTGACCGGGGAGCCGATCACCATCTACGGCGACGGATCGCAGACGCGCAGCTTCTGCTACGTGGACGACGAGATCGAGGGGATTTACCGGCTGTTCATGCACGGTGACTCCGAGCCGACGAACATCGGCAACCCGGCGGAGTTCACCGTGCGGGAACTTGCCGAGATCGTCGTCGAGCTGACCGGCACGTCATCGAAGGTCGTGTACCACGAGCTGCCCGAGGACGACCCCAAGGTGCGGCGACCCGACATCACGCGGGCGAAGCAGCTGCTCGGGTGGGAACCGAAGGTGCCGCTGCGCGAGGGCGTCCAGCGCACGATCGAACACTTCCAGGGGCTTCTCGCGCACGGACGGATCGGCGCGCGGCCGGCGGGGGCGGTGGTTGGACGCAGCACCTGATCCCGTCGCCCGGGCGCGCGAACGCTTCGCCGTCCGCGACCATCACGGCGCCGTCCTGCTCCTCCAGCAGGCCGTTACCGAGGGGCTGGCGTACGCCGACGCCTTCAATCTGCTCGGGCTGTCGCTCGCCCTCGTGGGACGGCAGGCCGAGGCGCTGGAGGCGTTCGACCGGGCACTGGCGCTCAACGGACGGTACGTGGAAGCCCACCTCAATCGGGCCGTCCTGCTGAACGAGCTCGGCCGATTCGATGAGGCCCACGAATCGTTCGCCGCGGCGGCGACGCTGGGGCGGGCCGACACGACCGGGTTCCCGGCGATGGTCGCCAACCGCCTCGCCAACGCCCACCTCCGTCTGGGACACGATTATCGGGCCGCCGGCGCCGTCGAGGAGGCGATCACGCAATACCGGCGGGCGCTCGAGTTGCGCCCCCAGTTTGCCGACGTGCGTCTCGCACTCGGCCGGGCGCTCGTCGAGGCCGGCCGGTACGACGATGCATCGGCGGCGCTCGATGCCGTGCTGGAATCCCGTCCGGGGTGGCTGGATGCCATGCTCCTGAGCGGCCTCGCCGCTTATCTTGCGGGTGATCTCGACGGCGCGGATGCCGTCTGGACGGAGGCGTCCGAGCGGCATCGCGAAGAGCCTCGCATCGAGATCTACCGCGCCATGCTGGCGCGCCGGCGGGCCGCCGCCGAGTGAACCGACAGCCCGATTCCGGGTACTCAACCCGACATGTCCCCAATTCGTAGCCTGACGATCGCCGTCGCCACGCTGCTCGTGCTCGGCGCTTGCCGTCCGTCGTACCCCCAGCAGATCGCCCCGCTCTCCGGTCCCGCCTTGTACGACGCCGCCCTGCGGGAATTCGAGCGTCGCCGGTGGGACAACGCGATCATGGCGTTCGAGCGCCTGAGTCGCGAGCTGCCGGCGCGCGACACGCTGCTCCCGCGAGTCTACCTCCATCTCGGTCAGGCCCACTCGGCGCGCAACGAGCACCTGCTCGCCGCACAGGCCTTCCAGCGCATCATGGATTCGTTCCCCAACGACACGCTGGCCGACGACGGGCTGCTGCTCGCCGGGCGCGCATATGCGGCGATGTGGCGGCGGTCGTCGCTCGACGCCGAGTACGCGCAGACCGCCGTGTCGACGCTCCAGACCCTCCTCGCGCTCTACCCGAACGCCGACGTGCGCGAGGAGGCGCAGCACGAGCTGAACGCTCTGTACGACAGGCTGGCGAACAAGGACTACCAGACCGGAATGTGGTATTTCAGAAACAGGGCGTTCTTCTCGGCGATCATTTACTTCGAGGATGTAGTCGAGCGCTTTCCCGACACGCCGACGGCACGGCTGGCCCGGATTCGGATCGTCGAAGCATACCGGCGGGAGCGGTGGGCGGCGCAGGCCGAGGACGCGTGCGAGGCGCTCGTCGCGGCCTATCCCGGGGATCGGGAGGTGGGCGAGCTCTGCGGCGCGCCACCGCCGGCCGCCGCGGGCACGTCCTGATGCCGTGAGGCTCGGTCTCTTCGGAGGGACCTTCGATCCGCCTCACGTCGGACATCTGCTGGCTGCCGTCGACGCGTTCGAGGCGCTCGAGCTCGATGCGCTCGTCTACATTCCCGCGGCGACACAACCTTTGAAGGCGGGACTCGTCGCTGCGGAGCCGGAGGACAGGCTGAGGATGGTCGAGCTCCTGGTGCAGGGTGACCCGCGCTTTGCCGTCGATCCGATCGAAATTCGCCGGCAGGGGTTATCTTACACGGTCGATACGCTGGCGGCGTACGCGGCCAGCGCCCCCGGAGCGCGGCGGTTTCTCCTCGTCGGCGCGGACGTGCCGGCGGCGTTCGAGCAGTGGCGGGATCCGGAGCGCATCCTGCAACTCGCCGAGGTGGTGGTTCTGAGACGGCGAACCGAGGCCGCCGGCAATGCGGCGGGGGACGCTCAGGCGGCACGCTGGGGCTTCCGGACGCTGGAAACGCGGCAGGTGGACGTCTCGTCCACGGAGATACGTGCCCGGGTCGCCGCGGGACGATCCATTCGAGGATTCGTGCCCGAGGCGGTCGCCGAGTACATCCGGTCGGCCGGGCTGTACAGATAGGGGACAACCCATGCTCAAATCCGTAGTTGCAGCGGTCTTCGGCACCCGGCACGACCGGGAGCAGAAGCGCATCCAGCCGATCGTCGACGAGATCAACGAGCACTACGCCAGGCTGCAGGAGGTCTCCGAGGAGGAGCTTCGCGCCCAGACGGCGATGCTGCGCGGCATCGTCGCCGAGCGAACGCGGGCGCTCGAGGAACGAATAGCGACGCTGAAGGAAGCGAAGCGGACGGCGGTCGATCCCGACGAACGCGACCGGATCGACCTGGAGCTCAGCGGACCGGACGGGCGGGGCGGTGTGGAGGCCGAGCTGCGTTCGGCGCTCGCCGATGTCCTCGACGAGATCCTGCCCGAAGCGTTTGCGACGGTGCGGGAGACCTGTCGCCGGCTGATCGGGACGAAGGTCATGGTCACCGGTCAGGAGCTCGAGTGGAACATGGTCCCGTACGACGTGCAGCTGATGGGTGGTATCGAGCTCCACCTCGGCAGGATCGCCGAGATGGCGACGGGCGAGGGCAAGACGCTGGTCGCCACTCTCCCGCTCTACCTGAACGCGCTTCCCGGCCGGGGCTCCCACCTGGTGACGGTGAACTCGTACCTCGCCCGCCGCGACTCGCAGTGGATGGGGCACGTTTACACCTACCTCGGCCTGACCGTCGGCTGCCTCGATGACACGGAGCCGGGTACCCGGGAACGGCGGGCCGCCTACCTCGCCGACATCACGTACGGAACGAACAACGAGTTCGGCTTCGACTACCTGCGCGACAACATGGTCGCGTCGCCCGACCAGCGGGTCCAGCGCGCGCATGTCTACGCGATCGTCGACGAGGTGGACTCCGTCCTGGTGGACGAGGCGAGGACGCCGCTGATCATCTCGGGGCCGGTCGGCAACGAGAGCGACCGGCAGTACGCCGAGCACAACGCCGCCGTCAGCCGGCTGGTGCGCCGGCAGATGGACATGGTCAACCAGCTGGTGGCCCAGGCCGAGCGGGAGCTGGAGAACGGGGACATCGATGCGGCCGCCCTGCTGATGTACAAGGCCAACCTCGGTGGGCCGAAGAACCGGCGGCTGATGAAGCTGCTCCAGGAGCAGGGCAACAAGGCGCTCGTCCAGCGGACCGAGCTCGCCCACCTCGCCGACCGCAAGCTGCCGGCCTCGCGTCGCCAGTTCCGGGACACGGAGCAGGACATGTACTACGTCCTCGACGAGAAGGGGCACACGGTCCACCTCACGGAGCAGGGCGTCGACGCGCTCTCGCCCAACGATCCGGCGGAGTTCGTGCTCCCCGACATCTCGGAGGCCGTACACCGGATAGAGCACGACCCGGAGATGTCGCCCGAGGAGAAGCTGGAGACGCGCCGCGAGATCGAGCGGGACTACGCGGCCAAGAGCGAGCGGCTCAACATCGTGCACCAGCTCCTGCGCGCGTACGCGCTGTACGAGCGCGATGTGAATTACGTCGTGCAGGACGGCCAGGTGCTGATCGTCGACGAGTTCACCGGGCGCACGATGCCCGGCCGCCGCTGGTCGGAGGGGCTGCACCAGGCGATCGAGGCCAAGGAAGGCGTCCAGGTCAAGGGCGAGACGCAGACCATGGCGACGATCACGATCCAGAACTACTTCCGGATGTACGACAAGCTCGCCGGCATGACGGGGACCGCGGAGACGGAGGAGGCGGAGTTCCATCAGATCTACCGGCTCGACGTAGCCGTGATTCCGACGAACATGCCGGTGATTCGCGAGGATCGGCAGGACCTCGTCTTCAAGACGCGCCGCGAGAAGTACAACGCGATCGTCGAGGAGACGAAGCGGCTCCACGAGCTCCGCCTCCCGGTGCTGATCGGTACCGTGAACGTCGATGTCTCGGAGACGCTGTCGCGAATGTTCAAGCGCGCCGGCATCCCGCACAACGTCCTGAACGCGAAGTATCACCAGCGAGAGGCGGAGATCGTCGCGGGGGCCGGACAACCGGGTGCGGTCACGATCGCGACGAACATGGCCGGCCGCGGCACCGACATCAAGCTCGGCGCCGGCGTCACCGAGTCGAAGCCATCGACGGCCAGGGACGAGAAGGGGAACGACATCGAGGTGACGGAGCTGGGCGGGCTGCACATCATCGGTTCCGAGCGGCACGAGTCGCGGCGGATCGACCGCCAGCTGCGCGGCCGCGCCGGCCGGCAGGGCGACCCCGGTGCGTCACAGTTCTTCCTCTCTCTCGAGGACGATCTGATGCGGCTGTTCGGGTCGGAGCGGATCGCCCGGCTGATGGACCGCCTCGGCGCCGAGGAGGGCGAGGTCCTGACTCACCCGCTGATCACACGGTCGATCGAGCAGGCGCAGAAGCGCGTCGAGCTGCAGAACTTCCAGCAGCGCAAGCGGCTCCTCGACTACGACGACGTGATGAACCAGCAGCGCGAGGTCATCTACTCGCTGCGCACGTTCGCGCTGGAGGGCGGCGAGGAGCTGAAGGGCGAGGCGGTGAAGATGATCGAGCGCGCGCTCGCTCGGCGGGTGGAGACGGCGATCGGAGCCTTCGACTCGCCGGAGCCGGCCGAGTGGGATTTCGCCCTGCTGCGGCAGGACCTGCTGATGCACTACCTGCTCACGGTGCCCCAGTACGAGGAGGGGAGCTACCCGACCTCGTCCGATGAGGCACAGCAGGTGGCGGTCGAGGCCGGCCGCAAGGCGTTCGCGGCCAAGCTGGTGAGTCTCGAGCAGTACGCCGACCAGCTGCTGGCCCTGGTGATGCTCGGCGTGATCGACGAGAAGTGGAAGGACCACCTCTACGATCTCGACCAGCTCCGGGCGTCGATCCACTACCGGTCGTGGGGACAGAAGGACCCGCTCATCGAGTACAAGCAGGAGGCGTACTCGATGTTCGAGGACCTCATGCGCGACATCTACAACACGTTCACCGAGCGGTTCCTGCGGGTCCAGCTGAGGTTCGACCCGCCGCCGGGCGCCGGCGGGGGACCGAACGGCGGCGCCGGCGGAGGGGATCGCGGCCGGCAGAAGGCGCGCAAGCGGTACAACGCCATGGGCGTCCTCGAAGATGCGCCCGCGGAGTCGGGCGCCGGCGAGACGACGGCGGTGGACGTCGGGCCGGACGAGCCCCCGAAGAGCGCGCCGGTGGCGCGACCCGATCCGGTGGTGGTCGGGGCGGGACGAACCAGGACCCTGTCCGGGCCGGCCACCACGCCGGGCTCGGCGGATTGGTCGAGCGTGGGGCGAAACGATCCGTGTCCGTGCGGCTCCGGCAAGAAGTTCAAGAAGTGCCACGGGGCAGCCATTTGATCGCCTAGCCCGCCATTCCGCGTTTCCGCCCGTCCGGCGTTACCCGGATGTCGGTGCCTCGCCCGCGGCCCGGTATTCTGACCGGTTCATTGTCCCGCCAACCCAACGGGTGAGGTCGGCGGAGAACCGGTCAACCGGGGCGCGGAGGAGCGGGTGTCTAGCCAGTCGTCAAATCGGGCATTAACTATTCGAGAGCTTCCCCGCGGAGAACGCCCGCGGGAGCGACTCCGGGACCTTGGCGCGGTGGCGCTCAGCGCGGCCGAGCTGCTGGCGATCCTGGTGGGGTCGGGGGCGAACGGACGGTCGGCGCGCACGATCGGGGAGGACATCCTCGGCAGTGTCGGCGGCTCGCTCCGGCGCCTGGCCGCACAGCCGGTGGCGAAGTTGACGGCGGTGCGGGGTGTGGGAACGGCGCGCGCGGTTGCGATTCACGCCGCGTTGGAGCTCGGACGCCGGCTGGCGGCCGAGACACGCGAGGAGGGCGCACCGCTGCGCTCGCCGCGCGAAGTGTACTCGGTATTCGGGCCCCGGCTCGAGGATCTGCCGGTCGAGGAGTTCCACGTGGCCGTACTGGACGCGCAGCACCGGCTGGAGCGCGACATCACGGTGACACGGGGGATCCTGAATTCGTCGCTCGTGCATCCACGCGAGGTGTTCCGGGAGGCGATCGCCGAACGCGCGGCGGCGATCATACTCGTCCACAATCATCCCAGCGGCGACCCGACGCCTTCGTCGGACGACCGTCTGGTGACGGAGCAGCTCGTCGCCGCGGGACGCCTGCTCGACATCCCGGTCCACGACCACGTGATCGTGGGACGCGCGCGGTACACGAGTTTCGCGGAGGCAGGACTGTTGTGACGGCACCCGTACTGAGCAGCGACTTCATACCAGGCTGGAACAAGCCCGGCGAGCCGTTCCCCGAGCGACTCGACCCGGAGCTCCTCGTGCGTGCGTACCGGTTCAGCGAGCGGGCGCACCAGGGACAGAAGCGGCTCTCGGGCGAGGACTTCGTGTCGCACTGCGTAGAGGTGGCGAAGATTCTCGCCACGCTGCAGCTCGACACGGTGACGGTCGCCAGTGGTCTGATTCACGACGTGGTCGAGGACACCGGGGTCAGCGTCGCGCAGGTCGAAGCGGAGTTCGGGGCCGAGATAGCCGGGATCGTGGACGGCCTGACCAAGATCAGCAGCCTCCCGCTCAGCTCGTCGTCGCAGGACCGGCAGGTCGAGAACTACCGCAAGCTCCTGCTCTCGATCGCCAAGGACATCCGCGTCATCCTGATCAAGCTGGCCGACCGGCTGCACAACATGCGCACGCTGGAGTGGCTGCCGGACGACAAGCGGCGGCGGATCGCGCAGGAGACGCTTGACCTGTACGCGCCGCTGGCCCACCGCTTCGGAATGGCGCGGATGCGGTGGGAGCTCGAGGACCTGGCGTTCAAGCACCTCGAGGGCGAGGAGTACAAGTCGCTGGCCAAGAAGATCGCGCAGAAGCGCGGCGAGCGCGAGGCGCTGATCGCCCAGCTCCGTACGCCGCTCGATGTCGAGCTGACGCGGGCCGGGATACGCGATGTCGATGTCAGCGGCCGGCCGAAGCACCTGTGGTCGATCTACAAGAAGATGCAGCAGCGCGAGAAGCCGTACGAGGAGATCTACGACCTGCTGGCGATCCGCGTGCTGTGCAACTCGGTCCCCGACTGCTATCACGCCCTCGGCGTGATCCATGACGGGTGGACTCCCCTCCAGGAGCGGATCAAGGACTACATCGCGCAGCCGAAATCGAACGGTTATCAGTCGCTGCACACGACGATCTTCGGTCCCGGACGGCAGCTGTTCGAGATCCAGATCCGGACGCGGGAGATGCACCGGACGGCGGAGTACGGCATCGCCGCCCACTGGCTGTTCAAGGAGAACGCGAAGAGCCAGGACGAGCTGGACGAGCGAATCGGCTGGTTCCGCGAGATCCTCGCCCTCCAACTCGACGCGCGAACCCCGGAGGAGTTCCTCGAATACCTGAAGATCGACCTGTACCAGGAGGAAATCTTCGTATTCACTCCGACCGGTGACGTGATCCAGCTCCCGAAGAGCGCGACGCCGATCGACTTCGCGGTCGCGGTGCACACCGAGGTCGGTCTCCATTGTCAGGGCGCGAAGATCAACGGCCGCATCGCTCCGCTGTCACGCCAGCTGAGGAGCTCCGAGACGGTCGAGATCCTGACGTCACCGTCGGCGAGGCCGAGCCGCGACTGGCTGGCGCACGTCCGGACCGGCCGCGCCCGACACAAGATCCGGCAGTGGCTGAAGCACGAGGCGAACGCGTCGTCGCAGAAGCTCGGGCGCGACATGCTCGAGCGCGAGCTCAAGCGCCGGCGACTGGCCAGGCCGGCCGACGAGGCTCTCGTTGCCGCGGCCAAGGCGTTCAACCTGAACGATGCGACCCATCTGATGGCGTCGATCGGGCAGGGCGACCTGAACATGACGCAGGTGCTGAAGCTCCTCTACCCGGAGCTCGACGGCACGCCGGACCCGGCGGCGAAGACCAGCGCGTTCGAGCGCCTCGTCGACCGCATGCGCGGCGCGTCGAAGGGCGTACGCATCCAGGGCGCCGACGGCCTGATGGTGCGCTACGCGCAGTGCTGCCAGCCGGTCCCCGGCGACCCGGTCGTCGGCTACGTGACCCGCGGCCGCGGCGTCAGCATTCACCGGGCCGACTGTCCCAACCTCCTGCTCCTCACCCACGAGCCCGAGCGGCGTCTGGAGATCGACTGGCAGGAAGTGCAGGGCGAGCGCTTCATGGTTCGACTGACGGTGGAGGCCATCGATCGCCGCGCTCTCTACGCCGATGTCGCCGCCGCGGTGAGCTCGACCGGCACCGACATTCGCACGCTGGAGATGAAGAGCATCGACGGGCGCGTCACGGGCTCGATCCTCGTCGAGGTCGAGAACCTGACGCATCTCCAGAAGATCGTGAAGGCGGTGCGACGGGTGAAAGGCGTCTCGGCGGTCGAGCGGCGGGAGAAGATCACGGAGAACGAATAGGACGAATTGGACCAATTGGACGAATTGGACGAATTAGACCAATGAGACGAATGCCTCCCAGCAGCCTACTGGTTCGTCCAATTCGTCCAATTGGTCCAATTCGTTAGATTCCCCAATCATGCCCGTCTTCGACCTCCAGGCCCCCTTCACGCCGGCTGGCGACCAGCCCAACGCGATCGCGGAACTCGTCTCCGGACTCGCCCGCGGCGACCGGTTCCAGACGCTGCTCGGCGTGACCGGGTCCGGCAAGACGATGACCGTCGCCAACGTCATCAGGGCCCATGGGCGTCCGACGCTCGTCATGTCCCACAACAAGACGCTCGCCGCGCAACTCTATGGTGAGCTGAAGAGCTTCTTCCCCAACAACGCCGTCGAGTACTTCATCTCGTACTACGACTACTACCAGCCCGAGGCGTACGTGCCGACGACCGACACGTACATCGAGAAGGACGCGTCGATCAACGAGGACATCGACCGGCTGCGGCTGCGGGCCACCTCCAGCCTCATGGAGCGGGACGACGTGATCATCGTCGCCACCGTTTCGGCCATCTACGGCCTCGGCGATCCGGTGGCGTACCGCGAGCAGATGGTTACGCTCGAGCGCGGGCAGCGGGTGGCGCGCGACGACATCCTGCGCTCGCTGGTCAAGATCCAGTACCACCGCAACGATGTCGCGTTCGAGCGGGGGACGTTCCGCGTCCGCGGCGACACGGTCGAGATCTTCCCGGCGTACGAGGAGCAGGGCGTCCGGATCGAGATGTGGGGCGACGAGATCGAGCGGGTGTCGAAGATCGACGTCCTCACCGGCGATACGATCGCGACCCTCGAGCGGGCGGCGATCTATCCGGCGAAGCACTTCGTCACCCAGCGGCCCACTCTCGAGCGGGCCGTCGGACTGATACGCGCCGAGCTGGCCGGCCGGCTGACCGATCTTCGCGCGCAGGGCAGGCTGCTGGAAGCGCAGCGGCTCGAATCCCGCACCAACTTCGACATCGAGATGATGCTCGAGATCGGCACCTGCGCCGGGATCGAGAACTACTCGCGCCATCTCTCGGCGCGCAACGAGGGCGAGCGGCCGGCGACGCTGTTCGACTACTACCCCGAGGACTTCCTCGTCGTCGTGGACGAGTCGCACGTCACGCTCCCTCAGATCGGCGGCATGTTCAACGGCGACCGCGCCCGCAAGCTGACGCTGGTCGAGTACGGTTTCCGGCTGCCGAGCGCCCTCGACAACCGGCCGCTGATGTTCGACGAGTTCCTGTCCCTCACTCCACGGGCGCTGTTCGTTTCGGCCACGCCGGGCGAGCTCGAGCTGCAGTTGTCGGAGGGCATCGTCGTCGAGCAGATCATCCGCCCAACGGGACTCATCGACCCGGAGATCGAGGTCCGTCCGGTGCGCGGCCAGGTCGACGACCTGCTGGGCGAGATCCGGACGCGGGAACGCCGCGGCGAGCGCGTACTGGTGACCACGCTCACCAAGCGGATGTCGGAGGATCTCACCGACTACCTCCAGCAGATGGGAGTGCGCGTCCGATACATGCACTCGGACATCGACGCGATCGAGCGGATGGAGATCCTTCGCGGGCTGCGCCTCGGTGAGTTCGACGTGCTGGTGGGAATCAACCTGCTGCGGGAGGGCCTCGATTTGCCCGAGGTGTCGCTGGTCGCGATTCTCGACGCCGACCAGGAAGGCTTCCTTCGCAGCGAGCGGTCGCTCATCCAGACCATCGGCCGCGCGGCCCGGCACGCGGGCGGGCGCGCGCTGTTCTACGCCGACCGGATCACCGGCTCGATGCGCAAGGCGATCGACGAGACCGCGCGCCGCCGGACGTTGCAGCAGGCATACAACGCCGAGCACGGAATCATTCCGCAGAGCGTGATCAAGAGCGTCGAGCAGGTGCGGTTCATCACCCGCGTCGCCGACGCGCGGATCGAGCGCGACGGT
Organism: Gemmatimonadaceae bacterium; assembly: GCA_035513015.1. Lineage (GTDB taxonomy): Bacteria > Gemmatimonadota > Gemmatimonadetes > Gemmatimonadales > Gemmatimonadaceae > DATKCV01. The sequence continues at coordinate 10,893 of DATKCV010000029.1, forward strand.
CGCGAGCGGAAGGTCGCCGAGCGGGCCGGCAGCTACGCCGCCGAGATGGATCTCGAGGGCCTCGCGAAGACGCTGGAGGAACAGATGAAGGAGGCCGCGTTGGCGCTCGACTACGAGGCGGCGGCGCGGCTGCGCGACGAGCTGTTCGAGGTGAGAGCGCGGCTCGGCGGCGCGACCGGGAAGGGGAGCGGACGCGGGTCGCTGTCGCACCTGCGCTCCGCGCGCTCGCGATGACGCCGGCGTTCGGCTCCCACATCGTGCCACCTCTGGCGCCTCACGGGCGCCTCGCGCTGACCGAGTCCGAGCTGGAGAACTGGGGCGGGGAGCTCGGACACGTCGCCGAACCGCCGCTGATCGTCGCGATCAGCGGCGAGCTCGGTGCCGGCAAGACCACGCTCGTCCGCTCGATCTGTCGCGGTTACGGCGTTTCGGAGGACGTCACGAGCCCGACTTACGCCCTGGTTCACGAGTACACGACGGGACGCGGTCCGGTGTTCCATCTCGACCTGTTCCGTGTCGAGCACCCCCGCGAGCTGACCAACCTCGGCTGGGACGACATCATCCAGGCCGACGCGCTGGTGCTCGTCGAGTGGCCGGAGCGCGCGGGCGACCGTCTGCCGCCGTCGGCGGTGCACCTCGATCTCGAGCACATCGCCGACGATCCCGACCGCCGGCTGCTCCTCGCCGGGTGAGCGGGCGTTGCCGACGCTGGCACTCGACGCGGCGACGTACGCCGGAACCGTGGCCGTGCTCGACGGTCCTTCGCTGCTCGCCGAGCGCACCACGGCGATGCGCGGCGCACACGAGGAACGGCTGATGCCGGCGGTGGCAGATGCGCTGGCCGCGGCCGGCATCGCGGCCGGCGACATCGACCGCATCGTCTGCGGGTCCGGACCGGGGAGCTTCACCAGCCTGAGGATCGCCGCGTCGATCGCCAAGGGGCTGGCAACGGGCCTCGGCTGCCCGCTCCACGCCGTGTCGTCGCTGGCCCTGATCGTGGCCGCCGAGCCTCGCGCACCAGGCAGCTACCTCGCGGTGCTCCCGGCACTCCGTGGCGAGGTCTTCGCACAGCTGGTGGACGTCGGAGCGGATGGGCTCGTGTCCCCGGCCGCCGAGGCGTCGGTCCTGGACGAGTCCGCGCTGGCCGACGCCACGGTTCGTCCAATTCGTCCAATTCGTCCAATTCGTATCGGTCCGGGGCAGTCGGTCGAGGCCGCACCTCACGCGCGCGGCGTCGCCCGCCTCGCCCCGACCGCCGGGCTGGCCAGGCCGGTGGATCTCGTTTCATGGGAGCCGGACTACGGCCGTGTCGCCGAGGCGCAGGCGCGATGGGAGGCGGCCCACGGGCGGCCGCTGCCCCGTGGCTGAGAAGCTCTCACCTGGCCCGCGCGCGCGGGCCACCGGCACGGCCTCGGTCGTGCTGCGGCCGGCACGCCGCACGGACATTGATTCCATCGTATCCATCGAGCGCTCGTCGTTCGGCGATCCGTGGTCGCCGGCGTCGTTCCGCTCGCTGATCGACAACCCTCATGTGTTCTTCGCCGTCGCCACGGACGACGAGGCAGTGCTCGGTTACGTGGTCGCGTGGTTCGTCGTCGATGAGGCGGAAGTCGCCAACCTGGCGGTCGTTCCGCCATCGCGGAAGCGCCGCATCGGTGCGATGCTGCTCGACGCGGCGCTCGACGCCGCGCGGCGGCGTCGCATCGGCAGCGTGTTCCTCGAGGTTCGCGATTCCAACGCGGGAGCGCGTGCGCTCTACGCGTCACGGGGTTTCGTCGAGATCGGACGACGGCGCGGCTACTACAGAAAGCCCGTCGAGGATGCGGTGGTGATGCGCCGCACCCTCACGGACCCACCCCAGTAGCCGCCACCACGACGCAACGGAAGTAGCGTCGCCGCAGGCATTTGCTTGCGGGGGTCGGACGGCGAAGCCATACTGTGCTTGGCGAGCAACCTACACCCTCGCCAGGAGGAATCGTGAGCAGGAGCTTGAACAAGGTGACGTTGATCGGGAACCTCGGGAACGATCCGGAGGTCCGGTCGACGACCGGTGGGAATCGTGTCGCGACCTTTTCGCTCGCGACCAGCCGCTCGTGGAACTCTCCCTCGGGCGACCGGCAGGAGAAGACCGAGTGGCACCGGTGCGTGGTCTGGAACTCGAAGTCCTCGCAGCTGGCCGACATCGTCGAGCGTTACCTCAAGAAGGGCGAAAAGGTCTACGTCGAAGGACGCATCGAATACCGGCAGTGGCAGGACAAGGAAGGGCAGACCCGCTACAGCACGGAAATCAACGTGCGCGAGCTGATCATGCTCGGCAGCCGTGGCGGGGCGTCCGATGGCACCGAGGGGGAGAGTGGCGGTGGACACGGACGGAGTCGGGCTCCGGCCGGCGAGCGCGCGAAGAGCGCGACCGGCGGCGGGGACGACTTCGAGGATTTCCCGGGAGCGCTCGAAAATGAGGATGACGATCTGCCGTTCTAGCTGGATGGTCGCACTGGTCGCGGGGGTCCTCGGGACCCCCGCAACCCTGCATGCTCAGGAGCCGGCCGCCGAGCCGCGCGTCCACGTCGTCCGACCCGGCGACACGCTCTGGGAGATCGCCCGCATCTACCTTGGCGATCCGTTCCTCTGGCCCGAGATCTACCGCGTCAACTCGACGCTGATCGAGGACCCGCACTGGATCTTCCCCGGCGAGTCCCTCCAGATCCGCTCGGGCATCGGGCAACCGGTGATCGTCGCCGAGACGCCGGACACGGTGATCACCGATCCGATGCAGCCCGACCGGACGCCCGTGTACGTGGCACCGGTCGCCCGCTCGACCGGCCCGACCGTGTTCTCCACGCTCCCCGAGCACGCGCGCCGGCAGAACGAGCTCCAGCGGGAGAGCGAAGTCCCGCGCGAGGGGGTTCGCAGCGGTGAGTTCCGCGCCGCCCCGTGGGTGGATCGCGACGGTGGGCCGCGCAACGCCGGCCGCGTCCTGACCACGACCGAGATGTCCGGCATCGCGTTCGCGAGCGAGCGTACCCGCTATCTCTACCAGGAGCGGATCTACGTCCTCCCGCCCAACGGCGCCGCCGCGGGCCGCGGCGATCGCTATCTCACTTTTCGCATCGGTCCCAAGATTCACAACGTCGGTCAGGTGATCATCCCGACCGGGATCGTCCAGCTCGAGGAGCCCGGGAACGGGGATGCGAACGTCGCCTCGGTCGCCCGGATCGTCCAGCAGTTCGACGAAGTCCGCCGCGACGACCGCCTGATGCTGCTCGAGCCATTCCCGCTCGAGCCGGGCGTGCACGCGGTGGCGACCGACATTGGCATCACCAGCCGGGTCGTCTGGATTCAGGATGAGCCCGTGCTCCCGTCCATGCTGCGCTACCTCGTGCTCGACGCCACGGCACGCGACGGTGTCCGGCTGGGCGACCAGTTCACGCTGGTACGCCCGCCGGTGCGCCGCGACGACGGCGCGACCCTTCCCGAGCAGGAGATCGCGGTCGCCCAGGTCGTCCGCGTGACCGAGTTCGGCATCACGGCGATCATTCTCGATCAGGTGCAGCCGGCGATCCGGCCGGGGACGCTGGCCAGGGTCACGGCAAGAATGCCGTAGGGGCGGGTCCCCTGGCCGACGGTCCCGGGACCGCCACCGGGATCCTGGTCGCCCGTCCGCGAACCTCCACGCAAGCGTCGGGCACGGGAGCCGGAAGAACGTAGGCCTACCGGCGCCACGGAGTTAGATTGCGGCCGACGCCATGGTCGCCATCCTCCATTTCATCGCCGTGTCCCTCTACATCGGCGCTGCCGTGCTAGCCGCGGCGCCGTTTGCGCGACCCGTACGCGCTCCCGTCAGGTCGGTCCTGATCCTGCTCGGCGCCGGCGCGGCCGCCCACGTGGCCGCCCTCACGGCCCTGGCCGTGCGACTCGGCCAGCCGCCGGTCACCGGCCTTGGCCCGGCCCTCTCGTGCGCCGGGCTGGCGATAGTGCTCGTGTTGTTCCTCGTCGAATGGGTCGCTCGGGACACGATGCTGACCCTCGTCGCGGCGCCGCTCGCCGCGGTCCCCACCGCGATCGCCAACGTGATCGGGCTCACACCCGTGATCGAGCCCACCGGAACCCAGGGAGCGTGGCTGGTCGCGCACATCGCGCTGAGCTTCGCCGGGATCGCCGCGTTCGCGACCGCTGCCGCCGCGGGGGCGATGTACCTGGTCGAGCACCGCGAGCTCAAGTCGCGTCGACTGGGGGCGATCCTGCGCGCCTTCCCGCCGCTCCAGACACTCGATCGCGTGAACCACGTCGCCATTCTCGCCGGCTGGATCGGACTCACGGTCGGAGTCGTGCTCGCCGCTGGATACTCGGTCACGTATCGCGAGTTCGATGCTCCCAAGGTGGGCTGGGCGCTCACCGCCTGGCTGGGTACGTCGCTCGTCGCCGGCGGACGGGTCCTCGGCGGCTGGCAGGCCCGTCGCGCGGCGCGCATCTCCGGCGCGGCCTTCATCGCCGTCGTCGGGCTGTACATCCTCGTGCGCGTGGTCGTTTCGCGCGGCGGAGCGTTCCTCTGATGCCCGTCGTTCACGGGCGCTCGGAAACGGCTTCGACGCCAGGCGCGGCGTATCCGCTCGTGCTCACCGGCGACGGGTTCGAGGCGCTCGTCGTCGGTGGCGGCGGCGTGGCTGCGCGCAAGGTCGAATCGCTGCTCGCCGCCGGGGTGCGGGTGCGCATCGTCGCGACGCGACTCGGTGACCGATGCCGGGCGCTCGTCGCCGCCGCCGGCGACGGCGCGCTTTCCGTGACCGAGCGCGAATACCGCCCGGAGGACGTCGGCGACGCGATGCTGGTCATCGCCGCCACCGACGCGCGCAAGGTGAACGAACGCGTCGCGGCCGACGCACGGCGGCTGCGGCGGCTGGTCAACGTCGTCGACCGACCGGACGAGGGTAATTGCATCACTCCGGCGACGCATCGCGCTGGCCCGCTCACGATCGCGGTGTCGGCCGGTGGCGTCCCCGGCGCCGCGGTCCGGATCAGGGACGCCATCGCCGAGCGGTTCGACGGGCGCTACGCGGCGGCCGTCGGCGCGCTGGCCGCTCTGCGGCAGCGGCTCCTGGGCGGCGGCGTGGGTGGCGACGTGGGCGGCGGCGTGGACGGCGACGTGGGCGGCGTGGACGGCGACGTGGGCGGCGGCGTGGACGGCGACGTGGGAGGCAGTGTGGGCGGCAGCGGCGCGGAAGCTGACGTCGGACGCGCCGGAGCCGATTGGCGGGAGGCAAGCGACGAGCTCATCGGCCCAGACTTCTGCCGGGCCGTCGAGGATGGCTCGTTCACCGAGCGGCTGTCGCGATGGGACTGATCGTCGCCGGCGTGAGCTACCGGACCGCGCCCCTCGAGGTGCGCGAGCGATTCGCGCACACGGCCTCGGAGATCAGCGAGTCCCTGGACCGGCTCCGCCTGGAGGCGGGGATCGCCGAGGGCGTGCTGCTCTCCACCTGCAATCGCGCCGAGCTCTATCTCGTGGAGGGCGAGCAGCCGGGGCCTCCGGCCGTCTGGGGCCTGCTCGGCGACCGGCTCGGCCGCGACGCCGAGCCGTACGGCTACGTGCTGCGCGACCGCGAGGCGGCGACGCACCTGTTCCGCGTGGCCTCGGGTCTCGATTCGATGATCCTCGGCGAGGCTCAGATCCACGGACAGGTGCGCGAAGCCTGGGAACGCAGCCGACCTCACGCCGGCGCGATTCTCCACCGACTCTTCCAGACCGCACTGCTCGTGGCCGGGCGCGTGCGATCGGAGACGGCGATCGGCCGCGGCTCGGCCTCGATCAGCTCCGCCGCGGTTCAGCTCGCCAAGCAGATCTTCGGGTCGCTCCGCGGACGCCACGCAATGGTGCTCGGCGCGGGGGAGATGGCGGAGGTGGCGCTGGAGTGCCTCGTCGCCGAGGGAGTGCGCGCGGCCATCGTCGCCAACCGGACGTACGAGCGGGCCGACGAGCTCGCCCGGCGTCACGGCGCCACGGCCATGCATTACGACGAGTGCTGGAGCCGGCTCGACGCGGTGGATGTGCTGCTCTGCTCGACGGCCGCGCCGCACGCGGTCGTCCAGGCGGTGCACGTCGCGCCCTCGCTCGCCGGTCGTGCCGGACGCCCGCTTTGCATTCTGGACATCGCGCTGCCGCGGGATGTCGAGCCCTCGGTCGGCGCGCTCGACAACGTCTTCCTGTACGATCTCGACGACCTGCGCGCGGTGGCGGCGGCGAACCTGGAGCGGCGTCGTGCCGAGCTGCCGTCGGCGGAGCAGCTGATCGCCGGCGAGGTCGACAAGTACTGGGAATGGCTCGGCGGGCTGGCGGCGGTTCCCGTCCTCACCCAGTTTCGTGGGGAGATGGAGCGCATGCGGGCCACCGAGCTGGCTCCGCTCCTTCGCCGGCTATCCCACCTGCCTCCCGGCGAACGCGAGGCGATCGAGCATTTCTCCCGGGCGTTGATGAACAAGTTCCTGCATTCACCTTCCGTTCGCCTGCGCGCCGCGGCAGTGAACGGGCGCGGCCTCGGAATCGTCGATGCCGTCCGATACCTGTTCGCGCTCGACGACCGCGCGGCCGATGAGTCGCCGTCATCGGCCGTCTCCACCGACTCCGATCAGGAGGCCACGCCTTGACGAACGCAGCGCGCCACCGCGCAGGCCCATGGGAATCCACGTCCGGCGTTACCCGTTGCGCGTCACCGTGGCCCGTGAGGGCCGATCAATGAAAGTTCTCGTCACCGGCGGCGCCGGATTCATCGGATCACACGTCGTCGATCACCTGCTCGCCCGCGGGGCGAATGTCACCGTCGTCGATACACTGGTGTCGGGACGCCGCTCCAACGTTTCGGCCGAGGCCGACTTCCGGGAGATCGACATCCGCGCCCCCGAGACGGCGACGCTTATTCGCGAAGGCGGATTCGACGCCATCTGCCATCTGGCGGCGCAGATCGACGTGCGCAAGAGCATCGAGGATCCGGTCCACGATGCCTCGGTGAACGTGCTCGGCACACTCAACCTGCTCGAGGCGGCGCGCTCGTGCGCGCGACCGCCGCGGTTCGTGTTCTCGTCCACCGGCGGTGCGCTCTACGGTGAATTCGTAACGCCACCGAGCGACGAACCGACCCCCAAGGATCCGGAGTCGGCCTACGGCGTCGCCAAGCTGTCGGCCGAGTACTATATGGCTTACTTCGCCCGCGTCCACGGACTCGACACCGTGGCACTGCGATTCGGCAACGTCTACGGGCCGCGGCAGGATCCCCACGGTGAGGCGGGCGTGGTAGCGATCTTCTGCAACCGCATACTCGGTGGTCGTCCGCTGACCATCTTCGGTGACGGAACGCAGACCAGGGATTACGTGTACGTGGGCGACGTCGCGCGGGCGGTCGTCGCCGGGGCGGGGGATGCGCTCCCGCCCATCGGTCGGCTCGACAGCCGTGCCTTCAATATCGGAACGGGGGTTGGATCGTCCGTGCTGGAGCTGGCCGAGTCCCTGAAGCGCGCCGCCCGCTCGGAGGCGGTCGTGGAGCACGCGCCAAAACGGCCTGGCGAGCTCCAGGCCTCGGTGCTCGACATCAGCAAAGCCCGTCGCGAGCTCCGATGGGAGCCCACCATGTCACTCGACGCGGGGCTCGCCGAGACCTTCGCCTGGTTCGCCGCCCGTCACTCCGCCCAACCCGCCTGACGACATGATCGGTTATTTCCAGGTCGGCCGCGCCGTCCCCACCACCACGTGGGAGCTGATCAGCCACGCCACGCTCGTCACGCAGGTCGTTCTCGTCATCCTGATTCTCCTGTCGGTGTTCAGCTGGGCGGTGATGGTGCTCAAGCTGCTGGAGTTCCGGCGGGTGGACCGCGCCGCCCAGGCCATCTGGCGCGAGATGGAGCACATCAAGCGATTCGACGAAGTCCGTGCGCTCGCCCGACGGGCGATGCCGAGTCCGTTCTCGCGGATTCTTCGGCGCGCGCTTTCGTTCCTCGGGGAGCTTCGCGGGGGACCGCTGTCACGGGCGCGCGCGGCTTCGGACGGGGAGGCCGAAGGCGGCGTCGCCACCGAGGCCGAACCCCTCACGGGCTCGCAGGTCGAGGCGCTGCGTCTGGTGCTCGACTCGGAGACGGTCGCCGAGCGCGACAGGCTCAGCCGCTACATCGCCACGCTGGCCGTGATCGGCTCGGCGAGCCCGCTGCTCGGACTTCTCGGGACCGTGATCGGCATCATCTCGGCATTCCTCGGCATCGCCCGTGAGGGGGCGGGGAACCTCGGTGCGGTCGCGCCGGGCGTCGCCGAGGCGCTGATCGCGACCGCCGCCGCCCTGTCGGTGGCCATTCCCGCGGTGTTCGGGTACAACATCTTCGCCAGCCGCCTCAACCGGGTGGATGGTGAGCTCGAGGCCTTCGGGACGGAGATCATCGCCGTACTGGTGAGGGAGGGACATATCTGAATTGGACGAATTGGACGAATTGGACGAAGGGTGCGGATTCCTAGTTCGTCTCATTCGTCCATTGGTCCCATTCGTCCAATTCGTCCAATTCGTCTCATTCGTCCAATTCGTCTCATTCGTCCAATTCGTTCATGTCCCGCCGCCGCAAAGCCGGTTCCCTGCCGCTGCACGCGGAGATCAACGTCGTCAGCCTGATCGACGTCATGCTCCTCCTGCTCGTGATCTTCATGATCACGGCGCCAATGATGCAGGGCGGGGTGGACGTGGCGCTGCCGCGGGCCGACGTGCGCCCGCTGGAGGCCCGGAGCGGGCTTGTCGTCACCGTGCGACGGAATGGCGAGATCTACGTGGACCAGACCCGACTGACCTACAACGAATTCCAGGCGAGCTTTCGCGCGCTGGCGCAGGCGCAGTCGCGCGACGGCGTCTACCTGCGCGCCGATCAGAACGTGCCGTACGGTCAGATCGTACGCGTGCTCGCCGTGATGCGGGGGGCGGGCGTGGGCGACGTCGGACTGGTGGCCGAGCCCGAGGAGATCCGGTAGATGATGCGCGAGGGCGCGCGCCCGCTCGGGCTCCCGCTCACGGTCTCGGTGGTCCTGCATGGCGCCGCAGCGGCAGCGCTGCTCCTCTTCAGGCCGGATGCCGCGACCCCGCTGCCGCCGGTGTACCGCGTGAACATCGTCGCCGCGCCGCCCGGCCCGCGACAGGTCGGCATCGTGACGCCGACACCGCAGCGGCCGCAGACGGAGCCGCAGACTCCCGCGCCGCCGCCGATCCGTCCGGAGACGCCGGAGCGGATGATGCCGGCTCCGGTTGAGCGCCCGACACCACAGCGGCGGCCCCCCGTGGCGGCCACGCCGACTCCCGCGCCGACCGAGCGCACCACGACATCTCCGGTGGCCGACGCACAGCGGGCCGGCGGCGGTCCAGAGGGGGGACGCGGCACCGACGTGGCTACCGTGCGCACGGAGGGGATCGACTTTCCCTATCGCGGGTATCTGGAAAACATCGTCCGGCAGGTCGCTCTCCGCTTCCGGCCGGACAATCCGAACGCTCCACTCCGTGCCGAGGTGATGTTCCTGATCCACCGGGACGGCACCGTTTCCGGCCTTCGCTTCGTGCGCCGCTCCGGCGTCTACGGCTTCGACCTCGAGGCCGAGGGCGCGATCGAGGCGGCGGCGCAGGCGAACTCGTTCGGTCCGCTCCCCACCGGTTTCTCGGACGACGTGCTTCCCGTCGTCTTCAGTTTCGATCCCCGAATCGTACGCTGATGCAGACTCTGTATCGTTGGGCCGCCGCCGCGCTGCTCGCGGCGGCAGCCGCCGCGCCAGCCGCCGCTCAGGACACCACCCGCGGCGTTCGCATCGGGCTCACCTACGGCGCCGGCACCAGGCCGGGGGTGATCGTGCTTCCGGTCGCCGGTCCGGGCGGGGACTCGATCGCCGCGATACTGCGACGTGATCTGGATTACGGTGATCGTGTGACGTTGATCGGAGAGGAGGCCACTGGTGCCGCAGAGTCCGCTCGCGCCGGTGCCGGCGGTCGCGTGAACTACCCGCTGTTCGGCCGACTGGGCGCGGTGGCCGTGGTGCAGGTCGCGCAGACGGCGACGGGCGCTCAGGTGACACTCCACGACGTTGGGCTCGAGCGGGTCGCCGAGCAGCAAAGCTTCCCGATTCCGGCCGGGTTCGGCAGCCCGCAGTGGCGCATGGCGGTGCACGGCGTCGCCGACGAGATGGAGCGGTGGATCACCGGCGTGCGCGGGATCGCGCAGACGCGGGTTCTTTTCGTCAGGGCCGGACGCGTGTACGTTATCGACAGCGACGGAGCGAACGAGCGGCCGTTGACGGACGAGGAGTCGGCGAGCTCGCCGGCCTGGCACCCCGACGGCCGTCACATCGCGTACTCGAGCCAGAGCGATGCCGGAACGCGCATCCACGTGCGGGACCTCGCGACAGGGCAGGTGCGGGCGGTCACGGCGACGCCGGGACCGCTCAACATCACGCCGATTTTTTCACCCGACGGGCGGTCGCTCGTCTATGCTCACGGCCGCGACGACGAGGCGAATCTCGTCCTCGTCCCCGCGCTCGGGCAGGGAGCTGCTCGCCGGGTCACCGTCAGCCGCGGTGCCCAGGCCAACGTTTCACCGAGCTTCAGCCCGGATGGGAGGCGCATCGCCTACACGAGCGATCGCTCCGGCCACCCGGAAGTGTATATTTCCGACATCGATGGCACGAACGCCGAGCTCCTCACGCCGTTCGCCTTCGGCGACCAGTACTACCGCTCCAACCCCGATTGGTCACCGGACGGCCGCGCGATCGCGTTCATGTCGCAGATCGACGGCCGGTTCCAGGTGATGACGATCAACCTTCGAACGCGTGCAATCCGACAGCACTCCAGCGAAGGAATCAACGAGGATCCGTCGTGGGCCCCGGATGGGCGTCATCTGGTGTTCACATCCAACCGTACTGGCGTGAAGCAGCTCTACGTACTCGATGTCGAATCGGGCCGGGTTCGTCAGTTGACGCGCGCCGGCGGGGTTCGGCTACCGGCGTGGTCGCCGTATTCGGGGACCGCGCAGTAGTACCGCAGTGTCGCCACCGTGGGCGCTGGGACCCACGATCATCCGATCCACTCTTGGGAGATGCTCAATGATCCGGTACTCGCGAGTTGCTCCAGTGCTGCTGCTGGCCGGCATGGTCACGGTCGGCGCCTGCCGCCGTCCCGAACCCGAGGTCGTGCCACCCGCGCCCGCGATCGACACGGCCGCCGAGCGCCGAGCGCGTGAGGCAGCTGCAGCTGCAGCCGAGGCGGAGCGCCGTCGCCTGGAGGCGGAAGCGGCCGAGCGTGCGCGCCTGGAGGCCGAGCGCCGTCGGGCCGACAGTGTCGCCGCCGAAAACCGGCGGATGGAGTCGCTGCGGACGACGATGGCGTCGGCCGTGTACTTCGATTTCGACCGCTCCGAGCTGACCTCGCAGGCCCGCGCCACGCTCGACCAGAAGGTGCCGATTCTGCGCGCCAACACGAACCTCCGGATCCGTGTCGCCGGCCATACCGACGAGCGTGGCTCCGATGAGTACAACATGGCGCTCGGCCAGCGCCGCGCCGCGTCGGCCCGCCGCTATCTCGTCTCGCAGGGGATCGCTGAGGGGCGGATAGACATCGTGAGCTACGGTGAGGATCGGCCGGCGGCGATGGGCTCGGACGAGTCGGCGTGGGCGCAGAACCGGCGCGCCGAGTTCGAGATCGTTTCTGGAGGCGACCGCCTGGTGTCGCCATCCCAGTGACGCGCTGGCTGAAGACGCTCGCTCCGGTCGCCTTTCTGGCGACCGGGGCGTGCTTCGCCACCCGGACCGACATCCAGGTCCTTCAGAACGACCTGGCGATCATGCGCGCCGAGGCCGCCGAGCGTGACATCCGGCAGCGCTACCGGATCGACTCGCTGCTCGACGTGCTGGCGACGGTCAACGATTCCGTGCGGTCGGCCAACTCGCGGATGGCCCGCTTCCAGGGCGACATGCGGGAGGAGCTGTACTCCCTCGGCCAGAACCTGCTGACGGTGCAGGAGCTGACCGGCCAGAGCCAGCGCCGGCTCCAGGAGCTGCGGGCGTCGATGGACCAGCGGAGCCAGGAGATGCAGGAATCGATGGTGCAGCCGGTGCCGGGTGGGGACACCAGCGCGGCCGCTGGGCAGCCATCGCCCGGACCAAACCAGCTGCTCCAGCTGGGGCTCGATCAGATGCGCCGCGGAAGCCAGGGGGCCGCGCGCCGAGCCCTCGATGATCTGCTTCGGCAGTATCCGACGGCGGACATCGCGCCCGACGCGATGTACTGGATCGGCGAGTCGTACGCGCAGGAGCGGAATCAGGCGATGGCCGATTCGGTTTACGCGGCCGTCGTTCAGCGCTATCCGGAGTCGGCGCGCGCCGCCACGGCGCTCTACCGCCGGGCTCTGATCCAGCGTGACCGCAACAACATGGCCATGACGCGCACGATGCTCGAGGAAGTGGTGCGGCGGTGGCCTCGATCCGACGAGGCGGAGCTCGCCCGGGATCTGCTGCGCACCTTGCGCTGATCGGCGCCGGAGCAATCCGTGTCCGCGCAGCGCCAGGAGAAGGAGATGCCGTTCCTCGATCACCTCGAGGAGCTGCGTTGGCGCCTGATGTGGATGATCGGTACGCTCGTCGCCGGTGTCCTGATCTCGTTCGCCCTGATGATCCAGTTCGACGTAGTCGGCGTGCTGATGCGGCCGATCGCGCCGTTCCTCCAGGGTGGCAGGCTGGTGTTCACCAGCCCGACCGATCCGTTCCGGATCGTGATGATGTCCTCGGTGGCGCTGGGAGGAATATTCGCACTGCCGGTGATCGGCTGGCACGTGTGGGCGTTCCTCTCGCCGGCGCTGTACCGGCACGAGAAGAAGGTCGTGATTCCGGTGCTGCTCGGAGCGACGCTGCTGTTCATGCTCGGAGTGGCGCTGGCGTTCTTCGTCATCCTGCCGTTCACGCTCCGGTTCCTGCTCGGCTTCCAGACGGAGTCGATGGCGCCGATGATCACGGCCTCCGGCTACTTCGGCTTCGCGATCAGCGTCTCGCTGGCGTTCGGAGCGGTGTTCGAGCTTCCGATCGTGATCGTGGCCCTGACGTCGCTCGGGATCGTGACGCCGCAGATGCTGACGAGGTTCAGGCGGTATGCGGTCGTACTCTGCCTGATCGCGTCCGCGTTCATCACGCCGGGTGGTGATCCGATGACGCTGCTGGTGATGGCCGGCCCACTCTACCTGCTGTACGAGGTGAGCATCGCGCTGTCCAGTCTGATCCACCGCCGCCGGGTGCGGCGCGAGTCACGCGCGCTTGCCGGCGAGGGAGCGGGCGCGTGACCGGTGGGTCGCCGGCCCGGGCATTCTCACTCGTCGCGGCGCTCATGATCGGCGTCGCGCCGCTTTCGGCGCAGGAGCCGCCGGTCGCGCCGCCAGCCGATACCGTACCGGTTCAGCCGGCGTCCGCCTGCCAGTTCCCCGCCGTACCCGACACCGGGCGGGCGCCGTCGCTCGTCGAGTGGCCGGCCACCGACACGCTGGTCCGGGCGATGCTCGCCCGCCAGGGTTACGTCGCCACCCGCTACTGCGCGGACACGGTGATGTTCGATGCCGCCAACCGGATTCTGCGGCTCCGCGGACGGGCGGCGATCGAGCGGGACGGAACGGTGCTCGTCGGCGACAGCGTGGTCTACGACGATTCATCGCGCACGTTGTTCGCCTACGCCGGCCCGGGACGGGCGGTCACGCTCCGCGATCCGGCGCAAGGCGATGACATCGTCGCCGAGTGGATCGACTACGATCTGGAGACGCGGACGGGCCGCGTCGGCAACGTGCGGACAGCGGTCACCAGCGGCCAGCGATGGATCCTCCACGCCGACCGGATGGCGATCCAGGTAGCCGACAGCGCCACCGGCCAGCCCACCTCGGCGTTCGGCTTCCACGGCACGATCACGAGCTGCGATCTCGAGGAGCCGCACTATCACTTCGCCGCCCGCGAGATGAAGATGGTCTCGCGCAACATCATGGTCTCGCGGCCAGCGATCCTGTACATCCGGGACATCCCGGTCATGTGGCTCCCGTTCGTGTTCCAGGACCTGAGGGAGGGGCGCCGCAGCGGGATCCTTTCGCCGCGCCTTGGCTTCAGCGACATCGTGCGCAACAGCCCGTCGTACCGGCGGCAGCTCGAGAACATCGGCTACTACTTCGCGATCAACGACTACATGGACGGCCGCGTCTGGCTCGATTGGCGCAGCGGTGCGCGGGCAACATCGCTCGACCCCGGCTGGATCCGTTGGAGCGGCGAGTGGCAGTACAACTGGATCGACCGGTTCCTCGGCGGGCGGATGGGCTTCGAGCATCACCGCCTGACCGATGGCCGGCGCAGCACGGGCGTCTCGTGGCAGCACCGCCAGCAGTTTTCGGCGTCCAGCAGCATGAACGCGAACATCAACTACATGACCAACACCCAGGTCCGCCGGCAGACGGGGTTCGAGGCGGCCGAGGTGCTGGGAACGATCAGCTCCAACGTGAATTACTCGAACCGGATCGGGCCGGCGTCGATCTCGCTCGGGGGCTCCAGCCAGCAGCAGGTGGGACGGGACGAGCTGTCCGTCGGCTTCCCATCGTTCTCGATCTCGACCGGCTCGCTCAACCTGGGCGAGTGGCTGGTCTGGACGCCGTCGTTCAGCACGAGCAACAACCTGCGGCTGCGTCTTCCGCCGCAGGGGCAGTACTCGTACCGGTACTTTCTCGACGCCGGTGGAGTGCTGGACAGCGTCCCGCTGCGGAGGGACGAACGGACTACGAACGCCTCGTTCGACACGCCGCTCCAGATCTTCGGCTTCAAGTGGCGCAACTCGTTCACCGTGACGGAGCAGGCGAGGAATTATCCGGAGCCGCGGCTGATCCAGGATGTCCGGGACACGTCGATCCGGGTGACGCGGATATTCGACCGGACCCACCGCACGTCGATCAACTGGGAGACTGGATTCGAGCTCCCGGGAATGTCACGCGGGCGGTGGAACATCGCCCCGAGCGTCTCGCTGGTGAACGTCGATCCGTCCGCCGGATTCTGGGTGCGCACCGAGCGCACCGGCGGCGAATTCGTGCGCCAGACCAAGCGTCTGCGCTACTCGCTCGGAATCTCGCCGACGCTGTTCGGTCTCTGGCCCGGCTTCGCCGGGTTCGAGCGGTTCCGGCACGCGCTCTCGCCATCGCTCAGCTGGTCGTACTCGCCGAAGGGCGACGTGAGCGACGAATTCCTGGCGGCCATCAACCAGACGCGCCCCACGTACATCGGTGCCCTGCCGGCGCATCAGCTCTCGCTCGGTCTGTCGCAGAACATCGAGGGACGGCTCCGCGCGGCCGAGACGGATACCGCATCGCAGCCGACCGAGGGGCGCAAGGTGACGCTGCTGAGGATCACCACGTCCTCGCTCAGCTACGACTTCGAGCGCGCGGCCGAGCTGCGGCGGCGCTCGCGTGAGGCCGGGCGTCCGGCGCCGGGACTTCTCGCCGGATTCGCCACCAGCACCTTCCGGCTGGGACTCACATCGGAGATGGTCCCGGGCTTCGACATCGGCGTGGACTATTCACTGTTCGAGGGAAGCCTCCAGAGCGACACGTCCAGGTTCAAGCCGTACCGGACGGGGATCTCGGCGACGATGCGGTTCGATGAAAAGACGAATCCGTGGATTCTGATGTCGCGCATCTTCGGGCTGGCCGTTCCATCGCAGAGCGTCGACCCGCCCGCCAGTCCGGCTGGCGAGCAGACCGATTCGCTGCTCGTCCGCGAGGTCGGCTCGATGCCGATCGCCGGTCGCAGCCGGCAGTCCGAGCTGATGGTCGCTCGTCCGGCCGGGTGGAGTGCGGACTTCACCTTCTCGGCCCAGCGGCAGCGGCCTCCGGTGGGAACTGGCGAGGTGATCATCTTCGACCCGTTCGCGCACTGCGAGGAGCTGCGCGACAATCCACCGATCTACGATCTCTGCGTGCGCAACGTGCACGCCAACCCGCCGCTCATCGACACGCTCTCCCAGACCACGGGTGGACCGCTGTACCAGTATCCGCCGACGATGACGATGCAGGCCAACCTCGGCCTGAACGTGACGCCGCTGTGGACGATGCGGTGGAGCACGATGTACGACTTTCAGGGCAAGAGCTTCGCCAGCCACAGCGTCTCGCTCCAGCGCGACATGCACGACTGGCGTGCGATCTTCGCGTTCAACCAGTCGCCGAACGGGAACTTCGCGTTTACGTTCTTCATCGCGCTGAAGGCGGAGCCGGATCTCAAGTTCGACTATCGTTCGAGGACGTATCGGGCGCAGTGAGGGGGGAGGGGATAGGGGATAGGGACGAGGGACGAGGGACGAGGGACGGAACGTTGGCGTTTCTCCCCGACGTCCCATCCCCTATCCTATATCCCCGGTCTGTGTCCCTTAACTTCTATCCCCTATCCCCTATCCCCTATCCCCTATCCCCTAT
>DATKCV010000030.1:0-4271 GCA_035513015.1 Gemmatimonadaceae bacterium
CCCTGCCCCCCGGCTCCCCCCACGATGCCACTCGTCACCCTCGACGGTGAATCCCTGACGCTCGAGCAGGTCCGCGCGGTCGCCGACGACCGGCGGCCGGTGGCGCTCGCCGAGTCGGCGCGCGAGCGGATGGCGCGTACGAGGGCGGTGGTCGAGGCGGTGATCGAGCGGCGCGACGTGGTCTACGGAGTGACCACCGGTTTCGGGAAGCTCTCCGACATCGCGATCCCGCCGGAGCGGCTGGCCGAGCTCCAGGTGAACCTGGTGCGCAGCCACGCCGCCGGCGTCGGGCCGCTGCTCCCCGAGCGGGAGGTACGGGCAATGATGCTGCTCCGCGCCAACGTGCTGGCCAGGGGATTCTCCGGTGCGCGCCCGCTGCTCGCCGAGACGCTGGTGCGGATGCTGAACGCGGGACTGCATCCGCCGGTGCCCGAGCAGGGGAGCGTGGGGGCGAGCGGGGATCTGTCCCCGCTCGCCCATCTCGCGCTGGCGCTGATCGGCGAGGGAACGCTGCACGTCGACGGCCGGCACGGCCCGGCGTCCGAGATGCTGGCGGCGGCCCGGCTCGAGCCGGTGACGCTCGAGCCCAAGGAGGGGCTGAGCCTGATCAACGGAACGCAGGCGCACACCGCCATCGCCGCGCTCGCCGTCGAGGACTCCCGGCGCCTGTGGATCACCGCGCACGTGGCCGGCGCGATGTCGCTGGAGGCGCTGCTCGGCACGCCGGTGGCGTTCGACCCGCGAATACACGATGCCCGCGGGCAGACCGGGCAGCGGGAGTCCGCCGCGCTCCTCCGGTCGCTGCTCGCCGACAGCGAGATCCGCGAGTCACACCGGCACGGGGATCCCAGGGTGCAGGACCCGTATGCACTGCGCTGCATGCCGCAGGTGCACGGCCCGGCGCGCGATGCCCTGCGCTTCGCCGCCGGTCTCGTCGAGCGCGAGCTCAACGCGGCCACCGACAATCCGCTGGTGTTCGAGGATGGCACGATGCTGAGCGGCGGCAACTTCCACGGGCAGGCGGTGGCGATGGCGCTCGATGTCATGGCGATCGCGCTGACCAACCTGGCGACGATCGCCGAGCGGCGGATCGATCGGCTCGTCCATCCCGACTTCAATCAGGGGCTGCCGCCGTTCCTCACCAGCGACGCCGGCGTCAATTCCGGCTTCATGATGGCGCAGGTGACGGCCGCCGCGCTGGCGAGCGAGTGCAAGGTTCTCTCCCATCCGGCGAGCGTGGACACGATACCCACCGATGGCAGCAAGGAGGATGTCGTTCCGATGGCGATGGGAGCGGCCTGGAAGCTGCGACGGGTCGTCGGCAACGTGCAGCACATCCTGGCGATCGAGCTGATGTGCGCCGCGCAGGGCCTCGACCACCGCGCCCCGCTGCGCCCCGGTAGCGGCGTCGCCGACGCCCATCGGGCGGTACGCACGCTCGTCGCGCCCCTCGAGCAGGACCGCGTGCTGAGCACCGACATCACCGTGCTCGCCGATGCCGTCGCGAAGGGGCGGTTCGTGCCGGCGCTGGAGGCGATTCCCGCATGACGACCACCGGTTCGACGACCGACCGGGCCGCCGCGACGTCCGGACCGCGCACCATCCGTGCGCCGCGCGGACGAACGCTCTCCTGCAAGGGATGGCAGCAGGAAGCGGCGCTCCGGATGCTCATGAACAACCTCGATCCCGACGTCGCCGAGCGCCCGCAGGACCTGGTGGTGTACGGCGGAACCGGGAAGGCGGCGCGCGACTGGCCATCGTTCGATGCGATTGTGCGCGCGCTCCGCCGGCTGGAGGACGACGAGACGCTGCTCGTTCAGAGTGGAAAGCCGGTCGGTGTGTTTCGCACCCACGCCTGGTCGCCGCGGGTTCTGATCGCCAACAGCAACCTCGTCGGGCGCTTCGCCACCTGGGAGCACTTCCGCGAGCTGGAGCGGCTCGGGCTCACGATGTACGGACAGATGACCGCGGGGTCGTGGATCTACATCGGCTCGCAGGGAATCCTCCAGGGGACGTACGAGACGTTCGGCGCCGTGGCCCGTGCACACTTCGACGGGAGCCTGGCGGGCCGGCTCGTCGTCACCGCCGGCCTCGGCGGGATGGGCGGCGCCCAGCCGCTGGCGGCGACGATGCAGGGTGCCGCGATCCTCGGCATCGAGGTGGATGAATCGCGCATCGACATGCGGCTGGCGACGGGCTACTGCGACCGCAAGACGGCATCGCTCGACGAGGCGCTGGCCTGGCTCGGCGACGCGCGGACGGCGAAGCGCCCGCTTTCGGTCGGGCTGGTCGGAAACGCCGCCGAAGTCCTCCCCGAACTGATACGGCGCGGCATCGTACCCGACGCGCTGACCGATCAGACGAGTGCCCACGACACGCTGAACGGATACGTGCCGGCCGGAATCCCGCTCGCCGAGGCGGTCGAGCTGCGGCGGCGCGACCCGGCGGCGTACATCGCGCGGGCGACCGCTTCGATCGTCGAGCACGTGCGGGCGATGCTCGAGCTCCGGCGCCGCGGCGCGATCACGTTCGACTACGGCAACAACATCCGGACCGTGGCTTTCGACGCCGGCGTGCGCGACGCGTTCGACTTTCCCGGATTCGTACCGGCGTACGTGCGTCCGCTTTTCTGCGAGGGGAAGGGGCCGTTCAGGTGGGTGGCGCTGTCCGGCGACGAGCGCGACCTGCGCCGGACCGACGAGCTGGTGCTCGAGCTGTTTCCGGAGAACGAGCATCTGCGGCGGTGGATCGCGCTGGCCGGCGAGCGCGTCCGCTTCCAGGGACTCCCCGCGCGGATCTGCTGGCTGGGGCAGGGCGAGCGGGCGCGATTCGGCGTCGCGCTCAACGATCTCGTGGCGAGCGGCGAGCTCTCCGCGCCGATCGTCATTGGGCGCGACCACCTCGACACCGGCAGCGTGGCATCGCCTTTCCGCGAGACTGAGGCGATGCTCGACGGCAGCGACGCGATCGCCGACTGGCCGATCCTGAACGCGATGCTCAACGTGGCCAGCGGCGCATCGTGGGTTTCGTTCCACCACGGTGGCGGAGTGGGGATCGGGAACTCGCTGCACGCGGGGCAGGTGATCGTCGCCGACGGGACGCCGGAGATGCGGACGCGACTCGAGCGCGTGCTGACCAACGATCCCGGGATCGGCGTCGCCCGCCACGCCGACGCCGGCTATCCGGAGGCAGTCGAGACGGCGCGCGCGCAGGGGATCACGCTGCCGATGGCGGAGTGAGCCTCCCGCCATGCTGTCGAGCAAGTTCACCCCCTGGGACGTTCCGGTCTTTCTGGCCAAGTACGCCTGGCTGACGATACGCCGCCGCCCGATCTCGGTGCAGCTCGAGGTCACGATGCGGTGCAACGCCCGCTGCGGGTTCTGCGACTACTGGAAGACATCGCCGGCGGCGAAGGCCGAGGAGCTGAAGAGCTTCGCCGACGCCGCGCGGTTCTTCAATCCGATGGTGATCACGTTCACCGGCGGCGAGCCGACACTGCGCCGCGACCTCGAGGAACTGATCGCCGCCGTCCACGCCGCCGTACGGGTGAGCTTCATCACAATGCTCACCCACGGCGGCATGCTGACGCCCGAACGGGGAAAGGCCCTGTGGGATGCGGGGCTGAGCCAGATCAACATCTCGCTCGATTACCTCGACGCCCGCCACGATGCCGCGCGCGGGATCCCCGGCCTGACGGCGCGGATCTTCGACACCGTGCCGGCGCTGCGGGCGCGAGGGGTGGACAACATCCGCTTCAACACCGTCATCAAGGACGACAACCTCGATCAGATCCTCCCGCTGGTGCAGCGCGCGCGCGATCTCGACTGCGGCGTGAACCTGAGCGTCTACACCGCCTTCAAGAACGGCAACGCCACGCACGTCCTGCGCGATGAACGACTCCGCCAGCTCGACGAGGTGATCGCCGAGCTCCTCGCCTTCAAGCGCCGCCGTCGCGGCGTCATCGTGAACTCCGATCATTACCTCCAGCAGATCCCGCGCTGGGCCCGCGGCGAGCTCGACGAGCCGTGCCGCGCCGGCATGCGCACCGTGCACGTGTCCCCGACGGGGCACGTGAAGCGCTGCCCCGACTACCCCGTGGACTTCCACTGGCGCGACTACCGGCCGTACCACGAGATCGCCTGCAATGCCTGCTTCTACGCCTGCCGCGGCGAGGCGCAGGCGCCCCTCAGCATCTCCCGCATCAGGGACATCATGGCATAGGGGAATTGGACGAATTGGACGAATTGGACGAATTGGACGAATTGGACGAA
>DATKCV010000031.1:0-18816 GCA_035513015.1 Gemmatimonadaceae bacterium
GGTCGGTGTGGCGCGCCCGGCGAGCCGCAACCGGCCGATCACCAGCGAGAAATCCACGTAAACCTCGCCGACGAGGAAGCTCCCGCCGTAACCATCGGTGTTCGAGGTGAAGATCTGGGCCGAGGCGCCGAACTCCGGAAAGACGGCAGAGAGCGCCGGTGGCGGGAGGCCGCGAACGGCGAGCCCCGCGCCAGCGCCGGCGTAGTTGGTGATCTTCAGCTCGTTGTCGTTCTCGGGCGTCTCCAGCCGGATCGCCCGCCAGTGCATGGTGATCGGCAATGTCAGGGCGGCGTGCGAGCCGAGGTTGAGTATCGGGCGGTAGCCGAGCTCGAATCCGGCGCTGCCGAGATTGCCGCCGATGTGATAGGGAATCAGGTGGGCCCAGCGCGCCGGAGCCGACGTGGGGCTCCATTCGGCGCCGTAGCGGGGACGAAGCGGACGTGAGCGATACATCGACTCGATGAGCGTGGCGAGCAGCTCGGCATCCATCCGCTCGCCTGCAACGCGTGCCCGGGCGTCCGTGAACTCGCCCTCCCGCGCCTCGACGTGCAGCTGATGCTCGACCTCGCGCAGCCGGCGGAGTATCTCATCGGTCTTGCCGCTGGCGAACTTCACTGGATTGGCGAGCAGTGCATCGAAATCCTCGGCTTCGCGACAGTCCGTCGCCGGGGAAGACCGCCGGCACGCGCGCAATTGCGCCCGCGCCGTGGGGCGCACGCCGGGCGCGGCGCGAAATCGCTCCAGTATCTCCAGCAGCTGACGATGGCACAGGACGAGCTCCGGTAGCGACACGGTGCCGCACCGGGACGCCGGTGCGGCGTACTGCGACTCCTGAGCGGCGTGCAGGGCCAGCAAGATGGTGAGGCGGGAGGAGTCCGCGGCCGTCGCTCCACTCGCGATGGAGGCGCGGGACGCGGCGGAGTCGTCGTCGGCCACCAGATCGTTGAACTCGCGCGTCAGGAGGGCCGACAGCAGCGGCGGTGCCACGGTGCCGAGCTCCATCGGCGGGTCGGCGATCAATCGCCGGATCACGTCCGCCACGCATTGCCGCGACGGCCGGGGCGCGCACGCGTATTCGTGCGCAACGAAGTGCATGCCGTCGTAGACGCCGACGTAGAAGTCGTACTCCCTGAACGGCCGCGCCAGAAACGCTCCGAACTGCCCCAGATGCTCGCCGAGAATGGGATGCGACCGGCTGGAGAGCCGGATGAGGAGCGTGTCGGGGCTGGCAATGCCGGGATCGCGCATCCACAGCTGGAGCTCGTATTGGCGCGCCGTCTCGACCGCGCCGGCGATCAGCTGCATCGCGGACATCAGTCCGCCCGAGGCCAGGCCGCGATGGCGCGACAGCCGCAGCGAGTCGAGCGGCCGCCGCAGGCGAACCGGGTCCACGTAGATCACCGTGACCGTGTCGGCTACCGTGTCACTCAGCGCCCGCGGGAACGAGTGCGCGAAAATCTCCAGCGCGAGCCCGACGGGATTGTTGTCGAACACTCCGCCGTCCACGTACCACTCGCTGACGGTGTCTCTTATCGCCCGGTCGGGGTAGTAGAGCGGAATGAACCTCGGCTCGAAGGCCAGCGGAAACGCGCTCGCCGCCTCGACGATGTCGAAGATGGTACTGTCGGAAACGTCACCGCGCCGATTCTTCGGGGGCAGCACGAGCTTTCCGAATCGCCTGTTGGCGGTCAGCAGGCTGTCCTCCGTCGGCCACTCGAAGCGAAGCTCGACGCCGCCGGTGTCGCCCGGCGTGACCCTGGCGTTGAACACGGTGGCGAAGCGCTGGGTCGGCACGCTCAGCTGCCCGACCGTGAGGGTGTCCGGGCGAATGCGCGTCAGAGTGATGCCAGCGCGGATGAGGCATCCCTGCTCGAGGTCCGGTGACGTCATGCGCCGGCGGAACTCACGGTACAGCGAGTCGCGGGCGAATCCGCGATCGAACAGCGCGCGCTCGCCGCCGCCGGTCCGTCGCGCCGGCAGGAGCTGCGGAACTCCGAGCGGGATCCAGGTCTGCCAGAACAGACTTTCCTCGGGCGGACGCGCACGCTGGGCCGTGCAGCCCTCGATCGCCCACAGAATCGTGTTGATGTTGCCGGCGCTCGCACCGGCGATCGACGCCAGCGCCATGCTGGGCAGCCCGAGCACGGTATCACCTGCCGTCCCGCGAAACAGCTCGAGAAGTGCCCAGTTCACTCCCGCCTGGTAGGAGCCGAGACTGACGCCTCCGCTGATCGAAAGGACCGCATACTGACGGCCCGTAGTGCCCGCGGGTGCGGGATTTCCGAGCGCGGCCTGGCCATGCGCGTCGCCGGCCGTAGCCAGGGCAGACGCGACTGCGGCGACCAGGCCGTGTCGAACCATCCTCGGGAGCTGGCGCATGACACCTTCGCGGTAGCTGGGTTGGACCACGGCCGCTCTTCGGGGAGCGAGACTACCCCCAAGGTACGGACGTCGTCGCCCCGCACAATGCACAATCGGTGGGCAGGAGCACGACTACCGGGGTGTTCCGATCAGCTTCCCTGTTCGACCGTCTCCACGTCGCCCGGCCGGCCCTCGAGCGGCTCCCCTTCGGCCGGTTCCGCGGGCTCGCCGTCGTCCGACGCGACTCCGTCCACCTGAACCGGGGCATCCGCTGAAGCGCCGCCCACCATTCGCGACGGTGTCGACACCGTGCGCTGGCGCAGGAGATCGACGACGATGATCTCATCTCGACGCAGCGCCGCCGGTCCGCCGCCGCCGGTCTCGCGGCGGTCGTCGGCTGCCGGAGCCGGCGGGAGGACGAAGCCCTCCATGTAGGCCTCGAGCAGCGCCGGATGAACGTAGTACTTTCGACAGACGGTGCGGGTGTTGCCCAGACGCTTCGCGACCTGGGTGATCGCGCGCAGGATGTTCGCCTTGGCTTCCTTCCCGGTCGCGAACGGACCGAGGTCGCGAAGGGCGGCGGCGGCGAGCATGGTGCCGGCCCAGGTACGGAAGTCCTTGGCCGTCACCTGACGCCCGGTGATGCGGCGCAGATATTCGTTGATGTCGGCCGCGTCCACCGCCTGTCGCCGGCCGTCCTCGTCGTGGAACTGGAAGAGTTCCTGTCCGCGTGTGTCCTGGCAGCGCTGAACGATGCGTGCGATCCGGCGGTCGGTGACGGCGACCGAATGCGCGACGCCGCTCTTCCCCCGGAACTCGAACCGCAGCCTGGCGCCCGAGATCGCGACGTGGCGCCGGCGCAGCGTCGTCAGGCCGAACGACCCGTTGGCGCGCGCGTACTCGTCGCGTCCGACGCGGATCAGCGTCTTCTCGAGCAGCCAGACGACGGTGGCCAGAACCTTGTCGCGCGAGAGCTTCGGCAGCGCGATGTCGCGTTCGACGCGCTCACGGATCAGCGGGAGCACCTCGCTGAAGGCGATCATCCGCTCGAACTTGGTCTCATCCCGCATGTCGCGGTACTGCGGATGATATCGGTACTGCTTGCGCCCGCGGGCGTCGCGGGCCGTGACCTGGAGGTGTCCGGTGGGAAGGGCGCAGATCCAGACGTCGGTCCACCGCGGCGGGATCGCGAGCTTGCGGAAGCGCGCGAGCTCAGCCCGATCGCGCACCAGACTCCCGTCGGCGTAGCGATAGGAAAAGCCGCGGCCGCTCCGCTGGCGGCGGATGCCGGGCGTAGCATCGGTCACGTATTGCAGTCCGGCGGCGTGAGCGGCCTGGACGTGCTCGTCGGGAAGGGCCATGGTCAGGTCGGTTCTCCCGTTCTGACGTCTGACTCCCCGCGAGGGCACGGCCGGGCAACGCGAGCCCCGGCGTCGACGCACGCTCAGCCGACCGGACACGGCCCCCGGCAGGAGCTGGCAAGCGCCATTGGTGCAACGAGTTAGTGTGAACTGGCCGGCCTCCCGCGGTTCCCCTCGTCGCGGGCGTCTGGGCGGTGGTCGAATTCCGACCGCCGAGCTAGCTCGAACCGGGCCGGCAGTCAGCCCGGCGGGAACCGCATCCGCTCGACCAGGGCCTCGAAGCGCGGCTCGCCGCGCAGAGGATCGAACACGGGATTCACGCGCAGGTACACCGGCCACCCACGACGTCCCTCGTACGCCTTCTCCAGCCAGTCGAGCGCGGATGGGACGTCGCCGAGGCCGATGTGAGCGGTGGACATCGCCGGCGGCGCCACGTATTCCTGCGCGGCGCGTAATCTCAGCTGGCGAACGATCTCCTCGGCCTCGGCGCGATGGCCGCCGCGGGCGAGCGCATAGCCGAGCGTCGCCAGCGTATAGGTTCCCGCGCCGGGAAGCGCGAGCGCCTCGCGCAATGTGCGCTCGGCCTGCTCGTAGCGGCCTTCGACCGCCGTGGTCAGGCCAAGGACGCGATAGGTCTCCTCGGCCATCGGATTCATCTCCACCGCCCGCTCCAGATGATGCCGCGCGCGCTCGAAACGGCGGGCATAATAGTACAGCCATCCGAGGCTGCGGCGGACCGACACCGAGCCGGGGTCCAGCTCCAGCGCGGTGTGGCCCTCCACCAGTGCCTCCTCGTGCCGGGCCTGCGAGACGAGCAGGAAGGCGAACCACTGGTGGGCAGGAGCGTACCGGGGGTCGAGCTCGATCGCTTGGCGGAATTCGTGCTCGGCTTCGGTCCAGTTCCAGTCGTGAACGAACAGGGTCCAGGCGAGCGAGGCGTGAGCCTCGGCGAGCGAGTCGTCCAGATCGAGGGCGGCGCGCGCGTACCGGCGTGCATTCTCGAAGCCCTCGTGTACCCGCACGCTGCGGTAGTCCACGTGCAATGCGTACGCGTCGGCGAGTCCGGTCAGGGCCAGCGAGTAACGCGGATCTTCGCCCAGAGCCTGCTCGAAGTATCCGATCGCCTCGGCGATACCTTCCTGCGAGCGCTTGTTGGCGGCCCAGCGGCCGCGCAGATAGAGGCCGTACGCCTTCGCGCTCTCCGTGTGCCGCTTCGCCGGCGCCTCGGCGGCCGCGCCCAGCGTGGTGCCGCGCAGCGTAGTCACAATGGTGCGCGCGAGCTCGTCCTGGACGGTGAAGACATCGTCGAGCCGGCGGTCGTAGCGCTGCGACCAGAGCAGCCGGCCGTCATCGGTCGAGGTCAGCTGCGCCGTGACTCGCAGACGGTCGCCCGAACGGCGCAGCGTGCCCTCGAGCACCACGGTGGCGCCGATCAGCGCACCGATCGCCCGCACATCCTGGGGCTTCCCCTTCAGCGCGAACACGGACGTGCGGGACGCGACGCGGAGACCCTCGACCTTGGCCAGGGCGTCGATCAGCTCGTCGGTGATGCCGTCGCTGAGGTATTCGTTGCCGGGGTCACCGCTCGCGTTCACGAACGGGAGCACGGCGATGCTGCGGGGCGCCGTCGGGGCGAGGTAGGAGCGGGGCGCGGCGTGCAGTGCTGCGGCGAGCTCGCCGACGAACGCGGCGACCGACGGGTGGCGGTGCTCGGGATCCTTGGCCAGCGCCTTGGCGACAGCCGCCTCGACCGCGCCGGGAATCTCGGCACGCAGCGTACGCAGCGGGCGCGGCGGCTCGGTGACGTGCCGCGCCATGACGGCGCGGGCGCCGGTGCCGTGGAAGGGAGGCTGGCCGGCGAGCATCTCGTAGACCACGCAGCCGAGGCTGTAGATGTCGCTCCGCGGCGAGAGATTGAGCTCGCCGGCCGCCTGCTCCGGGCTCATGTACGACGGGGTGCCCAGCGCCATCCCGATCTCGCTGAGTGCGCCGGTAAGGACCGTGGGTTCGATCGCGCAGAACGCGCGCGCGAGCCCGAAGTCCGCGAGCACCGGATGATCATCGCTGAACAGAATGTTCTCCGGCTTCACGTCGCGGTGCACGAACCCGGCGCGGTGGGCGAACTCGAGCCCCGCTCCGACTCCTTCGGTGATGCGCACCGCGTCGCGCAGGGAGATACGTCCCGCGTTCTCCAGACGCTCGCGGAGCGATCCCCCGGGGATGAAGGGAGTCACGTAGTAGAGAAGTCCGTTGGCGTCGCCGGAGTCGATGAGAGGAAGGATGTGCGGGTGCGCCAACCGCGCGGCGATCGCTATCTCGCGAAGGAAGCGTTCGGCTCCGAGCGAGGCGGCGAATTCGGGCCGCAGCGCCTTGAGCGCAACCTTGCGCCGGTGCTTCCGCTCCTCGGCCAGATAAACGACCGCCATGCCGCCCTGGCCGAGCTCGCGCTCGATGGCGTAGCGCTCGGCGAGCATGGATTCGGCGGCTGCTGGAAAGGTCATCGTGGATCGGGGCGAACGCCGGCGCGCCTGGTGGCGGCAGCGGCGCGGCGAGGTGTCACACGGTACAGATCCGAATCGCCTCCGCCAGTGCCGTGCGCGGCTCCCGCGTCGGGATGAACTCCTGCCCGACGTAGCCGGTGAACCCGGTTTCGGCGATGGCGCGCATGATCGCCGGATAGTGAAGCTCCTGGCTCCCGTCGATCTCGTTGCGACCGGGGACGCCGCCGGTGTGATAGTGTCCGATGTGCTCGCGAGCGCCGCGGATCGTGCGGATCACGTCGCCTTCCATGATCTGCATGTGATAGATGTCGTAGAGAAGCCTGAACCGCGGCGAGCCGACTCGATCGACCAGGGCGACGCCCCACGGCGTGCGGTCGCACTGGTAATCGCGGTGGTCCACCCTGGAGTTCAGGAGCTCCATGCAGACCGTGACGCCGTGGCGCTCCGCGGTAGGCAGGATCTCGCGCAGTCCGCGCGCACAGTTGGCGAGCCCTGCCTCATCGCTCAAACCGTCGCGATTGCCGGAAAAACAGATGAGGCTCGGCACGCCAGCGGCGGCCGCCTCGCTGATCCCCGCCTCATAGGCGGGGATCAGCCACTCGTGGTTCTCGACGCGATTCCAGCCGCGGGTGAGCCGGAAGCGCGGCTCGCTCACCCGGGCGTAGCCCATTGCGCACTCGAGGCCGTGGCGGCGTGCGATGGCCCACTCCTCCGGCTCGAGAAGCTCGAGGGAGTGAATGCCGAGCTCCCGGGCCATTCCGGCCAGCGCGTCGACCGAGAGAAGAGATGAGTACGGCCACCGGCAGACGGAATGGCGGAAACCGGCAAGTGCAGGGGTTGCACCCCTTTCCGTTGCGCCCACCACCCGGCCGGCGCCGACCGCGGCACCGGCCAGTCCCAACTCCAGAAACCGGCGTCGATCCATCATCGGTCTTGCCGCCCCGGCAAGTGGCTCACGCGAGGAGGTTTCGCAGGTGGTCGTAGCTGTTGCGCACGCTGGCCAGCGGATCGGCAGGCTGGTCGTGCTCGACGAAGAAGTGCTCGAGTCCTGAATCCCCGGCGCGTGCGAAAATTCCCGCGAAGTCGATCTCACCCGCACCGACCGCGGTCATCTCGTGCGTGCTCCCGATGCCGCGCATGTCCTTCACGTGCCACATCGGAAACCGGCCCTTGTGGCGATCGAAGTACTCGAGAGGATCACGGCCAGCACGGATGATCCAGAACAGGTCGAGCTCGTAGGCCACGAGCGCGGGGTCGGTCTCGGCGAGGAGCAGGTCGAACGGCACCGTGCCGCCCATGGGCGCGAACTCGAACTCGTGATTGTGGTAGGCGAAGCGCATGCCGCGGTCGCGGCACGCGGCGCCCCATTGGTTGAACTCGCCGGCGAGCCGCCGGTAGCCGTCGAGGGTGCGCTCGCCCTCGGCGAGCCAGGGGCAGGTCAGGTAGCGGTGGCCGAGCGCCTCCGCTTCGTCGAGCATCGGCGAAAGCCCCGTGCGGAACTGTTCGATCGGGCGGTGAGCGCTCGGTGCCGCGAGGCGAAGGTCATCGAGTGTCGCGCGAAGGCGCGCCGGCTCGCGGCCGAAGTAGCCGGCGAACTCCACCTCGCGGTAGCCGATGCCGGCCACCGCGGCGAGCGTGCCCTCGAAGTCGCGCTCCATGAGCGTGCGAACGGTGTAAAGCTGGAGACCGATCGCATCGGCGGACGGGCTGCGCGCGCCGATTCCCGTCGTGCCGTCGGTCGCCTGCCGGGCTACGTCCGCCGAGCGGCGGCACGCCGCTCCGACACCCACGAGCGCACCACCCAGTATCGTTGTGGCGGCGCCGAGAAAAGCGCGTCTTGTCGTGTGCGTGGTCATTCTCATTTCGCCAGAAAATATGACTGCGCCGGATTCTGGGTCAGAAACGACGCTGGGTTGTCGAGCTTCGCCGGCTGACCGAGGAGGCTGTCGTAGTTCCACCAGGTGCCCCCGTCACCCTTGAGAATGGTGATGAAGTGGGCGCGGTTCTTCAGGGGAATCAGGATCTTCTTGTAGTAGTCGAGGTCCGTCGCGGTGAGCGAGCGGGTGGTCTGTTCGGCCAGCCCGGTCAGTAGTTCGGCGACGAGCGCGGGATCGTTGCCTCCGTCGGTGAGAGTCTTGGCATCCACGCGTTCCATCCCGAGCCGCTTTTGGTAGAATGTAGTCGCCTGGCTCATGAACGCCGGCAGGGTGAGAGTTCCACCCATGAAGTGGTTCAGCGCGTGGAACGCGCACAGCCCGCTGCTCGGCTCCTGGCCGAGAAACTTGGGCAACGAGGGGCTGGGGGCTACGGACGTCATGCCTGTCTCCGGGGTGAGGACGGCGATGCACGCGGTCAGGGCCGACGAGGCCCGACCCGCGCACGCTCACGCGAGGGCTGACGCCCGCGGCGGCTGCTCGACGATACCGCGCCGCCGTCGGGGGGTCAATACGAGGCGGCGGTGCGACAATCGTCCCGTCGATACCCGGAACCGACGGTCCCGTATAGCTTTCGGCAATCGACCTTCATATCGACCTGAGACATGACCCAGACCGCTGCTCCACGCAGGGACTTCATCCGCGAGCTGGTCGCCGACGACGTGGCGACCGGCCGCTTCGGCC
This sequence comes from Gemmatimonadaceae bacterium, assembly GCA_035513015.1. GTDB lineage: Bacteria > Gemmatimonadota > Gemmatimonadetes > Gemmatimonadales > Gemmatimonadaceae > DATKCV01. The sequence goes on from DATKCV010000031.1 coordinate 8,842, forward strand.
GCCCGGTGGCGACGCGATTCCCACCGGAGCCGAACGGCTTCCTCCACATTGGCCACGCGAAATCGATCTGCCTCAATTTCGGAGTCGCCAGGGAGTTCGACGGCCGGTGCAACCTGCGGTTCGACGACACCAATCCGTTCACCGAGGACGTGAAGTACGTCGAGGCGATCAAGGACGACGTGCAGTGGCTCGGCTTCCAGTGGGACGCCGAGCTCTACGCCAGCGACTACTTCGAGCAGCTCTACGAGTTCGCCGAGCTGCTCGTGCGGAAGGGGAAGGCGTACGTGGATTCCCAGAGCGAGGAGGAGATCCGCGAAGGGCGGGGCACCGTCACGACGCCGGGAACGGAGAGTCCCCACCGCGGCCGTACTGTCGAGGAGAACCTCGACCTTCTGCGGCGCATGCGGGCCGCCGACTTCCCCGACGGGGCGCACGTGCTGCGGGCGAAGATAGACATGGCGCACCCGAACATGATCATGCGCGACCCGCTGCTGCTGCGCATCCGCAACGCGCCGCACTACCGGCGGGGGACGGCGTGGTGTCTCTATCCCCTTTACGATTTTGCGCATGGTCTCTCGGACGCGATCGAGGGGATCACGCGTTCGCTGTGCACGCTGGAGTTCAAGGACAACCGCGACATCTACGACTGGCTGGTGCGGGAGGTCGGTTTCGCGAACCCACCGACGCAGGTGGAGTTCGCGCGCCTGGAGCTGGAGTACACGGTGCTCAGCAAGCGCAAGCTGCTGCGGCTGGTGAACGAGGGTCACGTGTCGGGCTGGGACGATCCGCGCATGCCGACGATCGCCGGGCTCCGGCGGCGCGGCGTTACCCCCGAGGCGATCCGCGCGTTCTGCGATGCGATCGGGGTGGCCCGCAAGGATGCGCGGGTCGAGCTGGCGACGTTCGAGCATCACGTGCGTGACGATCTGAACATGCGCGTGCCGCGCGTGCTGTGCGTCGTCGACCCCCTCAGGGTCGTGATCACCAACTACCCGGCCGACGTGGTCGAGGAGCTGGAGGCGCCCTACTATCCGCACGACGTGCCGAAAACGGGCTCGCGCAAGCTGCCGTTCTCGCGCGAGCTGTGGATCGAGAGCGGGGATTTCATGGAGGACCCGCCCAGGAAGTTCTTTCGCCTGGCCCCCGGCCGCGAGGTTCGGCTGCGTTACGGCTATTTCATCACGTGTACCGACGTGATCCGGGATGCGTCGGGGCAGATCGCCGAGCTGCGCTGCACCTACGACCCGGCAACCCGTGGCGGCGACGCCCCCGACGGCCGGAAGGTGCAGGGAACGATCCACTGGGTGTCGGCGCGGCACGCGATCGACTGCACGGTGAGGCTGTACGACCGTCTGTTCACGCTGGCCGATCCCGACGCGGTACCCGAAGGACAGGACTTCCTCGCCGCGCTCGACCCTCGGTCGCTCGTCGAGGTGGCCGGCGCGAAGATCGAGCCGAGCGTGAAACTGGACCCTGTCGGGTCACGCTATCAGTTCGAGCGCACGGGCTACTTCGTGAGCGACCCCGTGGGATCGACGCCGGACCGGCCGGTGTTCAATCGCACCGTCACGCTGCGCGACTCCTGGGCGAAAGTGAAGGATCGGTAGGGAACGCGTGCGTCGGGCTCGATTGTCGTCGCATCCTCCCTTGACCCCCGCCGTGGGATCGCGAAATTGGCGATCCGGCCGTTCCGGCCCACATCCTGTGCGCCGGCCCGGCTCTGCCGAGGAGAGTGGACAATGACCAGCACCGTAGCCCCCGCCGCCTCGCTCCCCGCCGTCGGAGCGGCCCAGTCCGAGAAGCAGCGGTTCCTCGAGGTCTACGAGATCGAGCACGCGAAGACGATGCGCGTGCTGCGCGCCTTTCCTCCCGCGCAAGCCGAGCTCCGGCCGCACGACCGCTGCAAGACGGCGCGCGAGCTCGCCTGGATCTTCGCCCTCGAGCGTGGACTGGGGAAATTGGTGTTCAACGACGCTTTCGCGTCGGGTGTACCATCGGGTGAAATGCCGCCGGCCCCCGAATCATGGGACGCGATCCTCGCCGCGATCGAGCAGTCGCACCGGGAGTTCGGCGACCTCGTGAAGTCGCTGCCGGACGAGAAGCTCCACGAGACGGTGAAGTTCCTCGTGGCGCCGAAGACGCTCGGCGACGTGCGCCGGACGGACTTCGCCTGGTTCCTCCTCCACGACGAGATCCATCATCGCGGACAGATGTCGGTCTACCTGCGGATGGCCGGTGGGAAGGTGCCGTCGATCTACGGCCCGTCGGCGGACGAGCCGTGGATGTAATGGAGTACCGCCGCTGCGGGCGCAGCGGACTGCAGCTCCCGGCGATCTCGCTCGGGTTGTGGCACAATTTCGGGAGCGTCGATTCGTTCGAGAACGCTCGCGCCATGGCCCGTCGCGCGTTCGACCTCGGAATCACGCACTTCGACCTCGCCAACAACTACGGACCGGAGCCCGGTTCCGCCGAGGAGACGTTCGGCAGGATCCTGCGCGGCGATCTCGCCGGACATCGCGATGAGCTCATCATCTCGACCAAGGCCGGATACCGCATGTGGCCCGGCCCGTACGGAGACGGTGGTTCCCGCAAGTACCTGCTGGCGAGCCTCGATCAGAGCCTGTCGCGGATGGGGATCGACTACGTCGACATCTTCTATCACCACCGTCCCGACCCCGACACGCCGCTCACCGAATCGATGATGGCCCTCGACCAGGCGGTGCGCTCGGGTCGGGCGCTCTATGCCGGGATCTCGTCCTACGATCCGGCGCAGACCCGCGCGGCCGCGGCGCTCCTCCACGACATGGGGACGCCATGCCTCATCCACCAGCCGCAGTACAGCATGCTGGAGCGATGGGTCGAGAACGGTCTTCTCGACACGCTGCGGGACGAAGGGATCGGCTGCATCGCGTTCTCGCCGCTCGCGCAGGGGCTGCTGACCGACCGCTATCTGCGCGGGATTCCAGCGGACTCCCGGGCGGCGAGTGGCCACGGAAATGGCGCGCTGCTTCCAGACGAGATCACCGATGCCAGACGCGCGCGTCTCCTCCGGCTGAGCGAGATCGCTGCCGCTCGCGGGCAATCGCTGGCACAGCTGGCGATCGGGTGGGTTCTCCGACACGACACGATGACTTCGGCGCTGATCGGCGCCAGCCGGGTGGCGCAGATCGAGGACTGCGTTGCCGCGCTTGCCGCGCCGCGCCTCACCGATGAGGAGCTTCGGGCGATCGACGCGACTCTGGCGACGGCCCGGCCGGAAAAGGGCGAGGTGGTGGCTCGCTGAGGCGTCGCCGCGGCGCGAGTACGCGTGCTGGTGTTGCGGTTCGATGCCCCCGGGCGGTCTCGGGGCGCCGCGCGGCCCAGGTCGGGCTCAGCGGCCCAGGTCGGGCTCAGTAGATGTAGACCCGGGTTCCGGTCGGGACGTTGCTGTACAGCCACTGGATGTCGTCGTCATCGAGACGGATGCATCCGTGCGTGGCCGCCTCACCGATCGACAGGTAGTGCGGCGTGCCGTGCAGGAGGTAGCCCCCTCCCAGATCGAGCCGAAAGCGTCCCAGCTCGCCTTCGATCTGCCGGTTGATAGTGCCGAACGGCGGGATGTAGAGCACGTCATCGACGATGATCTCGTCTTCGCGCGCAAAGGGGACCACGGCCCCGTCGGACTCGACGAGGCTGATTCGCTCGCCGCGCACTTCTATCCGGCGGCCGTGGTCGAGCAGTACCGGCCGGCCGCGCTCGATCTGCCGCAGCTCGAGGCCGAGGTTGGTGGCGGCTTCGACGTAATGCCAGTCCGGCGGTACCCAGATGGGATTTCGCTGCTTGCGACGAATCGTGTGCCGGCCGCGCGGAGTGCGGAAGTCCCACTCCGTCTCCTGCCAGACCAGGGTGGAGTCCATCCCCACGGCGATGACCGCCGTTCGCAGCGTATCGGCGCCGCGCACCACCCAGAGTCGCCGGTCGAACAACGAGATCACGAGCCGAAAGCCGCTCGAGCGCTCGGCGGCCGATCGCGCGGAATACCACTCGAGGGAATCGCGCTCCGACCGGAAGTGCGGCGCGACGCCGATGTCCGCGGTGACCTCGTCGATCCGGTTCCGGTTCAGTGAGTCGGTCGTGCTGGAATCAGCAGACGCCCGGGGGGAATCGATCTGGATCAGGGCCGGGATGACCGCGGCTGCGGCGCGTGCCTGCGCGCAGGCGATGACCGGCGCCGTGGCCAGCACGAACAACACGCCCATGCCCGAGGCCCACGTGGTCCCGGCCCGTCGAGCCGACCGCGTCGTGCAGGGGCGGTCTGGCCGAGGCCGTCGTGGGCTGGACATGAGCGTGCCGTCGCGCAATCGCCTATCAGAACGTGATGCCGAGAACCACCGGTATGTACCGGACGTCCTGGTCACCGCGGAACACGTTCACCCAGCGTCCCTCGACGAACAGATTCGAGCGGCCCATGCCGAATCGAAGCCCGAGCCCGGCGTTGACGCCGAAGTCGGTGCTGGACTCGGTGATGAACCGCGGGCGATCGGGTGCCTCCTCACCGGGGATGAAATCCTCCCGCTCGAAGCTGAAGTCGCTCAGTCGATGCACTCCCACTCCGCCGACGAGATACAGTCCGGACCGTCCGACGCCCCACGGCACATCGAACGTCGCGTCCGCCATGCCCGATATCACCGACGCGTTGTCGAGGCGCGTGCCATTGATCGTGCGCCCCTGGAGCTGGTCGTACGTCGCATCGATGCGCAGCCCCCACGGCATGGTCTCGCCCCGCCAGCCGGCCAGCAGAGTCGCGTTGAAGCCGGTCGCCAGTCCTGGGTCGAGGTGCTGCTGCGGGAATGAGCCGCCACCGCCCAGCCCCCAGTAGAAGCGCAGGGGCTCGGGGATCATCGGGACGTCCTGGAACACCGTGTCCACCATGGTGATCCGGATCGTGTCCACCCGCGGCGGGGCTGCCGGAGTCATATGATCGCGCCAGACGGTGTCGACGCGCGTGATGTACACGGTGTCGACACGCGAGATGACGACGTCGCCCGGTGATTCCTTCTGCACGCGCACCGGTTGCTGCGCGACTCCCGTCGTGGCCGCGGCGAATACCAGCGCTGCCGCCGCCATCGCCGTTGTTGTCGTTCGGATCAGTGTCATGAAATGCCTCCTCCCTTGAATTTGGGTGCGTGGTCTCCTCGCACGCCTGATCGCGGGGTACCTCGTTGTCGGTGCATGGCGCGCGGTCGAGACCGGTACCACCTGCCGCGTGCCGTGCGGCTGCCATCGCGATCGCGAACGGAGTGTCGCACCCGACGTGCCGTTCGTCGTCGCCGCCGATGGTTTCGTCACTCGGGACCGCAACGTGGCGGTGTTTAGTGCGCAACGTCACAGCCTTCGACGGAATTCGTTCGGTTGGTATGGCGGAGTCCGCCGCCGCCGCCCGCGGCGGGGCCCTGCCAGAATGTCACCTATGCGAGCGCGACTATTACCTCCAGCACCCGACTTGTATAGGGGAGGGGGGTATGTTAGATCTTCATCACGGAGAGGGGCGGCAACCGCGCTGCCCCGACTCCGGCCGACGCGAGAAGACGCGAGGAGCGACGATGGATCGGATGACACTGAAGATCGACGGAATGACGTGCGGACACTGCGTGAGCGCGGTGACCAAAGCGCTCGGCGCGCTCGATGGTGTCGAGATCGAGCAGGTCGCGATCGGCACGGCGACGGTCGCCTACGACCCACGTGCCACGGCGGTCGAGACGATCACTGGGGCGATCGAGGACGAGGGTTATCGCGTCCTCGACACCGGACGATAGGACCGCGAGGCAAGCGGAGCGAACGATCATGTCTGGAGTGGACTGGCTGGTGGTGGTCGCGGGAATCGCCGCTATCGCCTGGGTGAACTGGTACTTCTTCGTCGCCGGTAATGACCGTCGGCGCTGATGCTCTCGCCACCCGTCCGGCGGCGCGGGAGACGATCCGCATCCCGGTGACCGGGATGACGTGCGCGGCGTGCCAGGCGCGGGTGCAGCGTACGCTCCAGCGGGAGCCGGGAGTGCAGGACGCTTCCGTGAACCTGATGATGCATACGGCGGCGGTGACCTACGATCCCCGATCCGTCTCGCCGGACCGGCTCGTCGAGGCGATCCGGGAGACCGGCTACGGCGCGTCGCTGGCGCCGCCGGAGCGCAGCGCGTTCGCCGAACAGGAAGCGCGCGACCGCGCACAGGCGGAGGAGTTGCGCGAGCTGCGTGTGAAGGCGGGCGCCAGCCTCGCCCTCGGCGTGGTGGCGATGGTGTTGTCGATGCCCCTGATGATGGCCTATGCGCACGTCGGAATGGGCACGCGCACCGATCCGCTGCTCCACCGGCTCACCGAGTGGATGGACGGCGCGCTCGGCGGTGTCTTGCCGTGGCTCTACACGGTGGAGCCCGGCCTTCTGGCCGCGGGGCTGATGGTGATCACGGCGTTCGTCATGGGGTGGGCCGGGCGGCACTTCTACACGCGTGCGTGGTCTGCCTTCCGCCACCATTCGGCGGACATGAATACGCTGATCGCGATCGGGACCGGCGCGGCGTTCATCTATTCGGTGGTCGCGACGGTCGCGCCCGGTTTCTTCCTCGCCCGCGGGATCGCGCCCGACGTGTACTACGAGGCGGTGGTGATCATCATCGCGCTCATTCTCACCGGCAACCTGCTCGAGGCGCGGGCGAAGACGAGGACATCGTCGGCGCTTCGTGCGCTGGTCGATCTCCGGCCGTCCACCGCGCGAGTGGCGCGCGACGGCGTCGAGGCGGACGTGCCGGTGGAGTCGGTGATCCGCGGCGACGCGATCCTCGTCCGCCCCGGCGAGCGCATTCCCGTGGACGGCGAGATCATCTCGGGCGAGAGTGCGGTGGACGAAAGCATGCTCACCGGCGAGTCGATGCCCGTGGACAAACGGCCTGGCGACGCGGTGATCGGCGGGACGATCAATCGCTCCGGCGCTTTCCGCTACCGGGCCACCACGCTCGGCGCCGACAGCGTGCTCGCGCGGATCGTGAAGCTGATGCGCGACGCGCAGGGCTCGCGCGCCCCGATCCAGCGGCTCGCCGACCGGATCAGCGGGATCTTCGTTCCGGTCGTGATCTCGATCGCCATTGCGACGTTCGCCATCTGGTTCGTGGCCGCCGACACCGCGCCCGCGGTCCGCGCGATGACGGCGTCGGTGGCGGTGCTCATCATTGCCTGTCCGTGCGCAATGGGGCTCGCCGTGCCGACGGCGGTCATGGTGGCTACCGGGCGCGGGGCGGCGCTCGGTATTCTGATCAAGGGCGGCGAGGCTCTCCAGCGGGCGGGGGACATCGACACGGTCGTCCTCGACAAGACGGGTACCGTCACCGAGGGGCGGCCGGCGGTGACCGACGTCGTGCTCGCGTCCACCGGCGTACTGTCCGGGTCCGACGGCGAGATCGAGCTGCTGCGCCTGGCCGCATCGATCGAGACGTCGAGCGAGCACCCGCTGGCCGAGGCGATCGTACGCCGGGCGACCGAGGACGGGCTCGTGCTGGGGATACCGGACGCATTCGTATCGTCCACCGGCCGCGGCGCGGCAGGAAGAGTCGGCAGGCTGCTCGTAGTGGTCGGAAACCAGCGAATGATGGCGGAACGCGAGATCGACGTCGGGCCGCTCGCCGGTGCGGCGGCCCGCCTCGCCGCCGAAGGGAAGACGCCGGTGTACGTGGCGATGGATGGCGGACGCGACGGCTCGGCAAAGGGTCCGGCTCTGTCCGGTCTGATCGCCGTGGCCGATCCGGTGAAGGCGACCGCTCGCGAAGCGATCGACCGGCTGCGGCGGCTCGGACTCCGTGTAGTCATGCTCACCGGTGATGATGAGCGCACCGCGGCCGCCGTGGCGCGGCAGGCGGGGATCGACACGGTGGTCGCCGGCGTGCTGCCCGAGGGGAAGGTCGAAGAGATCCGGCGGCTCCAGGGCGAGGGGCGGGTCGTCGCCATGGTCGGCGATGGAATCAACGATGCGCCGGCGCTGGCACAGGCCGATGTGGGGATGGCGATCGGCACGGGCGCCGAGATCGCCGCCGAGGCCGGCGACGTCGTGCTGATGCGCGGCGATCCGCGAAGCGCCGCGCAGGCGATCCGGCTCTCGCGACAGACCATGCGGACGACGAAGCAGAGCCTGTTCTGGGCGTTCGTCTACAACGTGGTCGGGATTCCGATCGCCGCCGGCGCGCTGTATCCGCACTTCGGCCTGTTGCTGAGCCCCGTGATCGCCAGCGCGGCGATGGCCCTCAGCTCGGTGAGCGTGGTGACGAACAGCCTGCGGCTGCGGCGCGCTGCGGTTTCCTGAGTCACGACACGCGCGAGGCGGCAGGGGCCGACGGTCGCAGCCGCGATGACAACGAGCAACGGAGCGCCGATGGCGAGGAAGGAGAGCAGGACGGGCAAGACAGCGGCGGCAGGCGCGACTGCCCACTGCGGGTGCGGGTGCGAGACGGGAGCCGTGGTGCCGGGGCGCAAGGCGGTCGGCGTCGACGCGGCGATCAAGGATCGCAATCAGAAGCGGCTGCGGCGGATCGAGGGGCAGGTGCGCGGGCTTCAGAACATGGTCGAAGAGGACCGCTACTGCGCCGACATCCTGACGCAGATCTCGTCGGTGCACGAGGCGCTTCGGTCGGTCGGGCGCGAGCTGATGCGCAACCACCTGAAGCACTGTGCGGCCTCGGCGATCCGGTCGGATGGTCCGGAGGCGGAGGAGATGTACGACGAGCTGGTGGAGCTGATGTACCGTCACGCCCGCTGAGAAGGCGGACGTGGCCGTTGCGAGCCAGGCAGGCTGACGGGACACCGTGCGCGGTAGTCGGATTCCCTTTCCGGGTGTAGCGTCAGGTGCGGCAGAAGCTCACCCGCACATCGCCACACGGAATCGACCGCACGGCCACCGGAGGCTCGGCGCGCATGGACTGGATCACGGACCCCCACGCCTGGGCGGCGTTCGCCACGCTCACCGCGCTGGAGATCGTCCTCGGCATCGACAACATCATCTTCATCGCCATCCTCGCCTCGCGGCTGCCGGCGAGCATGCAGGCGCGTGCGCGCCGGGTAGGGCTGGGCGGCGCGATGCTGATGCGGATCGGGCTGCTTCTCGCGATCACCTGGGTGATACAGCTGACCGCACCGCTGTTCACCGTGTTCGGCGAGGAAATCTCCGGGCGCGATCTCATCCTGCTGATCGGCGGCCTGTTCCTGATCGGCAAGGCGACCCACGAGATGCACAACCGCCTGGAGGGCGCGGAGGCTTCGGCTACCGTCGGCGCCGTGGCCACGTTCGGAGCGGTCATCGCGCAGATCATGCTGCTCGATATAGTGTTCTCGCTCGATTCGGTGATCACGGCTGTCGGGATGGCCGATGATCTCGGTATCATGATCTCGGCGGTCATCGTCGCGGTCGGCGTGATGCTGGCGTTCGCCGGAGTGATAAGCGCGTTCGTCGAGCGCCATCCGACGGTAAAGATGCTGGCGCTGAGCTTTCTGCTCCTGATCGGCGTGACGCTCATCGCGGAATCGCTCGAGCTCCACATTCCGAAGGGGTACATCTACTTCGCGATGGCGTTCTCGCTGTTCGTCGAGACTCTCAATCTCCGGGCACGGCGGTCGGGGCCGAGGCCGGTGAAGCTCCACGCGCCGTTGGCGCCGGGGGGCGGAGCCGGCGCGCCCACGCTGCCACTCGCCGGCCTCGGCGACGGCGAGCGAACCGCGTAGCGAGGTGCCGGAGCTACCCGACGTCGCGATTTACGTGGAGCGGCTCGAACGACTCCTGGCCGGTCGCCAGGTCGAGAACGTCGTGATCCACAACCCGTTCGTGCTCCGCACGGTGACGCCGCCGGTGTCGGCGCTGGCCGGGCAGCGGGTGGGCGGTACGCGCCGGATCGGGAAGCGGATCGTGCTGGCCACGGAGGGAGGATTGTTCATCGTTTTCCATTTGATGATCGCGGGACG
>DATKCV010000032.1:0-2835 GCA_035513015.1 Gemmatimonadaceae bacterium
ATCCCCGCCTTCTCGCAATTCTTCTTGAAGCGCTTGAGCGCGCGCTCGAAGTTCTCATCGTCGCTGATGATGACTTCCGACAAAAGCTCTTCCCCCCTTTCATGGCGGCGCTGCGCCAGTCGAGGACCGAGTTTTTGAAGCCTCGCAAGCTATGGGGAGGGTTCGGGATGTGTCAACACGAGGCAAGCGAATTAGACCAATTGGACCAATTGGACGAATGAAAGGGGAGCCCCTTCGTCCAATTGGTCTAATTCGTCCAATTCGTTCACCCTGGCGGCCACGCCATGCGCCTGCCCCCCAGAAGATGCAGGTGCACATGAAACACCGTCTGGCCCGCATCGGCGTTGGTGTTGATCACCGTCCGATAGCCCGAGTCAGCGATCCCTTCGTCGCGAGCGATCTCGGCCGCCACCAGCGCGAGCCGGCCCACCAGCGCGGGATCGCGGGCCTCGTTCAGCGAGGCGACGTGCTCGCGGGGGATCACCAGCACATGCGTCGGAGCCTGAGGGCTGATGTCGCGGAACGCCACACACTCGGGGGTCTCCTTCACCAGCTTCGCCGGGACCTCCCTGCGGACGATACGGCAGAACAGGCAGTCATCGGGCATCGGTGGTTCCTCCCGGGTTGGTCATCAGGGCGCGAACGATCGCCACCGCGGCGATCCCGGCGGTCTCGAATCGCAGCACGTTCCCGCCCAGCGCGGTCGCGGCGAAGCCGGCGGCGGTGAGCATGGCAAGCTCGTCGTCCTCGAACCCGCCCTCGGGGCCGAGCGCGATCGTCGCCGGCGACGTCAGTTCCGTCGAGCCGAGCGGGACGCCCCTCGGCGGCGGCGCCAGCAGGAGTCGGACACCGGGCGGGCCGGGCGGGCCGGGCGGCACCGCGGCGATCGCGTGCTCGGGACGGGAGTCGGGATAGATCACCGGCAGCCACCCGCCGCCGGACTGCTCCAGCGCGCCGATCATCCGCGCGCGCACCCGCCCCTGGAACGCGCTCCCCTCCCCCCGCGGCATCACGCTCCGCGAACGACGCCACAGCACCGGACGCCACGTCGTCAGCCCCAGCTCGGCGCATTTCTCCGCGAGCATCAGCATTCGATCGCGGTCGGCGATCGGGACGAGCAGATGCACCGGCGGCGGCGGATCCGCCCACTCGCGCCCGGAGATCTCCACCGTGAGCTGCGACTTCGTGACGCGAACCAGTGTGCCGGTGCCGATCCCACCGTTGCCGTCGAGCAGGCGGACCCGCTCTCCGATCGCCACGCGCCGCACGCGGGCGTGGTGCGCGGCCTCCTTGCCGAGCACCACCGTCGCGCCGTCGCCGATCGGCTCGGGCGTGAAGAACGAGGCTACCGCCGCGCGATCGTGACCGTCCACCACCCCTCATCCTCGAGCTCATCCAGCACGCGCCAATCGGCGGCGAACGCGTCGAGCATCGCCGAACGCTCGGCGACCAGTATCCCGCTCAGGATCGCCACGCCATCGTCGCTCAGCGCGGCCGCGATCTCGTCCAGCAGATCGAGAAGCACCGACGAGATGATGTTGGCGAACACCACCCGCACCGGGGCGACCAGCAGCAGGAATACACGCGCGTCTCCCTCCAGCACCGCGACGCGCCCGGCGACGTCGTTGCGGGCCACGTTCTCCACCGCGTTGCCGATCGCCTCCGGGTCCGACTCGATCGCCGCCGCCCACGCCGCCCCGAGCCGCACCGCCGCGATCGACAGGATCGCGCTCCCCGCCCCGAGATCGGCGACGCGGTCACCCTGACGGACGACACGCTGCATCAGCGCGAGCACGCCGCGCGTGGTCGCGTGCTCTCCGGTGCCGAAGGCCATCCCGGGGTCGATGATCACGGTGAGGTTGGGAGGGACGAGGGACGAGGGATGAGGGACGAGGAACTGCTCCTCTCTTCCCTCGTCCCGCGTCCTTCGTCCCTCCCATGGCGGCATGATCGTCAACGCCCCTATCGTGCGTGCCCGGACCGCGCCCTTCCACGCCTCCGACCAGTCCACCGCCGGCGTGTCGGCGACCTCGATCGCGGCGTCGGGCTCGAGCTCGCGCAGGCGCGCGGTCAGGGCGGCGAGGTCGGCACTCTCGGGAAAGTGCGTGATCAGGGCATCGCCCTCCTCCTGCACGCCGCCCGAGCCGGCGGCGAACAGCGCCGCGAGCAGCCTGTCGCGGCCGTTGCTGGAGCGTACGCGGAGCGAGCGCCAGCTCACGCGCCGAGCGCTTCCTTCATCTTCGCCCAGAAACCCTTCTCGCGCCGCGTCGGCGGGGCGTGCTCGAAGCCGGCGAGGCGGCGGATCACGTCTTCCTCCTCGGGCGCGAGCTCGTTCGGCGTCCAAAGCTGTACGCGTACGTGCAGGTTGCCGACTCCGGCCTGATTCACCCGCGGGAGCCCGCGGCCGCGGAGCTCGAACATCTGGCCGCTCTGCGTGCCCGGGGGAACGTGCAGCTTGATCGTGCCCGTCACCGACGGCACCTCGAGCTCGGTGCCGAGCGCGAGCTGCGGGTAGGAGACCAGCACTTCGGTGAAGAGGTCCTCGCCGTCGCGCTCGAACCGCTCGTCGTCCTGGACCTCGAAGATCACGAGGATGTCGCCGCGCGGGCCGCCGCGCATCCCGACGTTGCCGATGCCGCGCATCGACATGTACTGCCCGGTCGCGACGCCGGCCGGGATGCGCACCTGGACCTCACGCTCTACGCGAAGCCGACCCTCGCCACGGCACTTGCGGCACGGGCTCTGTACGGTGGTGCCCTCGCCGTGACAGGTGGGGCATGGCGCGACGCTCACGAACTGGCCGAAGAACGAGCGCTGCGCGCGACGGACCTCGCC
>DATKCV010000033.1:0-19761 GCA_035513015.1 Gemmatimonadaceae bacterium
CGAGCCCCCGGCATGACGCTCATGCGCATGCCGATGTTCACCTGGATGTCGTTCGTCGTCCAGTTCCTGCTCGTGCTCGCGTTCCCCGTCATCACGATCGCGCTGGTGTTCCTCCTGTTCGACCGCTTCTTCGGCACGAACTTCTACACGGTGAGCGCCGGCGGCGACCCGCTGCTCTGGCAGCACCTGTTCTGGATCTTCGGACACCCCGAGGTCTACATCCTGATCCTGCCGGCCTTCGGGCTGGTCTCCGAGATCCTGCCGACGCACTCACAGAAGCCGCTGTTCGGGTATCCGGTGATGGTGTACTCGGGGATCCTGATCGGATTCCTCGGCTTCGGCGTCTGGGCGCACCACATGTTCGCCGTCGGCATGGGTCCGATCGCCGACACGGTGTTCGGCCTCATGACGATGCTGATCGCCATCCCGACCGGGGTGAAGATCTTCAACTGGCTGGCGACGATGTGGGGCGGCTCGCTCCACTTCAACACGGCGATGAAGTTCGCCGTCGCCCTCGTCTTCCTGTTCACAATCGGCGGGATCTCGGGGATCATGCACTCGTCGCCGCCGGCCGACCTCCAGCAGACGGACACCTACTTCATCGTCGCCCACTTCCATTATGTGCTGTTCGGTGGCTCGATGATGGGCATATTCGCCGGGCTGTACTTCTACTTCCCGAAGATCACCGGCCGGCTGATGAGCGAGAGCCTCGGCAGCTGGCACTTCTGGCTCTCCTTCCTCGGCATGAACCTGACGTTCTTCCCGATGCACTTCAGCGGAATGCTCGGGATGCCGCGCCGGATCTACACCTACGATGCCGGCCAGGGGTGGGAACTGTTCAACGCGATGTCGAGCTGGGGCTCCTACCTGCTGGCGCTCGGAGTCGGGGTCGGCGTGGTCAACTTCTTCTGGAGCTGGCGGCGCGGCGCGATCAGCGGCAACGACCCGTGGGGCGGCTCGACCATCGAGTGGTCGATTCCCTCGCCGCCTCCCGACTACAACTTCGCGACGATCCCGACCATCACCTCGCGCTACCCGATGTGGGACCTGAAGTCGCCACGGCTGACCGCCGAGGTGCCCCACAGCGCGGCCGGCGACCAGACACTCTCGGTGCAGGCCGCGGGCAAGCCGGTCGCCGAAGCCGAGCGCGCGGCGCCGGCGCCGGCCAAGGGCGCCGCTGCGCACCCAGTGGGCACACCGCACATCGAGCGCGGCTACGCCACCGCGCGCGAGCTCGGTATTCCGATGCCGAGCCCGTCGATGATGCCGCTGCTCGTCGCCACCGGCCTGACGACGATGTTCACCGGCATGCTGTTCCTGCACGTGGACCGGTTCGGCCTCGGCCTGGCAGTCATCCTGACCGGCGCGGGCGTCATGATCGCTTCGCTCTACAACTGGCTTCTCACGCCGCTGGAGCCGGAGCATTGATGCTGGAGACGTTAACGGTGCTTCCCGTGCCTCCTCCGCGCTCTCGGCGCTCTCTGCGGTTCACAGTGCCGCGGGCGGAGCCGGATCAGACCGTTGCAGTTCATGAATTCCGGCTGACTACAGACTGATCGCGTTGCCAGTCGATCCATTCGGAGACGTCCTTGGCCAATCCAGTAACCGCAACAGATCCGCACGCCCACGCCCACCACTACACGACGACCGGTCTGGACAACCGGAAGATCGCGATCTGGGCGTTCATCGGCTCCGAGTGCATGCTGTTCGCATCACTCATCTCGACGTACCTGATCTACAAGGGACGGAGCCTCGTCGGGCCGTTCCCGCACGAGGAGTGGACGAACCCCCGCACCGGCGAGACGCTTCCGGCGATCCTCGACATCCCGATCACCTCAGCGTCGACGTTCGTGCTGCTCATGTCGTCGCTGGCAATGGTGCTCGCCCTCGCCGCCGTGCAGAACAAGCTCCACCGCAAGACGACCCGCGGCGAACGAATACTCGGCTCCTCGAGGCTCTGGCTCGGCGCGACCGCGGGACTCGGTACGCTGTTTCTTCTCTTCCAGGCGTACGAGTTCACTTCGTTCTATCACGAGGGACTGAGCTTCCGGACCAACCTCTTCGGTTCGTCGTTCTACACTCTGACCGGCTTCCACGGCGCTCACGTCTCGGCCGGGGTCATCTGGCTGCTCACGCTCCTGGCGATCGACATCAGGCGCGGGCTCGGCCCCGATGATGCGACCAACGTGGACATCTGCGCCCTCTACTGGCACTTCGTCGACGTCGTCTGGATCGTGATCTTCACGCTCGTCTACCTCATCCCGTAACGGCTGCGATGGCACACGACCCGACCCACGCACGGCAGGGCGACGCCCGCCACGTCGATACCGGCGACGCCGCCGACGGCCACGCCCACGTCTCCGGCGAGATCCACGAGCACCCGACGTGGTCCACCTACTGGAAGATCGCGGTCATCCTCACCGTGATCACCGGCGTCGAGGTATCCGCGTATTACATTCCGGCGTGGGAGGAATCCCGCGTCTACGTGCCCTCGATGCTCATCATGTCGGGGGTCAAGTTCCTGCTGGTGGTGCTGTTCTACATGCACCTCAAATACGATCACCGGCTGTTCCGGGCGCTCTTCACCGGCCCGCTGCTCGTCGCGATGGTGACGATCCTTGCCCTGATGTTCCTGTTCGGACATCTGGCGGTGCGTCTCGGCGGCTGAGCCGCAGCAGAAGGGAGGAGGACCGATGCCGATCGTCGCACTCCTGCACCCCGTCGCCCAGCTCGACTGGACACGCTGGTCGATCCATCCCAGCACGGTGATCGGCCTGGCGGCGCTCGGCGCGCTCTACTTCTGGCGCGCTGCGCAGCGGGGCGCCGGCGACGCGCCAGTCACCCTCCCGAGGCGAATCGCCTTCGTCGGCGGGCTGCTCGCGATCTTCACTTCGCTCAACGGTCCGCTGCACGACCTGAGCGATCACTACCTGTTCAGCGCGCACATGGTGCAGCACCTGGTGCTCACCCTCGTCATGCCGCCGCTGCTCCTGGCGGGACTCCGCGGGTGGATGCTTCGTCCGCTCCTGGATCTCCCGATCGTCGGGAGTCTCGCCCGGCGGGTCACGCGCCCGATCGTCTGCTTCGCGACCTTCAACGTCGTCGTGGCCGCCTGGCACCTGCCGCCACTCTATAATGCGGCGGTCGCCTCGCACGCGGTGCACATCGTTCAGCACCTCATGTTCATGACCGCGGCCGTGCTGATGTGGTGGCCCTACCTGAGCCCGCTCCCGGAGCTCCCCCGTCTCGCCTACCCGGGGCAGATGCTCTACTCGTTCGTGATGGTGATCCCGATGTCGATCGTTTCGATCTACATCGCCATGGCCGACGAGCTCCTCTACCCCGCCTACGCCAGCGCCCCCCGCATCTGGAACATCGATCCGATGATGGATCAGATGGTGGGCGGTCTGATCATGTGGATCCCCGGAGGCCTGTTCTTCTACGGCGTCATGACGGTGGTCTTCTTCAAGTGGGTAGGCAGCGGCGCGGGAGACGACACGGCTTCGGCCCAGGTGAACTGGAAGCCGGCGAGAACGAATTAAACGAATTAAACGAATTGGACGAATTGGACGAATTGGACGAATTGGACGAATGAGGCGGCGAGCGAGGAACGATGTATTCGTCTAATTCGTCTAATTCGTCTAATTCGTCTAATTCGTCTAATTCGTCTAATTCGTCTAATTCGTCTAATTCGTCCGATTCGTCTTATTCGCCTCTCCGCTCACCTCCCTCCAGCGTATGCGAGAGCTCCGTCCAGAGAGCCGGGTGCGTACGCCAGATGTAGATCCCCATGAACAACGCCGCGATCAGGTTCGCCGCGCCGATCTGCCACCAGGCCAGCGCTCCCAGCACATCCTGCTGCGCCAACAGCGTCACGAAGCCGTAGAAGCCCAGCTGAAAGGCCACGAACAGCATCAGGAAGCCGGCGAGCACCGACGGCTCGCTATGGGCCCAATGGACCATTCTCACGACCAACATGCCCACCGCGACGAAGGCGGCGAAGTGGAAGATCGTGTAGCCGACGATGTGCAGCGCTGCGGTTTCGCCTGCGGGGACCGGCCCGAAGAGCGAGAACAGCGCGCGGCCGAGCAGCGCCGGGGTGTACAGTGGCTCACCGGCGATGATGTCGACGACCAGAAACCACACCGCCACAGCCGACGCACCGATCGCGCCGGCTATCGCCCCCTCCCTGACGACGCTGTGACCTTCGTACATCTCGTTCCTCCTCCGTTCAGGAGACCGACCGGACGGCGCGTACCACCGGCCACGGATGCTCGATCTCGACAAATGCTCCGTTGGGCACAATTTTGAGGCTCATGCACACTACCATTCCCCTCCCGATCGGCCCCCGACCGAATCGCTCCCGCCACTGCCGCCGTCTCGTGCCGCTGGCCCTGCTCGGTTCGGCGATGGTGGTCGCGGCGTGCGACATCGGGGGCTCTCGCCGCGTCGCCTGCCCGACGCCAACGATGAGTCTCACCGACACCGCCGCCGTCGCGTACGTGGGAAGCGTCGAGCCGCTACCCATGCGGTTCCTCATCGCCACCTCGGAGTACGGCGACTCCGCACTCCCCGAGCCGGCCGTGGCCGGGATCAGGTCCAAGGGACCGAGCTACTTCTACCCTCCTGATCCCACCCGAAACGCGCCGGTCCGCGAGCGCCTCGTACGAGCGGGACCGTTTCCGGCACTGCTCGTGTTCTACCACGGGATGGAAGTGCACGGCGACACGGCGGCGGACTTCACGTTCTCGGGCAGCTTCGTAACCGGCAACTACGACGGCACCGTCGCGCCCCACCATAGCGTCCGCATGGTCTGCGCCGACGGCCGCTGGCAGCTCGCCTCGAGGGTGCAGGCGGACACCGGCACCACGTCGTGACGACGCCCTCGGCGGGCGCGGCTGTACGGCGCGCGCCGGAGGAGCTCTCCTCCGCCACTTCTCTCCGCCCACCCGCGGCGAGACGCGAGCGGCTGCTTTCGCTCGATGTGTTCCGGGGAGCCACGATCGCCGGAATGCTCCTCGTCAACAATCCCGGCACATGGGAGTCGATTTACCCGCCGCTTCAACATGCGGCGTGGCACGGCTGGACCCCCACCGATCTGATCTTCCCGTTCTTCCTGTTCATCGTCGGGATCACCACCCACCTTTCGCTGGAATCGCGCCGCGCCCGTGGCGCCGCCGAGGGCGAGCTGGTGAAGCAGATCCTCCGCCGCGGCGGGATCATCATCCTGCTCGGGCTGCTCCTCGCCACCTTCCCGTACTATCCGCTCGAGCGGTTCACGGAGATTCGCATCCCCGGCGTCCTCCAGCGGATAGGCGTCGTCTACATTCTCGCCGGCCTGCTCTCGCTGCGCGCCTCGCCGCGGCAGCTCGTCGCCGCTGCCGCGGCGCTCCTCGTCGGCTACTGGGCGGCCATGACGCTGATCCCGGTGCCCGGCGTCGGTCCGCCGGCACTCGCCCCGCCAGCGGCCACTCTCGCCGCCTGGGTCGACCGGGCGCTCCTCGACGGACATCTGTGGGCCAACTCGCGGACCTGGGATCCCGAAGGCATACTGTCCACCGTCCCCGCCGTCGCCACCGCACTGCTCGGGGTCCTGGCCGGGCGCCTCATCGCGACGACCCGGCCCCTCCCTGAGCGAATAGCGACCTTGTTCGCCGTCGGCTCCATCGCAATGGTGGCCGGCCTCGTATGGAACTGGACGTTCCCCATCAACAAGAACCTGTGGACGAGCTCGTACGTGCTGTTCACCGGCGGCATGGCCGCGGTGGCGCTCGCCACCTGCATGTGGCTGATCGACGAGAAACGCGTGACATGGTGGACCCGGCCGTTCGTCATTTATGGGGTGAATCCGATTCTCGCCTTCTGGGGCTCCGGAGCCCTGGCCAGGCTGATCTACTCGGTGATCCTCGTGGACCATGACGGTGCCACCATCCCCGTCCAGGCCGCGATCTATCGCTCGGCCTTCGCCTCCTGGCTCTCCCCCCTCAACGCCTCGTTGCTATTCGCCTTCTGTTTCGTTCTGCTCTGGTTGGCGATCCTGACACCGCTTCACAAACGAGGCATCATCCTGAAAGTCTGAAGGTGGCTCGCTGGCAGGCCCAAGGTCCCTGATCGCCAGCCAACATTCGGTCGCCCTGACCGATCATTCCGCCACCCCATAGAGCTGTTCCGTAACTACGCAGCAATCTGTTTTTGGTATTTCTGTCCCTACCCCTGGTCCACGAGTTGCCCTCAGATTTCGACATGACGCGGACGACGACTATCCTCTCGCGCTGGCCTACCGGCGCGGGGCTGGCGGCTGCCCTGCTACTGCTCGGCGCACACGGCCCCGTGGCCGCGTCGCAGCAGCAGGGGGCCGGGACGCAGCGTTCGGTGCTCAGCGGGCGCCGGACACCGCCGCCCCCGGCACCGGCCTCGGCGCGCGCGTTCGTCGAAACCGAGAACGCGGTCGCGCTGCGGAGCGACCTCCACACGATGCTGGACGATGGGATCCGCAGCGGGCGCTGGGGCGCGATGGTCGTTTCGCTGACACGCGGAGACACGCTGCTGGCCCACAACGCCGGCGAACTGTTGACGCCGGCCTCGACCATGAAGCTGTTCACCGGGGCGCTGGCCCTCGAGCGGTTCGGGCCGGATCATCAGTTCAGCACCGACGTGCTGCGCGATGGCCCGGTGGGTGACGACGGCATTCTCTCGGGCAATCTGTTCCTGCGCGGCGATGGTGACCCCGGGTTCTCCAACCGCTACCTGCGGGGCGAGCCCGACGCTCCACTCGACCTGCTGGCGCGGTTCGTCGCCAGCGCCGGCATCACTCGCGTGCGCGGTGATCTGGTTGCCGACGCCACGGCGTTCGAGGATCGCCGGATTCCCGAAGGTTGGCTCTCGCGCAACCTCGGCTACGGCTACTCGGCGCCCGTGTCGGCGCTATCGGTCAACGAGAACGTGGTCTGGGTCGCAGTCGAGCCGGGTCGAAACGGGGGATCTACGGTGGTCACGCTCGAGCCCTCGTCGAGCGCGATCGAGGTGCGGAGCTCCGTTCGCACGGCGGCGGGAAGGGGGGCGAGGATCGTCGTCCGCCGCGCCGGCCGGGACGCGATCGAGGCTCGCGGGTGGATCGGCGCGCGCTCGTCGGTTCGGCGCTATCAGCTTGTGATCGACGACCCGGCCCTGTTCACGGCCGGAGCGTTCCGCGATGCGCTCGCGCGACACGGCGTCGAGGTTGATGGCGTGATCCGGTTCGGCCCCACGCCCGGAACCACGGAGCGGGTGGCCGGCCTGCCGAGTCCGCCGCTGGCCCGGATGATCTCCGTCATGAACCGCGAGAGCATCAACCATTTCGCCGAGCTCATCTACCGTAACGTCGCGCGCGGACCCTCGAAGGGAGACGTGGGTTCGGCCGACCGCGCGTACGACCTGCTGCACGAGTTCATGGTCGAAAAGGTCGGTGCCGCCCCCGGTTCGATCCGAGCGACCGACGGCAGCGGGCTGTCGACGCTCGACCGCGTGACGCCCCGCGCGCTGATCCAGCTACTCGACTACGCGCACCGTGCGCCGTGGTCGTCCGTCTTTCACGCTTCTCTGCCGGTTGCCGGCGAGTCAGAGCTGCTGCGCCATCGAATGCGGGCCACGCCGGCGCAGGGCAACCTGCACGCGAAGACGGGGACCACCAACGCGGTGATCTCCCTGGCCGGCTACTCGACCGCCCGCAACGGCGAAGTGCTCGCCTTCGTCTTCATCTACAACGGCACCGATCGCTGGAACGCGCGGCAGACGATCGACCGGATGGGTGTGACGCTGGCTTCGTTCATCCGCGAATAGTGCGGCGGCAGTTCATTCGCGAATAGTGCGGTGGCAGTTCATTCGCGAATAGCGCGGCGGGCAGTTCATCCGCGCATGATGCGGCGCGGTGCTGCCGCGATCCGCGCTGGGAGTGTTACGCTCCGGTCCCGTCGGCGATCGCCCTTACATCGAGCCTCCGCTTCCTCAGCTCCTCGATGTACCTCGTGCCGGGCACGCATTCGTCGGGCGTGTGCACGCCGGCGGGCCTGATCTCCCGACGTGCCTGCATCTGGCCGGTGATCGATAGGGAGAACCCGGTCGCCCGCATCATCGCGCTGATGCCGCGCCGCTCGTCGTAGTAGTCGAGGAGCTCGAAGCCGACCGTCACCGCGGCGCCGGACTTCTTCCCCTCGACGAGCACGCGGAGCGCCACCAGATCGCGCGCGTCGGGCTTGCGCAGGCGCGGACCGACGACCTCGATGAAGACGTCACGTGGCGCGACGGCGTGCGCGCCGTTCACCGTCACCGGCTCGAGATCGAGCAGCCCGAGGTCGCGGATCGCCTCCATGATCTGCGCGTGTCCGGGGTAGCGCAGCGTCTTGTACTCCATCGTGGGGATCTTTCCCTCGTAGCGGAACGCCATCGTGGACAGGCCGCCAGCGGTGTGGAAAGCCTCGAGCGTTCCCGCCGGCGGCGGGAACTCCACCGGTTCGCGCTCCGACAGCGCCTTCACCTGCGTGCGCTTTCCATCGCGCACGATCCACGACAGCGTCGTGTAGTAGTCGAGCACGCCCTCGAGCGAGTAGACGATCTGGTAGTTGAGCGGAGGCTCGGGGTCCTGCGGCAGTCCGCCGACGTAGATGCGCACCGACCGCACCTCATCGAGCTGGTCGATGCCGTGCTGTGCCAGGATGTTGACCATCCCCGGCGCGAGCCCGCAGTCGGGCACCACCGTGATGTCCTTCGCCGCCGCCGCGGCCTGCAACCGCTTCTGCTCGAAGACGATCTCCGTGTTGCCGCCGAGGTCGCAGAAGTGCACGCCCGTCTCGACGGCGAGCTGCGCCATCTCCACATTGAGGTAGTAAGGGAGCGCGCTCATCACGGCATCGCTCTCGCGCATCAGCGCCGTGACGGCCTCGCGATCGCGCGCATCGATGTGAGTGGGAATGAGCCGCTCCCCCGAATAGGGGCCGAGAAACTCGGGCAGGTGCTCCACGTGGAGGTCGGCGAGGCGCACCTCGCGCACTTGGGGGTTCTGTAAAAGGTCGTAAGCACAGGCCGAGCCCTGCAGGCCCGCCCCGAGAACCAGCATTCTCATGTCGAGGGTATCTCCGGTGGGACGTTCGCGATAGCTTACAAAGCTAACCGCTCCCGACCCGACTCGTCAGCCGCAGCAGCTCCGCGGCTGCGCGCGCTGCACCTGTGGAAGGAGGCCGCATGGAGACTTACGAAGCTTCGACGGACTGGCGCGAGCATCTGATCACCACCGACGCCGGCATCCGCCGCCTCCTCGAGGAAGCCCAACGCATCGCGGTCCTGGGAATCAAGACCGAGGAACAGGCCGGTCAACCGGCCTACTACGTGCCGGAGTACGCGCGGGGGGCGGGCTACGAGATCGTCCCCGTTCCGGTCTACTATCCCGAGGCGACCGAGATCCTGGGCGGGAAGGTTTATCGCCGCATCGGCGACGTGCCCGGCGAGGTCGACATGGTCAACGTGTTCCGCCGTTCGGGCGACATTCCGCCGCACATCGACGACATCCTGTCGAAGCAGCCGAAGTCGGTCTGGTTCCAGCTCGGCATCCGCAACGACGACGCTGCCGAGCGATTGGCAAAGGCTGGCATCGACGTCGTGCAGGATCGGTGTCTGCTCGTCGAGCTCTCGCGTATCGGCAAGTAGCCTCGACGCTCCTCGGCGGGTCGTCTGGCATGCATCGCGGGCGGGAAATGCGGGCACCTCACTCCGTCGGCGCAGGCGCTTATACGCTGCGAGGCCGCGGGCTTGCGGGTTCAGGACCTCTCGCAGATCGGAGACCCGCGGTCTCTTGCTACGCGCAAGCGCCTCCTGCGTGAGGCGCCCGCATTTCCTCAGCCGTCCTCAGGACAGGCAGGTGTGGAGTCCTCAGCGATGTCGCCCGACGCAGCGCGCGCATCCCCGCGTCCCCGCGTCCCCGCGTCCCGCGTCCCCTATCCCCTATCGGTGAACAACTATCTCCCCGCGCCGCGCGTCGAGCGTCCACCGCGCGCCGCCGATCAGCTCGCGTCCGGACTCGCTGGTCAGGAACCGGATCCCGTTTCCGTCGATGATCCAGACACCGCTCGGATACGTCAGCGTCTGATGGCGCACTCCGACCATCGCGCCCGGCGGCGGCACGGCGCGGCGTAGCGTCACCGTGCGCGCCGTGGGATCGAACGTCGGTGTCATCGCAGCCAGGACGTCCAGTCCGAGCCTCACGTTCCGCGGACCGCTCGTCATGTCGAACCGCGCCGGCACCTGCGTCACCGTCGTCGCGCCGATCGAGATTCGCGGCGCCACCGCTGCGAACAGCGAGATGTCCGTGTCGAACTGCGACTTGAAGATCCGCAGCTCCTCCCGCCCGGCCCACGTGGAGTCGAGTACCAGACCCTGCACCGTCGGGTCGATCCGCGCTTCAACCGTATCGTCACCGATCGCCATCAGGATCGATCCGAGAACGGGCCCGCCTTCCGGCGTGTAGGGAAGCGTCGTCGTGTCCGGGCCGGTCACCGTTCCCTTCTCCTCGCGCAGGAACTCGGCGCGCGCGCGCTCGGCGTAGGAAAGGGACGAGCCAGGTAGGGAGGCCAGCGCGCGCCACTCGCCGAGCCGCGCGTACACCGGCGCGAGTTGCGCGGCGATCACCGCCGGGTCGCCACCGAAGTACCGCGCTTCCTCCATCAACACCGCGCCCACACGCAGTGCGCCGCGCGCGGCGAGGTAGCGGCCCAGCGCCAGGCGGGCCGCGGGGTCACGCGGGCGTTCGCGGCTCGCCTGATAGTAGAGCGTCTCCGCGGCCAGAACCCGCCCGCTGGACAGGAGCGAGTCGGCGTGGACAACGAGGTTGCGCTGCGCGCCGAGCGGCAGCGGCGCGAGCGCGGCCGCGATCACGGCGAGCGTGGCGAGACGTGACATCCGGTGTGCGGCTCACGGCTGAGTGAAGGTGGCGAGCAGCTCGACGTCGGGGTCGAAGACGACCCGTGCCGGTCGCGCCGCCAGCTCGAGCGGGATCTCGAGGCGCGCCTCGGCCGACGCGGGAACCTCCACCGTCGCCCTCGTCGCGCGCCCACTTGCGGTGCGGATTTCCACGGTCAGCGGGAAGCGGTACGGCGCAAAGCGCCGACCCTGCCTCACATCGACGATGACGCGGCGGCGGCCCTCGTCGTAACTCCACGTCGTCTCCAGCTCGGCGAACCCTGGCCGCCTCAGCCATTGATCGAAGAACCATCCCAGCTCGCGTCCCGACGCCGCCTCCAGCTCGGCGCGCAGGTCGTCGGAGAGAGCGTTTCCGTGCCGGTACTTCGCATAGTACGACCGCACCCCGCGGAAGAACGCCGAGTCGCCGAGCTGCGACCGCAGCATGTGCAGCACGAATCCGCCCTTCTGGTAGCTGTTGGCGTTGAGCAGCGCCATCAGGTTGCTCTGCGCCGTGTCGATCACCGGGCGCGTGGCCACGGCCTCGGCGCCGGTGATCTGCCGCCGGATCGCTGCCATGCCGGCGCGAAACGCCGAGTCGCCCAGGCTTTGCTGCGTCCAGAGCTGCGTCCAGTAGGTGGCGAACCCCTCCGAAAGCCACAGGTGCGCCCACTCCCGCTGCGTCACCGCGTTCCCGAACCACATGTGCGCGGTCTCGTGGGCGACCAGTCCAATGCTCAGCGACCGCCGGCGAAAGGCGTTGTCGCTGTAGAAGATCGCCGTGGCGTTCTCCATCCCGCCGTAGCGCGTCGTGGACTGAAGGTGGGCAAGCCGCTCGTACGGGTAGGGACCGACCAGTCGCGCGAAGTACTCGACGATCGGACCCGCGTGCTCGAACGGACCGGGCAGAAAGTCGCGCGACTCCGGATAGACGTATACCGCCTGCGGAACGCATCCGGGATGCTCGGCGAGACCGCAGGCGGTGTTGCCGAGCTCGTACCGCGCCAGTGGCGCCGCCGCGATCACCATGAGATGCGGCGGGATCGGCTGCCGCATGTGCCAGCGCGTGAGCACCCGGCCCGGCGTTCCGGCGCCGTCGAGCGGCGTCTCCTCGAGCAGCACGCCGTTGCCGACGACGCGCCGGCCCGCCGGCGCGCGGATGGTCCACGCGACCGTCGCCTTGTCGGACGGATGATCGACGCTCGGGATCCAGTGCCGCGCGCGGTTCGGCCAGTTGTCGCCGAACGCCGTCCAGCGGCCGAGCGTGTCCACGATCACCAGCCCGTCGGCCGGCACGCCGCCGTAGCGCACCACGACCGTGAGACTGTCGCCCGTCCGCGGGAGCGGCACGTGGATGCGCGTCGAATCGCGGCGGGCGCGCACCGCGGCGCCGTTCACCAGAACGCTGTCCACGCGCAGCGCGATCAGGTCGAGCCGCAGCGTGTCCACCGGCGACGTTCGGCGCACGGTGATCACCGCCCGCCCGTCGATGCTCCGCCCCGACTGCGGCAGATCGAGCGAGAGGTCGTAGTGCCGGACGTCGATCCCCGCGTGGTACGCCGCGGCGGGACGCTGCGCCGCCGGCGCGTCGCGCTCGGCAACGGCCTGCGCGGCGGCTGTCGGCGCCACGCCGAACAGGGCGGCGGCGAGCACGAGCAGTCGACCGTTTCCGCCGGCGTTCCGACGACAGCAAGGAGTACTCGGGATCCGCGTCCGTTCGTCCAATTCGTCCAATTCGTCCAATTCGTTTGTCATGTCACTCGACGATCTGGTAGACGACGAACCGTACCGGCGCCTCGAACTCGTCGGCATCCGTGCGCGGCACGATCGCGGCGATGAACCCTCCCGATACGGTCGCCGCCATCGCCGCGCCTGGCCCGACGATCAGCCGGCGAGCCTCGACCGCGCCCGACGCATCGCGCTCCAGCCGGATCCAGCCGTCGCGGCTGGTGACGCGTCCGCCGTCGATACGGTGGGTGCGCGCGGCGCGCATGTCGAACGGCACCGAGATGTCGAGCAGCGGCCCGTGGGTCCACGCCACGCGCGCGCGCGCTGCCGGCGACGACAGCAGTCCGACCGGCGTCCCCAGCGCCGTGTCGACCATCATCCACTGCTCGGCGGGCGCGTCGTTGACCGGCCGCGCCGGCCCGTCGCCGACCACGAGAGCCGATCCATCGGTGGTCCATGCGACGCGCCAGCCGCCGGCCATCGGAACGATTTGCTCCGCGTCCGAGCCACTCGTCGCCATCGTCCGATCGGAGACATTCACGATCACCGGCTGCGCGGTCGCGAAAGCGTAGTTCATCGAGCTACTCACGAACACGGCGCGGCGGACGGAGTCCACTTCCAGTCCCATGCGATCCGCAAGATCCTCCCACTGCTCGCGTCCCACCTCCGGCCCGCGCGCGGCGACGACGACGTACGCGCGCCCGTAGGCCAGGCGCTCCCAGTCCGGGGACGGCGCCACGTCCCATACGCTGTCGACCTGCATCAGAAACGGGCCGTTCTCCGACACGAACACGAACCCATCGGGCACGGGCTCGTTCTCGACTCCGGCGGGATCCTCGACGGCGAGCAGCGATCGCCGGTCGGGAGAGAGCGCCCACCGCACCAGACGCAGCATCCCCGGCGATCCGCGGTTGACGGCGAGCAGCTCGATCGACGTGTACGGCGCGCCGGTCACCGTGTCGCGGACGAGCACGGCGTCGCGCCCCTGCTGGCGCAGCGCGTACTGCACGAGTCGCGGCAGCTCCGCGCCGGCGGCTGGCTGCACCATGACGCGCCAGCGAAGTTCCTGCTCGGCCAACGCGGTGGAGACGTAGGCATTCCACCCATCGCCGGCGAGCGAGTCGCGGAGCCGCGCCGCGTTGGCCGAGTCGGCGAACGAGCCGAGCTGCACGGCCGTCACGATCGAGCGGCGCACCGCTGGCGAGTCGGCCGGCGCGCGGGTCGCGTCCCGCTGCTGGTCGCGCCCCTCCGTACCGCACGCGGACGCGGCGACTAGCGCGCCGGCGACGAGCAGTCGTCGGGTGCCCCTCATCCCTCCTGCCCCGCAGCGCCGGTGCCGTAGACGTCCAGCAGCGCCGACTCGGGCTGCGGCATGCGGGTGCGGCGGCTCTCCATCGCCTCCGCCTCGGCCGCCTCGATTTCCGCCTCGACATCGTGCTCGATGGCCGCCAGAGTCTCCGCGCTCACACCCGCGCCGCCGAGGTGTGCCTCGTACAGCGCGATCGGGTCGCGGCGTCCCCAGCGCGTGAACATCTCGCCGGCGAACATCCGCCGGGCCTCGGCCTCGTCGTGCGTCGCGTGTCCACCCATCCGGAACGTCTCGGCGATGAGCAGCGCCGGCCCCTCGCCGCGCCGGCATCGCTCCACGGCGACCGAAGTCAGCGCGTACGCGTCGAGTACGTTGTTGCCGTCGAACACGCCGCCCCACATGCCGTACGCCCCGGGCCAGTCGGCGAACGGCGTCGCACCGTTCGAGCGGTGGTGCTGGTCGAGCCGCGTTCCGAGCGCGACCTGGTTGTTCTGGATGATGAAGACCGCCGGCACGCGCTGCACGGCGGCGAAGTTGAGCCCCTCGTGGGCGACCCCGGTCTTGGTGCTGCCGTCGCCGATCCAGGTCATCGCTACCCGGTCCGCGCCGCGCAGCCGGAACGAGAGTGCGATCCCCGTGACCACGGGGACCATGTCGCCGACGTGGCTGATCGGCGGGATGACGCCGAGCTCCGGCGCGCCGTAGTGGCCGTCGCGTCCGCGCGATGGGCCGTCCTCGGTGGCCATGTAGGCGCGGAAGATGTCGGCGATCGGCATTCCCATCTCGTGGCAGGCGCCGGAGTTCCGGATCATGGGCGCGACGACGTCGTGCGTCCCGTCGCCGACTTCCGCCGCGCGCCTGAGCGCGTGCACGGGGCCGATCGTCGCCGCCTCCTCGCCGGTGCCGAGCCAGGCCTTTGAGATCACGCCCTGCCGCACCAGGCGCTTGAGGGCGATGTCGGAGAGCCGATTGCGGAGGAGGCCGCGGTACAGGTCCAGCTTCTGCTCCGCCGACAGCCTCGCCACTACGGCGGCGCGCTCCGGATCGCGCGTCAGAGTCGCGTCAAACTCGCGCACGAGGTCGTCGTCGCGGGTCCACTGCACGTACTCCGGGGGGTCGTAGGCGGCGAGACGCTTCATACAGGAAGTCTAGCGCGCAGGGCAGGGCGAGGGAAACCCGACGACCGGGCCGAACCGGGCCAGTTGGTTTGCGGAGGTGTAGTGCTTCGGGACCCGAAAGATACGCCCGTGATCTCCCTCCGGCAGGGCTATTGCCGCCTCAGTATCTTCTTCAGGAATCCGCGTCCCGAATCACTAGACTGATCACCGGCCTCTCCCGCCACCGCCGCCGCGAGCGCGCTCGCGAACGCCGGTGCCGACTGCTGCCGGTCCCGAGGATCCCGGGACAGCGCAACCTGGATGACGCGATCCACGCCCTCCGGCAGATCGAGCTCCGGCCGCATCGCCCGGAGCGGGATCGGATCCGACTTGAGCCGCGCGATCATCGACTCCTGCTGCGTCTTCGCCCGGAACGGCAGCGCACCAGTCAGCATCTCGTACGTCATCAGCGCCAGCGCGTACACGTCGGTGCGGCCATCGATGGGCTTTCCGCGGAGCTGCTCCGGACTCATGAACTCCGGCGTGCCGACCACGATCCCGGTGGCGGTGAGCTTCTCCAGCTCCCGGCCCGCACGACGCTCCTTCGCCAGGCCGAAGTCGAGCACCACCGCGCGCTCGACACCCTCGTCGTCGGGCGACAGCATGACGTTCTCCGGCTTGAGGTCGCGATGCACGATCCCCAGCCGGTGCGCCGCATCCAATCCCTCGGCAATGTCCCGGACATAGCGCACGACCTCGTGCAGCGGGAGCTGCCGCAGCCGGTTTGTCCGCTCCACCAGTAGCTCGCCATCCACGAACGGCATCACCACGAACACGAGGCCGTCGGCCGTCTCGCCCATGCGCAGGATCGGACAGACGTTGGGGTGCGAAAGCCGCGCGCCCATCGACGCCTCGCGCCTCAGCCGCGCCATGGCGTTTTCGTCGCGCGACAGCGTCGGCGAGAGCACCTTGATCGCCAGCAATGCGTCCGTCGTCTCGTCGATGGCCAGGAATACGATCGACATCCCTCCCTCGCCGAGCTTCCCCTCGATCCGATAACGGCCCTCGAGCGTGGTGCCCACGAGGGCCATCGGACCCGATGGCGTAGCGCCCGCGGCGCCCGCGGCGCCCGCGGCCCCTGCCGCGATGGCGGCCCCCGGGCGCGGCGGCGGCAGCGTGCCCGTGCGCCCGTCGTAGCCCTGAGGAGTGGCGCCCGGTGCCGGCGTCGGCGCGTCGGCGGGCCTGGCCGTCCGACTCACCAGCCGGGACCCGTCCTTCGGGCAGAAGTTGACGTTGTCCCCGTACGTCGATCCACAGGCGGGACAGCGGCTGCTCACAGGTGCACCCGATTCCTCCCGTCGGCCTTGGCGCGGTACAGCGCCTCGTCCGCCCGGGCAAGGAGGTCGTCCGATGTCTCGACGAACGGCGCCGGAAAGATCGCCACGCCGATGCTGGCGGTGATCCGCAGCTCGATCGATCCGGCCCGGAACGTGTGCCCCGCGATCCGCTCACGGACACGCTCGGCGAACGTGACCGCGCCTTCCTGTCCCGTCTCCGGGAGCGCGATCACGAACTCTTCGCCGCCGTAGCGCGCCACGATGTCCACCGCGCGCGCCTCGTGCTGGAGGATGGCCCCAACCTCACGCAGCACGTCGTCCCCGGCGAGGTGGCCGTGGGTGTCGTTCACCGGCTTGAAGCTGTCGAGGTCGATCATCAACAAGCTGACGACCGAGTTGTATCGGCGGGCACGGTCGATCTCGGTCGTCAGACGATCCACCAGCGCGCGACGGTTGAGCACCAGCGTCAATGGATCGGTAGTGGCCAGAGCGGCGAGCCGCACGTTGTCCTCACGCGTCGTCTCCACCAGCTGCGCGCGCCGGATCGCCGCCAGCGCCGCCTTGATCACCGTGTCGGCGAAGTCGACGTCGTCCTTCGTCAGCGGCAGCTCGTTGTCGGTGGTGCGCAGGAAGAATACGCCCGAGCTGTGCTCGTCGAGTGTGAACGGGAGCGCGATCGCCGACCGCAGCGGCACTTCGCGGCCCTCGGCATCCCACACCTGACGGATCTCCTCGAACAGCGGGTTGGTGTGCGCATCCTCGATCAGCACGGACACGCCCTGCTCGAGGGCGGTGCTTATCTCCGGATAGCGCTCGAGACGGATCTCGAGATCGTGGATCGTCGCATCGTCATGCGCCGTGGCGACGATCCCCACCTCGTCGCCCGGGCGCGCCAGGATCAGCGAGCAACGCGAGATGTTGAGCGCCCGGGCGAGCCGCCGCGTCAGGATCCGGTAGATCTCGTCGGCCGAAAGCTGACCGGTCACCTCGTGGAGAATGTCCACCATCTTGCGGCGGTTCTCCGCCTCCTCGCGGGCGCGGCGGAGCTCCTCCTCCTTGGCCTCCAGCGCCACTCGCACCGAGCGCAGTGCTTCCCGCGAGCGGAACTGCGCCTCGATCCGGGCAAGCAGCTCACGAACGCGGAACGGCTTCCGGATGAAGTCCACCGCGCCCAGGCCCAGCGTCCGCACCGCGGCGTCCTCCGGGGGAAGGGCGCTGATCATCATCACCGGCACGTCCCTCCACCGCTCGTCGTCCTTCATCCGCCGCAGCACCTGAACGCCGTCCATCTCCGGCATCATGATGTCCAGGAGGAGAAGATCGGGCGCCGACTTCTCCAGCTGCCGGATCAGCTCCGCGCCCCCGGCGGCCGTGGCGACCTGGTACCCCTGCTCCTTGAGCAGCCAGGAGAGGAGCGAAAGCATCGCCACGTCATCGTCGGCGACGAGGATCCGGCGCACGGTCGCCGGGAGTCGCTCAGACGCCAATGATGTCATGCAACCCCGGCCACTCGATGTTCCCGCCGCTCAGCACGACGACCGTCGGGCCACTCGGCCGGACCAGACCCTCCATCAGCGCGGCAAGCGTGATCGCGCCGCTCGGCTCGGCCACGATCTTCGCCCGGTCGAGAAGCCAGCGCATCGCCCGCGGAAGCGACGAGTCCTCTGCCAGCACGACGTCGTCCATGTAGCGCTCGAGGTGCGCGAACGGGGCCAGACCTATCTCCACGGCCAGCAGCCCATCGGCCAGGCTCGCGGGGCGCGCGAGCGTCACCGGGTGTCCGGCTTCCCGGGCCTGCGTGAGCTTGGGCGCGCCGGCCGGTTCGACGCCGATCACCCGCGCGTCGGGTGCGAGCAGCTTGACGGCGGTAGCCACGCCGGAGCTCAGCCCGCCGCCCCCCACCGGCACGATCACCGTGCCCACATTCGGGAGGTCCTCGACCAGCTCCAGCCCGACCGTCCCCTGCCCGGCGATGATCGTCGCGTCGTCGTATGGGGGCACCACCGTGCTGCCCTCGGCGGCGGCGATTTCGACGGCGCGGTCCCAGCGATCGCGGGTGGTCGTCCCGGCGAGCTCGATACGTGCACCCAGCCGCTCGGCGCCTGCGCGTTTTGCCGCAGTCACCGTGGTCGGCATCACCACCGTCGCCGGGACGCCGAAGATCCGCGCGGCGAGCGCCACCGCCTGGGCGTGATTGCCCGAGGACGGCGCAATGACGCCGCGCGCGCGCTGCCCGGGCGCGAGTCGCGCGAGGTACGTGTAGGCACCGCGAAACTTGAACGCGCCCCCGCGCTGAAGCATCTCCGGCTTGAGCCAGACCGGGACGCCGAATTGGGCGCCGAGCTCGTCGGCCGGCAGGAGCGGCGTGCGCACGGCGACGCCGTCCAATACGCGGGCGGCGTCGCGCAGAGAGTCCAGCGTGACGAGAGCGGTGCTCGGTGGGGCGGTCATCCTCTTTCGTGATCTGGTTGACGTGGGGTCTGGGCAGCTCCGTCAACGCGAAGCGGTCAACGCGAAACGCCTGCCAGTCCCGCGCTCAAGCGCTGATCCGATTCCGGCCGCCCGACTTCGCCCGGTAGAGCGACCGGTCCGCCTGCTCCTGGAGGTCGTCCACCGAGATCGGATCGGTGCCGTGCGCGAGCGCGACGCCGATCGAGATCGTGATCTCGAGCACGATCCCGTTCACCATGAAGGTATGGTCGTCGACGTTCTTCCGCAGCCGTTCGGCGAACGCCATTGCCCCCTGCCAGCCGGTATCGGGCAGAAGGACCACGAACTCGTCGCCGCCATGCCGGCCTACGGTGTCGGTGTCCCGCGCCGTAACCTTCATGATCTCGGCCAGTTCCAGGAGCGCCTGATCGCCGGACGCATGCCCGTGGGTGTCGTTGACGGGCTTGAAGTTGTCGATGTCGAGCATCAACAGGGCGAGGGTCGAGTCGCGGCGCTTGGCGTATCGCCACTCCCGGTGGAGCCTCGCCTCGAACGCCCGGCGGTTGAGGACGCCGGTGAGCGGGTCGGTTCCGATCAGCTCGACCAGCCGGGCCCGCATCTCGTTGAAGCTGCGAGCGACCAGCGTCAGATCGTCCGGGAGGCGGTCCTTTTCCGGCTCGAACTGGGCATTCGAGTCCCCGAGCTCGAACCTCTTGCAGATCAGCCGGAACTGGTCCATCCGCTCCCGGAAGCTGCCGAGGGTCAGCACCATGATGCCGCCGGCGAAGGCGAACAGCGCCGCGTTGAACGCGACGACCGGAAGCAGCGGGCGGGGACCGGGGTGATGAGGCGGAAGGAGGAACGATGCGCCGACGTAGGCGATGAGCAGAAGCACCAGCGCCCAGCTGCCGAGCCGGCGCCCGAAGTAGAACCC
>DATKCV010000034.1:0-3564 GCA_035513015.1 Gemmatimonadaceae bacterium
CGTCCCGTCGCCCTGCATCGCGTCGAGCAGGAGCGTCGCGTACGCGTCCGGCAGCTCCGCCGGAAGCTCTTGGCGTAGGCGAACTCCGCCTCGACGGGAAGCGGCCGCATCGCCGCGCCGGGCTGCTTGGCGGCGAAGGTAATGGTGATGCCTTCCCGGGGCTGGATGCGGAGCGCAATCAGATTCGCCTCCGCGCGGCCCCCGGGCGCGGCCGCAAAGAGCTCCTGTGGCGGCCGCCGGAAGTGGACCCTGATCTCGGTCATCTTGCGCCCCAGCCGCTTCCCGGTGCGCACGTAGAAGGGCACTCCCGCCCAGCGCCAGTTGTCGACGTGGAGCTCGATGGCGGCGAAGGTCTCCACCGGTGAGCTCTTGCTGACGCCGTGCTCCTCGCGGTAGCCCGGGACCGGCGTCCCGCCCACCGTCCCGGGCCCGTACTGGCCGCGCACCGTCCGCCGCGCCACCTCCTCGACGGTCATCGGCTGGATCGCGCGCAGCACCTGAACCTTCTGGTCGCGCACCGAATCGGCGTCGAACGCGGCCGGCGGCTCCATTGCGGTGAGGGTCAGAAGCTGCAGCAGGTGATTTGCGACCATGTCGCGCAGCGCGCCGGTCTCCTCGTAGAACGTGGCCCGGTGCTCGATGCCGAGGTCTTCCGCCGCCGTGATCTCGACGTACTCGACGCAGTTGCGGTTCCACACCGGCTCGAAGAGCGAGTTGCCGAAGCGGAAGACGAGCAAGTTCTGGACGGTCTCCTTCCCGAGGTAGTGGTCGATGCGGAATACCGCCTCCTCGGGAAAGACGTCGTTGACGACGCGGTTCAGCTCGCGCGCCGACTGGAGGTCGCGGCCGAACGGCTTCTCGAGCACGATGCGCGACCAGCCGCCACGGTTCCGCGACAGACCGGCGGCTCCGAGCCCCTCGATGATCGGCCGCGCCAGCGATGCCGGGGTCGCGACGTAGAACAAGTAGTTCGGGCTCGCACCGGCCTGCCGCCGGGCCTCGAGCTCGGCGGCGAGGCGCGGATAGAACGTGACGTCGCCAGGATCGCCGATGACGTAGTGGAGGCGCTGCGCGAAGGTGCGCCATTGCGGATCGCCCGCCGCACCCTCGTCCGGCGCCGCGCCGGAAGGCGCACGCATGCGGTCGCGAAACTCCTCTTCGGACAGCGGCGTCCGCCCCGTGCCGATCACTTCGCACCGGCTGCTCAGTGCACCGAAGCACTGCAGAGAGAAGAGCGCGGGCATGAGCTTCCGCCGTGCCAGGTCGCCCGTCGCGCCGAATATGATCACCGTGCACTCCCCGACCGGTGGAGCCGGCGCCTGCTTGGCCGGCTCGGGCGTCACCGCCCTCACCGTCACGCATGGCGCTCGTTCGGCAGCGCGTCCGCCGCCTGCTCCAGCTCGGGCGTTCCCGCTCACGCGGCCGCCTTCTTGTCAGGCTGATGCATGCCGATCAGCTTGGTTCGCTTCAGCATCAGCGCGTTGATCGCGACCACGAGGGTACTGCCGGACATGGACAACGCTGCGACCTCCGGACTGAGTACGAAGGGGTACAGGACCCCCGCAGCGAGCGGGAACGCGACCACGTTGTAGCCGCTCATTCTCGCTCGCCTGTGGCGCGAAGTCTGCGCAGATAGAACCGCTCGAACGCAACGACGACCACGATCATGACCAGGCTGACCGCAACGATCAGCGGATCGGAGGCCCCCTTCAGGAGGAGAAGTGCCCCCAAGGCGATCGTATCGAGGCCAATCGCAGCGCCGAGGACAGCACGGTTGGCTCCCACGTCTTCGTGCAGGTGCCGCAGGACACCCCAGTGAACGGTGATGTCCATCATCAGGTAGAAGATCGCGCCCATCGAAGCGATGCGAGACAGATCAAGTACGGCTGCGAGGACGGCGGCGACGACGACCGTGTAGACCAGTGTGTGTTTCTGAATGTCGCCGGGCATCCCGAAATGACTGTGTGGTATCAGCTTCATTTCGGTGAGCATCGCGAGCATGCGCGAGACTGCGAAGGTGCTTGCCAGTAAGCCAGTGGCGGTGGCGATGATGGCGATGCCTACGGTGAACCACGTCCCGTAGCCACCAATGGCCGGCCGAGCAGCCTCGGCGAGCGCGAAGTCCTTTGCCGCAATGAGCTGATCGAGATTCAGGCTAGATGCGACAGCGAAGCAGACGGCGAGGTACACGACGAGACAGATCACCAATGAGATGATGATTGCGCGGCCGACGTTCTTCGTCGGCTCAATGACCTCGTCACCGGCATTGGTAATGGTGGTGAACCCCTTGAACGCGAGAATCGCCAGAGCAACGCCTCCGAGGAAGTCCCCGAGCGAAGGGTCACCACTCGGGGGCACCATGCTGGTTTCTAGGTTGATCCCAGAGGCGGCGAGAACGATCGCTGCGAAGACAAGGAGCCCACCGATCTTGAGGGCCGCGCCGGCGTTCGACACGGCCCCGATGACCTGGTTGCCGGCGATGTTCACGGTGAACGCCAGCACGATGAGTCCGACCGCGAGTACCGGGACCCAGATCTCCGCCGTCTCGGATGGAAAGAGCTGAAGGGTATAGGTGCCGAAGGTTCGGGCCACCAAACTCTCGCTGATGATCATCGAGAGCGCCATGAGGAGCGAGGCGGCTCCCGTCACCGTGGTCTCGCCGTACGCCTTCTTGAGGATCATGGCGATCCCACCCGCCGAGGGGTAAGCGCTGGCGACCTTGATGTAGCTGTAGGCGCTGAATCCGCTAATCACCGCCGCAACGATGAACGCGATCGGAAACAGTCCTCCCGCGAGCTCAGCGACCTGGCCCGTCAGCGCGAAGATCCCGGCGCCGATCATTACGCCGGTGCCCATCGCGACCGTGCCCAACAGGCTGAGGCTACCGCTCTTGTACTGGGCCGAAAGGTTGTTCATTCGCCAGCCTTCGTGAGCAGTGGGATGCCATCGATCGCGGCCGGTCTTTGGCTGGTCCTGACGCGCGCCTCCACACCTTCACGAGGAAGCAGTTGTAGAGCGGCGCGAACACCAGGCCGAGGAAGACGCCGTATGCAATCGTCTCGACGAGCCCGAGCGCGAAGCTGCCCCACGAGAGCCGGAGCCGGCGCCTGCTCGCCCGGTTCGGGCGTCACCGCCCTCACCGTCACGCTCATCGCGTTCCTCCCCGCACGGACTGAGGAATCACCGTCGGCCAGTCGGTGTGCACGAACCCGGCGTCGGGGCGATCCACTCGCTGATAGGTATGGGCGCCGAAGAAGTCGCGCTGGGCCTGAGTGAGGTTCTGCGGAAGCCGCGCGCTGCGATAGGCGTCGAAGTACGCGAGGGCGGCCGAGGTCGCCGGCGCCGGTATGCCCGCGGCGCCCGCCGCCGACACCGTGCGCCGCCACCCGCGCTCCGCTTCCGACAGCCACGGACGGACGTCGGCGTCGAGCAGCAGGTTCGGCAGGTCGGGCACGCGCTCGAACGCCTGCATGAGCGTGTCGAGCAGCCGCGCGCGGATGATGCAGCCGCCCTTCCAGATGCGGGCGATCTCGCGCAGCTCCACCTTCCACCCGTACTCGCCGG
>DATKCV010000035.1:0-88106 GCA_035513015.1 Gemmatimonadaceae bacterium
GAGCGCCCGTGACATTCTTGTTGGTCTGAAACTCAGAATACTTGCGGGACACCTGTTGCCCCGGGTTACCAAACACCCGTTAAGCGATCTATTAAATAGCTGGATCGACACCCTGCTCCTATGGCCAACTATACTTCGACAGCAGTCGGTTCGCTGTTGCATATCTTGAACGCCCTCCTTGCCATGTCTGCGTTGTGGGCCCAGGCACCCGCGCAGACTCCTGTCGTGAACAACGAGGCACCGGTCCCTTCTCCCGCGTTCGGGATTTCCGCGAGTGCTCTAATCACGATCGGCGACGCCGCTGCAGGATCGCTGGATGAGCTGTGGAACGTGCGAGAGGCAGTCCTTACAGAGCGACGCACCGTCATCGTAGTCGCTGGGCGTCCTGAAGAGCTGCACGAATTCGACGCGCACGGGCGATACCTCCGATCAATCGGTCGGCGTGGCGCGGGCCCAGGTGAGTTTCGCTCGATCTCGGGCCTGACGATCGTTCCAGGAGACTCAGTCGCGGTTTATGATCCTGATCTCGGCCGGATCACGGTCTTCGATCCCCAACGCCGCGTCGCGCGTACGGTGAGTACCGTCGGAGCGGCATTGTCCCTGCGATGCTGTAGTCCCCGCGGGGCATATCTCGCGCGGACGAGAGCGGTAACAGTGTTTCCAGCGACGCC
This sequence comes from Gemmatimonadaceae bacterium, assembly GCA_035513015.1. GTDB lineage: Bacteria > Gemmatimonadota > Gemmatimonadetes > Gemmatimonadales > Gemmatimonadaceae > DATKCV01. The sequence continues at coordinate 672 of DATKCV010000035.1, forward strand.
GAGCGTTGGGCTTGACGAGTGGGTCGTCGGGACCTGGTCGCGGTCGGGATCGGTGACCGAGCCGACTGATTCGGATGAAATAGTCATGCTGCCGCGCCTCCGCCTCGCGACCACCCCGCCGCGAATTGTCCTGGATCAGCGTTCACGCGAGGAGGGATTCTTCAGCTTCGGGGCGGTTCGCCGTGTGCCGTTTTTCGTGACGCCAATGGTCGGCTTCACCGAAACCTCCATCGTGCACGGAAGCGGTGAATCGTTCGAGTACCAGGTCTATGCGATGGACGGCAAACTGAGTAGAACTGTCAGGCTAGCGGCGCCGGCACAAACCATTACGCGCGCGGATGTTCAACGAGCACGCGACGCGCTCAATGCGAGCACGAGGGACCCCGCAGAGGCTCGGAAGCTCGTCGCCGCGATGGACGCCATGACCCTACCGTCAACGCATCCCGCCTACGACCGCATCGTTGCCGAGAGCGATGGCGTCGTCTGGCTTCGCGCGTATAGTCCCGACTCCTCACGCGCCGAATCATGGGTGCGCTTCGATCCTCTTGGGAACCTGGAAGGGACGCTCGCCATTCCTGCCGGCTGGCGCGCGATCGGTTTCTCGGGGAGCCGCGTCGTCTTGCGCGAGGATGACGCCATCACGGGGTTGCAGCGCCTGAAGGTGCATGCGATCGATCGATTGCACCGCGAGTGACGTTCGCTGGTAGCCGGCGGTCCGGGCGAATCGCTTTCTATAGCGACCGGATCGCCCTCACTCACGCGCCGTGAACGCATCACGATCGTCTGCCCTTACCTGCGGCTCGCTTTCGCGTGAACCGTGGAACCCATGTCGGCCTCGATGACCGGTCTCCCACCGCGTCGCAACGTCAACGCCACCCAACATCGAGAGGTACATGGTCGAGCCGCACTGATGGGCCGATCGACAACGTCGAGTGCCACATCTACGTCATCGCAAATCTGTTCGCTTACGACGGGGATCTCGGCGATCGACGGCCGGGCGTTTGCCGTCGGCGACGCCGGCGGGCGCCGTCATTAGCGAGACTCGGGCGAAGCGGTCCTGGGAGGACCCCTACCACCTTCGGCCGGCGCCTCAAGGGGGGCGTCGGCGACTAGCACCCAGGGTTCATGATCGCGGGTGCGGCGCAGATCAGAGTCGGCGTGACCGAGCCGGCGAGGAGCGCTGCGTCGACGCCCTCGATCCCGACGGCCGACTCCCGGCCACGGTGTGAACGTCGACCCAGCTCTCGAACCGGCCTGGTAGATCGTCATCCGCGGCCATTTGATTCACGCAATCGTCCCCGACGACCTCGCGTGGACTACGTCCTTCGCGCATGGCCGAGCGCGGGGCGCTGGGGCCGGGCGCCGTCGTGGGGTACGCCGTTGACCGCTTGTCGCTCGTCCCGACACACGCGATGTCGCCGTTCCATCTTCACTTCTCCCATTCGCGCCGCCCGCGAAGCGCCGACGCTCGGCCGCGCGCATCTGGCGCCGACGCGCCGATCTCCCAACCAAATCCTGTATCGAGGCATCCAACCTGTAAACCGATCCGGCCCCCGCACCCAGCACGACCTTCCTGCCAATGCCCGATTTCATGAGGACCACCCGCCACGCCCTCCGCGCCCTGGCCCGTGCCCCAGGCTTCGCCGCGATAGCGATCCTCACGCTCGCCCTCGGCATCGGCGCCAACAGCGCGATCTTCAGCGTCATCCATGGCGTCGTGCTCAAACCGCTCGGCTATCCGGAGCCCGAGCGGCTGGTCTTCATCACCAGCCAGTTCCCGACGCTCGGCTTCGATCAGTTCTGGATCTCGCCGCCGGAGTATGTCGAGCTCCGCGAGCGCAGCCGATCGTATTCGGCGATCGGTGCTTACGTCACGAACGCCGTCAATCTCGGCGAGGCGGAGACGCCGCTGCGCGTCTCTTCGGCCGCCGTGACGTCGCAGCTGTTCGAGGCCCTCGGCGTACCGGCGAGGCGCGGGCGCGCGCTCGTTCCCGACGACAACCTGCCCGGCGCCGAGCCGGTCGTCGTCCTGTCGCACGAGTTGTGGGAGCGCTCCTACGGCGCCAACCCGGACCTGGTCGGCAGCCTGATCGACGTGGATGGCATGCGGCGCACCGTCGCCGGCGTCATGCCGCGCGGATTCGACGTGCACGACCAGGGCGTGCAGATCTGGCTTCCGCTGACGATCGACCCGGCGAATCCCGGCGGCCGCGGCAACCACTTCCTGTACCTGGTGGCGCGACTCGCCCCCGGCGTGTCGCTCGCCCAGGCGCGCGACGAGATGGAGACCCTGCTCGCCCGCTGGCCGGAGGAGAACCCGGGCACGCACGCGCCGTCGTCGCCCAATCACCGGTTGCGCATCGACGACCTCCAGAGCGACATCGTCGGCGCCGCACGGCGCGCGCTGTGGGTGCTCCAGGGCGCGGTCGCGTTCGTGCTGCTGATCGCCTGCGCCAACATGGCGAACCTGCTCCTCGCGCGCGCCGAGTCGCGGCACCGCGAGTTCGCGATCCGCACCGCACTGGGCGCGGGACGCGGCCGGCTGCTCGGCCAGTTCATGACCGAGGGTGTATTACTCTCCTTCGCTGGCGGCGCGGTCGGGTTGTTCCTCGCCTGGATCGGCGTCAAGGCGCTGCTCGCCGCCAGCCCGGACAGCATCCCGCGCGCGGCGGAGGTCGGACTCGAGTGGCCGGTCGTCGGGTTCACGCTCGCGCTGGCGGTCGGTACCGGAATCATATTCGGCCTCGCGCCGCTGCTCCATCTCGGCGAGCGGGGGATGACGATGGCGCTCAAGGAAGGCGGGCGCGGCTCGACCGCCGGCGCTGCGCGGCATCGCGTACGCCGCGGGCTCGTCGTCGCCGAGGTGGCGCTGGCCGTCGTGCTGGTGATCGGCGCCGGCTTGATGCTGCGCTCGTTCTGGAACCTGACGCAGGTGGACGCCGGCTTCGACCGCAGCCGGCTGGTCACGTTCGGGCTCGTGCTTCCAGCGGCGACGTACCCGCAGGGCAGCGAGCGCACCGCCTTCTTCGCACAGGTTCTCGAGCGGCTGGGCGCCGTGCCCGGCGTGCAGGGAGTCGCATCGATGACCGGGCTGCCACCGCGGCGCAACGTCAACGCCAACGACACCGACATCGAGGACTACACGTTCGTCCCCGGCAGCGGCGGTCCGATCGAGAACGTGGACTACTACAACTACGTCACGGCCGACTACTTCGGGACGATGGGGATTCCGGCGATCGAGGGGCGGACGTTCACCGCCGGCGATGCCGGCGGGCTGCCGGTGGCCGTGATCAACGAGACGCTGGCGAAGCGGTTCTGGGAGGACCGGAGCCCGGTCGGCCGGCGGCTCAAGCCCGGGTTCGGCGACCAGGTTCCGTGGTTCACGATCGTCGGTGTCGTGCGCGACGTGAAACAGGGCGGCGTCGAGTCGGCCACCGGAACGGAGCTCTACCTCGACTACGAGCAGGCCCCGGCGGTGCTGAGTTTCGCGCCGCGCGCGATGAACGTCGTCGTTCGCACCACGCTTCCGGTGTCGGCGATCGGCGCCAGCATCCAGCGCACGGTGCGCGATCTCGACGCCGCGCTCCCGATCGTCGACATGCGGACGATGGACGAGGTGTTCGCTTCGACGATGGTGCGGCCGCGCTTCCTTGCCCAGCTGCTCGGCGCGTTCGGGCTCCTCGCACTCGCGCTGGCGGCGGTCGGGACCTACGGGATTCTCTCGTACGCGGTAGCCGAGCGGCGGCACGAGATCGGGATCCGGATGGCGCTCGGTGCGGGGCGCAACGCGGTGATGGGGATGGTGCTGCGGCAGGGGCTGCGGGTCGCCGTGTTCGGCATCGTTCTCGGCGTCGCCGGCGCTCTCGCGGTCACGCGGCTGGCATCGTCGCTGCTGTTCGAGGTGAAGGCGACCGATCCGTCGACGTTCGTCGCGGTGGGGATCTTCATCACGCTCGTGGCGGCGATGGCGAGCACGATCCCGGCCCGGCGCGCCACGAGGGTGGATCCGATGGTGGTGCTCCGGGAGGAGTAGGAGGGGTGAGGAATCGAACCAGGGGCATGCGTCGGTCGAGCCTGGCTCGACGGGCGGCTGCCCTTCGCCAGAGCCCGCGATGACGCTCCTCGATTCGGCGCCCGTCCAGCCAGCTATTCGGCACGGAGCGCCGTGATCGGATCTACTCGTGACGCCCGCAACGCGGGGATCATCGACGCCACTGCCGCGATCACGAGGAGCGTTGCCACGACCACGCCGAACACCCGTGGATCGTTCGGCGCTACGTCGTAGAGCAGCCCCGCTACGCGGCGCCCGGCCACGATCGCGATCAGCGCCCCCAGCGCGATGCCCAGTCCCGCGATCCGAAGCCCCTCGCCGAGGACGAGGCGCACGACGTCGCCTCCGCCGGCGCCGAGCGCCATCCGCACACCCATCTCGTGCGTGCGCTGAGCGACCGAGTACGCCATGACGCTGTACAGCCCGACCGCCGCGAGCGCGAGCGCGAGCAGCCCGAATGCCGTGAACATGGTCGCGCCGAGCCGCCATGGACGAATCTGGGGATCGATCAGCTCGAGCATCGGGCGGATGTGCGCGTACGAGGCCGCGGGCGCCGCTGCCTGCAGCTCACTGCGCAGCGCACCGATCAGCAGATCCGGCTCCCCATCCGTGCGGATGAACAGCGTCCGCAGCGAACCTCTCCACTGCCCCTGCTCTACCGGGACGTAGTACTGCATGACCGGCGTCGGCCGAATGTCGGTGGCGCGGGCGTCCTGGACGACGCCAATGACCTCGCTGCACGGACTCGTCTCGTCTCCGACGATGAGGCACTTGCCGAGTGGGTTCTCACCCGGCCAGAGGAGCGCCGCCATCGCCTGGTTGACCATCGCCACGCGCGCGACGCCAGCGCGATTCTCGGCGTCGGTGAAACCTCGCCCGGATAGAATGCGCGTGCCCATCGTGGCGAAATGCTCCGGGCTCACGGCATGCAACAGCGGACCCCAGCCCCCCGGCCGCGGCAGCGAGTCCCACCCCGGAACGTGCAGCTCGGGCGACATCATCGTGTAGAACGGGGTCATCGAGCCGATGCTGGCGCTCCGGACACCGGGGAGCTCGCGGACCCGCTCGTGCGCGCGGCGATACGCCTCGATCCGCTCGGCGGGCGTGACGTCGGCGCCGCGCCAGTCGAGCCCCGCGACCAGCACGCGGTCCGCGGCGAACCCCAGGTCGTCCGTGCGCACGTTGTGAAGGCTGAGCACGAACAGTCCCGCGCCGACGAGAAGCACCACTGACAGCGCCGCCTGCGACAGCATCAGCGTCGTCCGAAGTCGAGAGCGCCGTCCGCCGCCCTCGCGCGCGCCGGCCTTGAGCGCGACCGTGATGTCGGGGCGCAGAGCCTGGAGCGCCGGCACGAGTCCGGCGAGCAGACCGGTGAGCAACGCGGCCGCCGCGCTGAAGCCGAGGATGCGCGGATCGAGCATGCGCTCCGTCCAGACGATGTCGGGGAGCAGCACCGATCGCACGATCGCGCCGACCCAGCGGGCGATCAGGAGGCCTGCCACGCCGCCCAACGCCGCCAACAGCAGGCTTTCCGTGAGGAGCTGCGCGATCAGGCGGCCGCGTCCGGCGCCGAGCGCGAGACGCACCGCGATCTCACGACGCCGCCGCATCGCCCGGGCGAGGAGGAGGTTGCCGACGTTGGCACAGGCGATGACGAGCACGATCGCGGCGACGCCGGCGAGCCAGGTGGCGATCCGCGATCCGTCGCCGCGGTCAGGGCCACGCTCGCGGAGGAGCGGCGCCAGCTCGACGCGCGGTTCCTGGGGGAGCACGGCGTCGGCCCACCGAAGGCCACGGATGTACGACAGGTACGCGGCGGTCGCCTCGGCGTTGGCCTGGCGCACGTCCGCTCCGGAACGCAACCGGGCAACGACCTGGATCCAGGCCATGCTCCGGTCCGAGTGCCAGTCGTCGTCGGCCACGCCCGCGCGCGCCGCCACGCTGATCGGGAGCCACGCGTCCACCTGCTCGAGGTCGATCCCGGTGAACCCCTCCGGGGTCACGCCGATGACGGTATACGCGACACCGTCGACGCGGAGCTCGCGTCCGAGCACGGTGATGTCTCCGCCAAGCTCGCGCTGCCAGAAGCCGTGGCCGAGAACGGCGACGGGCGTCCCCACGGGCGGACGATCCTCGTCCTCGTGATAGAATCGCCCGAGCGCCGGCTGCACGCCGAGGAGCGGGAAGAAACCGGCCGTCGCCATGGCGCCGCGGATCGTCCGCGCATCGGCCCCCTCACCGAGGATGACGTCGGTCGTGAACACGGCCGCCATCCGCTCGAACGCACGCACCGTATCGCGCAACGTGGCGAACTGCGGGAAGCTGGCGCGGTCCGTCTGGCGCACCGGCAAGCCTTCCGGCTGCTGGACGAAGAACACGCGCGCGACGCGGTCCGCGTCCACGACGTGCGGCGGCGCGCGGAGGAGCAGCCGGTCCACGATCCCGAACATCGTTGCGTTGGCGCCGATCGCGAGCCCCAGCGTGAGCACCACGACGGCCGTGAAGCCTGGCTGCCGGCGCAGCCCGCGAACGGCATACCGCACGTCCTGCGCGGCTGCGCTCCACCACGCCGCGCGCCGCTCCTGGCCGAGTCGCTCCCGGTCGAGTTGTTCGATCCGCGCCCGCGTGCGCTCGACGTCGCCAAACCGGCGCACGGCCTCGGCGCGCGCCTGCTCCAGCGTCAGTCCCTTCGCGACCAGCTCCTGAACGCGCATCTCGATGTGAAATCTCACTTCCTGCTCGGCATCGCGCTGCACCGTGGCGTCGCTGCCCTCGAGCCGGAAGATCCGCCGGAGTCCGGAGATCCGTCCCATCAGTCCTCCTACGCGACCTGGAGCACGCGCGAGACGGCCCGCGAATAGCGCTCCCACAGGTCCCGCTTCGACCGGAGCTGCCTGCGCCCGAGCGCCGTGAGCTGGTAGTACCGCGCACGTCGGTTGTTCTCCGACAGCCCCCACTCGGACTCCACCCAACCGCGCTTCTCCATTCGATGCAGCGCGGTGTAGAGCGCACCCTCCTCGATCTGGAGCTCGTCGTCGGTGGTCTCGCCGATCCACCGCGCGACGGCATAGCCATGCCGCGGCCCCCAGGAAAGCGTCTTGAGTACGAGGATGTCCAGGGTTCCCTGGAGGAGCTCGAGGTCCGCCGGCATGCTTCCCCCCTAAAAGGTTCAGGGGTACATGATGGCCATCCGCTGGTCGGAACCGCAAGTGGGAGGCGCGCGCACCTCTCGCGATTCCTCGACGATCAGTTCGATGCTCCGAATGGTGGCCGCGCCGCGACCGCCGGCGAGCGGGACCACAAGGCCAGGGCGCCTGGCGGGCCCCGAGCCCTTAGGTTGCACCTGCGAGGCGGACACGACATGATTCGCGCGCCCCGATGGGTCAACGTTGGCGGACCGGGAGGTGATCGTGCTCGAACGGACCCCGACGCGCGGGGAGCAGATGCTCCTCTTCGCGCGCAATTTCCTGAAGCACCCGCGAATGCTGGGCTCGGTCATCCCGAGCTCGCGCTTTCTGGTGGATCAGGTGCTGCGGCAGGTCGAATGGCAGCGTGCGCGCGTGATCGTCGAATACGGCCCGGGCGTCGGCAACTTCACCACCGAGATCCTCCGCCGCATGCGGCCCGACGCGACGCTCGTGGTGATCGAGATGAACCCGTCGTTCGTCGGGTTCCTGCGCGAGACGATCGTCGACTCCCGGCTGCACGTCGTCGAGGGCTCGGCGGCCGACGCGGCGGCGCTGCTGGCGCAGCTGGGGAAGCCTTCGGCGGACTACGTCATCTCCGGCATCCCGTTCACGACGCTCGCGCCCGGCGTCCGCGAGTCCGTGCTCGAGACGACGCGCGGGATCCTTCGCCCGGACGGGGCGTTTCTCGTCTACCAGTTCACGGCGAGCGTGCTTCCGCACCTGGTGCGGTTCTTCGGACACGTCGAGCGCAGGTTCGAGCCGTTCAACGTGCTCCCCGCGCAGGTCTTCTACTGCCAGCATCGCGCGGCCTGACCGGACGCATCACCGGCGGTCCTGGTTGCCGGCGCCGAGCACACCCCCGACGGCGCGACCGGTCGGTCATCGCCGGCAGGTCGACGGCGGCGTGGAGCACCGAGCGACGATCAGCGTCAGTTCGACCTGTCGACGCTCGGCGCGCGGCTGAGCGGTCCCAGTCCCATCGCGTCGATCCTTCCATCAGGCGCGATCACCCAGCGCAGGAGGACCGGCTCGCTGACCTCGCTGAACCGCGCCGTGCGCCAGTACTGCGCCCTCTTGTATCGCGTGACGAAGCGCTCCTCGAGGACCGCGATCTCGGCTCCACCCTCGGTGATCAGCCGGCGGTGTATATCGATCAGCTCGCGGGCCGTGCCAAGACGCCGTTTCATCCGCGGCGACATGTTGGCCCACAGACTGTCCGCTTCTCCGGTGTAGAACCACGTGGTGTACCGGCGCGCCAGCTCCAGCGAACGCGTCCTGGACTCGTCGGCCGTCTGCGCGCCGAGCGGTGCTGCGAGTAGAAAGGCGGCGAGCGCGGTGAGCGTTGCGATGCGCGAATTCATGAGGGCCTCGTGTGAGTGTCGGTGGTCAGTACGCACGAAGCACGTCGCCGGATTCACGATCACGCCGCCGATGCAGGCCGCGAAGGTGAGGCACGACGCGCATCGGCGAATGGCCCGCGCGACGAGTCCGCGCATCACACCGGCGCAGGTGCGACTCATCACGGAGCGCCGCATTCCATGGATTTGCACATGCGTTCACGACGATTGATCGCGACGCGAACGGAACGCTCCTGGCACTGCGCGTTGCGCCAGGCGATCTTTGATGGCGACGGCGTCGCCGGCCTGCGAAGGCCGCCCGTCACTCACCTACCATTCCCGTCCGCGAATGCAGACCATCGACCTGCGTTACCCGATCGGCCGATTCACCGCACCCCCGACGATCGATGTCGCTCAGCGCGACGCGTGGCTGTCGGAGATCGACGCCCTCCCACGGCTGGCGCGCGACGCCGTGCAGGGCCTGGATGACGATCAGCTCGACACTCCCTACCGGCCCGGCGGCTGGACCGTGCGGCAGGTGGTGCACCACATCCCCGACAGCCACCTCAACGCATACGTCCGCTGCAAGCTCGCGTTCACCGAGGAACGGCCGACGATCCGGCCGTACGAGGAGGCACTCTGGGCCGAGCTCGGCGAGGCGAAGCGCGCTCCGATCGCGATGTCGCTGGCGCTACTCGACGCGCTGCACGAGCGCTGGGTCGCCGCCCTTCGCGCCGCCGATGACGCGATGTTCTCGCGCACGCTCGTCCACCCCGAGCACGGACGCTCGATGACCGTCGATGAGCTGATCGCGCTGTACGCGTGGCACGGACGGCATCACGTGGCGCACATCACGGGGCTACGGGAACGCGAGGGGTGGTGAGGCAGAAGCAAGCAGTCCTTGCCGGAGCTGCGAGCCCCCAGCGCGTCGGGAACGAGCGCTAGAGGCTGACCCAGTAGCTCGCCTTCACCAGGAGCACGTTCTCGGCCCGGGCACGAAACATCGCCCCGACGTCGCGCCGGAGATCGAGGTCGTCGCGGCGAAGCTGCTCGAACCGGTTCTGGCGCCAGACGAGGTAGAGCGACGAGCCGGCGCGCCATTCCCAGCGCAGCGCGGCGCTCCCGCGAAGCGAGCGGCGGTTGAAGTCCGGGTCGGGAACCGTGAACGGCGCCGACGGACCATCGCCATCCGGATCGACCGTCCAGTGGCCGTCGTCATTGCGCGTCAACGTGCCGATGTCCCGGCCGTAGCGCAGAAAGTCGAACGTGCGCGGCGCACCGAGCTCCATCGGGTCGGCGAAGCTGCCGCTGGCGATGAACGGCTGGGCGAACAGACCGAGCGTCAATGCCGGCGTGAAGGTCACGTTCACCCGCGTATCGAGCGACAGCGTCGTCTGATCCAGCGGGGCGAAGATGTAGCGGCGGCCGTACGTCGCCGTCGCGTCCGGATCGGCGCGCGAAGTCACCCACTGCGCCGCGGTATGGCTGGTGCTCACCCGCGGTCCGAGCTCGAGGCTCCAGCTCTGCATCGGCTTCATGCCGCCGGTGAGATTCGCCGAGAACGACGCAGCGCCACCATCGTCACGGTTGTAGCTGGCTCCGCCGCGGATCGTGTACGGCAGGCGCGAGTCGGAGCTGAACCCGGCGTCCACTCCGCGGCTCGCCGGATCGATCGTCAGCGGCCCGCCGCGCGTGAACCGGTCGTCGAACGCCCACCATCCGTACCGGAAGGTGACGTTGCCCGACCAGTAGTTGAGCAGCGTCGCGCCGAAGCGCAGGCTGGCGTCCTGGTCCAACCGCTGGCGACCGAAGTTCCACCGTGAGTCGCCGTTGCTCCGGATGCTCCAGCTCCGGAACCGCGTTCCCGGACGCTGTTCCTCGTACTCCAGACTGACGTTTCCGGTGATGCGATCGGCCGCCGACTGGAAGCCGAGGTCGTTGACCTCGAAACCGGGGCTGGTGGCGGTGAGCGTCACGCTTCCGCCCCAGTTGAGCCCGGCGGCCTTCTGGAGGCTGAGCCGCCCGGTGTAGCCGCCGAGCGACGTGGCCAGCGAATCGACCGCCAGATGCGGGGCGTCGGGACGGTGGTAGTAGCGCTGCGAGGCTCGCTGCGCGGCGCCCATCACCGCCGGCGAACCGCGGATGTGTGATCCGGCGAGCGCGCCGCGCAACACCCAGCTCCGATCGGCCCACTCGTGGCGGAAGTCCACTCCGCCGGTGTAGGCCGATCCGCGGAGGCTGCTCGCCATGGCGTCGGTGTCCAGCGAGCGGTTGACCGCCGTTGCGATCGCGCCGACGGCGGACGACCCGCCGCGCAGGTCACGCTGCACGCGGCCGATCATGTAGTTCGACCGCGGCTCGACGACCGTCACCAGCTCCTCTCCATCCATCGTGACGTACGCCGCCGTCTCCCGAGCCGTGACCGCCTCGAGGATGCCGACGTTCCAGCCGCCGATGCGTCCGGTCAGCTTGGCCGCGCCGACGATCGTGGTGGCCTCCGGCGCGTCCGTGTAGGCGGCGTCGGCGGGAAAGGCGCCCTGCGGCTCGCGGCCGATTCGGCGAGAGTGCAGGAGCGTGGTTCCGGTGAAACCGAAGATGTTGCCGCCCTCGATGAAGAACGGCCGCCGTTCATCGAGCCGCGTCTCGTTGGCGCTCAGGTTGAGCACCGCCGGATCCACCTCGACCTGGCCGAAGTCCGGGTTCACCGTGACGTCGAGCGTCAGATTGGAAGTCGGCCGGTACTTGAGGTCGAGCCCCACCTCGCCGAAATAGTCCCGGCCATCGCGGTACGGGTTCGCGAACCCCGCGTCCGTGCTCACCGGGACATCCCGGAGCTCGGCCCGGCCGGCAACGTACGGCAGTACCTCGAGCGGGCGGCCGGACCGGATCCCCTCCAGTCCGTGGAGGTGCCCGTACCGCGCGACCCCGCCCCGCTCGCTCCTCGGCGTGAACGAGAAGACGTGCGTCTCCTGCTTCGACGCGATCAACCGCGAGAGCTGGATTCCCCACGTCTGCACGTCGGCGCGGCTGAACCGGAGCTGCGTGAACGGTATCCGCATCTCCGCCGTCCACCCGTCGGCGTCGATCGAGGTCGCCGCCTCCCACACCGGATCCCACGACGAATCACCGGCGAGCTCGTCGTACCGTGAGCCCGATGGGTTGATGCGGAACCGCGCCGATGTCACGTGGTCGTGGTACGTATCGAGCTGGATCGCGAACCAATCCGAGTCGGACAGCGGTGCGTCGCGACGAGCCAGCCGCGTCGAGATCCGTCCGCTCGAGTCCCACATCCGTGCACCGATGTAGAGCGCGTCCTCGGTGAACAGGAGTCGCACCTCGGTCCGCTCGGTGCCGGGCATTCCCTCGCGCGGGTCGGTCTGCGTGAATGCGACGACCGGTACGGCCTCCGCCCACTGCGCCTCCTCCAGGCGACCGTCGATCCGGATACCGCGCTCGACCTTCGTCGCCAGCGCCACCGGCGCACGCGCGTGCGCGGCCCGCGCCCGCTCGGCGGCCATCGCCGGCGTGCTGGCGCTGTCGCCGATGCTCTGTGCCGCTGCCGCCGACGACGCACCGAGCAGCAGCACGACCGACGCGGTCCCCATGCACACGAAGGCGGCGACCCGTCCCGGGCGCGCCGCCGCATTCGCCACGACGTCCATCACTCTATCTCGTCTCCGCCCATGCCGTCGCCTGCCGCAGTCCGCGCCCGCGCGCCGCCACCGACCAGCTGGTCTCCACGACATCGCCGCGGACGCCGTAGACCAGATCGTTGAGATGCACGACGATGCAGACGTGATTCGGAATGATCCGTACCCGCTCGCCGACCGCCGGCTTCCAGTCGCTGCGCGAGAGATCGAGAATGCCGTGCTCCTCCGACATCCCGGTCACGGTGACTTCGGGGTACTCGAGCAGAATTCCGAACCCGTCGTCCGCACCGCCCCGCATCGGCTCCCGGCCGAGCGCCTTGCTTCCGGCATCCACTACCGCCTGGCCGGGCACGGCGGTGCTGACGACGGTCGCAAGGACCGTGAGGGCACAATCCTCCCATTCACAGGCACCGATTCCGGCAGTCGTCCGGTCATTGTAGACGTACGTGCCAGGACGGATTTCGTTGAGCCCTTCGATCTCCTGCGCCCGCCACGCGGTGGGCGTGGAGCCCCCGCTCACGACACGCGGACGCACTCCCGCCCGGTCGAGCGCCTCGATCAGCACGCCGAGCCTCCCGGCGAGTTGCGCCATGGCCGCGTCCTGAGCGTCGACGTGCGCGCGGATGTGGCCCGGGTAGAACATGATCCCGGCGTAGTCGAGTGGCGCGTGCCGCCGCACCATCCGCGCGAGCTCGATCGCCTCATCGGCCGTCTGAACGCCGACGCGATGCATCCCCATGTCCATCTCGATCAGCACCTGCACCCGCCGGTCGTGCTCCTTTGCCGCGGCGCCGATGTCCTCGATCGCCCGCATCGAGTCGAGGGCCACGGTGACCCGCACCTGCGGCGGCAGCGCGGCGATGCGATGCGCGCGCTGCCCCACCGGCGGATGGGCCAGCAGAATGTCCGCGCAGACCTCGCTCATCACCTCCGCCTCGAACGGGGTCGCGCAGGTGAGGCCGACCGCGCCGCGGTCGAGCTGCTCGGCGGCGATGCGGGTGGACTTGTGGGTCTTGATGTGCGGCCGCAGCGCCAACCCGTTGATGGCCGCGAAGGCGGCCATACGGTCGAGGTTGCGCGCCAGCCGCTCCAGGTCGACCAGCGGCGCGGGGGTTTCGAGTGCGTCGAGCAGCGTGGCCAAGTATGCGTTCCGGAAAAGGCAGGCGGAAATATATCGAGGCCGGCGCCGGGGCGCCGATCGTCCGCTCCCCGGCCTCGCCGTTCCAGTAGGCTTCCAGGGGCCCGAGGCAGCGATGCGCTCCTCCCGCTCGCCCCGCGAGGCGCTGCACCCTCCCCCGTCGTCGTCAAGCGAACTCCCGCGCGATCCGCACCGTGGTCGCGTGCGCGGCGACGGTGTCCTCGATCTCCCGGCCATAGCCGCCGGCGATCGTGACGACGACCGGAATTCCCACCTCCCGGCACATCTCCAGTACCATCAGGTCCCGAGCCGCCAGTCCCGCAAAGGTGAGGCGCAAGCGCCCGAGCATGTCCCGCTCGTGCGTATCCGCGCCGGCGAGGTAGGCGACGAGGTCCGGACGCGACTCGCGCAACACCAGCGGCAGCGCTTCGCGCAGCCGGTGGAGATAGACGGCGTTCCCGGTCCCGTCCGGAAGCTCCACGTCCAGCGACCCGGCGACCTTGCGGAACGGATAGTTGCGGCCGCCGTGCATGCTGAACGTGAACACCGACTCGTCACCGGCGAAGATCGCGTGCGTTCCGTTTCCCTGGTGCACGTCGAGGTCGACGACCGCCGCACGACGGATCGCACCGCGGTGCTGGAGCCGCCTGATCGCGACCGCGACATCGTTGAAGACGCAGAATCCCTCGCCATGGTCGGCGAACGCGTGGTGCGTCCCACCGGCGAGGTTGACCGCGACGCCGCGCTCGACCGCCATCTCCGCCGCCTCGCACGTTCCGCCGACAGCGCGATAGGAGCGTTCGACGAGCGCTTCCGACCACGGAAACCCGAGTCGCCGCAGCTCGCCGCTCGCCAGCGCGCCGGTCGTCAGCCGGTCCACGTAGTCCGGCGTGTGCACCCGCAGCAGATCGTCCTTCGCCACCTTCGCCGGCTCGTGCAACCGCTCCGGCGCGACCGTGCCGTCGCCGAGCACGCGCTCGCGCAGCAGGGCGTACTTCCGGATCGGGAACCGGTGGCCGGTCGGGAGGGGGAAGGTGTACCTGGAGGAGGACCAGGCGTGGAGCACTAGTCTCGGTCGGTCATGCCGGGCCGCGCGGGTTCCTTGTACACGACCCCGTTCTTCATCACGAACTGCACCCGCTGCATCGCCTGAATGTCCGTCGTCGGATCGCCCGGTACGGCGATGACGTCGGCCAGCTTGCCGGCGGCCAGCGTTCCGAGGCGGTCGTCCCATCCGAGCAGCTTCGCCGCGCTGGAAGTCGCGGACACGAGTGCGTCGGCCGGGCGCATCCCGCCCCACTCCACCATCAGCTGGAACTCGCGCCCGTTGGTCCCGTGCGGGATCACGCCGGCATCGGTGCCGAAGGCGATCGGCACGCGGTGCTGGATCGCCAGACGGATGCCGTTCCGCATCGCTGCCGCGGCGGCCAGCGCCTTCTCGGCGCGGTTGCCGGTGAGCACGCCGCTTCTCGCGAACTGTTCGACCGCTTCGCCGGCCATCAGCGTCGGGACGAGCCACGTCCCGTGCTGGGCCATCAGGCGCGCGCCCTCCTCATCGAGGAACGAGCCGTGCTCGATCGACGCCACCCCGGCCCGCGTTGCGATCTTGATGCCCTCGGTCCCATGCGCGTGCGCGGCTACCTTCCGCCCCGCCTTTCGCGCCTCGTCGACCATCGCGGTGAGCTCCTCCAGCGAGTACTGGGTGACTCCCACCGGGAGCGTCCCCTCGGACAGCACACCGGCGGTCGCGCACGTCTTGATAACGTCGGCCCCGTACTTGATCTGATAGCGCACCGCGGCGCGCACCTGATCGACGCCGTCGGCGATTCCGTCGCGGTGATCGCCATCGAACAATCCGGGGCGGTAGCCGTTTTCGTCGCAGTGGCCGCCGGTGATCCCCAGCGAGTGCCCGGCGTTCTGCATCCGCGGGCCGCGGATCTTCCCCTCGTCGATCGCCTGTCGCAGGGCGAGATCCTGGAACAGCCCAGCGCCCACGTTGCGAATGGATGTGAATCCGGCGAGCAGCGTGGCCTCGAGGTGGCCGACGCCGAGGATGGCGCCGAACGCCTCGTTGTCTCGCGCCAGCGCGCCGGTCTGCCGGGGATCGCCGAGCACGCGCCCGGCGACATGGGTGTGCGAGTCGATCAGGCCCGGCATGAGGGTGGCGTCGCCGAGATCGATCGTTCGCGCGCCGGCCGGCACCCTCACGCTCGCCGCCGGTCCCACCGCGACGATCCGGTCGTCGGTGACAATGACGACCGCGTCGCGAACGAGTGCCGCGCCCGTACCGTCGAACAGGCGCGCCGCGCGCAGTGCTACCGTGCCGCTTCCTCTGGCCTCCTGCGCGCCGGCCAGCATCGGAAGCGAGATGACCAGGGTGGCGAGCGTCGACATGCGTAGATGAGTGGACATGCAGATCCTTATGGGGGGCGGGGTCGTCGGCGGGGGTGGTCGTTTCGTCGGTCCTCGATCTTCTCGCCACCGGGTCGCGTCCGCAAGGTTGGGCCGACCGTTGCGGGAGGGCCGGTAGCGGCGTCTTCCGTTGAGCGGCAGCTTGCCCCAATTACAGAGCGGCCGACGCCGGCCGCCCGGGCTCTCATGGACTATTCGATCACTTTCGCGCGTCACTTCTCGCGTCTACTCTGGCTCCTGCTCCACGAGGGCGGGAACGTGGACGAGCAGAAGGCCGCGCTGCGGGCGCTGGTGACCGTTTCTCGCGACGGAGCCGTCGTGGTCGCCACGCAGAACTACAATCTGGTGGTGAACGGAAAGGCGTTGCCCGACGCGCTGACGGGGGTCCAGGACCTCGCCGCGCAGCTGATCGGGCATGCGGTCGGGGAAGTCCGCGTTCAGCAGAACGCGGCGGCAGCCGACCTGCTCGGGTTCGCGCGAATCCTCGCCGGGGAACCGGACCGGGGGGCGCCCGGCACGGCAATCCTCGAGCGGCTGGCGGCCATCGGAGCGCGGACCCTCGACATCACACCGCGGACGATGCCGCTCCCCGCACCGCCGCCGATAATCGAGCCGCGTCGCAGCTCCGGCGCGGTCGACAACGGGGCGGACCCCGCCGGGGGCGCGTCCACCGCGGCCACGCCCGATCCGGTGCGCAAGCGCTCGAAGCGGGCGTCCGGCTCGACCGGCGTCGTCGCGCCGGCCGATCCCGGCGCCCGCGCCACAGACCCCGTGCTCAATGGCGCGCGCGATCCCCGGGCCCCTTCGCCGCGGTCCAGGCTCGCGGGTTCCGAGGGCGCCACCGGACCGTCGCGGGCGCGCGCGGCGTCCGCCGCGCCGGCGCCGGCCGTCACGGGCGGGGGCGGCGTGGTGCAGGGCATCGTGCACGACGAAGCGAGCGGGCGCTATCTCGCCTTCGCCGCAGTGCACGCACCGAAAGAGAGCACCGCCGCGACGTTCGCCAAGCTCGACGCCAGCAAGTCGCCGGCAATCGCGACGCGAATCCTCGACGAGCTGGTCGCGCTCGCGGAGAACGCGGGGCGGGATGGCAACGCTCCGCTGGTGGCCGAGGTCATGTCGAACGTGGTCGTGCGCGAGGAGCGCGCGCGCGGTGAGGAGAAGCGACGCGTGTTCTCGATGGCGCTGCGGCGGATGAGCAAGCCATCGCTTCTCCGATACGTGGCCATACTGCTGCCGCGCCACCGTGACCGGGCCGAGCCGTACCTGGCCGTGCTGGCTCGCGCCGGCGAGGATGGAGCGGAGGCGCTGATCGAGCAGCTCACAACGGCGCAGTCTCTGTCCGACAGGCGCGTCTACTTCGACGGTCTGGTCACCCTCCAGGCGGGAATTCCGGCGTTGATGCACATGCTCGGCGATCCCCGCTGGTACGTCGTCCGGAATGCGGCCGACCTGCTGGGCGAGCTTCAGGCCGCCGAGTCCGAGCTCCCGCTGACGGAAGCCGCCCGCCACGACGACGACCGCGTCCGGCGCGCCGCCGCGACCGCCCTCGCCAAGCTCGGCACCCCGCGCGCGCACCACGCTCTGCGCGAAGCGATCCGCGACACCTCGGCCCAGGTCCGGATGCAGGCGGCCATCGGGCTCGCACAGCACAAGAACGCCCGCGGCGCGGTGACGCTGGTTCGGGCACTCGATGCCGAGGACGACGAGGACGTCCAGGTCGCGATCCTCGGCTCGCTCGGCCGCCTCGCCACCCCCGACGCGGTGCAGAAGCTGATCGCCGCCGCCGAGCCCGAGGGCCGGATCTTCAAGAAGAAGTCGCCGGCATTCCGCCTCGCCGCCGTCCAGGCTCTCGCCGACGCGAAGACGCCGGAGGCGATCGCCGCGCTGAAGGAGCTGGTCGAGGACCGCGACCGCGAGGTGAGGCAGCTGGTGGCCGGCGTGCTGGCCGAGCGCGAGTCGTCCGGTTCTATCGCGCGGTGAAGTCGGTCTCCGCCGTGACGTCCCTGCATGCCTCGGCGATCAGCTCCGCCGTGCGCTCCACGTCGTCGAGGCTGACCATCTCGCACGGGGAGTGCATGTAGCGGTTGGGAATCGAGACCAGCGCCGTCGCCACACCTTCGCGCGCGATGTGTATCGCGTCGGCGTCGGTGGAGGTGTCGCGGCCAACCGCGTGCAGGGTGTACGGAATCGACCGGCGCTTCGCCGCATCACGCAGTAGCGCCAGCACGACGGGCGAGATGATCGATCCGCGGGACAGCACCGGGCCGCTCCCCATACGGTGATCGCCCAGCTCCTTCTTCTCCATCGATGGGTGATCGGTGGCGAAGGTGACATCGACGACAATCGCCATCCGGGGGTTCAGACACGACGCGCTGATCAGCGCACCGCCACCGTGCCAGGCGATCTCCTCCTGCGTCGTCGCCGCGGCCACGACGCGGGCCGGTCCCGGCCGCTCGGCATAGCTGCGCAGCGCCTCGAGCACCGTGAACGCACCGATCCGGTTGTCGATCGATCGCGAGACGATCCGGCGGTTGGGAAGCTCCATCGTTCGCGCATCGATCACGCCGGGGTCGCCAACGCTCAGCCGCCGCTCCGTTTCCTCGCGACCGGTCGAGCCGATGTCCACCCACATCTCGGTGATCTTGGAGCCCTTGTCGCGATCCTCCTGCTTGATCAGGTGAATCGGCCGCTTGCCGATCACGCCACGCACGTCGCCCTCGTTCCCGACGAACCGGATGCGCTGCCCGACGAGCACCTGTGGATCCCAGCCTCCGATCGGCGAGATGTACACGTAGCCGTCGTCATCGATGTACTGCACGATCACGCCGATCTCGTCGATGTGTCCGGCGAGCATGATCGTCGGCGCGCCGTCCGGGTTCACCACCGCGATGCTGTTGCCGGCGACGTCCGTCCGGACCTCGGTCGCGAAGCCACCAGCCTCCTCGCGCCAGACACGCGCCGGCAAGGACTCGAAGCCTGACGGACCCGGGGAATCGAGGAGACGCGTGAGAAAATCGAGGTTCACGAGCAGGTCGGATGCGAGGTGAACGATGATCGGCGGTCAATGATCACGGCCCGGGTCTCCCCGACGATCGCGGAATCGGAAAGACGATGAATGTCGCCGCCAGGAACATGACGCCTAGCAGATACCACTCGCCGCTCCCCGAAAGGAAGTAGTAGACGCCACCGAAGAGCGCCACGGCCTCGCCGATCGCCCAACCGATTATGCTCGGCGTGGCCGCGCCGGCGCGGCCCTCGGGCGGCATGCCGCGCGTCCGCAGCAGCAGGACCATGAGGATCGCCACGGCCCAGACTCCGACCCCGACGTAGCGCAGCCGTTCCAGGGTCTCCGGCGGCGCCGGCATCCAGGTGTCCTGCCCCTGAACGAACATCGTCAGCGCGCCGAACATCAGGACGCCGAGCAGCAGCACGATGCGGATCAGCGCCAGCGCGAGCGTCGAGGGAATGTTGGACATCGGCCGGGCAGGGTGGCGGGATGGCAGGACCAACGGACAATCTGCACGCCCCGCTGGCCCGGCGCGACGGGCAGGCCACCGAAGGCACGGTGCTGGCGACGTGTCTCCGCCCGCTCTAGCTTCCCGCGACGGCCGCCGACCCCCGGTTCCCCCACGCAGTGAGCACGCAGCGCGCAGCAGGCAGGACTCTCGTGCCCCCGACGATCCCTACTCCGCAAGCCTCAGGGCTCACCCGTTCAACGGACGTCCCCCTCTACTGGGCCGCCTACGGCCCCGAGGAAGGGACGCCGCTCCTCGTTCTGCATGGCGGCCCCGGCGCGCACCACGACTACCTCCTCCCGCAGATGCTCGCGCTTGCCGGCGAGCGGGGGCTCGTATTCTACGACCAGCGCGGCGGTGGAAGATCGCGCACCGACGATCGGGAACCGATCGGCTGGCGAACACACGTCGAGGATCTCGCCCGCGTAGCCGGGGAGCTGAGGATCGAGCCGCTGTCGATCGTCGGCTACTCGTGGGGCGGGTTGCTCGCGCTGCTGTATGCGATCGCCGCGGCACGGGGAGAAGTGACCCCGTCGCCGGCGCGCCTCGCATTGATCGATCCCGCGCCGGCTACGCGTGCGCTGCGTGACCGGTTCGAGGCGGAGCTGGCGCGCCGGCATGGCAGCCCGGCCATCGCCGCGATGCGCGATGAGCTCGCCGCCTCCGGGCTTCGCGAACGGGATCCGGAGGCGTACCGCCAGCGGGCGTTCGAGCTGAGCGTGGCCGGCTACTTCGCCGATCCGTCCGCGGCCCGCGACCTCACGCCGTTCCGCGTGATGGGGCGCGTGCAGAAGTCGGTGTGGGAGAGTCTCGGCGACTACGATCTGCTCGCGGAGCTCGCCGACCTTCGCATTCCTTCACTGGTGGTGCATGGCCGCGAGGATCCGATCCCGCTCGAGTCCTCGGTCGCCGTCGCGCGCGCGCTCGGCGCGAGACTGGTGGTCCTCGAGGAGAGCGGGCACGTACCATACGTGGAGAGCCCGACGCCGCTCTTCGCCGCGCTCGCCCGCTTCCTGCGCGACACCGAGTCCTCGACATCCGCATCCCTTTCCCCTTCTCCCGCCGCGCAGCCATGAGTCACCCATTCGATGAGCTCTCGCAGCCGCACATCGGCACGATCGAGCACGGCGGGAAGCGACTCAACGTGACTCTCCGCATCGCCTACGATGGAATCGAGTACGTCGGGCGATTGTGGTTCCACGAGGAAGGATGGGACGACGCCGGGCTTCCCGACCGGGGCGCTTTTCCGGGGCTCACCAAGGATGAGGTACTCGCCCTCGCCCGCCGTCTGACGTCCAACGACCTCCTCCAGCGATACCGGCGCGCGCTGGCCGAGAAGCGCCGGTTCATGGGACTCCGGAGGGCGACCGATGAGATCCTCGCCCGGATCCGATACCTGAACCAGGTCGCCGTTTCGATGCGTGCCGGGCTGCTCGATATGGAGGGCGCCGCCCAGGAGCTCGATCTCACGGAACGGCAGCTGCACGACCTGATCGACCGTCTGCGGGAGTACGCCGGCGTCGTGGACGAGAAGAACTTGTAGCGCCCTCTTGCATGATGGCTGCGGGTGCACGGGCAGTCCCGCCACCAGCACCCCGAAAGCCCGTTATCTTGCCTGCAATGGACACCCGCTCGACCGCTCACACCCTGCACCTGATCGCCGAACTCCTCGAGCTGCAGGGGGAGAACCGGTTCAAGGCGAGCGCCTATCGGACCGCCGCGCGGGCGGTAGCGGCCCTCGACCTTGATGACCTCGGGCCGCTGCTGCGCTCGGGCGAGCTGGAGCGCACGGCCGGCGTAGGCCCGGCGACCATCGCCGTGATCCGCGATCTGGAGACGACCGGAGAATCTCGACTGTTCGAGCAGCTCCGCGAATCCACGCCCGAGGGGCTGCTGGAGATGATGCGCGTTCCGGGGCTGGGGACGGCGAAGATCCAGGCGATCCACGAGCGGCTCGGTGTCGAAACGCTGCACGAGCTGGAGGAGGCCGCGCGCAACGGCCGGCTGGCGCGGCTTCCGCGCTTCGGCCCGAAGACGGCGGAGAAGATCCTCAAGGGAATCGCGTTCCTGCGCGAGACCGGCGCGCTGGTGCTCTACCCTCACGCGCTGGCCGAGGGAAGGCGACTCCTCGGCGCCGTGCGCGCGCACCCCGACGTAGCCGCGGCCGAGCTCGCCGGCTCGCTGCGGCGGCACCGCGAGATCGTGCGCGACCTCGACATCGTGGCGGCCTGCCGCGCGGCGCCGGAGCAGGTCGCCGCGTCCTTCGCCCACTCGCCGGGCGTCCGTGCAGTGGTCGGCGGCGGCGGACGCTCGCTTCAGATCCGCTATGTCGATGGGACGCTGCTCGACCTGCACTGCGTGACGCCGGACGAGTTCGCCGTGGCACTATGGCGTGCCACCGGCAACGATGATCACGTGCGGTTGACCGGCGAGCAGCTCGCCGCGCGGGGGCTGACGATCTCCGGCGACCGGCTGCTCGACCGCGTTGGCGCCCGTGTCCCGGTCGCCGACGAGCCCGCGCTCTACGCGCTGGCCGGGCTCGCCTGGGTTCCCCCCGAGCTGCGCGAGGGGCGCGGCGAGATCGCGGCCGCCGGCAAGGACGCGCTGCCGATGCTCGTCGAGCCGGGCCACATTCGCGGCGTGCTCCACTGCCATTCGCAATACTCCGACGGCGCATCGACGATCACCGAGATGGTCGCGGCGGCGAAGCGCCACGGTTGGAGCTACCTGGGCGTCTCCGACCACTCACAGTCGGCATTCTACGCCGGCGGGCTGACGCGCGAAGGGATCGACGCGCAGCACGAGGAGATCGAGCGGCTCAACGCGGAGATGGGGGACTTCCGTCTGCTCAAGGGTATCGAGGCCGACATCCTCCCCTGCGGGCGCGTGGACTACGACGGGGTGACGCTCGACCGGTTCGACTACGTGATCGCGTCGATCCACTCGCGCTTCGGAATGGATGAGACGCAGATGACCGATCGCGTGTTGAAGGCGCTCGACGATCCGCATCTCACCGTTCTCGGGCACCCGACCGGGCGACTCCTGCTGACGCGCGAGCCGTACGCGATCGACATGGAGGCGGTGCTCGACAAGGCGGCCGAGCACGGCGTGGCCGTGGAGCTGAACGCCGACCCGCACCGGCTCGATCTCGACTGGCGGATGCTGCGCCGGGCCAAGGAGAAGGGCGTGATGGTGGAGATCGGCCCCGACGCCCACTCCACGCAGGGGCTGGAGAACATGGACATTGGCGTGGGGATCGCCCGCAAGGGGTGGATCGAGCCCGGCGACGTGCTGAACGCCCTTCCGGTGGAGGACGTGCTCGCGCATGCACGGCGCCGGCGCGTCGGTGTCGGCGGAACCGGGTGAAGGGACGCGGCCGGCCGCGGCAGCCGCTTTCGCAGCGGCGCCCGACGAAGAGCGAGGCGGCCAAGCGCGCGCCGTCGGCGGGAGCGAAGCGGGCGGCAGGCGCGAAGCCCGGCGGCACGAAGAGGCCGGCACGACCGGCGAAGCGGCCGATGGGCGGCGTTCTGCACAACAAGGCGGCGCGCGGCGTCCCGTCACCGAAGGATCTCCCGGCCCGCGCCGGCGAGATTCTCTCACGCCTCGAGCGCGAGTATCCGGACGCGAAGTGCGCGCTCGACTACACCACGCCGTTCGAGCTCCTGGTGGCGACGATCCTCAGCGCCCAGTGCACCGACAAGCGCGTGAACATGGTCACGCCGCACCTCTTCGCCGCCTATCCCGGCGTGGCCGCGCTGGCCGCGGCGAAGCAGGAGGACGTCGAGGAGATCATCCGCAGCACCGGATTCTTCCGCAGCAAGGCGAAGAGCATCATCGGAGCAGCCAACGCCCTGATCGACAACCATGGCGGCGAGGTTCCGCCGCGCATGGACGCGCTCGTGCGTCTCCCCGGCGTCGGACGCAAGACGGCCAACGTCATCCTCGGCAACGCCTTCGAGCTCAACGAGGGAGTCGTCGTCGACACCCACGTCGGCCGACTCGCCGTGCGCCTCGGCTTCACGCAGGAGACCGATCCCGTCAAGGTCGAGCAGGTGTTGATGCCGCTCTTCCCGCGCCCGAAGTGGGCGCTCCTCGCCCACCTGCTGATCGAGCACGGGCGGCGGATCTGCGACGCGAGGAAGCCGAAGTGCGAGGCGTGCGTGCTGAACGACATCTGCCCGTCGTCGAGGGTCTGACGACCCTGGTACCCGTGCACGGATGGCCGGTCACCCGAACGAAACCGCGGACGGCGCCCCCCCGCGGTTCGCTTCGAGAATCCGCGTTGAACGCTACCGCTGCCCGATGTACTGCGGCGGTATCGGCTGCCCCGGCCGCTCCGAGTCCCAGAACACGGTCACGATCCACCACCGGGTTCCGTCGTTCAGCAGCTGGATGCTGTTGATCCCGCGCATGAACGGCTGGGGATCGTCGAGCGTGCGCTTGGAGTCGTAGGTGCTGAAGACGTGGGCGATGTGCCCGAACACTTCGCTGCGCCGCCCGATCTCGCGCTCGAAGAAGCCGTCGCGCTCGAGCATTGGACCCGAGCGCGCGATGTAGCCCTCGACATCCACCACCACCGGCGTCGCCGGTCCGTCGGCCGGCACCCGCACCGGGATCAGCCGCGCCCCGGGCACGAACAGCGAGCGCATGCGATCCCAGTCCCGGCGCTGCCCCGCCGGCCCCGAGATCACGTCGTACAACGCGGCGATGATCGCATCGATCGACTCGACGTCGGCCGGCCTGGCCGCCACCGTGGGCGCGCCGCCCGCGGCCGCGGCCTGTGCTTCCAGCCGCTCGGGGACAGGCCACAGGAAGAGCGTGATGAGAGGCAGCAGAGCAAGTCGCATTTGGGAGCCCCTGCGTCGATTGAGGAGGGATGGAGCAGGCGTGAAGCATCCGGTAACAACATACTATGCACTATGCGGCGGCCGGTTCGACGGATGCGCTTGACACCACGGTCATCGGTTCCCTCACAGCTCGGCGCCCTCCGCGTCTGCTGCATTGCGCTCCAGGGACCTTTGATGTGGCCGGCCATTCCCCGGAATACCGAAGAACCTCGTTCAACGACTCTGACCCCCTTGATCCCGCCCTGATCGGGATCATCCGAGCCCGATCAATCCCATCAGCCTGAGCGCGTTGACCGACGTTGCCACTCCCGGGCGGAGGCGATAGTCGAACGTCATCGCCGGCTCGTCGGGACCACTGCCGACCGTCTCGCGAAAGTGCACCGGCACGGCCGATTCGGCCAGCTCCGGCGTTTCGGCCAGGGCGAGGTCGTGCGTGGTCACAGCGCCGATCGCGCCGTTCTCGAGCAGGAAGCCGACGATGCGCCGCGCCGCCACCTGCCGCTCGCTGGAGTTGGTCCCCTGAAGCATCTCGTCGATCAGATACAGCAGCGTGCGGTCGCCGCCCTCGCGGGCATCGCGCGCCGCCTCCACTACTCCCTTGAGCCGTGTCAGCTCGGCCATGAAATGTGAGAGGCCGAGCGCCAGCGAGTCCTCGATGCGCATGCTCGTCTCGAGGCGCACCGGCGGCACGCGCATGGCCGAGGCGCACACCGGACCTCCGCACTGCGCCAGCACGACGTTCAGCCCGATCGCGCGGAGCAGTGTGCTCTTGCCCGACATATTGGAGCCGGTGACCAGAAGGAAAGTACCCGGCGGCCCCACACGCACGTCGTTCGGCACACGCACGCCGTCGGGAAGCAGCGGATGGCCGAGCGCCTCGGCGTCCACCACCGGCCGATCGGCCGGAGCCTCGACGGGGAACGCCCAATCCGGGTTGTCGTGTGACAGAGCCGCGAGCGCGGCCAGCGCCTCGACCTCGCCGAGCGCGGCAAGCCACTCGCGGGCCCGCGAACCGGCTCGGCGCTGCCACCGCTCGAGCATCGCCAGGACGTGAAAGTCCCACAGCGTCACCGCTTGGAGCGTCAGGTAGAGCATCGGCGACCACCGGACGTGCGCCAGATCGGCGATGCGGCCGAGGCGCGTCAGCTCGTGGTGCGCCGCGCCGTCACCCTCGCCGAGCCGCGTGCGCAGTTCCCGGAGGAGGGCCGCCCGCGCATCGATTCGCTCGATGATCTCGAGCACCGGCCCGTAGTGCCTCACCGGAGTCTCCCGCGCGAACGCCGCATCGAGCGTCTCCCGCACACGTGCGCCGCGCAGCGCCGACAGGGTCACGCTCGCCGCGAGTGGCAGAACCCACAGAGTGCCCGGGAGCACGCCCACCCAGCCTAGCAGCGCGAGCGCCACGAGTGAGCCGGGGATCGCCCAGCTGGCCGCCCTCAGAGCCGGGTGTCCGACGAGCCACGGCTCGCCCTCGGCCCAGGAAGCGAACCGCTCGACCTCTTCGATCGCCACCGGCCCGGCGAGTCGGCCCCGGGCAGCGAGCGCCTCGCGCACATCGACCAGCGCCGCCAGCTCGCGCGCCGCCTCCTGCCGGCGCGGGATCTCGTCCGGCGCTGCCGGGGTGATGAGCCAGTCGCGCAGCGTGACGCGACCGGGCGCCGTGGCCGTGGTACCGAGCAGCTGGAACAGCGACATCCGGCCGAACAGATCGAGGTCGCGGGCGAACGGGTGCTCGTCCGGCGGCCCCGACGGCGTCAGCAGGGGCAGCCTGTCCCACCGCCGTGCCACCCGATGGCCGTTTTCCTCGTTCACCAGCGCCAGCGCGCCGAGGACACGGATGCGCTCGCGTTCGCGGCCCGACAGCCGGACGAGCCAGGCGAAGATCGCCACCAGCACCGCCAGCACCGGTAGCTCGACTGCCGACATGGCCGGCAGGCGCCACGCCGCGACGATCCACGCGATCGCCGCCGCGGCGACGCCCAGCCGCCATATCGATATGCGCCGCGCGCGCGCGCGGTGCGCGGCCTGCTCCTCGAGATGGCGCTCGCGGCGATTTGCGTAGTCCCCGGTCGCCGCGAGATCCGGCTCTGAAAGTCTCACGCGCGCAACCTACTCGACGCGGACCGGGACCGTGATGACGAGACGTGCGCTGTCGGCTTCCGCTCGATTAGTTTTGGGGACATTCCTCTTTCACCTTCCGCTCCGGGCCCTGATGAAGAAAGCGACTTTCGAGACCAACCGCGGCACGATGACCGCCGAGCTGTACGACGACGACGCGCCCGCGACCGTGGCCAACTTCGAGAAGCTGGCAAACTCAAAATTCTACGATGGCGTCAAGTTTCACCGCGTGATCCCGGACTTCGTCGTGCAGGGAGGTGACCCGCAGTCCCGCGAGCTGCCCGTGGGCGACCCACGGATCGGGACGGGCGGACCCGGCTACAAGATCAAGTGCGAGACCGCCGGGAACCCGCGCACCCACGAGCTCGGGGCCCTGTCGATGGCGCACGCCGGGAAGGACACGGGCGGTAGCCAGTTCTTCATCGTTCTCAGCGACACCACGACCCGCCACCTGAACGGTGTGCACACGGTGTTCGGCAAGGTCACCGACGGGCTCGACGTGCTTCGCAAGATCGAGAAGAACGACACGATGACCAGGGTGCGCGTCGACTAGGCGCCCGCAACCGGACCGATTTCGATGGCGCTCCACAGGGAAGACAAGTCCGCGGCCTTCCTCGGCCTGATCGGCGGCGTGGTCCTGCTGCTCGGTCTGGTGTACGGCGTGGTGCTGCTCACCAACGCGAAATTCGCCGATCACGCAGCGCCGGCCGCCGAAGCGGGACACACGGGCCACTGACGACACGCGGCCGACGGACATCGGGTCGACGATCCGCTCACCCGCCGGCCGGCTCCTTCCCCGCGATCCTGGGCCTCACCAGCTCGAACAGATCGCGGGTCCGCGTGTACCACCCGCGGCCGTGCATCCGACCCACCGCGCCGAGCTGCTCGCCGTGTACGCGAAACTTCGCGACGTCGATCAGGTCGCCCCGAATGTGCAGGCCCACCACTTCGGCGACGATGATGCGCGTCCGCCGGATCTCCAGCGTCTGCAGCTCGGTGCACTCCAGGTGGACGGGCGATTCGGCAATGCGCGGCGGGCGTACCCGCACCGAGGGAATCGGTGTCAATCCGGCCTTCGCCAGCTCGTCCACACCGTACGGGTAGTCGCCGGCGGAGACGTTCATCTCGATCACGGTCTCCTCGTTCACGACGTTGACCACCAGCTCCCTCGTGAGGGCGATGTTGCGCGCCGTGTCCTTCGCCTCCCCTTCCCGGTCACCGACGCCGATCACGATTACCGGCGGGTCGCTTCCCATCACGTTGAAGTAGCTGAACGGGGCGGCGTTGACGGTGCCATCGGGAGAGATGGTCGTGATCCAGGCGATCGGGCGCGGAACCACGACGCCGGTGAGTAGCTTGTAGCGCTCCGATGGCGCCAGCGCCGCCATGTCGAAGTGGACCATCCGGGCGTCGCTGGATCCGCCCTCTCCCTCGCCACTCACGTCGCGGCGCCCCCGCCGAGCCGCTGCTCGAGCCAGGCCTTCGAAGCCTGCACGTCGCCCTGCGTGAGGCCGTGCCCGGCCGGCTGCCACGCCATCATCACCTCCGCCCCGGACTCGCGCAGCAGCTCACCGAGCCGCTCGGTTTGCTCCGGTGGCACGATCGGGTCCATGCGGCCGCCGGCGATGAGGGCGGCGGTGTCGCGCAGATCGGGCGGCGACTCGGGTTCGAGGGGCACCATCGGCCGGAAAAGCACCGCGTTGCGGATCAGGCCCGGGTGAAGCAGCAGCAGGCTGGCGGCGATGTTCGCGCCGTTGGAGAAACCGACCGCATCGATCTTCGACGCGTCGAGCCGGTAGCCCTCGGCGGCGTCGCGGACGAACTGCGCCAGCTCGTGCGTCCGGGCGATCAGGTCGGGGACGTCGAAGACACCCTCGGCGAGCCGCCGGAAGAATCGCGGCATCCCGTGCTCGAGCACCTTTCCGCGGGGACCGATGAAGGTCGCCTCCGGCAGGAGCATGCGGCCGAGCGGGATCAGATCGCTCTCGTCGCCGCCCGTGCCGTGCAGGAGGAGGACGGTGGTACCCGCAGCGCCTCGACCGCGCTCGATCCGGTGCGTGAAGCCGAGGTCGAGCGTCACCGTGCCACCGCGGTCGGAAGCGGCACCCGAACATGAGCTGGCGCCGGTCCGATGGCGCTCGGCCGCCCGTCGTCCGCACGCGGGGGATGGTCGGAGACGAGGGAGACGAGATGCAATCCGCGGGTCATTCGGTGCACTCCGGAGGACGTCGCATGCCGCGCGCAGGGTCGGTCGCCACCCTTCAACTCTAGCGGAATCATCGTAGTTTCAGGAGCTTTCGAGAAGCCCGTTTCGTTCGCCCGCGGCCGCTTCCGGCCGCCTGCCGCTCGTGCGGCCTCAGGTGCCCGTCGAGCAGCCGCGGAACCCTCCCCGCCCACCCTCATGACGCTCCCCCCACGCTCCGAGTCGCTGGGTCTCGTCGAGGAGTTCACCTCGAGCGAATCGCTGCGCAAGCACATGCTGGCGGTCGAGGCCGCGATGCGGGCGTACGCTGCGCGGTTCGGGGAGGACGAAGAGTTGTGGGGGGCGGCCGGGCTGCTGCACGACTTCGACTATGAGCGGTGGCCCAACGCGGCGCACTCGGCAACCGAGGAGCACCCCGCGGCGGGCGTGCGGATCCTGGGCGAGCGCGGCTATCCGGAACAGGTGCTCGATGCGATCCTCGGTCACGCGACCTACACCGGTGTGCCTCGTGAATCGAGGATGGCGCGGGCGCTATTCGCCGTCGACGAGCTGACCGGTCTCGTGACCGCGACGGCGCTGGTCAAGCCGTCGCGCAGCGTCCGCGACGTGGACGTGAGGAGTGTACGGAAGAAGATGAAGGACAAGGCCTTTGCGCGGGGGGTCAGCCGTGAGGACATCCTGCTCGGCGCCGCGGAGCTCGGTGTCGAGCTCGACGAGCACATCGCGTTCGTGATCGACGCCATGCAGGCGTCGGCCGACGCTCTCGGCCTCGCCGGGGCCGCGGCCTCCTGAGGGGCGGGTGCGCGCGGCACTCCCGCGGCGGCGGTGACGCCGGCCGCTGCCGGCGGTCTTCGGGCGGCCGTTACCACGAACCCGGAACGTCCGCATGTTCGCACCACCCCCTCCCCGGCACGATGCAGTCCCGACTTCCCTGGCGGCACAACGTTTCGGCCGGGCAGAGCGTTCAAGAGTACGAGACATGCGCATCGAATGAACACTGCCTACGTGGTACCGCCAGTCACCGTGGTCGCTCCGCCAAGGGGTGACGTGGACGCCCGGATGCGCGAGCGGGCGTCGATCGTCGCCGCACAGGGGGGCGACGAGGGAGGGTTCGCGGCGCTGGTGCGAACCCACCAGCGCCGCGCGTACGCGGTGGCCAGGGCCATCGTACCGACGCACGAGGACGCCGAGGACGCGGTGCAGGAGGCATTTCTGCATGCCTACCGGGCGCTCGACCGGTTTCAGCCGGATCAGCCGTTCGCGGCGTGGCTGAACCGGATCGTGGCTAACGCGGCGCTGGATCTGGTGCGGCGGCGAAAGGTGCGGGACGCGGAAGAGTTGCACGAGTCGGTGGCGATGCCGTTCCGCGATCCGGCGGAGTCGGACGAGCTGCGGCGGCGGCTCCGGTCGGGGCTGACGCTGCTCACGGAGCGGCAGCGCGCGGTGATCGTGTTGCACGATGTCGAGGGGTTCAAGCACGCGGAGATCGGGGCGATGCTCGGCATCCCCGAGGGGACGGCGCGTTCCGACCTCCACCATGCCCGAGCGCTCATGCGACGGGCGCTGGGCAATTTGAGGAGCGACTGATGATCAGGGATCGAATGGGGCCGCACGGGGAAGAGCGCGACGACGCAGTGACCAGGCTGCTGCGGGAGACGTACGCCCCGCCGGCCGATGAGGGCTACTGGGCGGCGCTCGAGGCGGCGATCATGGCGCGGGTGACCGGCGAGCGTGGTTCGTGGCGGGATGTGTTCGCCGGCTGGGTGCCGGCGGGGGTCGCCGCTGCGGCGGTTGCCCTGGGCGTCCTCGGCCTCGCCCTGTGGCAGGAGCGAGCCGTCGAAACGCGGATCGCGTACGAACAGACGATGCGGGGCGCGGCACCAATGTCCGTGCAGACCGTGGCCCCGCCTTCACCGTTGTCCGAGCGCGAGGCCATTCTCCAGCTCGTCATGTCCCGCTGAGGGAGTAAGACCATGCAGCCGTCCAAGAATCTCGCTCTCATGTTCGTGCTCGGCGCGGTGCTCGTCGGCGGCGTCCTCGGCTTCTCCGCCGACCGTCTGCTGGTGCAGGATCGGCTGTGCGACACGAAAAGCGGTCAGCGCCCGCCCAGGGAGACGCTCTCCATGAAGCTCGGGCTGAGCGACGCCCAGACGGCGACGCTCGACTCGCTGCTCGACGTCCGGCGCCGGGACATGCGGGCGGTGCTGGAGCCGGTCCGGCCGACGATCGACTCGGTCAGCGCGAATACCAACGCGCAGATCCGGGCGATGCTGGCGCCGGCACAGCAGACGAAGTGGGACCAGTTGCGCCGCGAAGCGCAGGAGCGCGAGCAGGCGCGTCGAGAGAAGGAAAACCAGAGGAACTGACCTTACATGCGATTTCTCACGCTACTCTTCGTCCCGGCGATCATCGGGGCGCAGGAGCCGCTGACACGGATAGTCGATACGACCGCGCGTCCCATCACCCTGGACGAGGCGGTCCGCCTGGCGCAGCTCAACGCGCCGCAGGCCGTGCAGGCCCGAGGCCAGATGCGCACGACCTCCGCCTCGGTCCGCTCGTCGCTCGGGGCGTTCATGCCCAATCTCAACCTGAGCATGGGCGCGGGCTGGTCCGGCGGGCAGGGCGACCGGGTCAACAATCAGGGCGACGTCATCAGTGGCGGAGCCTGGAACTACAGCAACGGCCTGAGCATGGGCATGACGCTCTTCGATGGCGGCCGGACGTGGTACAACCTGTCGAGCGCCCGCGCTACCGCGGAGGCCGCGGAGGTGGGTGAGATACAGACCCGCTACAACGTCGCGCTCGCGGTCAAGCAGCAGTACTTCGCGGTGCTCGCGGCACGGGACCAGCTCGCCGCGGCGCACACGACGCTGGAGCAGGCGGAGCAACAGTTCCGCACTGCCAAGGCACGCGTCGAGGCGGGGTCGGCGATCATCTCGGACACCCTGCGCGCGCTCATCCAGATCGGCAATGGGCAGCTGGCCGTGCTCCAGGCCGAGCACGCGCTGCGCAACAGCAACGCGGCACTGACACGTACCGTGGCGGCTCCGGCGCCCGTGACGGCGCTGCCCGATACGACGATCGAGTGGGTGGACCTGACCGCGGCCAATCTCGACATCGACGAGCTCTCCCGGCGGGCGCCAGCGGTGCAGACGGCGCAGGCCAATCTCGCCTCGGCGCGCGCCGGTGCGCGGGCGTCGCGGAGTCCCTACCTGCCGACGCTCTCCCTGAGCTTCGGCCGGAGCGGAAGCGGCATCGACCGGCAGTACGGGTGGGGGCCGGATACGACCGCGAGCGGTAACCCTACCTACAACTACCGCACGAACCTGAGCTTTTCCGCGTCGTACCCGCTGTTCGACCGTTTCAACCGCGAGCGCACGGCCATCGCGGCGCGGGTCGAGCAGGAGAATGCGGAAGTCGCGCTCCGCGACGCCGAGTTCCGGGCGCGGCAGGAGTTCGTGAGTTACACCGGCCTGCTCCAGACCGCCGAGGCCCAGATCCGTATCAACGAGATCTCGGTCGCCGCGGCGGAGGAGGATCTGCGGGTCCAGCAGCTCCGGTACGAGCTCGGCTCGTCCACGCTGCTCGACGTGCTCACCTCGCAGACGCAGCTGACCAACGCGCGCTCGGCGCTGATTCGCGCCCGGTTCGACTATCGCGTCGCGAAGGCCCAGCTCGAGGCCCTGCTGGCCCGCGAGCTCTGAGCGTAGCACTGATTCGACCGTTACCGACTTGAACGCCGCGCCACCGCGGCATTGCACTGGAGAGGCGCGTGAGACGAGTTCTGTGGTTGGCGGTCGTGTTGGCCGCCGTGGGATGCCGGGGGGACAATGACGTGCGGACGATGCCGACTACGGTCCTCGTCGAACGGCGCGACATCATCGTCGATGTCGAGGCCACCGGTGTCGTCGAGCCGATCAACGTCATTGAGGTCAAGTCCAAGGCCTCCGGCCAGATCACGCGCCTGACCGTAGAGACCGGCGACGAGGTCCGGCGCGGCACCCTGCTCGTCCAGCTCGACCGGCGCGAGGTCGAAGCGCAGTACCAGCAGGCCAACGCCGACCTCCAGGCCGCCCAGGCACGGCGCGATGTAGCTGCATCGAACAGGGAGCGCTCCGACAACCTGTTCGAGCAGCGGGTCATCACGGCCCAGGAGCACGAATCGGCACGGCTCGATCTCGCCAACGCCGAAGCGGCGCTCGTGCGCGCCAGGGCCGCGCTCGACCAGGCCCAGCAGCGGCGGGAGGATGTCACCGTCCTCGCTCCGATCGACGGGACGATCATCGAGCGCACGGTCGCCGAGGGCCAGGTCATCGCATCGGCGACGTCGAGCGCCAGCGGCGGCACGACTCTCCTCCGGATGGCCGACCTCACCCGCGTCCGCGTGCGCGTGAACGTCAGCGAGGCCGACATCGGCAGCGTGCGC
This sequence comes from Gemmatimonadaceae bacterium, assembly GCA_035513015.1. Taxonomy (GTDB): domain Bacteria; phylum Gemmatimonadota; class Gemmatimonadetes; order Gemmatimonadales; family Gemmatimonadaceae; genus DATKCV01. The sequence continues at coordinate 33,557 of DATKCV010000035.1, forward strand.
ACGGGCATGCCGGCATCGGTCGCCACCGACGCCTATCCCAACCGCCCGTTCATCGGGTTCGTCGAGAAGATCGAGCCGCAGGCGGTCGTGCAGCAGAGCGTCACCATGTTCCCCATCCTGGTCTCGATCGAGAACCGCGACGGCTTGCTCAAGCCGGGGATGAACTCCGAAGTGACGATCGAGATCGATCGGCGACTCAACGTGCTGGCCGTGCCGAACGACGCCGTCCGCACGCCGCGGGAAGCAACCATGTTCGCCGGATACCTGGGAATCTCCGCGGACTCGATGCGCTCAGTCCTCGCCACCGCCGGGATCAACGACCGCGGTGGGTTCGCCCCGGGGGCGATGAGCGCGCCCGGCCGGATCTCGCAGACCTCGCCCGGCGACGTGGTGCTCGCCGCCGATGTCCAGCAGGGCCCCCAGCAGGGCGCCCCGCAGGGCCGGCAGGGCGGTCCGGGCGCGCAGGTTCAGGTGACCGACGAGCAGTGCGCGGCAGTGACCGCCGCCCTTGCCCGCAACGCCGACGCCGAGAAGCAGCTCACCGATCTGCGCGCGAAGATGCAGTCGGGTGAGCTCGATCGGGTTGCCGCGATGCAGCAGCAGCAGGCGATCTATCAGCGGCTCGGGATCGACGCGCGCGTCGCCGGGTCGTGCAGAATGCGTCAGCAGCAGGCGCCGCCGGCAAATGTCGCAGGGGCAGGCGGTCCCGCGACACCGCAGGCAGGTACCGGAGCCCCCGCGGTGACGCCGGCGCAGGGACCGGGGGGGGCGGGGGGGGCGGGCGCGCAGGAGTTCGATCGCGGCCGGCGCGGAGGGCGCACGGGCGTTGTCTTCGTCAGCCAGCCAACCGGCTGGTCGCCGAGAGTCATCCAGATGGGGGTCGCCAACTTCGATTTCACGGAGATCCTGAGCGGCCTGGAGGAAGGTCAGTACGTCGCCCTGCTCGGCGCGATCGCGCTGCAGGCCCAGCGGGAGCAGGCAGCGGAACGGATGCGCAACATGCGCGGCGGCATTCCCGGACTGCAGCGCGAGCAGTCGCAGCCCAGCGGCGCACCTGCCGGAATTGGCGGCCCCGGCGGCCCCGGCGGACCCGGCGGGGGCGGTCGCTAGCATGCTGCTCGGCGAGATCCTGACCGTGGCGCTCGGCGCGCTGCGCGCCAACAAGCTGCGCTCCTTCCTCACGATGCTCGGCATCGTGATCGGCGTCGCCGCCGTGATCGCGATGGTCGCGCTCGGCCGTGGTGCCCAGAAGGCCGTCAACGACCGCATCCAGGCGCTCGGCACCACGTTGCTGACCGTCAGCCCGGGGCAGCAGCGTGGACAGGGCGGCTTCGCGTCCGAGGTGGACCGTGCGCGCTTCACGATCGCCAATGCCCAGGCGCTCGAGGAGCGTGGCACGGAGATCATCGCCGTGCAGCCGGAGATGGAGCGCAGATTCCAGGTCCAGTTCGTCAGCCGCAACACGAACACTTCCGTCATCGGCACGACCGCGAACTACCTCCAGGTCCGCAAGTTCGAGATAGAATACGGCAGGATGTTCACGTCCAACGAAAACGCCGGCCGCCAGCGTGTCGCCGTGCTGGGACCGACCGTACTCGCGGATCTCCAGATCGCCAACCCGGACGAGATCCTCGGCGAGCCGATCCGCATCCGCGGCACGCAGTTCATCGTGATCGGCGTCCTCAAGTCGAAGGGGTCGGGGGTCGGGTTCGGCAATCCGGACGACCAGGTCCTGATTCCGATTCAGACGGCGCGGTATCGCCTCATGGGGAACGACCGCCTGCGGAACATCAGCGTGCTCGCCCGGTCCGAGGAGCGGATCCCCGATGCGATGGCCGACATCCAGCGCATCATGCGGCGCGAGCTGCGGCTGCGGCCCGGCACACCGGACAACTTCCAGATCCGCAGCCAGTCCGACTTCCTGGCCACGCTCGGCGAAACGACCCAGGTGTTCGGGCTGCTCCTCGCCGGCATCGCCGCGGTCAGTCTCCTCGTCGGCGGCATCGGGATCATGAACATCATGCTCGTCTCGGTCACCGAGCGGACGCGCGAGATCGGGATCCGCAAGGCGCTCGGGGCGACGCGCAGGAACATCCTGCTCCAGTTCCTCATAGAGGCGGTCGTGCTCTGCATCCTCGGCGGCATCGTCGGGATAGTCGTCGGCGGTGGCGGCGCGTGGATCCTGAGCGAGTTCGCGAACTGGAACACCGAGGTGTCGATCAGCTCCGTGGGGCTGGCGTTCGCGTTCTCGGGGCTGGTCGGAGTGCTGTTCGGCGTCTGGCCGGCGCGGCGGGCCGCGGTGCTCGATCCGATCGACGCGCTGCGCTACGAATAGATGGCGGCAGAGCCGGCTTGCGTAGTCGATGGTACGGGGTAGAGTACAATTCTGCCTGCTCACCCGACTCACTGGTGTCGAGGGATCTTCCGCCGGTCGGGAGATCCCTCGTGTCTCTTTCCGCGTGGGTCGGTTGAAGTTCAGGGGTGAAACGCAGCAGCCTGCAACCGAGAACGGATGATCGAAAACTGATAGCCTGGCCGCCGGTGCCCGAGCGAGGCCCACCACCTGCTCGATTCCCCTTCACCCCCCGACCTCATGAAGGATCGCCGCGAGTTCCTCAAGCTGTCCGCAGCCGCGCTCGTCGCGGCCTGTGCGCGCCCGCCCGGCGTGGACGTGCTGCCCGCACCACGGACTGCGCCCTCGGGCGCGACGTTCGGGGGAGGCGGCACCGATGCGTCCGTGCGGGATCTGGCCAACATCGGACTCCAGGCCGCCCGCGACGCCGGCGCGTCGTATGCCGACGTGCGGTTCGGGCGCTATCGCCGGCAGTCGATCGGCACGCGCGAGCGGCAGGTCACGAACGTCAGCGACAGCGAATCGTTCGGAGTAGGGATCCGGGCACTCGTGAACGGTTCGTGGGGATTCGCGGCGACGAGCGATCTGGGGCGGGAAAGCATCGCGCGGACGGCGCAGGAGGCGGCGCGGATCGCCCGCGCGGCGAGGGCGGCGCAGCGGCGGCCGGTCGAGCTGGCGCCCGTGCAGCCGGTCGTCGCCTCGTGGCGGCAGCCGATCGAGATCGATCCGCTGGAGGTCCCGATCGAGGAAAAGGTCTCGCTGCTCTTCGCCGCCAACGATGCGGCGCTGCGGGTGCCGCGGATACGCTACGTCAGCTCGGGACTCCAGCTGCTGCGCGAGGAGAAGACGCTGGCCACGACCGACGGGACCCTGGTCACGCAGACGTTCTACCGCGTCGGACCGTCGTTCAACGCGACGGCGATCGGCGACGGCGACTTCCAGTCGTACAGCGAGGAGCTGGCGCCGCGCGGCTCCGGCTGGGAGTACGTGACCGGGCTCGACATGCCGGGCAACGCCGAACGGTGGGCGTCGATCGCCGCCGAGAAGCTGACGGCGCGGTCGGTGGACGTGGGCCGCTACGACCTGATCCTCGACCCGACCAATCTCTGGCTGACGATCCACGAGTCGATCGGGCATCCCACGGAGCTCGACCGGGCAATGGGCTACGAGGCCAACTTCGCCGGTACGAGCTTCCTCGCCCCTCCGGATCGCGTTCTCAACAATTTCCGCTACGGCCCCGACTGGATGCAGGTGAAGGGTGATCGCACGCAGCCTCAGTCGCTCGCCCGGGTGGCCTGGGATGACGAGGGTGTTCCCGCCCAGGAGTGGGATATCGTGCGCAACGGCATGTTCGTCGACTACCAGACGACCCGCGAGCAGGTCGGATGGATCGCCGATGTGACCGGCCGCCGGCAGTCGCACGGCTGCTCGTTCGCCGACTCCTGGTCGAGCGTGCAGTTCCAGCGGATGCCGAACGTCTCGCTGATGCCCGCCGAGCGCGCTGTGTCGCTCGACGACATCATCGCCGACACGCAGCGCGGAATCATGTTCCGGAACCGGGGCTCGTGGTCGATCGATCACCAGCGGTACAACTTCCAGTTCTCCGGACAGGCGGTGTACGAGATCCGGAACGGACGCATCACCGGCATGGTCAGGGACGCCGCGTACCAGGCGAACACGCCGGAGTTCTGGAACTCAATGGACATGATCGGCGGGCCGGACACGTACTGGCTCGGTGGCTCGTTCGGCGACGGAAAGGGCGAGCCGGGTCAGTCCAATTCGGTGAGCCACGGGTGTCCGCCGTCGCGGTTCCGTCAGGTCAACATCATCAACACCGGCCGGCAGGGCTGAGGAGCGCGCGATGAGACACGAGATGCCGATCGCCGAGCGCCGCGGCCCGAAGCGGCTGATCGAGACGGACGTACCACGCTCTCGCGAGGAGCTCGAGGCGATCGCCAGGCGCGCCCTCTCGTTCGCCACCGCCGACGAGACGCGCATCAACATCGGGTCCGGGTGGGAGGGAAACACGCGCTTCGCGGTCAGCGAGATCACGACCTCGGGCGGCGTAACCGACCTGACCGTCACGGTAACGAGCACCGTCGGCCGCCGCCAAGCGTCGGCCACCACCAACCTCACCGATGATGCGGGCCTGCGCCGCACCGTCGAGCTCTCCGAGCGCCTCGCGCGACTCTCGCCCGAAGACCCCGAGCTGGTCGCCGAGCTCGGACCACAGCAGTACCCGGACGTGGATGCGTTCGCCCGGGCGACCGCCGATCTGAGTCCCGAGGCACGGGCCACCGCTGCGCAAAGGGTGATCGAAGCCGCGCACGCGCAGGGCGGTGCCGGACTGGAGATATCGGGATTCCTTTCGGCGAACGCCGGCGCCTCCGCCGTCGCCACCAGCAAGGGATTGTTCGCCTATCATCCACAGACGTCCACCGGACTCTCGGCCACGGCGCGGACCGACGACGGGACCGGCTCCGGCTGGGCGGCGACCGGATCGCGGGACTGGAGCGACGTGGATGCCGCCGCGCTCGGCCGGCGCGCCGCGGAGAAGGCGGTCGCATCGCGCAACCCGCAGGCGATCGAGCCGGGGCGCTACACGGTGATCCTCGAGCCGAACGCGGTGGCGAGTCTCGTTCCGCTGCTCATGGGATCGTTCAACGCACGCAGCGCCGACGAAGGCCGCAGCGCGTTCGCGAAGCCCGGCGGCGGCAACCGGATCGGTGAGAAGATCGCCGACGAGCGGGTGACGCTGTACTCGGATCCCGTGGAGCTCCGCGCGCAGCCGTTCGCAAACGACGGCGCACCGACGGGGCGCGTGGTATGGATCGGGAACGGCGTGCTCCGCTCGCTCAACTACGACCGCTACTGGGCCGAGCGTCAGGGCGTGCCGCGCACGCCTGCTGGAGGCGGCCTGAAGATGAACGGGGGCACGAGCTCGCTCGACGAAATCATTGCCGGCACGCAGCGCGCGATCCTGGTCACGCGGCTCTGGTACATCCGCTCGCTCGACCAACGTACGGTGCTCGTCACCGGGCTGACGCGCGATGGCACGTTCCTCGTCGAGAACGGACGGATCACCCGGAGCCTCAAGAATTTCAGGTGGAACGACAGCCCGCTGTTTCTGCTGAACAAGATCGAGGAACTGGGGTGGCCGCAGCCGACCGGCGCGTCGCAGGTGATGCCGGCGATCAAGGCCCGGGACTTCGAGTTCGCGTCGATCTCCGACGCCGTATAGAGGAATCGTCGGTCCTCAGTTCGTCCTGTCGATCCTGAACTCGAACGGAATCCCGACCGACATTCGCACGCGCCGCCCTTCCACCTCCGCCGGGACGAAGCGGAGTCGGGGGAGGACGGCGCGGACGGCTGCCTCGAACAGCGGGTGATCGGCCCGCACAACGCGGATCGATGCCGGCTCGAGCGCGCCCGTCGTGTCTATCACGCCCTCGATCAACACGCGCCCTTCGATCGCCGCCGCGCGCAGGACGTCGGGGTAACGCGGGCGCGGATTGCCGGGAAGGGCCACCGCGCCGCGTTCGGCGAACGCCATCGAACCCCGGCCCCGGCCACCGAGGCCTCGTTCACCGGAATCACCCGGCGCCGACAACAAGCGTTCCGCATCACCGGTCGCCCACCAGGTATTCTCGTCGATCATTGCTCGTTCGGGATCGATCGGCGGGAGCTCCACGGGCACCGTCGGTACGGCCGGCAGCGTGGGCCCGGGGGCAGGTCGCGGCGATCCGTCGCGGCCGCTCGTGCCGCGCCGGCCATCGACCGGTGATGGCGCCGGTGCGCGATCGATGTAGATGATCGTATCGGCGCGCGCGGCCGGCGCGGGTGTGCCATCGCTGTCGGTGCCGCCGTCGAGCGTGGCAACGCCGATCGCCACCGCGTGGGCGATCAGACTCCAGGCGATTCCGGCAGACGATCGGCGCCGATGGTTGGCGGATTCCGGAAGCATCGACAGCACTGGCGGCCTCCCTCGAGGGGTTCGCCGCTACGATAGTCGCGCCGGATGGCGGCCAGGTGACGTGTCGATTAGCGCCCGCTGAAGACTGGATTACGATGTGGTGAACGACTCATTCGTCGCTCTGTATCTCCCCCAGCTTCCGCTTTGCCGTCCCCTTCAACTCCCTCGCCTTGCCCTTCAGCTGAGAAGTGAAGAAGAACCGACGAATTGGACGAATGAGGTGGCGGTCAGCCGTCGGCCGATCCGTCCGGTCGACATTCGTCCAGTTCGTATTGTTCGTCGGTTCGTTCCTATTTGTCCTGCTGATGCTCGCCGAACTTCCTTTGCGCCTTCCCCTTCAGCTCCTCGCCCTTCCCCTTGAGCTGCTCGCTCGTGTCGCCGGTGATGCCGCCCTTGGTGTTGCGCGCGCGGCCCTTCAGCTCATCCTTGGAGCCTTCGGCCTGGTTCTCCAGTCCTTTCTTGTTGCGATCGCGATCAGTCATTGTCGTGTCCTCCATGCTGCGGTGAGTCCGCGACCTTCGCGGCCTTCACAGTTCGGGCAAGCCATGTGCCGACGTCGGCCGTCGTGACCGATCGGCCCGTTTCATCTTGCGAACCATTGTGGCGCGGGGCATCGTTCGGTTCCGCACCCGGACGTCGCGTGACGCCGGTCACCCACCTTTGCACCAGTCGTTTGAGGCCGAGTGCACCAGGAGCAGTTCGTCGCCCTCGAATCCCCCGGCCGGCAGAAGTCGCAGGCCAGCTTCATCGTGAACGGCGAGCCATGCGAGGTCGCGTTCCTGCCACAGCGGACGCTACTGGAGGTGCTGCGTGAAGATCTCTCGCTCACCGGCACCAAGCACGGCTGTGAGCTGGGCGAGTGCGGCACCTGCACGGTGCTCGTCGACGGCACGCCGGTGCTCTCCTGCCTCGCATTGGCGATCACGTATCGCGGCCGCCGCATCGACACCGTCGAGGGAATGGCGGCGGACGGTGTGCTCCACCCGCTCCAGGACGCGTTCGCCGAGCTCGGCGCCGCACAGTGCGGCTATTGCACTCCGGGGTTCCTGTTGTCAGCGCAAGCGCTGCTCGAACGCGAACCGAGCCCATCGCGCGAGCGGATGGTCGATGCGCTGAGCGGCAACCTCTGCCGGTGCACCGGCTATCTCAAGATCTACGAGGCGGTGGAGCTCGCGGCGCGCCGCATCTCCGCCGCAGAGCCCGCCGGTGCCTGAGCGCGCGGTCATCGGCACGCCGCGCCGCAAGGTCGACGCTACCGCCAAGGTCACCGGCGCGCTCCGGTTCGCCGACGACCTGGTGCTGCCGCGGATGCTCCACTGCAAGCTGCTCCGCGCCCGCCATCCGCACGCCAGGATCCGGCGCATCGAGACGATTCGCGCCGCTGCTCATCCGGGTGTGATCGCCGTCCTGACCGGGCGCGACCTCCCGATCCCGTTCGGGATTCTCCCGATATCGCAGGACGAGCATGCGCTCTGCCCCGACGTCGTCCGATTCGTGGGCGACCCCGTGGCCGCCGTCGCCGCGACGAGCGAGGATGCCGCCGGCGAGGCGTGCGACCTGATCGACGTCGAGTACGAGCCGCTGGAGGCCATCTCGTCGATCGAGCAGGCGCTCGCGACACCCGAGCCGCGGATCCACGACTACGGCGACCAGGGCAACGTCCACAAGCACATCGCCCTCGAGTTCGGCGACGTCGACGCCGCGCTCGCCGGCGCCGCGCACGTGCGCGAGGACACGTTCTTCTACGAGGGCAACACGCACCTTCCGATGGAGCAGCACGCCGCGCTGGCCGAGTGGTCGGCGGACGGCAAGCTCACCATCTGGTCGAGCACGCAGACGCCGCACTACGTGCATCGCGCCCTGGCGAAGGTGCTGGAGATGTCGCCGGCGCACGTGCGCGTGATCGCCACCCCCAACGGCGGCGCATTCGGCGGCAAGTCGGATCCGTTCAGCCACGAGATCGTCGTCGCCGCGCTGGCGCGCCGGACCGGGCGACCGGTGAAGATCTGCCTCACGCGCGAGGAGGTCTTCTACTGTCACCGCGGCCGGCACCCGACGCTGATGAGGATCCGCACCGGCGTCCGCAAGGACGGCTCGATCGTCGGGATGGACTTCACATCCTTCCTCGATGGCGGCGCCTACGGCTCCTACGGCGTGGCCAGCACCTACTACACAGGCGCGCTGCAGACCGTGACCTACGAGGTGCCGGCGTACCGCTTCCGCGGCGCCCGCGTGTTCACCAACAAGCCGCCGTGCGGCCCGAAGCGCGGGCACGGAACGCCGCAGCCGCGGTTCGCGCTCGAGGTTCACCTCGACAAGATCGCCGAGGACCTGGCGCTCGACCCGGCCGGGATGCGACGCCGCATGCTCCAGCCCGCGGACTCGCTGACGGCGAACTGGCTGCGCATCGGCTCGATGGGGCTTGGCGCCTGCATCGACGCCGTCGTTTCGGGCAGCCGCTGGAAGGAGAAATTCCGCAAGCTGCCGTTCGGTCGCGGCGTCGGCCTCGCCTGCTCATCGTACATCACCGGCGCCGGGCTGCCGATCTACTGGAACAGCATGCCGCACTCCGGCGTGCAGCTCAGGCTCGACCGGTCGGGCGGCGTGGCGGCGTTCTGCGGCGCATCCGACATCGGCCAGGGCTCCGACTCGGTGCTCGCCTACTGTGTCGCCGAAATCCTCGGCATTGAACCGGAGGACATCCGCGTCGTCACCGGCGACACCGACACGACGCCGGTGGACCTCGGCTCCTACTCGTCGCGCGTCACCTTGATGATGGGGAACGCAGCGATCCAGGCCGCCGAGCGGGCGCGCGACACGGTGGCACGCGCGGTGGGCGAGAAACTCGGCCTTCCCGCGGGCCGGCTGGCCTTCGCCGGCCGGCGTGTCTTCGACGTCGACTCGCCGGAGCGCGGCGTGAGCTTCGCCGAGGCGGTCCAGATCGCCGAGTCGAGGTTCGGGACGGTGGGGAGCACCGGATCGTACACCCCGCCGCGCTCGCCCGGCCGCTACAAGGGCGCCGGCGTAGGGCCATCGCCAGCGTACTCGTACTCCTGCGCCATCGCCGAGGTGGATGTCGATCCGCAAACGGGGATCGTCCGCGTACCGAAGATCTGGATCGCCCACGATGTCGGTCAGGCGATCAATCCGCTGCTGGTGATCGGTCAGGTCGAGGGCTCGGTGTACATGGGGCTCGGCGAAGCGTTGATGGAGGAGATGACGTACCGCGACGAGCAGCGGAGCGTCGTGCACCACCACCCGAGCATGCTCGAGTACAAGAGTCCGACGACGCACGAGATGTGCGACATCGAGACGTACCTGATCGAGGATCCGGATCCGCGCGGACCGTTCGGGGCGAAGGAGGCCGGGCAGGGACCACTGCTCCCCGTGATGCCGGCGGTCGCCAACGCGATCTACGATGCGGTGGGAGTGCGGGTGGACGAAGTGCCGTGCTCGCCGCACAAGGTGCTGAAGGCGCTGAAGGAAAAGATGAAGGGACGCGGTGCACGGTTCGGCCCGTCGACGTTCCCGGCGTATGCGTTCCCGGAGCCGGCGCGCGTGCTGACTCCGGCGCAGGGCGGCGATGGACGGGAGGTGGATCGACGAGAGCACAGCGAGGTCGGCGGGCCTTCGGGCGCGACGACCGAGCAGGCCGGCGAAACGACAGCGGCGGACGGGAGGCGGATGTCCTGATGCTCCGCCTCCCTCGTTTCACCTACCTCGAGCCGGCGTCGATCGACGAGGCTCTCCGGCTCCGCGCGGCGGCCGGCCCCGACACGATGTTCGTCGCCGGCGGCACCGATCTCTACCCCAACATGAAGCGCCGCCAGCAGACGCCGGCTACGGTGATCTCCCTCTCGGCGCTGAAGGATCTCCGCGAGATCTCCTCTTCGGCGGACGATGGCGCCACGATCGGTGCCGCGGTCACCCTCACCGACCTCGCCCGGAACGCGACGATCCGCGCGCACTGGCCCGCCGTCGCCCATGCCGCGGAAGTCGTGTCCACGCCGCTCTTGCGCAACATGGGGACGATCGGCGGCAACCTGCTCCTCGACACACGCTGCAACTACTACGATCAGACGTACGAGTGGCGGAAGGCGATCGACTTCTGCATGAAGAGAGACGGGACGATCTGCTGGGTCGCGCCATCGAGCCCGCGCTGCTGGGCGGTGCAGTCGTCGGACGGCGTGCCGATCGCGGTGGCGCTGGGCGCCGAGGTGACGCTGGCCAGCGTCCGCGGGACGCGAAGGATTCCGGCCGCCGCACTGTATCGAAACGACGGGATCGACTATCTGACCAAGGCATCGGACGAATTGCTCGTCGCCTATCACCTGCCGCCAGTGAATGGGTGGCGGGCCAGCTACGTGAAGCTCCGCCGGCGCGGCGCGTTCGATTTTCCGGTGCTCGGCGTCGCCGTTCGTGTGGACTTCGCGGACGACGGCACCGTGAGCGCCGGGCGGGTTGTCCTCGGCGCGGTCGCATCCTATCCTCAGGAAGTGCCGGAGGCCGCGGCCGCGCTGGTCGGCTCGCGTCTCGAAACCGAGGCCATCGGCGCCGCCGCCGATGCCGCATTTCGGCCTGCGAAGCCGATGGACAACACCGACTTCACGCTGGCCTGGCGGAAGGAGATGGTGCGCGTCTACGTACAGCGGGCACTGGAGGCGATAGCTCGCTAGGCACGGCGCGGCCACCGGAACCCTCGTCGGTTTCCGCACCCACAGACACATCTCGCTGGCCATCGTCGCCTGCCTCCCCATGGCGATCGCACCCATCGAACCCGTCTGCACCGCTCGGTGCGCACGCGCCCGGTTCATTGCATGAACCGGATGTCCAGCGTGGCACGCCGGATCGATCGGGCAACCATCGGTTCACACCTCGATGCCAGTGCTTCGTCCCGCCGCGTCGTCCGCTTGCCACTCGGCGTTGACGCGATGGTGGCCACGACATATTATCGCGCTACAGCAGGCGATTGGACCGCGCCCGCCGCCGCGCGTGCACCGCGAACCAGGAGGGAAGGTGGCCACCGTCATCCGGTCGCGCCGCGTCCTCGCAGTTCTCACGTGGTGCCTGGCGCGAACGAAAGCCCACTTGCTGGGCATGGGATCGTGATGACACCCGCAAGCCGCGGATTCGGTGAGCGGTCCGCGCCGCGTACGCGACTGGTGATGGCGCTGGCCCTTGCCTGTGTCGCGGCCGGGTGCGCTGGAGCCGGGCGCAGCGGATCCGAGCGACGAGACCCGAACCTGATATCGCCGGCTGAGATCGAGGAGATGCACCAGGCCGGCGTTCGCGATCTCTACGAACTGGTGAATCGCCAGCGGCCGATCTGGCTGCAGCGGCGCCCCGAGCGGAGTCTCCAGCTCGAGACGACCATACTGGTCTACCTCAACGAGGCCCGCCTCGGTGGCATCGACGCGCTGCGCGGCTATCCACTGTTGTCGGTCGTTTCCCTTCGCTACTACGACGCGGCGCAGGCGATGCTGCTCCCGGGCGGCGGTTCCGCACACGTCGAGGGCGCCATCGTGATCCGTACGGGCACTCGCCCGGCCGACACGTCCTCCGCTCGTTCGTCGCGGCCGCCCGAGCCTTCCGACACCTACCCGTAGAGGTGTGGTTCGCCTTCGCTCACTCTGCGCACGTGTCAGCGGTTGCGCACGAGACACGTCGCCAACTCGATCTCGTTTCGCCACATGACTCGCCCGCGAGCCGGGCCTGTGTGATCCCTGGTGGCAGCGGCACCGAGATGTCGCGAGGCCGGTGACTCTAGATAGGGAGGATGCTCTGATGGCTGGCTTCCGTCCGTTTCTACTCTCCGCGCTGGTCGTGCCGTTGCTGTGTCTTGCGACGCCTGTCGCGGCACAGAGCACTGGAACGATCACCGGTACGGTCCGCAACATCGACGACAGTCGCGTGATCGCCGGGGCGCAGGTGTACATCCCGGGCCTGGCGATCGTGCGGCTGACCAATGATGCCGGCCGATATGCGCTGCCCGGCGTGCCTGCGGGTACGCACACAATCGCCGTGCGGACCATTGGCTACGCACCCGAGCAGCGCGAGAACGTGACCGTCGCGGCCGGTCAGACGGTCGTCGTCGATTTCGAGGTGCGGACCCAGGTGCTGAGGATGTCCGAGATCGTCGTGACCGGCGTATCCGGAGCGACGAGCATGGCCAAGCTGCCATTCACGGTTTCGAGCGTGAACGCCGAGGCGATACCGGTGCCCCCGACCGCGGCGCTGGGTGCCATCCAGGGCAAGGTCGCGGGCGTCAGCATGATCCAGGGATCACAGCCGGGCTCGGGCGCGAGCATCGTATTGCGGACTCCAACCAGCATCAACCGGACGAACTCTCCGATGATCGTGGTGGACGGCGCGATTCTGACGGAATCCTCCGTGGACATCTCATCGCTCGACATCGAGAGTATCGAGGTGGTGAAGGGCGCTGCCGCGGCCTCGCTGTACGGCTCCCGGGCCGCTTCAGGCGTGGTTCAGATCCGCACGGCACGAGGATCACGCATCGAGGAGGGCCGTACGCGCTTCGTCGTGCGGAGCGAGATCGGCAGCAACTCGATCATGAAGCCGATCAAATGGGCGCGATACCACAGCCTGCGCCTGAACCCGGCGGGCACGGCGTTCGTCGACGCCAGCGGCAGCGAGGTGGAGCGCCAGTTCGCCGCTCAGTCGCTCTACGGCTTCCAGGATCAGCAGTACCCGACCCCGATCTACGACCACATCGATGCGCTGTTCGATCCCGGGCGGTACATGACCAATTCGCTGAACATCGGCTTCAACGGCGGCTCCACGAACTGGCTGTCCACGATCAGTCAGCACCATACCGCGGGCATCGTCGAGGGACTCGATGGTTATCGGCGCTATGACTTCCGGACCAACCTCGACCACCAGTTGCGCAACGATGTCAACGTGTCCGTGAGCCTGTTTCACATGCGCGGCAAGCAGGAGGATCCGGCGGGCGACCCCTTCTTCGACTTCATCCACCAGGCGCCGGACGTCGACCTGCTGCAGCCGGATCCCGATGGCACGCCGTTCGTGTTCCAGCCGGACCCGGTCGGCATCCGGGCGAATCCGTTGTATCAGATCGCGACGCAGGAACACTGGGACCACCGTGCACGCACGTTGGGCAGTGTCGACCTGCGATACAATCCGCTCGATTGGCTCGGTGTCGTGGCCAACGCCAGCTATGATCGCTCCGATCGTTCATCGTCCGACTACATTCCGCGCGGCGTGAAGACGCCGAACAGCCCGAACGGCGACATCGGTTCGTCGAGTCGAACCAGCGCGCTCACGACCGGCCTCAACGCGTCCGCCGGCCTCACCGCGTCGCGCACCTTCAACCTGCTCCAGACACGCGCTTCCGCCCGCCTCGTCATGGAGCGCGAGGACGACGAATCGTTCGGCGCCCAGGCGGATGATGCTCTCGTTGGCGAGATCCCGGACCTCGACGCGTACGGCACCTTCGGCATCACCTCCGGCGAGAGTGCCATCCGCGCCCGGGGCTACTTTCTCACGCTCGACGGTGACTATGCCGACCGGTACATTCTGAGCGGCCTGTTCCGGCGCGACGGCAGCTCGCTGTTCGGCGCGCAGGAGCGCTGGCACAACTATTATCGTGCGAGCGCGGCGTACCGGATGAGCGAGGAGGAGTGGTGGCCGTTCGCGGCGACGGTGAACGAATTCAAGCTGCACTACTCACGGGGCACGGCCGGCGGACGCCCCAACTTCGCGGATCGCTTCGAGGTGTTCGGCCTCGGCAGCGCCGGCCTCACGCTCACCACGCTCGGCAACATCTTCCTGAAGCCCGAAAAGACGACCGAACAGGAGTTCGGTCTCAATGCGGTGGCGTTCGAGCGCTTCTCGCTGGGCCTCGCTTATGCCACGCAGCGGACCGTCGATGAGCTGGTCCAGGTGCCGCTCCCGTCCGTCTTCGGGTTCAGCGCGCAGTGGCAGAACGCTGGTACGATCGAGGGTCATACGGTCGAGGGTACGGTGGACGCACGCTTGCTCGATCGCCGGAACCTTCGCTGGACGATGACGCTCGTTGGCGACCGCTCGCGCAACCGCATCGTCGAGTACGACCGGCCGTGCCACACGGCTGGTCTCGGAAACCGCTGCGCCGGAGCCCGGCTGGGCGAGATGTACGCGCAGAAGTTCTGGGCGGACCATGCCGACCTGCCCGACGTGCACTCCACCTCGCACGACGCGTTCCAGGTGAACGACGACGGTCTGCTCGTTCCGGTCGGAACGGGGAGAAGCTGGCGTGACGGCGTGTCGGGCTGCACCGACCTGCCTGCCCAGAGTTCGGGAGCGACCGGATGCTGGGGCCGGACGATCAACATCGATGGCGTCAATTACGCGTGGGGAATGCCGAGACGGATCCTCGACGAGTTCGGCCAGCCCGCCCGGGTGAAGGTCGGCGACGCCAACCCCGCCTTCAACTGGGGCCTCGCGAATCACCTGCGTGTCGGGCCCGTCAACCTCTATGCGCTGGTGGGTGGCCAGGTGGGCGGTGACGTGTACAACGCTACCAAGCAGCGCATGTACCAGTACGCACGGAACGGCGAGATCGACCAGGAAGGCCGGCCAGAGGAGCTGAAGAAGCCCGCCACCTACTACTCGAACGTCCTCTACAACGCGAATACCGACGTGAGCTGGTTCGTCGAGGACGGCACATTCATCAAGCTGCGCGAGGCTTCGATCCGCTATTCGCTCGCCGCGGCGGAGTTCCCGGTCCTGAACCGGCTGGGCACGCGCAACATCGGGCTGTCGCTGGTCGGCCGCAACCTGTTCGTCATGACCGACTACAGCGGCTACGATCCCGAGATCGGCGGGGTGCTCGTCCGGGAGGATAGTTTCACGTTTCCCACATTCAGGACGTTCACCTTCACCATCGACATCGAGTTCTGACCACGAGCGGAGAGGATTTCATCATGAGAGTCACCAGACTGCTCGTTGCCGGACTCCTCGCGAGCACTGTGTCCTGCGACAGCCTGGACGTCACCAATCCGAACAATCCCAGCCGGGTCACCGTGGAGCAGAACGCGCAGGACGCGCTCGCCCTCATCTCCAACGGACTCCTGCAGTGGTTCAACCGGTCCGGCGGCACCTCCCCGGCCGTGGCCCTGTCGGTGATGGCGGATGAGTTCACCACCGGCTTCGCCGACTTCGGCGGCCAGGATCTGTCGAGCGAGCCGCGCCTGGCGATCAACATTCAGAGTCCGAACAACGGCCCGCCCCACCACGTGACGTTTCCGGACTACTATTCGCACATCGCGGCGCTGAACACCGCTCTCCGGGCGGCGGACCGCGGGCTGGTGCTGCGCAACTCCGCCGGCCAGGACGTGACCACGGCGGCGGTCGCCTTCGCGAAGTTCATGCAGGGGCTGAACCACGGGTACGTTGCGCTGATGTTCGACAAGGGGTACGTCTACTCCGAGACGGTCGATCCGGACACGCTACGCTTTTCCGACGGCGCCACGGGTGTGCAGGACCTCATCCGGCCCTATCGCGAAGTCATGGACACCGCGCTCGCCGAGCTGAACGCGGCGCTGACGCTCGCCAAGTCGACCGCCTTCAGCTATCCGGCGTCGCCATCCAACGCGTGGTTCCTCGGCGTCCTGCGTGACAGCGACGATATGGCGCGCATCATTCACTCGTACATGGCCCGCCTGATGGTGTACGTGGCACGCACTCCACAGGAGCGCCAGGACGTCGATTGGGAGGCGGTGATCGACCACATCGACCAGGGAATCACGAGCGACTTCGTCGTCATGGGCGAGGTGGACCGCGTGTTTAGCCTTTTCAAGCAGCGCGGTGCGCGCCTCCGGACGACCATCCCCGGCGACTTCATGCGGGTCGACTATCGCCTGATCGGCCCGGGCGACGTCACGCAGAGCTTCATAAGCTGGTATACCCTGCCGTGGTCGGAGCGGAACCCGTTCCGGATGGTCGGCACTCCCGACAAGCGCATTCAGGGCGCGACCACGCGGCCGGACACGTGCATACCACTGACCATCCCCGACGCGGACTGCGGGCTCTACATGGGGTTCCACAACTCCACGCTGTTTTCCGCAGCTCGCGGAACCGGCCAGCGTTCGTTCTATTTCTTTCACCGGTACGGCAGCGGCATTAGCTGGCAGAGCGGTCCGCTCGTTCTGGTGAACGTGGCCGAGATGGACCTGCTGAAGGCGGAGGGTCTGATCCGCCTCGGCCGAGCGGACGAAGCAGTTCCACTCATCAACAAGTACCGGGTCGCGAACGGCGATCTCCCGCCAGTCGACGTCGACGGCGTCCCCGCTACGGCGCCCGACTGCGTGCCGCGCAAGCTCGATGGCTCCTGCGGCAGCCTCTGGGACGCCCTGCGGTACGAGAAGAGAGTCGAGACCCTCGGCCTCGAGGGCGGCCCGGCGTATTACGACGGGCGCGCATGGAACTTCCTCGTGGAGAATACGCCGGTCCACTTCCCGATCCCGCTGCGCGACCTCGAGTTGCTCAGCATCAACCCCTACACGTTCGGCGGCGTCGGCGGCGCCGACGGTGCGCCCGCGCCGGACCCGGAACGGTGCCCCGTGGCGCTGCTTCGCTGCCCCTGATCCCGGCACGAGGACAGTACCCGAAGCAACGGCGGCCATCCAGGACGGATGGCCGCCGTCACATCGCCATCCGCCGCGCGCCGTCGATCCGCGGTAGATTGCATGCGACCCGTGCGACCACCTTCCGGCTCGGATCCAGCGAATGCTCCACAACCGCTTTACTGGCCCTGGCGCTTTCCCCGTCCTTCCCGCACTCCTCCTTGCGCTCGTCTTCGCGTCGGCGGCGCCGGCGCAGGTCGCGCTGGAACGTCCTTCGTCGCCAGCTGCGGCCTCAATGCGCCACGCCGCGGCGATCGACAGCGCCCGGCGAATCGCCGAGCGGCTCGTCGCCGAGCGGAACATCCCCGGCCTCTCGGTAGCCGTCGCCGTGAACGGCGAAGTAGTCTGGCGCGAGGGCTTCGGCTGGGCCGACGTCGAGAACCGGGTGCCGGTCACCCCGAACACCAGGTTCCGGATCGCCAGCATCTCCAAGCCAGTCACCGCCGTCGCCGTCGGCCTGCTCGTCGAGCAGGGACGCCTCGATGTCGATGCCCCGGTCCAGCGATACGTTCCGGGCTTCCCGCAGAAGCCATGGCCGGTGACCACGCGACACCTGGCCGGCCATCTCGCGGGAATCCGCCACTACAACGGCGACGAGTTCCGATCCGCCGTCTCCTATCCGACTGTTACCTCTGCTCTCACAGTCTTCAACGACGACTCGCTCCTCCACCAGCCCGGCACCCGCTACGCTTACTCGAGCTACGGCTGGAATCTCATCTCGGCCGTGGTCGAGGGCGCGGCGCAGGAGGGCTTCCTCCGCTACATGCGCGAGAAGGTCTTCGCCCCGCTCGGGATGAACGCCACCATCGCCGAACACCCGGACAGCATCATCCCGCACCGCGCGCGATTCTACGAGCGCGGCCGCGATGGCGTCCTGCTCAACGCACCATACGTGGACAACAGCGTGAAGTGGGCCGGCGGCGGCTTCCTGTCCACCGCCGAGGATCTCGTCCGCTTCGGGAGCGCCCACATGCAGCCCGGCTTCCTCTCCGCGGAGACGCTCCGCCTCCTCCACACCTCCCAGCGCACCAGCGCCGGCCGCGAGACCGGCTACGGTATCGGGTGGAGCGTCGGACGTGACTCGCTCGGGCGCCGCACGATCGGCCATTCGGGCGGAGCGATGGGCGGCAGCACCTACCTGCTCGTTCTTCCCGAGCAGCGCGTGGTGGTTGCGCTCCTCGCCAACACTTCCGGCGCCGGCACCAGTGCCCGCGTCGCCGGCCAGATCGCCGCTCCGTTCATCGAGCCGGCAGGCAGCACCGCGCAACGTCCTCGCTGACTTCGTGCCTTCGTCCAATTCGTCCAATTCGTCCAATTCGTCCAATTCGTCCTCATGCGTACTCTGCTCGCCCTCTCATTCGTTCTCGCGGTGACAGCCTGCGCTAGCAGCAGCACCGCCGCGCAGCAGGCCGACCCGCACCTCGAGCGGGCGATGCGCGTCCTGCGCGCTACGCCGCTGATCGACGGACACAACGACCTGCCGTGGGCAATCCGCCGCGATCCCACCGCGCCGATGGATGTGGAGGCCTACGACCTTCGGCGAGCCACGCCCGGCCACACCGACCTCGCGCGGATCCGCAGCGGCATGCTCGGCGGCCAGTTCTGGTCCGTCTACATTCCCGGCGACATTGCCGACTCCGGTTTCGCGCGGGTGCAGCTCGAGCAGATCGACATCGCCCGCCGGGTGATCGACAAGTATCCCGACTTCCAGTGGGCGCTGACCGCCGACGCGCTCCGGGCCGCGCACCGCGACGGCCGCGTCGGCTCCCTCCTCGGACTCGAGGGCGGGCACGCGATCGAGAATTCGCTCGGAGCGCTGCGCGCCTACTACGATCTCGGCGCTCGCTACATGACGCTGACCCACAACGTCACACTCGACTGGGCCGACGCCGCCAGCGACGTCGCGCGACACGGCGGCCTGACGCCGTTCGGCGAGGAGGTCGTGCGCGAGATGAACCGGCTGGGCATGCTCGTCGATCTCTCGCACGTGTCGCCGGCGACGATGAGCGATGCGCTCGACGTCACCAGGGCACCGGTGATCTTTTCCCACTCCTCCGCCCGCGCGCTCGCCGACCACGTGCGCAACGTCCCCGATTCGATCCTCCGCCGGATGCCGGCCAACGGCGGCGTCGTGATGGTGACGTTCGTGCCGATCTTCATCTCGCAGGCCGTGATCGACTGGGACGCCGCGCACCAGCGCACCCAGACCGAGGCGCGCGCCAGAGCGCCGAACGATGCGGCTGCGCAGCAGCGCGAGATCGCCGCCTGGCTGACCGCCAACCCGTCGCCGCGCGCCACCCTCGCCCAGGTCGCCGAGCACATCGAGCACGTGCGCAACGTGGCCGGTGTGGACCACGTGGGAATCGGCGGCGACTTCGATGGGATCACCGAGGTCGTCGTCGGCCTGGAGGACGTCTCCACCTACCCGGTGCTGTTCGCCGAGCTCGCCCGCCGCGGCTGGTCGGACACCGATCTCGCCAAGCTCGCCGGCGAGAACATCCTTCGAGTGATGCTCCAGGCCGAGCGCGTCGCCAGCGATCTGCGGCGTTAGCGAAGACGCGCGAGACGGCACGAACCGGCGAGCATGCACGAGTGGTCGCATGCGACGAGTGGTCGTATGTCGGTCGCCGGTCGTGGGTCGTTTCTCGTCGAGACGTGACTCGCCCCGGCACGGTCAGAAATGCGGGCACCTCACGGAGGAGGCGCTTGCGCGTAGCAAGAGATCGTGGGACTCGGCTCCACCGAGAGTACCTGACCCCGCCGGCCCACGGGCTCGCAGCGTGCAAGCGCACGCGCCGACGGAGTGAGGTGCCCGCATTTCGGTCGAGATGCAGAGGCAGACGAGCGCCGTGGGAGCGATTCGCCCTCATTTTTATCCGAGATGCAGACGCAGAATCTCAGAGAGCCCGCTTTGCCTTGACGGCTCCCCAGATCATGACCGCTACCCCGACGACAAACAGTGTCACGGCAAAACCGACCGCGATGCGGAACACGGCATAGGCCAGCGCGCCGAGCGCGACGATGGCGATTCCCACCCAGATGAGCGCACGCATGAGGATTCTCCGCGAGGTTGACGTGGTGTAGCGACGATCATCCTCCGTTGCGCACGCCCCATACCGGCCGCCATGTTTCCCTCCCTGCCACCGCGCCCGCCACCCCTCGGCCCTTTGCTCCTCGCCACAATGCGCCTCTACCGCCTGCTGGGCGCCGCCGCCCTGCTTACGCTTCCCGCGCTCGCGTCGGATGCGCAGCAGCGCCTCCCCACCGATTCGATCCGCGACGACCGCCACTTCTCGTTCCATGACCGCGGGCCCTACCGGCCCGGCGTCCCCCGCCCGGACTCCCTGCTCGGCTACGAGCTCGGCGACTGGAACACGCAGTACTCCGAGCAGGAGCGGGTGCTGCTCGCGATCGCGGCCGCCGCACCGGACCGGGTGCACGTCGAGGAAATGGGCTGGACCAACGAGCGCCGGCGGATGCGGCTGTTCATCATCTCGGCACCCGACAACATCGCCCGGCTCGACGCCATACGCGCCGACCTCGCTCGTCTCGCCGACCCCCGCGCCGGGGGCGCCGATCTGAACGCCGTCGCCGCCCGCACACCGGCCACGGTCTGGTTCTCGATGTCGGTACACGGCAACGAGGCGCCCGGGTTCGAGACGGCGATGCAACTGCTCTATCAGCTCGCCGCGAGCGAGGAGCCGGCGACGGTCGCCGCGCTGCGCAACACCCTCGTGATCCTCAACCCGAGCTCGAATCCCGACGGCCACGAGCGATTCGCCGTCTGGTACAACTCGATCCACATGCGGAACCCCGACCCCGCGGCCTACGAGCACCGCGAGCCGTGGACCGTACAGGGGCGGTTCAACCACTACCGGTTCGACATGAACCGCGACCTGATCGCTTCCACCCAGCGGGAGGTCCAGGCGATCATGCGCTCGATGCTGCGCTGGCCGCCGATGGTCGCGGTGGACCAGCACGGGCAGACGGAGAACTACTTCTTTCCGCCGGCGGCCCGTCCGATCAACGAGCACCTCGGACCCGACGCGCCGAAGTGGCTCGACATCATCGGCCGTGGGAACGCCGAGGCGTTCGACCGCCACGGCTGGATGTACTACGTCCGCGACATCTTCGACCTCTACTATCCGGGCTACTACGACACCTGGCCGTCGCTCATGGGCGCGACGGGAATGACCTACGAGACCGACGGCGGAGGTTGGAAGGGAATACTCTGGCGGCGCGAGGACGGGACGCTGCTGTCGTTCCGCGACGGGATCGCCAAGCACTGGGTGGCGGCGATGGCGACGATCGAGACCACCGCCGGGCGCCGTGAGGAGCGCGTCCGCGATTGGCTGCGCTTCCGCCAGGCGGCGATCGACGAGGGCCGCACGGCGCCGATGAAGCGCGTCGTGCTCCTCCCGGGGAACGATCCCGGTCGCGCGGCCGAGCTGGTCTCGGCGCTTCTGCGGTCGGGAATCGAGGTGCGACGAACGACGGCGCCATTCACCGCCGCCCGGGCGCACACCTACGACGGCGACGCCGGCGCCGCCGGTCGGCGCAGCTTCGCCGCCGGCTCCTACGTGGTCGATCTCGCGCAGCCGCAGGGTCGGGTAGCCCGGGCGATCCTCGAGTCTTCGACCCGGCTCGATCCGACGTTCGCCGCCACGCAGGTCGAGCGCTATCGCCGGAATCTCCGCCGCGCGTCGGGCGCCGGCGAGGAGGGCTACGAGTTCTACGACATCACCGCCTGGTCGCTCCCGGTGGCCTTCGGCGTGGAGGCGTTCTGGACGGAGGATCTCCCGGCGGTGACCGGCGAACTGCTCGCCCTGCCGTCGGATGAACCGGCGGTGGCGCAGGCCACACAGCCCGCACGTCGGGTGGGCGGCGAGCTTCTTCCGGTCGATATCCCGCGCGGCGTCATGTCCGGCGCCGGCGCGCGCAGCGCCTACGTCTTCCGCCCCGACCGCAACGCCTCGGCGCGACTCGCCTGGCACCTGCTCGCCGAGGGCTTTCGTGTTTCCGTGTCGATGCAGGAGCTCGAGGCGGGGGGGTCCCGTTGGCCGCGAGGCTCGTACGTCGTTCGCGTGGCCCGGAACGACACGACGATCCATTCGCGCATCGACGCTCTGGCACGCGAGAGCGGAGTCGAGGTCTTCGGCGTCGCCAGCGCGTTCGTCGGCGAGGCGCAGTTCGGCGTCGGCTCGGAGAGCGTCGTCAATCTCGTGAAGCCGGAGATCGCGGTGCTCGCCGACGACGGCATCAGCCAGACCGCGTTCGGCGCTCTCTGGTGGACCCTCGAGGCCCGATACGGAATCCGGTTCACGCACCTCCCGCTCGCTGACGCCGGCGGCAATCTGTCGCGATTCAACGTGATCGTCATCCCCTCGGGCTCGCCGGGCGCGCTCTCGAACCGGATCGGCACCGGCGGTGTGAACCGGCTGCGGGAGTGGGCGCGCGCCGGCGGGACGCTGATCACCATGGGCGGGGCGACGACGTGGGCGGCCGGTGAGTCGGTGAACCTCACGACCGCGCGGCTCGTCGGCAGCGACACCGCGGCGCGCGACACCACCGGGATCCAGCGCCCCACGGCGACCGACACGGCTCGCCGCCGGGAGCAGGCGCCCGAGCTGCGCGAGGAGCTCCTCGCTACCACCAGCCCGGCCGCGAACAACGCCTCACCCGTCCGCGTCCCCGGCGCACACTTCGACGTGCAGCTCGACCGCACGCACTGGCTGACGCACGGCTACGAGCAGCCGCGGCTGACCGTACTGGTGGACGGCAGCACTTTCCTGCGTCTTTCGCGAGACGGCTCCAACGTCGCCGTCTACCCTGCCAGCGGACCGTTTCACCGGGCCGGCTTCATCTGGCCGGACAACACCGAGCGCCTGCTGCGTGACACCGCGTTCCTGATACACGAGCCCACCGGGAGCGGACACGTAGTCCTGTTCCAGAACGATCCGATGTTCCGCGGATGGTGGAGGGCCCTCGACCGGCTCGTGCTCAACGCGATCCTCATGGGCCCGAGTCTTTGACACGGCCGATAAAGGGGATCAAGGGGGTCAGAGTCGTTGAACCAGATCAACGACTCTGACCCCCTTGATCGCCTTGACCCACCGCGCCGGCCGTAATTTGCCGAGGTACTCGCGCGATCCACCAGGACCCGAAGGTCAACCCCACCTGGGCTGTTCGTCCGGGCTGATGCCGAGCGTCAGCTTGGCGCACAGCTCGTGCGTGAGCATCGAGTTGGCGGGATGGATTCGTCCCAGCCGGGCGTCGCGGAACAGTTGCTCGAGTGGGCCCTTGCGGAAGATCCCGAAGCCACCGGCCAGGTCGAGCGCCTGATCGATCACGCGCCAGGCTCCCTCGACCGCGTGGTACTTCGCGGCGACGATCTTGATGATCCAGCCGACTCTGTGATCCACACCGTCCGACCAGTCTTGCGCGACGCTGTCGAGATGCGGACCGATCGCCTCCAGGTCCAGCACCATTTCGGCCACGCCGTGCTGGACACCGGCGTGATACGCCATCGAGCGCGACAGTCCCAGCGAGCCCTTCGACTTCACCGTCTGCAACGTCAGGTCGAGTGCCCGTCTGGCCATGCCGTAGTAGATGTTCCCGAAGCCGAGCAGTGCCCAGGCGAAGATCCCGAGCACGAAGCCGTCGACGCCGGCGGCACCGGCAGGGACGACGCGGGCGATGTACTTGTCGGGCACGAAGACATCCTCGAGGACGGTGTCATCGCTTTGCGTCGCCCGCATGCCGAGCACGTCCCACGTCTCCTTGATGGAATAACCGGGCGTGTCGCGCGGCATGAAGGCGTGGACGACGCGCGGCGTCTTCGGATCGCTCGTGTCCAGCGCGTGCAGTCCGAGATAGGTCCAGGCCGGGCTGAGACTGCCGAATGCCTTCCTTCCGGTGAAGCGGTACCCTCCGTCGGTCCGATCGGCGCGGGACGTCGAGAGCAGCACGGGGATGTCGTTTCCGCTCTCCGCGTGTCCCGCGGCGAACACGGCGCCGTTCGCTGCCTCGCGCAACAGCCATTCGAGGGATTTGTCGCCGGATCGCCACAGGTCGGCCACGAGCCCGGTCCAGTAGAGATGCATGTTGATGCCGAGAGCCGTCGCCGGCGCATGATAGCCGAGCCGTCGCTGCTCACGACACACCTCGGCCAGCGTGAAGCCGCGGCCGCCCAGCTCACGGGGCACGGCGATCGTCAGGTATCCGGCATCGCGCAGCTCGGCGAAGTCCTCCTCGAAAAACCGGTTGTCACGATCGTAGCCGGGAGCGCGCTCCTGGCATCGCCCCAGGAGCTCGTCCGAGAGTACCGAGCGGTTCCCTTCCTGCGACGCGGTCCGGCCGTCTGGAACGGCCGTGCGCGGCGCGGCATCCGTAATTGCTGTCATCAGACCCTCTCCGGTTGGTTTTTACGAGTCTCACGGTGGTCCGAAGGTAAGAAGCCGGAATCGGAGGTCAAACGGCTCAATCGCCATCGGCGCGCCCCGCCGCACCCCCGGCAGGCTGTCCGGGGCGGGTCGCGTGCTGTACATTGGCGTCGGATCTGGCTGCGGGAGAGGCGTGCGTACGGCCGAGCAGCCAGGCGTTCCGTTCCGCCGCCGCCCGGCCTCGCTAACGATGCAGGCTCACCGGAAACCTTCCGCCATGCAGCAGCGTGGTGAGGTGACTCGTCTCCTCGACGAGCTTACCCACGGCGGACGCGATGCGCTCGACCGGCTCTTCCCGCTCGTCTACGACGAGCTGCGACGCGTCGCGCACCATCGTCTGCGCAACGAGCGCGAAGCTCATTCGCTCGACACCACCGCGTTGGTGCACGATGCCTACGTCAAGCTCGCGGGACTCGACCGCATGCGGTGGCAGAACCGGGCGCAGTTCTTCGCTGTCGCGGCGCAGGCGATGCGCAGGATACTCGTCGACCATGCGATGCACCGGAAGGCGCAAAAGCGTGGTGGTGAGATGCAGCACGTCTCGCTGGACGAGTCGGTCATCATGACTGAGGAGCGGGGCGAACAGCTTCTCGCGCTCGATGAGGCGCTGCACAGGCTGGAGGCGATCGATGAGCGACATAGCCGCGTCGTCGAATGCCGGTTCTTCGCCGGGATGAGCGTCGAGGAGACGGCCGAGGTGCTCGGCATCTCGCCGGCGACGGTCAAGCGGGACTGGACGATGGCTCGCGCCTGGCTGAGTCGGGAGCTGGCTGGATGAGCCTGACGCGGGACGACTGGCTGAGGCTCCACCGGCTGTTGAATTCGGCGCTCGAGCGGGCCGACGATGAGCGAGAGGCGTATCTCGACGCCATCTGCGCCGGTGATCCCGATCTCCGCGGAGAGTTGGATTCACTGCTCCTGGCGCACGACCAGCCTGGCGTTCTGGACGAGCTGGGCCGCGACGTCGTTGCGCCACTGGTCGCCCGCTTCCGCAGTGGCGCGCCGCTGGAAGGCCGGACCGTCACCCACTACCAGATCGGCGAGTGCCTTGGGGCGGGAGGGATGGGCGTCGTCTATCGCGGCTGGGACGAGGTGCTCGAGCGCGCCGTCGCGCTCAAGTTTCTCCCGCCACACCTGAACACGGAGCCTGGCGCCAAGCAGCGCTTCCTTCGTGAAGCCCAGGCCGCCGCGGCACTGGAGCACCCGAACATCTGCACGATCTACGAGATCGGCGAAGGCGGCGACGGGCAGCTCTTCATCGCGATGCCCTTCTACGAGGGCGAAACCCTGAAGGAACGGATCTCCCGCGGACCGCTGGAAGTCGACGACGCGCTCGACCTCGCGATCCAGTGCGCGCGCGGACTGGAGCACGCGCACACGCACGGCATCGTCCATCGCGACATCAAGCCCGGCAACCTCGTCATCGCCCCCGGAGGCGTGCTGAAGATCGTCGATTTCGGGATCGCAAAGCTCACCAGAGTCACCGTGTCCGGATCGGGCTCCATGCGCGGCACCGTGGCGTACATGAGTCCGGAGCAGGCGCGCGGTGATCAGGTGGACGGCCGCACCGACATCTGGTCGCTGGGCGTCGTGCTCTATGAGATGCTGTTGCACGATCGCCCGTTCGGCGGCGATCACGACCAGATCGTACTGCGCGCGATCCTGGAGTCGGAGCCGCCGCGGGCGAGCCGATCGAGGCCCGAGGTCGGGCCGTCGCTGGACGGGGCACTGGCCCGGGCGCTGGCCAAACGGGCCGACGACCGGTTTTCGAGCGCCGCGGAGCTCGCGGCAGAGCTCGAGCGCGTCCGCGCGATCGGGCGGGATGGCGTGCAATCCTCCGACGCCCTGCCGGGTGTACCACCGGATGGAGAGCGCCGGCAAGCGACGATCGTCGTATCGACGCTGCCCGGCTACGGCGATCTTCTCGATGCCGTTTCACCGGAGCAGCTGGCGAGCGTGATGCGCCAGATCCGGGACGCGGCCGCGGAGATCGCGCGCCGCCACGGAGGCGCCCTCAGCCCGGCCGGCGAGGAGGAGCTCGTTCTCCTCTTCGGAATCCCGACAGCCCATGAGGATGACTGCATCCGCGCCGTCCGCTCGGCGCTCGAACTCCACCAGCGAGTCCGGCTGATGAGCGAAGATTTCGAGCGAAGCGCCGGACAGACGCTCGACCTCCACACGGGGGTGGATAGTGGCCCGGTAGTGGCGCGACCCGCCCCGAGCGGTCTCGGCTACCAGGTCACTGGTGATGCCGCACGAGTTTCGGCTCAACTTTCGGCTCACGCGGCCGCGGACGAAGTGTGGATCAGTCCCGAGTGCCGGCGACTCGTGGCGCCATTTTTCGAAACACAGGCCCGCGAACCCGTCGTGCTGCGCCAACGCGAGGATCCGCTGGTACCGCTTCGCGTGATTCGCGAATCAGGACTCCAGACCCGCCTCGAGGCCGCCGAGCGCGCCAGTCTCACCGCGTTCACGGGGCGGGATCACGAATTGGCGATGCTCCGGCGCTGCCGCGATCGCGCCTTGCGTGGGGCGGGACAGCTGGCCACGGTCGTCGGGGAGGCAGGGATGGGCAAGAGCCGTCTCCTCCACGAGTTCCGCCACGAGCTCGACCGCGATCAGGTGGAGGTGCTCCGTGGGCGCTGCCAGTCGTACGGAAGCGGCACGGCCTACCTGCCGTTCATCGAAGCGCTGCGAGGAATGCTTCGTCTAGGCGACATCGACGATCCTGCCGGTCAGATTGTCGAGGTGCTCGCCGCCGTGCGCCACGTGGGTCCCGAGCTGGAAGAGTTCATCCCGTTGTATCTGAGCCTGCTCTCCATCCCGAGCGAGGAGTACATCGTTCCGGGACACCTGCGAGGCGAGCAGTTTCGGCTCGCGATGCAGGAAGCTCTCGCCGCCGCGTTCACGCTGAGCGCGCTGCAAAGGCCCGCCGTCGTGCTGCTCGAGGACTGGCACTGGGCGGACGACGCATCGCACGCGGTGCTGGAGCAGCTCATCGAAGTCGCGGCCGACTACCCGCTCCTGTTGGTGGTGACGTATCGTCCTGGCTACGGGGTGAGGTGGGCTGGCGCCAGCCAACACACACCCCTCGGCCTGCAGCCGCTGGAAAAGGAATCCTCGCTGGCGATGCTGATGTCGTTGCTGCACGCCGAGCACGTTCCGGACGATCTGAGCTCGGTGCTCCACGAGCGCACGGGCGGCAACCCGTTCTTTCTCGAGGAGATCTGCCAGGCGCTGCTCGAGGAAGGCACTATCCAGGTCGAGCAGGGGCGAGTTCGGCTGACCGGCTCGGCGGACGCGCTCGAGCTGCCGGAGACCATTCAGGCCGTCATCCGCACGCGCCTCGATCGCCTGGATCGCGATTCGCGCGAGATACTGCGGCTCGCCTCGGTTGTCGGTCGGGAGTTCTCGCGAAGCATCCTGGATCGGACGCTTTCGGAGATCGGCCGGCTGCCCAACGCGCTGCAGTCGCTGAAGCGCGCCGGCCTGATCCAGCAGACGCGTGTCGTGCCCGACGCTGCGTATCGCTTCAAGCACGTCCTGACACAGGAAGTCGCATATGGCAGTCTGCTCGAGCATCAGCGCAAGGATCTGCACGGGCGGGTCGGCGAAGCGATCGAGGCAGTTCACCAGCACCGGATAGAAGAGCACCTCGAGCGCCTCGCGCACCACTTCAGCCGCGCCGCGAAGTGGCGCAAGGCCGTCGAGTACGCACTTCGCTCGGCCGCGCGCGCCGATGAGCTGCGCCAGTTCTCCGAGGCGCTTCAGATCCTCGAGCGGGCGCTTGGCTGGCTCACGCGAGTGCGGGAGGATTCCGGCCACAGTGAGACCTGGATCGCGATACTGCTGCGGCAGGAGCGACTCTGTGAGACGCTCGGCCTGCGCGGGCGCCAGGAACAGATCATCGGCGAGCTGATCACCGTGCTCGAAGCGGCCGGCGACCGGGCGACCCTCGCCGAAGCGTACGTGCGACAGGGCGACGTATGCACGCTGGTGCGCCGATTCGACGACGCCGAGTCCGCGTTGCAGCGGTCCCTCCTCATCCGGCAGGAGCTCGCCGACGCCGTGGGCGAGCGGTACACCCTTCGCAGCCTCGGACTGCTCCGCTGGCATCAGGGCCGCGACGAGGAGGCCCTCGCGTTCGTGGAGCGCGCGCTGACGATCGACCGGCAGCTGGGCGACCTCCAGGCCATCCTCGGAGACCTCTCCAACATTGCCCTCGTCCTGAAAGGCATGGGGGAATACGAGCGCGCCCGTGCCTTTCTGGAAGACGCCGTCCGGCTGCTGGCGGACTCTCCGACCGGCGCCCGCACTCCCCAGGCGGCGATCAAGCAGAGCTACATCCTGCATAACCTCGCCATCGTTCATCGCGCGCTCGGTGACAACGACCGGGCGCAGGACTACCTGCGGCAGTCCCAGGCTCACACCGCCAACTCCCGGCTTCCGATCCAGCTCTCCTATCATCTCACCACCGAAGCCCACCTTCGGCTCCAGCAGGGCGAGATCGATGAGAGCCTGGGGCTGTATCACGAGGCGGTAGAGCTCACGCGCAAAGCCGAGTTCGCGCCGGGGCTGGCGCAATCGCTTCGATTCCTGGGCGAGCTGTTGCTCGGACTGGGCCGCCGCGCTGAAGCCCTGCCCCACCTGCGTGAGGCCGCCGGGCTGTTCGCGCAATTGAAGGACCAGGCCACCGAAAGCCTGTTGTGGTGCAGAGTCGCCTTCCTCCACGAACAGGACGGGCGCTACGGCGACGCAATGGCTGCGTGGGGTAGGGCGCGAACGCTGCGGAGGGCATCCAGTGACCGCGCCGGCGAGATGGAGGCGGTCGAGGGCCTGGCACGAGTCACGCGCCTGCACGTGGCCGAACCCTCCCTCGCGCTCGGCTATTACCGCGAGGCGCTGGAGATCGCCGGGTCCCTCGGCGATCCCGTCGCCGAAGGCCGCCTGCGCAACACCATCGGCATCCTCGAGTGGGGTCAAGGCAGATTCGAGGATGCGTTGCACCACTTCGAGGAGGCGCTCACGATCTTCCGGCGGCTCGAGGATCCGGACGGCGCCGGCTTGATGCTGAACAGCATCGGCGTGACGCTGCGGGCCGCCGGCCGCAGAGCCGGCGCCCGTGAGCGGCTCGAGGAGGCGATCGCGTTCCATCGCCGGCATGGCCGGCACCGCCTCGAGGGGCACGCGCTCGCCGCGCTGGGCGATCTCTTTCACGATGACGAATACGACGATCGGGCGATGGAGTGTTATACCCGTTCGCTCGAGATCCGCCGCCAGATCGGCGATCGCAGCGGCGAGGGATGGATGCTGCATCATCTGGCCCGCACCGAGTTGCAGGGCGGGCTGATCGACCGCTTCGGGCGCCATGCCGCCGAGGCGGAGCAGATCGCCACCGAGTGCGAAGACGCCGAGTTGATCGCGTCCTGCCGGCAGCTTCGCCGGACATCACCCTTCTGACATCGAGGAGCAATGCCGCGCTACATCATCGAACGGGACGTCGGAACACTCACGAAGGACGAGCTGCACGCCGCCGGGCGGAAGTCGGTCGAGGTGCTCGACGGCATGACCGGCGTGATCTGGATCCGAAGCTACGTCTCCGATGTGGAGGGAAAGATCTACTGCGAGTATGACGCCCCCGATCCGGAAGCCGTGCTCGAGCACGCCCGGCGAGCCGGGCTTCCAGTCGATCGAATCTCGGAAGTGGCTCTCGAGATCAATCCGGCGATGTTCCGCTGACGCGGAGCGCGCGGAGAACACCGAGCAGGTTGCACCCCGGACTCGGCGCTCCGTGCCGCGACGCGCCGAGGCGCATCGTCCCCCGCGCACCGACCTCGAGCTCAGATGACCGTGAGCCGCGCCCCCGCCCTGACCCGGGGCATTTCCCGTAACAGCTGATCGAGCCGCTCCTGGATGTCCTCCCCCAGCTCGCCCCGGCGGAGCGGCTCCAGCGACCTACGAAGCTCGTCACGCCGCTGCCACAGCGAGTCGAGCGACTCGATCCTGCCCGGACCAGGCATCATCGGAGTCAGGTTGATGACACCGCCCGGCATGTAGTCGAACATGCCGGGCACACCGAGCTGGAACGTGGTTCCGCTGTCCTTGAACACGTCGCCGTAGCGCCCGACTTCAACCGTGACATCGCGATAGCGGCCATCGCTCCACACACGGAGCTGCGCCCGCGCGCCCGGCTCGAGCTTCTCGACCTCGCGCGTCAACCGGTTCGCCCGCACCGACGCCAGCTGCGCGTCGCCCGCATCCACGGCAGGCACCCGGAGATCCACGCCGTTGATCGAGGCGATCCGGTGCCCCTCGATGATCCCCGCGCGTTCGGCCGGCGACCCCGGCGCGACCGCCGAGACGAAGATCCCAAGCGTATCGCGCACCGAACCGCCGCCGCCGAGCGAGATTCCGAGCGCCGGTCTGTTCTCCCAATCGCCGCCACGCCGAACCATGTTGCCGCCTATACTGACGGTTGCCGAGCGGCGGCGCTCGGAGGACGCCTCGGCCACCGGCACACGCTCGTCCCGCGTGCGCCCGCCCGACCAGACGCGCAGAGTGACCTCCTGCCCCGTCTCGACCTTTGCCAGCTCCCTCTCCAACCGGCGCCGCGCGATCATCGCCATGTCCGGCTCGCCGGCGTCAGCGGCGGACAGCGCCAGCGGCACTCCGTTGATCGCCACCAGCCGGTCGCCTTCGATGATCCCCGCCTTCTCGGCCGGCCCGTCGGTCGTGAGCATCGTGATCAGCAGCCCCAGAGTGTCCCGCCGACTTCCCGCGGCGACGCTCAGCCCGAGCCGGCCCGAGGCGCTGTTCCCCATCGACATCACCATGGTTCCGGACGGGGTGGTGTACCTGACGTCCTGCCCCCGCGCCTCGGCGCCGGGCGCGATGAGTACCACGGCCACAGTGGCCGCGACGACAACCGCTGGATTCCTCATAGTTCCTCTCGTGTTGATGGCCCCCGCGAGATGAGTCACCCTCGGGCCGGTCCAGGGTTGCCGTTGTGCAGACCGCCGTACTGCCCGTCCGGGCTCGCGCTCGCGCGGTTCGCGTCGTATACTTCAAAAGGCTGGGCTTCGGGGCACTGTGCCCGGTTGGCTCACGGTCAGGCTTCCGAGTGCGTTCAGGACCTCGGACTGCGAGCCGGCGGATGACCCTGCCCCCCGACCAGATCGGAGGATGCGTATGTACACCGGTCTATTCGGCGCCATGTCGCGCGAGCGGCCCCGCGGGTTTTCGTGGAGCCTGACAGGTACGAGGTTGCTGGTGGGCCTGCTGCTCCCGCCACTCCTGCTGGCGAGCCGCAGCGCGGCCGGACAGGGGGTCGGTTACGCCGTCCTTCCATCGGCCGGCTACATCCACTGGAACGACGACCTCGGACTCGAGCGTACACCTCTGTTCGGCGCTCGACTGGCCGCGGACTTCGGCGCGCTCGTCGGCCTCGACGCCCACTATCTCCTGCGAAGCGGCGTCGCCGGTCACTTTTCCACGACCGGCCTGACGGACGCGCAGGGCAACCCGCTCGCCGACGGCGAGCTCGATGTGACGAGCTACGGCCTGGGCGTGCGACTCAACGTCGGCCGGGGGCGCATCGCGCCGTTCCTGCGGGCTTCCGGAGGCGTGTTCCGCTTCGACCGTTCCGGCCGTGATCCGACGCGCCAGCTCGCGCTCGCCTACGGCGGAGGCGTTCGCTGGAACGTCACGTCTCGACTGCGGGCGCAGGTGTCGGCGGAGGACACGCGACTTCGCATCGACCGCTCGGCACTCGCGCCGGGCGCGGAGCCGGGCACGGATCCGCAACGTCATGAGATGCGGAGCAATCTGACGTTAAGTGCCGGACTGGGATTCGCGCTCGGCCCGCAGCGCACGGGTATCGAGCCGCGGGAGCGGTGGTCACTGGCGTCCGTTCCGGTGGAGCCGTTCGTCGGCCGCCTCGAGTTCACCGCGCCGGGGCTGCCATCGCAGTACCTTGCCGGATTACGCGCGGGTCTCGACGTCGGCAACTACGTAGGCCTGCGCGGCTTCTACTGGCGCGGCGTGAGCTCGGGGTTCACGAGCGCGGAGCCCGTGCAGAGTGTGGGCGGCGAAGTCCAGTTCAACCTCAACGTCGCTCCCCGCCTCGCTCCGTATCTGGTCGTCGGCGGCGGAACGCTGGACTTCCGCAGCGGCTACGAGGACATCGCCTCGCCCGCGCCGAGCGATCGCGTCATGCTCATTCTCGGCGGCGGCATAGGACTGCGCCTCACCGATCAGTTCCGCCTCAACATAGCGGTGCGCGATCTGATGCACGCGCCAGATCACGATGCCGCCGACGTCTCCGACACGCGCGACCTCCGCCACGACTGGCTCTACTCTGCGGGAGTGACCTTCAGCATCGGGCGGGGCCGGAGGGGCATCGAGATCCTGCCCGACCGGAGGGCACCGCGCGTTTCCGATCCGGCGTCGCCGCTCGCCGTGGACACCATGGCTCCGATGCCGGCGGCGCCCGAGCCGCGCCTGGTCGTCGGCGTAACGCCGCCCGATTCGGCCGCTGCCGCTCGGCCGCCGGAGGTCGTAGTGGCCACCACGCCGACCACGGTGCCGATCCCTGACACGGCCGCTCCGCGGCCTCCATTTCACTCCGGCACGGTCGTCGCCATCCCGCTGCCGACGCAGGGTGAGCTGTATATCCGTTACGGACCGCCGCCGGAACGCGAGATGGTGAGTCCGCCCATCGGAGCGCGCACGGGCATCGACGATGTACGGGCGCGAGAGGGGGCACCGGCGATCGAACCCTCCGTCGAGCGAGGACCTGGGCGCGAGAGCGCCGCGCAGCGCCCCGGCATCGATGACTGGCGGATGGATGCGCTGACTGCTCGTCTCGATTCCCTGTCCGCGCGCGTGGAACGCGCGCTGGCCGGCAGTCGAAGCATCGACTCGTCTCTGGTTCGCGACCTGGTGGCGCTCGAGATTGCGCGCCAGCCGTACGGAGTGCAAGTCCGGCAGCCATCGATCGAGACGCTGTTGCCCGCACCGGCGCGCGCGGAAATGCAGCGTGCGGCCCGGGTCGCGGAGCAGGCCGACGAAGTCGCCGATCTGCGCGAGGAGCGCGACGTCGCCCTGGCCGAGCTGCGCCGCATGCGCTCGCGACTCGATTCGCTGGAGGCCGCGCTCGATCGGGAGGCGGCCGCCTCGGCGACGACACGCGAGGCCGCGGACGCGCGCGACCGGCGCTGGTCCGACGCCGTCCGTGCGATCAGCGATCTCCGGCCGGGCGTCGTGACAGTGGGCGAGACCGACCGCGGACTGACGATCGTGCTCGGCTACGGGCTGCTCGCCAGCGGTTCGGCGTCGGTGTCGAACGAGATGCGGCAGCTGCTCGGCCCCATTGCATCGGTTCTCGCGCAGTACCCTGACCATCCCGTGGCCGTCGAAGGTCATACCGACAGCACCGGGAGCGACCCGCTCAACCAGCAGCTGTCGCGGCAGCGCGCCGAGGCCGTACGCGACGCGCTCGTCGCGCTGGGCATCGCGCCCAGCCGCATCACCGTGGTCGGCCACGCGTCGGCGTCGCCGGTGGCCGACAACGCCACGGCCGAAGGTCGCGCGCGGAATCGGCGCGTAGAGATCATCCTGCTCGGCGCCGGCCTGGCGCAAGCACCGCCCGAGCGGTGAGGCTTCCGGCCGGAACGCCGGACCACCGCCGACGCGCCCGACGGATCTGGGCGCCGGCGATCCTGGCGTTCGTCCTGACGGCGGAGCGCGCCACCGCCCAGGACGCGTTTCGGTGCGATGGTCACATCGTGTCAGCCGTCATCATCGGCCGCGAGCCGCCGGCGCTGATCAGCGAATCGGCACCGGAGTGGAGCCGGCCTCTGCTCGCAGCGGGCCTACAGCACGTGACCACCGAGCCGACGGTGATCCGCTCCTTCCTGTTGCTCGAGGAAGGCGGCATCTGCTCGGAGTTCCGCCGCGCCGAGTCGGAACGCCTGCTCCGCGCCCAGCCGTTTCTCGCCGACGCCACGGTGCGGGCCACGCCCGATGGCACCGGTGGCGTGCGGATCGAAGTCGAGACGGCGGACGAGATCCCGCTCGTCATCGGAGCGCGGGCCCGGGCGGATCGACTCACCGGCTTCGCCTACGGCAGCGCGAATCTGCTTGGCAAGGGCGCGTTCGTCGCCGCCGAGTGGCGCGAGGGGTTCGCATACCGGGACGGCTTCGCCGCGCATCTAGTGCACTACCACGCGACGGGCCGGCCGATCAGGGCGACCGCCCACCTCGAGCGGTCATCGCTTGGCGGCGACTACTCCGTTGCCATCGAACGGCCTTTCCACACGACACTCCAGCGCACCGCGTGGCACGCCGGCCTGCGTGACGTCAAGGAGTACGTCACGTTCCAGCGCCGCGACCAGCCGGCGCTCTCGCTGGGGATCGAGCGAAGGCGGGGCGACATCGGCGGCGTGGTTCGTTTCGGCATCGGTGCCGGAAGGTTCTTCGGCGGCCCGTACCTCACGTACGAGCGACTGGATGTCAGTCGTGATCCGGTCATCATCACGGAAACGGGGCTCGAGCCGGGCGACGACCCCACGCTCGTCGGACGATACTCGTCGCTGGAGAGCGCGCGGATCGCCGGCGTCGTGGGCGTGCGGCTGCTCCGATACGTGGTGGTAGAGGGCTTCGACGCTCTGATCGGCTCGCAGGATGTGGGCGTCGGCCTGCAGCTCGCCCTCATCGGGGGCCAGGGCATGGGCCGCGACGATGAAGGCCCATTCTTCGGCGCCGAGCTCCATGGCGCGACCGGCACCAACCGCTCGCTTATCGCGATCCGCGCGACGTGGGAACAGCAGCGGGGCCCCGACGGCTGGGTGGACGGCGTCGGCAGCGGCCGCCTCGCCTGGTACGCCAAGCCGTCGGAAAGGGGGACCTGGATCGTCAGCGCCGAGGCCGCGGGCGCGCACCGCTCCCGCCGGCCGTTCCAGCTCGCGCTGGGCGACGCGCGCGCCGGACTGCGCGGCTATCGCGATTCCCGCATCGTCGGCGAACGCCTCGCCGTCGTGCGCGCCGAGCGGCGCTGGGTGGTCGGTGAGGTGACACGCCACCTCGGTCTCGGCGCGGCCGGCTTTGCCGATGTGGGGCGCACATGGGCCGGCAGCGCCCCGTTCGGCGAGAGCACCTCCGCCCGCGCGAGCGTGGGCGTCGCCCTGCTGGCCGCCGTGCCGGCACACTCACGCCGCCTGCTGCGCCTCGAGGCCGCGGTGCCGGTGGTCCGCGACCGGCACGCTCGCTACGAGATACGGCTCATCACGACCACCCCGTTCCGCACCATCGGCCGCGAACCGGGCGACATCGCGCGCCTGCGCTCCGTCGCGCCGCCGTCGAGCCTGTTCGGCTGGCCCTGACGTCCGCCCCAAAGCAGCCATCTACGCCGAGGGGACGACAGGATCCGGGGGATTGGACGGATCGTGCGGATGGGCGGTCGAATTGCGATGGATCAGGCGACGGATCTTCGGCTCGGGGCCGAAATGCAGAAGCAACCCGATCTCGAGATGGGTTGCTCGCAGATAGTTGTACACCTGACGTGTCGCACCCTTGTGAAGCTCGCAGGTCGACTTGATCTCGACCACCAGGATGTCATCGACGATCATGTCGAGGCGCTGGAATCCCAGCGCCTCACCTTTGTACATCACGATCACACCAATCTCTCGTCCCACGCGATGCCCGCGTGCCAGTAACTCCCGCTCGAGCGCCGCGACATGGATGCGTTCGAGGAATCCGAACCCGAGAGTGTTGTACACCTCGTAGAAGGCCCCGATCACCGAATGCGTGAGCTCCTCCCGAACCAGACCGAGGTGCACCATGGATCGATAAACAACAACGACTTCATTCCCGTGCCATCACCAAAGAACCGCCCGCGGAATCAATCGCCGTTGCAGTTCATCCTCGGCATCCGTCCAATCCCCTAATCCTGTATCCCCCTCGGCGTAATTGCCCGCACTTCATGATCCCGGTGATCAGACGACGATATTGACCAACCGACCCGCCACATAAACGACCTTCTTCGGCGTCCCGCTCACGAACCGGAGAATACCCGGCTCCGCCAGAGCAGCCGCCACCGCCTCATCCTGAGTCAGCGCGACAAGCACCCGAAGCTTCCCCCGCACCTTGCCGTTCACCTGCACCACCAGCTCGATCGTCTCCTCCGCCGCCAGTGAAGGATCGAACCCCGGCCATCCGGAGTCGAATACGCTCTCCTCGTGCCCGAACCGCTCCCACAGCTCCTCGGCGATGAACGGCGCGAACGGCGACACGAGCGGAACGAGCGGCTCCACCTCTTCCCGATGCGGCGAGCGCTCGTGCGCCCGTAGCACGTTCATGTACTCCATCATCGCCGCGATCGCCGTGTTGTACGACAGCCGACGGATGTCATCGCCCACCTTGCGGATCGTCTGATGGAGCTTTCGCATTACCTCGCGATCGGGCTCGCCATCGGTCCGCGCTTCCGTGGCCGACGACCACAGCCGGTCGAGGAACCGCTTCACGCCCGAGATCCCGCGGTCGCGGAAGTCGCCCCCCTCCTCGAACGGGCCGAGGAACATGAGGTAGGTCCGGAACGCGTCCGCTCCCCACTGCTCGATGTACTGGTCGGGGATGACCACGTTGCCGCGACTCTTCGACATCTTCGCGCCCTCACGGATGATCAGTCCGTGGGCCCGGAAGCGCTTGAACGGCTCCTCGAAGTGCAGCCGCCCGGCATCGTGCAGGACCATCGTGATGAACCGCGCGTACAGCAGGTGCAGCACGGCGTGCTCGTTGCCGCCGATGTACGAGTGCACCGGCAGCCACTTCTTCGTCAGCGCCGGATCGAACGGCACGTCGTCGCGGTCGGTGCTCGGGTAGCGCAGGAAGTACCACGCGCTGTCGAGGAACGTGTCCGACACGTCCGTCTCCCGCCGCGCGCTCCCGCCGCACTCCGGACACGGCACGTGGTACCACTCCTCGTGCCGCGCCAGCGGTGAGATTCCGGTGTCGTCGGGCCGGAAGTCCTCGACCGGCGGGAGCAGCACCGGCAGATCCTTCTCCGGCACCGGCTGCATCCCGCACTTGTCGCAATAGATGACCGGGATCGGCGGGCCCCAGTAGCGTTGCCGCGAGATGCACCAGTCGTGGAGCCGGTAGTTCACCACCGGCCGCGCCGCCTTCCGCTCCTTCGCCAGCCAGAGAGTGACCGCTTTGACCGCCTCCGACGCCGGCATCCCGTCGAACTCGCCCGAATTCACCAGCCTCCCCTCGCCCGTGTACGCCTCGGCTAGGGGTGTCCCGGAACCCTCGCCCTCGGCGGCTACCACGCGCACGATCGGCAGGCCGAACGCGCTCGCGAACTCGAAGTCGCGCTCGTCGTGACCCGGCACGGCCATGATCGCCCCGGTCCCGTAGTCCATCAGAACGTAGTCGGCCACCCAGATCGGGATGCGCTGGCGAGTCGCCGGGTTGATCACGTAGCCGCCGGTGAACACCCCCGTCTTCTCCCTGCTCACCTTTCGCGTGATCAGGTCCTGCTTCGCGGCGCTGTCGCGGTACGCCTCCACCTCGGCCCGCCGGTCATTCGTCGTGACGTCCGCCACGATCGGATGCTCAGGCGCCAGCACGAGGTACGTCGCGCCGAAGATCGTGTCGGGACGGGTGGTGAAGACCTCGATCCCCTCGCCGCGGTTCGGCGTGCGCCGCTCGCGCTCCAGCGGAAACACGATCGCCGCTCCCTCCGACCGCCCGATCCAGTTCCGCTGCGCCGTCTTCGTCGTCTCCGACCAGTCGATGTGGTCGAGGTTGTCCAGCAGCCGCTGGGCGTAGTCGGTGATCCGGAAGAACCACTGCTCCAGGAAACGCTGCTCGACGGGCGTGCCGCATCGCTCGCAAGCGCCGGCGATCACCTGCTCGTTCGCCAGGACCGTCTTGTCGCTCGGGCACCAGTTGACCGCCGCCCGCTTCTTGTAGGCCAGCCCCCGGCTGAGCAGCTGGAGGAAGATCCACTGGGTCCACTTGTAGTACGACGGATCGGTGGTGGACAGCTCGTGCCGCCAGTCCACCATCAGACCCGCGCGCTCCAGCTGCCGGCGGAAGTTGGCGATGTTGCGCGGGATCAGTCGCGTGGGGTGCTCGCCGACCTTCAGCGCGTAGTTCTCGGAGTGGATGCCGAACGCGTCGTAGCCGATGGGCTCGAAGACGGTGTGCCCCTGGAGCCGCTGGAATCGTCCATGGATGTCGTTCCCCGTGAACGCGAAGAGGTTGCCGACGTGCAGCCCCTCCGCCGACGGATAGGGGAACATCATCAGCGCATACCAGGGACGAGCACCGGCCGCCAGGTCGGTGTGGTTGGTCCCCCTCTCCTGCCACCGGCGCATCCACTTGGGCTCGATCCCGGCCGGATCGTAGCCGCCGGACTCGCCGGTGACGGTCTGCCGTGTACTCTCGGTCATGCTCGTGTGGATCCTCGCCCCCGGCTGCCGAACCCGGCGCCGGCGCGGTCGATGACGGAAGCTGCGGATTTACCGCAATTTAGCGGGACAGGAAGGGCACACACCAGCGGGCCCGCACCAATGACACGTGTCGATCGAGTCTGACTCCCGCGATCCCCAGCCGCGCCCCGTGCGGCGCCGGCGGCGCGAACCGCGCCGCGGCCGCCGCACATCCGAGCCGGTCACCCTGGGTGAGCACTTCACCGGCCCATCGGTGGCGATGGCGGCGTTCCAGCGCGCCCGGGCCTCGGTGGCTTCGCTCCGTGCCCGGATCGTCCTCGGGGTCGGCCTGTTCGCCCTGTTCTCGCTGGGAGGGCTGGCCCTGCTCGGCGGACGAGAAATCTCGACCTTCCTTGCCGTCCAGTCCGACATGCGGCTTCAGGACGCCGCGCGGCGCTCCGGGCTGCTGGTCGAGTCCCTGCTCCTCGAGCGGGAGCGCGAGGTCTCGATCCTCGCCACCTCGCCAATGCTCGTCGATGCCGCCCGCGCGGGCGCCCGACGTGCCGACGAGCTGGGCCTCGGCGAGATGTCGATCGACGCATTGGAACGGCGTTTTGACGCCGAGCGCTCGCTCGAGGTGAGCCCCCGCACGCGGCGCTACCTTCGCACACTGCTTCTGCAACTGGGAATCGCCGAGGTGATGCTCACCGATGCGAGCGGACTCAATTCCCTGACATCCGGACGGACCACCGACTTCGTGCAGCGCGACGAGGCGTGGTGGGAGCAGGCGATGAGAGAGGGAATTACACCGGCGGCCGCGGACTTCGACGAGTCCGTCCGTCAGGTCGTCATCTCGATCGCAGCGGCAGTCCGCGAGCGCGCGCAGGATCCGCCGGCCGGCGTCGTGAAGGTCAGCTTCGGTCTGGCCAAGATCGACTCCGCGCTGCGAAGCGCCAGCTCCATCGGAGGGATCCAGGTGGACCTGGTCGATGGCGGCGGCCGCGTGATCGCCAGCTCTGGTCCCATCTCACGCCTCCAGGTGCTGCCCGGCGCCGATCGCCTGCTCGACGCGCCGCGCGATTCGATCGTGGGATACGAAGTGCCGGCCGCCGACGGCGGTCTGGCCCGCCGCCGCGCCGCCATGCAGACGGTGCAGAACGGCCGCTGGCGTCTCATCGCGCATCTCGACCACGAGCAGACGGTTGCTCAGCAGCGCCAGGCACTGGCCGCCCTGCTCGTCGTGGCCGGCGGACTGTTCGTGGTCGTCGCCGGCACACTCGTGATCCTCGCGCGCTCTCTCACCAACCGGGTGAGCCGTCCGGCCGCGGAGCTCGCGGCGGCCGCCGAGGCGGTGGCCGCAGGCGATCTGACCGTCGAAGTCGCCCCATCCGGTAGTGACGACGAGATCGCGCGCTTGACCCGGGCAACCCGGTCAATGATCGCCGACCTCCGCCGCCTCGCGCGGGCGATCACCGGCGGAGCGGGGCAGACCTCCACCCTGGCCACCGAGATCACGATCGGATCGGAGCACATGGCCGCCGCCGCGCAGGAGATGGCCGCCATGTCGAGTGATCTCAGTCTTCAGTCCACCGACATGGCCCAGACGATCCGCCAGCTCGCCGAAGATGCTGGGGAGCTCGTGGCAATCTCCGCCGGACTGGATGCCGGCGCCGAAGAGGGTGTCGCTCGCAACTCCAGGCTCCGCGCCCTGGCCAGCGACAACCGCCAGCGGCTGGACGACAGCGCGCGCGCGCTGGAGTCGCTGGTCGCCGACGCGCAGGCCAACGTGGCCGCCAGCGAGGGGCTGACTGCCGCCTCTGAGGAGATCCGCGCCTTCGTATCGCTCGTTCAGAAGATCGCCCGCCAGTCCAAGCTGCTGGCGCTGAACGCGGCAATGGAGGCCGCGCGCGCGGGAGAGCAGGGCGAGGGTTTCTCGGTCGTCGCCGGCGAGGTGCGCCGCCTGTCCTCGGCGGCGGCCGAGGGGGCGGAGCGCACCGAGACCGTCGTCACCGAGCTTTTGGCTCGCGTCGCCGAGTCGCGGGCCTCGAGCACGCGCGGAGCCAGCACGGTGCGCGACGTTCTCGAGGCGACGCAGCAGGGCCACGCATCGTTCGGGCACGTCGAGGGAGCGGTCGCCCACTCCGAGACGTGGACTGCATCGATCGCCGAAGCCGCGCACCGGGGGAGCGAGCGCGTCCAGGAGATGCAGGGTCGCATCGAGCAGCTGGCCAAAGGCACCGAGGCCTTCGCCGCCGCGATGCAGCAGGTCGCCGCCTCGTGCCAGGAGCAGAGCGCGAGTACCCAGCAGATCGCTGCCGCCGCCGAACGCCTGACCGCCGCTGCGGAAGGGCTGACGAGAATCGTGGCGACGTTCAAGCTGGATGGCTCTTCACCCAGCACCACTCCCAAAACCGCGGACGGCTCGCAGCGCCCCGCCACCGAGGCCACCGTAGGGCCGAACAGTGCTCAGCCCTCGATCGTGAGTACTCTTGGAGCGCCAGCACTGATCACTGAAAGCTGAGCACCGATCGACGGCGGGTTGCGTCGCGGCCACGGCCGCGGCGGGACGCAGTCTCTGGGTTACCCCGCGCGCGGCATCTCCTCGCGCCGATAGAGGAAGGCCGAATCGACCAGCCGCGCCCCCCTTTCGTCGGCCACGGCGTACCTGCTTCCCCCGTAGATCGACGCGCCACCCACGCGCCCGTCCTTGGCGATCGCGTAGAAGCTCAGGTTGAATCGGGGCCGACCCCGGTCGCCAAGCAGGCGCGTCTCGGTCATCGCCACCACCCGCTCGAGCGTCTTGAGGCACGCCTGTTCCGGCGTCATGCCTTGCCGCATGAACTCCACCGTGAGGAAGGCGCCGCAGACCTTGATGTTCGCCTCTCCGCGCCCCGTCGATCCGGCGGCTCCGACGGTGTTGTCGCAGTACTGACCGGCACCGATTATCGGACTGTCGCCGGCCCGGCCGGGGATCTTCCAGGCCAGCCCGCTCGTCGTCGTGACCGAGGCGATGTCGCCGCCGGCGTCGACCACGTTCATGTTGATCGTGCCGGTGTGATAGCGAATGTCGCCCTCGAAGTCGAG
The DNA here is from genome assembly GCA_035513015.1 of Gemmatimonadaceae bacterium. Classification (GTDB taxonomy): domain Bacteria; phylum Gemmatimonadota; class Gemmatimonadetes; order Gemmatimonadales; family Gemmatimonadaceae; genus DATKCV01. The sequence goes on from DATKCV010000035.1 coordinate 75,487, forward strand.
CCAGCTGTCGTTCGGGTTCAGGCGACTGCGCCACCGCAGCCATTGCTGGCGGCTGGCGTCGGTCAGCAGATTCTGCTCCTCGAATCCCAGCGAGAGCGCGAACCGCTTAGCTCCCTCGCCGACGAGCATGATGTGGTCGGTCAGCTCCATCACTGCCTTGGCGACGAGGGACGGCGTGGCGATCCCTTCCAGCGCGGCGACCGCTCCGGCGCGCTTCGTCGGGCCGTGCATGCACGAAGCGTCGAGCTGCACCACACCGTCGGCGTTGGGAAGGCCACCGAGCCCGACGGAGGTGTCCTCGGGATCGAGCTCCTGGATCTTCACGCCTTCGATCGCGGCATCGAGCGGATCGGCTCCCTGCTGCATGCGCTGCATCGCCACGGCGACGCCGCGGATGCCGTTGGCCGAGGCGACAACGGCCGGGCGGGCCAGCGGGGTGACCGGCGCGACGCGTTCGGCGACGTGGATCGCCGGGATCGCGTCGGCAGCCGGGGAGGTTAGAGTCAGTCCGGCGGCGGCGGCGGCGCCGGCACCGAGGAAGTCGCGGCGGGAAATCGACACGGGTCCTCCGAGAGGGTTACGCCGACATTCTATCCCTGCGCGGCGCCGGAGGCGAGGGTGGACGGCAGGTTGGACCGTCAACTGCATGGACGGACCGCTACTCTGGTTCTCCGGGCATCGAGTGTCAGATCGAGCATGCGTGCGGTGGTGGGGTGGACGCTCCGCGTCCTCGGTGGTTCACTTTCATGGACGAGCGACAGCCGGCGGCCTGGCCATGAACAACGCTTCTTCAAGTGACGACCGATGACGACCCCACCCCTCTCGGATTCCGGCGCCGCGGCCGAGGGGCGGCCATCGCCGCCCCCGGCCTCCACACGGTCCGGCGACATCCGCGTTCACGAGAGCTTCGCCTCCCGCTTCTTGGAGGCGCATCGATCCGTCCGCGTCTATCTCCCGCCCGGCTACGAGGCGGATCGAGAGCGGCGCTACCCCGTGCTCTACCTTCAGGATGGTCAGAACCTCTTCGACAATGCGACCGCGTTCGGCGGGCGCGAGTGGGGTGTGGACGAGGCCGCGGAGCGCCTTGTCGCCGAGGGGGTGATCGAGCCACTGATCGTAGTCGGCGTGGACAACGCCGGCGACCAGCGGATCGCCGAATACACCCCGTCGCGCGACGATGAACAGGGCGCCGGAGGCGCGGCCGATCAGTACGGCTGGATGCTGTTCGACGAGCTGAAGCCGATGATCGACGCCACCTACCGCACGCGCCCGGAGCAGGAGCACACGGCGCTCGGCGGTTCCTCACTCGGCGGGCTCGTCTCGCTCTACCTGGCGCTCCGCCACGGCGGGAAGGTCGGGCGCGCGGCGATCCTTTCGCCTTCGGTCTGGTGGGATGATCAGGAGATCGTGCGGCGGGTGCGCGATGCCGAGGGACGCCCCGCGCTCCGCCTGTGGCTCTCGGTCGGCACCGCGGAAGGGGAAGAGCACGTGGCTAACGCCCGTGCTCTCCGGGACACGCTGGTCGCCAAGGGCTGGTCCCTCGATCGCGACTTCCGGTACGCCGAGTACCAGGGCGCGGAACACCGGGAGGAGGCCTGGGGACGGCAGATCGCCGAGGCGCTCGGATTTCTGTTCCCCGTCGCGTCGGGCTGAGGCGCCGATTTGGCGATCCATCGGGAGCACCATCGCTGGCATTCACCGAGTCTCTCCCGCGACATGGAGCTGCTCGTCTTCGGCCATGCCGGGGCCCGGGTGATCGCCTTCCCCACCTCCCAGGGCCGGTTCTTCGAGTGGGAGGATCGCGGGATGGTGGGGGCGCTCGGCGAACAACTCGACCGCGGATGGATACAGCTCTACTGCGTGGACAGCGTGGACGCCGAGAGCTGGTACGCGAAGCACGTCCACCCGCACTGGCGCGCCCGGCGGCACGAGGCGTACGAGCGGTACGTGCTCGACGAGGTCATCCCCTTGACGAACGGGCACAACGCGAACCCTTATCTCATGGTGGCGGGGGCCAGCTTCGGGGCGTACCACGCCCTCAACATCGCCCTCCGTCATCCATGGCGTTTCGGCCGGGTCATCGCGCTCAGTGGGCTCTACGACATCAAGAAGATGACCGGTGGCTGGTCGGATGACGCCGTCTACTTCCAGAACCCGATGGACTACCTGGTGCACGAGCACGACGCGGGGCGGCTCAAGGCGATCCGCCGGCTCGACATCATCCTCGCCATCGGCGGAGACGACCCGTCGCGACCGAACAACGACCATGTGTCCGGTCTCCTCGGCGCCAGGGGGATTCCCCACCGCCTGCGGATCTGGGACGGGTGGTGCCACGACTGGCCCTACTGGCAGCGAATGATCGCGCACTACATCGGCGGCAACGATTGACCGGAGGTTGCAAATGCCTCACAAGGTCGGCCTGATCGTCGGACGAGAGTGGTCGTTCCCTCCCGCCTTCATCGAGGAGGTGAACCGGCGCGATGCGGGTGTCGTCGCCGAAATGGTGCGGCTCGGTGGCACGCGGATGGACGAGCCGCTCGAGTACGATGTGATCGTCGATCGCATCTCCCACGAGGTGCCGTACTACCGGACTTTCCTCAAGTACGCGGTCGTGCAGGGCGTGACGGTGATCAACGATCCGTTCATGTGGACGGCCGATGACAAGTTCTTCGAGGCCGCTCTGGCCACGAAGCTCGGCGTGGCCAGCCCGAAGACCATCGTCCTGCCCAACCGCGAGTACATCCCCGGCATCCACCACCAGGAGTCGCTCCGCAACCTGGCTTATCCGCTCGACTGGGACGGGATCGTCGATTACGTGGGGATGCCGTGCGTGCTCAAGGATGCGCACGGGGGCGGGTGGCGCGACGTCTGGGTCTGCCGTACGCTCGACGAGCTGATCCGGCATTACGACGGCTCGGGCCAGCTGACGATGATCGTCCAGGAGTTCATCGAATGGGAGCAGTACATCCGCTGCCTGTGCCTCGGGCAGGAGGAGGTGCTTCCGATGAAGTACGATCCGCGCGAGCGGCGCTACCACGTCGAGCACGAGCACCTCGAGCCCGACCTTGGCCGCCGCGTGGTCGAGGACTCGCTGACCCTCGTGCGCGCGCTCGGCTACGACATGAACACCGTCGAGTGGGCGGTCCGCGACGGGGTGCCGTACGCGATCGACTTCATGAATCCCGCCCCGGACATGGACGTCAATTCACTCACGCCGCACTACTTCGAGTGGACGGTCACGCACATGGCCGACCTCGTGATCCGGCTCGCCCAGGCGCCGCGGCGGCCGGAGCGGGTGATGAGGTGGCGCGAGATGGCGGGCGCGGAGCAGGTGTCGAAGTAGCATGCACGCGTCGCAGTCGTCCGCAACGGAACGTTATCATTCCCTTCTGACCGACGACATCGCCGCCGAGTCGCAGGCCCAGCTCGACGACCAGCTCCGGCTCCGGGGGCTGCAGTTCGGCGATCGGCCTCTGTGCACGGTGCTGCGGCCGCGCTGGATGTCCGCCGAGCGTTACCGGTTCCTCCAGGTGACCGGCGCGCTCATCCTGCGCGCGTTCCGCAGAGCACACGACGCGGCCCTCGCCGATCCGGCTCTCCTCGGCCAGTTCGGGCTGACCGACTGGGAGCGCGAGCTGGTGCGCGATGACCCGGGCTTCCGCGACTCGAGCCCGCTGTCGCGGCTCGACGCGTTCTTCGGTGACGATGGTCAGCTGAAGTTCACGGAATACAACGCCGAAACGCCCGCCGGTTCGGCGTACAACGACGTGCTCTCGGAGGTATTCTACGGCCTGCCCGTCATGCGTGAGTTCCTCCGCGAGTGGGACGCGCGTCCGCTTCCGGCGCGCCACAACGTGCTCCACGGACTGCTCGACGCCTACCGCCAGTGGTCGGGGTCGAACCGGCTCCCGCGGATCGCGATCGTGGACTGGAGCGATGTGCCCACGCGTAGCGAGTTCCTTCTCTTTCAGGACTACTTCCGGAGGCAGGGGGTGGGCTGCGTACTCGCCGACCCGCGCACCATGGAGTACCGGGCGGGAGTGCTTCTCGCCGAAGGCGGTCCCGTGGACCTCATCTACAAGCGCGTGCTGATCAGCGAACTGATAGCCGACGGCGGACTCGATCAGCCGCTCGTCCGCGCCGTCCGCGCGCGCGCCGCCTGCATGGTGAACCCGTTTCGCTGCAAGATCCTCCACAAGAAGTCGAGCCTCGCCGTGCTCGGCGACGAACGCAACGCGCACCTGTTCTCCCCGGAGGAGCAGCGGGCGATCGAGGCGCACATCCCGTGGACCCGGGTCGTCGAGGAGCGCCGAACGCTGCACGAGGAAACGAAGGTGGACCTCGTTCCGTGGATCGCCGAACATCGCGAACGGCTCGTGCTCAAGCCGCACGACGAGTACGGCGGCAAGGGCATCGTCCTCGGGTGGGAGGTGTCGGACGAGCTGTGGCGCGACACCCTGGCGATCGCGTTGCGCGAGCCGTACATCGTTCAGGAGCGGGTGCCGCTACCCAGCGAACCCTACCCGAGCCTGGTCGATGGCAAGGTAGTGATCGCGGATCGAATGCTCGACACGGCACCCTACGTCGCGTACGGCCGCTACGTGGACGGCTGTCTCACCCGCCTGTCCACGGCGGCGCTCCTCAACGTGACGGCCGGCGGCGGGTCCACGGTCCCGACGTTCGTGGTGGAACGCAGATGATTCGTAGTCCCGGACGGGCAGACGGGCTCCCAGGAGGCAGCTAACGATGAAAGCGCCCTCACTCACCCTCGGCGTCGAGGAAGAATATCAGATCATCGACCCGACGACGCGCGAGCTCCGCTCCTACATCACCGAGATCCTCCAGGGCGATCACCTCGTGCTCGAGGAGATCAAGCCGGAGCTCCACCAGTCGATGGTCGAGATCGGCAGCCGGGTCTGTCGCACGCCGCAGGAGGTGCGCGCCGAGCTCGTGCGCCTCCGCGGCACGGTGATGTGGCTGGCCGCGCGCAGCGGCCTGAAGATCGTCGCCGCGGGGACGCACCCTTTCTCCTCCTGGCTTACACAGGAGATCACGCCGCTCGAGCGCTACCTCGGCGTCAAGCAGGATCTAGCCGACCTCGCCCAGCAGCTGCTCATCTTCGGCACCCACGTCCACGTCGGAGTCGAGGACCGCGACTTTCTCATCGATGCCCTCAACGTGTCGCGCTACTTCGTGCCCCACGTTCTCGCCCTGTCCACCAGCTCGCCCTTCTGGATGGGACGAAAGACCGGTCTCAAGTCCTACCGCAGCGTCATCTTCCGCAACTTCCCGCGGACCGGGATCCCGCCGGTGATGAACTCCTACGGCGACTACTCGGAGCTGCTCGCCTCGCTGGTCCGCACCAATTGCATCCCTGACGGCTCCAAGATCTGGTGGGACGTCCGCCCGCACCACGCCTATCCGACGCTGGAGTTCCGGATGTGCGACGTCTGCACGCGTGTGGATGAGGCGGTGAGCATCGCCGCGATCCTCCAGGCGATCGTCGCCAAGCTCTGGAAGCTCCGCCGCGACAACATGACCTTCCGCATCTACCCGCTGACGATGATAGAGGAGAACAAGTGGCGGGCCGTCCGCTACGGCCTCGATGGCAACTTCATCGACTTCGGGAAGCAGCGCGAACAGCCGGCGCGCGAGCTGATCCGCGAGCTGCTCGAGTGGTTCATCGACGATGTCGTGGACGAGCTGGGTACGAGAAATGAGGTCGAGTACGCCTTCCGCATCCTCGATGAGGGCACCAGCGCCGACCGCCAGCTCCAGACGTACGCCGAGACCGGCAGTCTCGAGGCGGTGGTCGATCGCCTGATCGCCGAGACAGCCGAAGGGATCACCCCGTATCGGCCCGCCGACGCCGTGACGGTGGGAACGGCGGAGAGTCCTCCGCTCGAAGTGACGCACCGTTCACCGACATGATACTTTTCACGGTTACGCATCCGCGCAGTGCTCCTCAACGTCGCCTCCATGTCATCCGGCCCCACCATCGGCATCCCCACCCAGAACCTCCAGAGCATCGGCGGGGTCCCGGCCGACCTGCCTCCGTCGTGGGTCATGAGCCATCGCTACATCCTGGCGCTGGTCGCCGAAGGAGGGATTCCCTGGATGATCCCGCTCCTCGATGCCGGAGCCGGCACGCTTCGCGAGATCTACGACCGGCTCGACGGCATTTTTCTGCCCGGTGGCGCCGATATCGACCCCGACTCGTATTCCGAGGAGCGGCATCCGAAGTGCGAGACGAGTGATCCGGCGCGCGACGCCGTGGAGCTTCGTCTCGTCAGCTGGGCGATGGAGGACCACAAGCCCGTACTGGGAATCTGCCGCGGCGTGCAGATCATGAACCTCGCCGCCGGCGGTACCCTGTATCAGGACCTCGCCGAGCAGTTCCCCGGATCCCTCAAGCACGACTACTACCCTTTCGGCGGCAAGTACTCGCGCGAACACCTGGCCCACGAGGTCACCGTCCATCCGGGGTCCCGCCTGGCCGCGATCTTCGGCGAGGGTAAGCTGCCGGTCAACAGTATGCACCATCAGGGGATCCATGCTCTGGGAGATGCCCTGGTGGCCACTGCGCACGCCCCCGACGGGCTGATCGAGGCGGCGGAGTCGCCCGAAGGCCACTGGATGGTCGGCGTGCAGTGGCACCCCGAGGCGCTGGCCGAGCGCGATCACCTCACCCGGCGGCTGTTCGGCGAGTTCGTCGCCGCCTCGCGGAGTCACAAGCAGGAGCGCACGACTGGACTGGCGGCGCGCTGAGCAGCGAGCGCGTGTGGTTGGCGCGCCGGCCGGGGACCAGTAGCTTACCCTCGCCATGACCGCCCCGCCCGCCTCCGAGATTCTCCGCCGGTTCTCCTTCTTCAGCGGACTTCCCGACTCCGAAGTGGCGTTTCTCGCCGATCACGCCGAACTTCGCACGTTCGAAACGGACGAGTTGCTGTTCGAGGAGGGCTCGCCGCGGCGGATTCTGGCGGTGCTCGCATCGGGAAGCGTGATCATCGAGAAAGGCTCGGGGGGCGCTCAGACGCGCCTCGCCACGCTCGACGTCGGCGAAGCGGTGGGAGAGGGTGTCCTGCTCGACGACTCCCCTCACGGGACGAGTGCCCGCGCGCTCGAGCCGACGCAGGCGATCGTGTTCAGCGCCGACACCCTGCGGCGGATCCTCGACGATCGGCCGGCGCTCTACGCCGGCCTGCTCGCACGTGCGGCGCGCGTGATCTCCCAGCGCCTGCGGAGCGCCGATGCGACCCTCGTCGGGCGTGGTCGCCAGATCGGGTTCGCCGGCTCGCGCACGCGCACCGAGCACGACCTGCTCGGCGAGCGCGCGGTCGTGGACGACGCCCTCTACGGAATACAGACGCTGCGCGCCCTCGAGAACTTCCCGATCACCGGAGTCGTTCTCCGCGAGTTTCCCTCGCTGATCGACGCGCTGGCCGCGGTGAAGGAAGCGGCGGCCACCACCAACACCGAGCTCGGACTTCTCGATCCGGCGATCGGCGACGTCATCGTACGCGCCTGCCGCGAGATCCGCGGCGGCCGGCACCATGAGCACTTCCTCGTCGACATGCTCCAGGGCGGCGCCGGCACGTCGACCAACATGAACGCCAACGAGGTGATCGCCAACCGCGCCCTCGAGCTTCTCGGCAGGCGCCGCGGCGAGTACGCCTACGTCCACCCGAACAACCACGTCAACCTCAGTCAGTCCACCAACGACGTCTATCCGACTTCGGTCAAGCTCGCCCTCCACGCCAGCATCGACCATCTGCGCGAGGCGATGCACGATCTGGCCAAGGCGTTCCTGGCCAAGGGCGAGGAGTTCGCGCCCTACCTCAAGATGGGACGCACCCAGCTTCAGGACGCGGTTCCGATGACGCTGGGACAGGAGTTCCGCGCCTTCGGCGTCACCATCCTCGAGGACGTGGACAGGCTGCGCGAGGCGCAGGCGCTGATCCGCGAGGTCAACATGGGCGCGACCGCCATCGGCACCGGAATCAACGCGCCCGTCGGCTATGCCGAGGCGGTGCGCCGGCATCTCTCCGCCGTCACCGGCATCGAGCTCGTCACCGCCCCCGACCTGGTCGAGGCGACCATGGACACGGGAGCCTTCGTGCAGCTCTCCGGCGTGCTCAAGCGGTGCGCCGTGAAGCTATCGAAGATCTGCAACGACCTGCGGCTGCTCAGCTCCGGCCCCCGCGCCGGACTCAACGAGATCAACCTTCCGGCGATGCAGCCCGGCTCGTCGATCATGCCGGGAAAGGTCAACCCGGTGATTCCCGAGGTGGTGAACCAGGTCTGTTTCGATCTGATCGGCGGCGACGTCACGGTGAGCATGGCCGCCGAGGCCGGCCAACTTCAGCTCAACGTCTTCGAGCCGATCATAGCGTTCCGTCTGTTGCGAGGGATGGACGCCCTCAAGAACGCCTGCGTCGTACTCCGCGAGCGCTGCGTCGTCGGCATCACCGCCAACCCCGATCGCTTGCGATACTTTCTCGAGCAGTCGATCGGGATCGTCACCGCGCTCGTGCCCGTGCTCGGCTACGAGACCGCCACCCAGATCGCCCGGACCGCGCTCCAGACCGGCAAGGGCGTCTACGACGTTGTGCTCGAGCAGGGACTGATGACCCGCGCGCAACTCGACCAGGTGTTGAACCCGGAAACGCTGGCGCGGAGACACTCGGGAAGCAATCCCGTCGTGGCAGGCGGCAAGTCATGATCACGCCCTAGTCCCTCGCCTTTCTTCGATCCCCTCGTGCCTCCCCGCCGTCGCAAGCGCCTCGACCCAGCCGTTTTCGCCCTCCCGGTCGAGGACATCCGCGCCGGCCGGTTCACCGAGACGCCGTTTCTCCGGGCGCGCGAGGTGCTGCGCGCCGCCGACGCGTCATCGACAGTCGTCTCGCAGATCAGCTGCAAGGCGCCGGGGATCGTCTCGGGGATCGACGAGGCGATCGCGCTTCTCCGGCTGTGCGCCGATGATTGGAGCGCGCTTACCGTGCACGCGCTGTACGAGGGCGACCGGGTGGATGCCTGGGACACCGTGATGTCGATCGAGGGACCGTACGCGGCGTTCGCTCACCTCGAGCCAATGTGCGTCGGGGTCCTGGCGCGGCGGAGCGGCGTCGCCACGCGCGCGCGGGCGCTCGTCGAAGCGGCTCGCCCGAAGCCGGTTATGATCGTGGCGGCACAGCACGACCACTGGCTGATGCAGGCCGGCGACGGCTTCGCCGCATTCATCGGCGGCGTGAAGATGGTCGCCACTCCGGCACAGGGCATGTGGTGGAACGGCACCCCGGTCGGTGCGGTGCCACACGCACTGATCTCCGCGTGCGGTGGCGACACGGTCGCGGCTGCGCGCCGGCTGGCCGAGCTGCTCGACCCGGAGACCCCGATAGTCGTTCCGACGGACTACGAGAACGACTCGGTGCGCACCAGTCTCGATGTCGCCAGGGCTCTCGAGGGGCGGCTGTGGGCGGTCCGGCTGGACACGTCGGAGTTCCTGATCGACGCGTCGATCCTGCCGCACCTCGGCGCCTTCCCGCCGACCGGAGTGACGCCGCAGCTCGTCTGGAACGTCCGCAACGCGCTGGATGCCGAGGGCCTCGGGGACGTGAAGATAATCGTGTCCGGAGGTTTCGCCGTGGACAGGATCCGCGTCTTTGAGGAGGAGGGCATCCCGGTGGACGTTTACGGCGTCGGGTCCTCCCTCCTTGCCGGTCGCGCGGATGTGACCGCCGACATCGTGCAGGTGGACGGCCACACCCAGGCCAGGGCCGGGCGTGTCCTCCGCCCGAATGCACGGCTCGAAAGAGTGAAGTGAGGGACGGCGACGGATGGGGATAGGGCCGGGCGAACGAGTGCGGTGCTTCGGGCTGGCGTTCGGCGCATGCACGACAATGGGTCCCGTTCTCGGTCATCGTCGTCCTCACCTCGTCCCTCGTCCCTCGTCCCTCGTCCCTCAGTCCCCTCTCCCAAATGGGCAATACCAAGCTCGACGGCGCCGGCGCGGCCAAGATGAGGAGCCTCGAGGAGGCGCTGACGCAGCTGCAGCGCATTCACGGGCTCGTGGAGCACATGGCGCTGGCGCAGAAGCAGCAGAAGCCCACGACCATGTTCGGCATGCAGATCCGGCGGGCAGCCGGTCCGCTCGTCGGCCAGCTGAAGGTCCAGTTCGGGATGGTCGCCGACCAGGTCGCGGCTCTCGTCCTGGCCGCCACCCGCGGCGGCAACGAGCAGATGAAGGTGCGCGTCCTCCGCGAAGGGGTGGGCCAGCTGCGCACGTCGATCGACGCGATGATGAACAAGGTGAAGGAGCAGCACTCGGTGCCGATAGAAATGTCGAGCGACTGAGGTCGGGTTAAACGCGCTTCGCCGGCGCCCGATCGCTTGCATCTCGCCGGCTGCCGCCGGTAGTTTCCGTGGTCTTTTCACGAGCGCCCCCGTGCGGCGCTTCGACCACGCCGGTAAACAGGAAATGGCATGATCGAGACTCACCGCCCACGCCGGCTCGCTGCCGCCGGCGTGTCGGTTGCGCTCGCGCTGGCTCTGGCCGCATGTGCGCAGGAGTACCCGAACACCACGTTTTCACCGAACACCGAGTTCGGCCGGGCGATCGATGAGCTCTGGAACAGCCTTCTGTTCTGGGGAACCGTCGTCTTCATTGTCGTCTCGGCGTCGCTCCTGTTCATCCTGGTTCGGTTTCGGCGGCGCCCCGGCGCCCCCGAGCCCCGCCAGGTGCACGGCAACACGGCCCTCGAGATCGCGTGGACGCTGATCCCGGCCGTGATTCTGATCTTCATCGCCGTCCCGACCGTACGCACGATCTTCGCGACTCAGGCGCGCGCACCAGAGGATGCGCTGACGATCGAGGTGATCGGACACCAGTGGTGGTGGGAGTTTCGATACCCGGAGTACGGGATCACGACGGCCAACGAGCTGTACATCCCGCGCGGCCGCGCGGTGAACTTCGAGCTGCGCACCGCCGACGTATTGCACTCGTTCTGGATCCCGCAGATGGGCGGCAAGCGCGACCTGATCAGCAACCGCACCAACTACCTCTGGTTCACCCCGGACTCCGGTGACGCGGCAGCGTGGAACGGCTTCTGCGCGGAGTTCTGCGGCGAGTCCCACGCGAACATGCGCTTCCGCGCGTTCACCGTCACGCCGGAGCAGTTCGAGGGCTGGGTAGCGCTCCAGCAGGCACCGGCACTGTTCGGTGCGATCGCGCCTGCAGCGCCAGCGCCGGGAACACCCGCGCCGGGAACACCCGCGGCCGGAACACCCGCCGGACAGCAGCCGACCGCACCCGTCGGCCATGATCCCGGCGTCGCCGTGGCGACGGCCGAGTACTTCGTTTTTCCGCGCGACCAGGTCCCGGCCCACATCGTGCCAGACGTGCCCATCCCGCGAGCGCTGTCGTTCGATGCGTCGCTGACCGGCGATCCGGAACGGGGGCGCGAGCTCTACTCGCGCACGGCCTGCATCGGATGCCACCGCATTCGCGGCAACCCGACGTCGGTCGGAATTACTGGCCCCGACCTGACCCACTTCGGCTCGCGCCTCACGCTCGGGGCCGGGACATTCCCCAACGACCCGCTTCCGCTGGCGCTGTGGATCAAGAACGCCCCGGTGATGAAGCCGGGCGCGATCATGCCGCCGTTCGGTCAGGGAGAGCGCGACGCCCGCACCGGCGTGACGGGTTACCTCACCGACCAGCAGATCGCCGACATAGCCGCCTATCTCCAGGCGCTCAGATGATCGACTTTCCGGACGTATACGGAGACCATTGATGGCCACCACCGCCACCGCCCCGCACACCGCGCCCGCACCGACCCGGTACGAGCGCGGCGTCTGGAGCTGGCTCGCAACGACCGATCACAAGCGGATCGGCATCCTGTACCTCGTCACCGCGCTGTTCTTCTTCCTCGTCGGCGGGCTCGAGGCGATTCTCCTTCGCATTCAGCTCCAGGGCCCCAACGGCCAGATCCTTTCGGCGGAGGCTTACAACCAGCTGTTCACGATGCACGGCACCACGATGATCTTCCTCGGTGTCATGCCTCTCTCCGCCGCGTTCTTCAACTTCCTGATCCCGCTCCAGATCGGCGCCCGCGACGTCGCCGTCCCGCGACTCAACGCGTTCAGCTACTGGGTGTTCCTCCTTGGCGGGCTGTTCATGAACGCCTCCTGGTTCGTCGGCGCGGCACCCGACGGCGGATGGTTCGGCTACGTGCCGCTCACCACCGCGCAGTACTCGCCCGGACTGAACATCGACTTCTGGGTGCTCGGACTCCAGATCCTCGGCATCGCCTCGCTCGCCGCCGCGTTCAACTTCATCACGACGATCATCAACATGCGCGCACCGGGGATGAACCTGATGCGCATGCCGATCTTCACCTGGATGTCGTTCGTCGTGCAGTTCCTGATCAGCCTGGCCTTTCCGGTGATCACGATCGCGCTGGTCTTCCTGATGTTCGACCGGTTCTTCGGGTCGAACTTCTACACGGCGCAGGCCGGCGGCGATCCGCTCCTCTGGCAGCATCTCTTCTGGGTGTTCGGACACCCCGAGGTGTACATCCTGATCCTCCCCGCCTTCGGCCTCGTGTCGGAGGTACTCCCGA